>CAZIDG010000001.1:0-151935 GCA_964538065.1 uncultured Verrucomicrobiota bacterium
TGGCAAGGGCTGCTCTGACCGCCCAGTAGGCGTTTTCGGCGGCATCGTCAGCCTCTGTGGATCCTCCTAATGCAAATACCTCCATGCAAGCCAATTGAACATCCACGCAATGCAAGTCGTGTTGTTCGCTGCGGGCGATGTCTGCAATGGCTCGGAGCATGAGGGTTGTGGAGATGGGCAGTTCAACGGCCAATGAAGCCAATCCGAACGCTCCACCAATGGCACCTGAGGTCCCCACCAGGATTTTGTGAAGCCTTTCCGAGGCTTGAGAGGAAGAGGTGTTCCTGGCGAGGGTGCGGACAGCGATTGTCAGGGCTGTGGTGAGGGCTTTCTGGGTGGCTTTCTGGATGGTTGTATTCCATTGGGCTGGCATGAGTTGAATGGCTTTTTCAATGGGAGATCCAATCAAGTTGGACAGCCGGATGGGGAGGCTGGGTGATTCCAATAGGGCTTTGGCGCGAATGAGTTCAGCCCAATGAACAGGAGTAAAATCCTGGATGTGGCGAGGGAGGCAGGGGGAGGGCAACGCATCAGGGTGATTGTCAGGAGCATTCATGTCTGGTATTCATTGGCCGACATGATGGCACATTTTAGTCAAAATGGCAAAAATGTTTCACCTTAAGCTTGCCAAATTCAGGGGTGTGCCTAAGTTTGACGCCTTGTTTACTGATTAAGATATGAATTTGAGTGGATTACAGTCTATTTTGGCCATGGCACCGTCGCAGCCTTCAGGTACTGCGCAAAATCCGACCGGCCAAATGTTGCAAATGCTTCTGACCATGCTGTTTTTCGGCGTGGTGATGTATTTTGTGCTGATCCGTCCTCAACAGAAAAAGACACGCGAACTCCAGGAGATGATGAAATCGGTCAAGCCGGGAGACAAAGTTGTCACCACTGGTGGAATCGTGGGTGTGATTGTTGGGGTTAAGGAAAAGAGTGTGTCCATTCGTTCGTCCGATGCCAAACTGGAAGTGCTGAAGAGCGCAGTTGCCGAGATACTCGAGCGCGGCGCTTCCAGCGAATCCCAATCCAACTAATAAACGTTGCATGAATAAGAGCAATAAGTGGAAGTGGTTGTTGGTGGTGTTTTTAACGGCCTGGGCCATGCGGGAACTCTACCCGCCCTCAGACCAGAACCTTGTCGAATTCTTCCAGAAGCGTGCGGTGGCGACCGACACGAACTTCACCGCCATTGTCAGCAAGGCGGCGGAGTTGCAGAAGGCCAATCCCAGCCGCCAGTATGGCAACCTTGTTGAGGCGATTGGGACCAACGACATCACGCGTTATTTTCCGTCGATCAAGGTGGGGGAGGCGGCCGATCCGACTCGCGCCGTTTTGAACAAGTTGCAGCATGATGCGGCCGGCAAGATCAAGCTGGGTCTGGACTTGCGCGGAGGCACCCAGTTCCTTGTGGCGATGGATGACACCCGGTTTGCCACCCGCACGGACAAACAGCAGGTGCTGTTGCAGGCGGTGGAAGTGCTCCGCAAACGTGTGGATAAGCTGGGCGTAGCCGAACCGCTCATCCAGCCTGCGGGTGAAAACCGCATCATCATTGCACTGCCCGGTTTGTCGGATTCGGAAAATGAGAGTGCCCGCCGACAGATTGAAAAGGCGGCCTTCCTGGAATTCCGCATGGTACATCCTGATAGCGATGAATATGTCCAGCAGGGTATTCCGGCGCCCGGCTATGAGTTGCTCAAGCTCAAGCCCAAAAAGAGCGATCCCAACAGCCCCGCCATGTCCTACCTGGTCAAAATCAAGCCTGAGCGCGGGTTGACGGGTAAGAACGTGAAATTTGCCTCGGTGGCTCGCCACCCGGTGTCCAACGAACCGGAAATCCATTTCACACTCGATGATGAGGGTGCCAAGAAGTTCGCCGAGGTCACCACCGAGTTCAGTCCCCAGGGCAACAAGTACTTCCAATTGGCGATTGTCCTCGATGGCGAGCTTTATTCCGCGCCCCGCATCAATGGCGTCATTCCTGGCGGCAGCGGCACGATCACGGGCAATTTCGATGTGCAGGAAGCGTTTGAATTGGCCAACGTCCTGGAAAATCCCTTGGAGGCTCCTGTAAAGATCGTCGAGGAGCGCCGCGTGGATCCCTCGCTGGGCAAGGACTCGATCAAGAGCGGTATCGTATCGTCGCTCATCGGTGTTGCGGCGGTGTCTGTGTTCATGCTCGTTTATTATCTCTTTGCTGGCATTGTCGCCAACGTGGCGCTGGTTCTGAACATTATCATCCTCTTGGGAGTGATGTGCTACGTGGGGACCACGCTGACGATTCCAGGCATTGCGGGTATTGTGTTAACCATTGGTATGGCGGTGGATGCGAACGTGCTGATCTATGAGCGCATTCGCGAGGAACTGGCCGCGGGCAAGTCGATGCGGGGTGCGCTTATTGCTGGTTACAGCCGGGCCTTTGGCACCATCTTCGACTCCAACCTCACCACGATTATTTCGTCAGTGATTTTGATTTACATGGGCACCGGTCCGGTCAAGGGCTTCGGTGTGACGCTTACCGTCGGTGTGACGGTCAGCATGTTTACGGCCTTGGTGGTGACCCGCCTGCTGTTTGATTGGCTGCTGGATCGGAACATGATCAAGAACCTGCCGATGCTGCATTTGGTTCGGGGCAACAAGATTGACTTCATCAAGTTTGCCAAGCCGGCGTTTGCGGTGTCCTGGTCGCTGATCATTATTGGCATGTGCTACGGCTTTTACCGCGGCAAGGACATGATGGGGGTTGATTTTGCGGGTGGCGACAGCCTCACGATGGGTTTCACGCAGAAAATCGAGGTCGATAAGTTGCGCGAAGCAGTGAGCAAGGCTGGAGCAGGTGAATCGCTCATCCAGTACCAGCGCGATCTGGCGACCGGCAAGGAAAACCTGCGCATCACGGTGCCTTTTGACATGGGAACCAAGGTGGCGGACTCCCTGGCCAAACAATTCCCTGAGTCCAAGTTTGAACGGCTCTCCATGGACAAGGTGGGACCGACCATGGGCCAGGAAATCCTCAAGTCGGCCATTGTGGCCATGTTGCTGGCCATGTTCGGCATCCTGATCTACGTGGCCATGCGGTATGAGTTTTCATTCGCAGTGGGCGCTGTCATCGCCATTGTGCATGATATTCTCATGACCATGGGATGGTTTGCGTTGAGTGGGCGCCAGTTGAGCGCACCGATGGTGGCTGCCATCCTGACGATCATCGGCTTCTCCATCAACGACACCATCGTGATCTTCGATCGTATTCGTGAAGATCTTAAGCTGGGAATCCGTGGGACCTTTACCGAGGTGATGAACAAGGCATTGAACCAGACCCTGAGCCGTACGATCATCACGTCGGGCACGGTGTTTTTGGCGACGATGTCCCTCTATCTCTTTGGTGGTGGAGTGATTAACGACTTTGCCTTCACCTTCCTGGTGGGCATTGTAACGGGTACATACTCCAGTATTTATATCGCCAGTGCGTTGGTGCTCTGGTGGCACAAGGGCGAACGGCCGATGTTGAGCTCGCAAGTCATCATGGAAGAGACCGTGCCCAACAAGGCATAGGTTTCCTTCATGTTTGAACACACAGAAATAGGGCTTCGGCACTGGGTCGGCTTTATTGCCTGTATAGTGTTCTTTCTCGCCTTGGACTTGGGCGTGTTTCATAAACGCGCCCATGTCATTCGGTTCCGAGAGGCGCTGATGTGGACGGCCATCTGGTTCACGATGGCCATGCTGTTTGCGCTGACGCTTGTGTTCAAGCGCGGACGCAACGAGTCGCTGGAATTCATCACGGGGTACATCATTGAACTCTCGTTGTCCATGGACAACGTGTTCGTGATGGCCATGATTTTCTCATTCTTTCGCGTACCGAACCTCTACCAGCATCGGGTGTTGTTTTGGGGCATTCTGGGTGCGCTGGTCATGCGGGGGATCATGATCGGTCTGGGGACAGCCCTTATTGTACGGTTTCATTGGATGCTCTATGTTTTTGGTGTCTTCCTGGTCATCACTGGCATACGCATGTTGTATGCAAAGGAAGATGGCGTGCATCCCGATAAGAATCCGTTGGTCAAATTGGCGCGAACGGCCTTGCCCATCTCTCAGGATTTCGATGGCCAGCGGTTTGTGACCAGTGTCAATGGCCAGTTGCTTTTCACGCCGATGGTCCTGGTGCTGGTCATGGTGGAAACAACGGACCTTGTGTTCGCTCTTGATTCGATACCAGCCATTTTCGCCGTGACACAGAAGCCGTTCATTGTCTTCACCTCGAACGTGTTCGCGATTCTGGGCTTGCGGTCGCTCTATTTCGTCCTGGCAGGGGCTTTGGAATGCTTCAGGTATCTCAAGATCGGTCTTTCGGTTGTGCTGATCTTCATAGGATCAAAGATGGTGTTGGCCAAGTGGTGGGGAGACATCCCGGCTAGCTGGTCGCTTGTGGTGGTGGCAGGGATCATTCTGACTTCGATTGTGGCCTCTCTCATCGCCGCGCGGTGTGAAGGGAAATGCAAGTAAGAGGGGCATTATGCGCCATCCTCCACTTTCGCAAAGTCTTGAACAGTTCGCAGCCAATCATCATGGGCAAGGGGAGGTAACGCTCAATGAGATGCTTGAGAGGACAGAGGGGCGTGGCGTTTATCTCCTCATCATCCTGCTTTGTCTGCCTTTTGTGACCCCGCTTCCGTTACCGGCCGTGAGCAGTGTATTGGGTGTCGTCATTTTCATTCTGGCCCTGCGCCTGGCCCTGCATTTGCCCCCCCATCTGCCCAAAAGCGTTGGCGCCCGGGCCTTCCCACTGTGCCCTCATTCCAAGTGGTTTCACGCCAGCCTGAAGTTCGTGAAATTTGTGGAGAAATGGGCCCGGCCGCGTGGTTCTGTGTGGATGACCTGGCGGTTGACCCATACGGCCAATGCCGCGCTGATTGCACTCATGGCGTTCCTTTTGCTGTTGCCTCTGCCGTTGCCCTTCACCAACACGTTGCCCTGCTATGCCATCATTTTGGTGGCGGCGAGCATGATGGAGGAGGATGGCATTCTGGTGTGGTTCGGTTATGGGGTCAGCCTGGGCGCCCTTGGGTATTTTCTATTCATCGGAGGCACCGTAATCGCCATGTTTAACGAATATTGGGGGACGATTCTCCGATTCCTCCATCTGGCTTCATGAACTATCGCTGGCGCATTGCATCCGCCAACGCTGCCGCCGTATCCAGACTTGCGGCAGAACTGGGCGTCGCCCCTCTCCTGGCACAATGTTTGTTGAATCGTGGCGTGACCGATGCAACAACGGCGGCGTCTTATCTGCATCCACGGCTCAAGGAATTATCGGATCCCTTCCGTCTGCCGAACATGGACAGGGCCGTGGAACGGCTCTGGCAGGCCATTCGCACGGGCGAATCGATTGTTCTTTTTGGCGATTACGATGTCGATGGAGTGACCGCGACGACGCTTCTGATGGCTGTCCTTGCCGAGTTAGGGGGGCAAGTTAAGTATTATTTGCCCAACCGCATGGATGATGGTTATGGATTGAACCGGGAGGCGGTCGAAAAATGTCTTGAACGCACACCTGCGACGCTGTTGGTGGCCTTGGACTGTGGAAGCACGGCCATCGATGCGGTCACCTGGCTGGGGGAAAAGGGGGTGGATGTTCTGGTTTTTGACCACCACCAACCATCCTCGCCAGCCCCTCAGGCACACGCCATCGTCAATCCCCATTTGTTGCCGGCGGATCAGCCCGGAATGGCTGGGCCTTACCATGAATTGTGTTCGGTAGGGATTGCCTTTAAAGCCGCTCATGCGCTCATCAAACATGGCCGCCAGTTGGGGGATCAACGGTGTGCAGCCTATGATCTCAAACCACTGCTGGATCTGGTGGCTCTTGGGACGGTGGCTGACATTGTGCCTTTGATTGGTGAGAATCGCATTTTAGTAACTGCAGGTCTTGAATGGCTTGGCAGGACCCGGCGCCCTGGCTTGCAGGCCATGATGCAAAAGGCGCAAGTCAGCCGCCCCTTGAATGTTCATGCTGTAGGTTTTCAGCTGGCTCCCAGATTGAATGCCGCAGGACGCCTTGAAGATGCCGAGGCAGCACTGCGCCTTCTGACCACCTCAAGCGCATCCGAGGCTGAACAGCTTGCCGGTGTGCTCGAGACCAACAATCGGGACAGGCAGGAGTTGGAACGCCAGATCACCACCGAGGTTATCGAGGCTGTCCGAGCTCGTTTCAAGGCCGACCATGATTATGTGATTGTTGAAGGGAGTGAGAAGTGGCACATCGGTGTCGTGGGCATTGTGGCGTCGCGAGTGCTGCGCCAATTCTACCGTCCGACGATCCTTTTGGGTGGGGATGGGGAGGTATGGCGCGGTTCTGGACGGAGCATCGAAGGATTCGATCTGGCGGATGCCTTGAGGGAGTGTCACGGCCTGCTGCTTCGTCATGGTGGTCATGCCATGGCGGCTGGAGTATCTCTTGAATCCAGCCAAGTGGATGCCTTTCGGGAACGTCTGAATCATATCGCGCAAGAAAGGATCCAGCCGGAACAATTACGCCCTGCCTTGCGTCTGGATGCCGAAGTGGTACTTGGCGACATCAACGAGAAGACAATCCAGGACTTGGCCTTACTTGAACCTGTAGGACAGGGCAATCCGTGTGTTCAGCTCATGGCACGCGGCGTCCACATGGTTCGTTCCATGCGCATGGGCAAGGAACAGCAGCACCTGAAACTCTGGATTACAGACGGGAATGTCACCCATGAAGCGGTCTGGTGGGGCGGGGCGGCACTAAAACAGCCCGAAGGGAGTTTTGATCTGGCTTTCCAGGCCCGGCTCAATGAGTTTAATGGGAGGCGTACGGTGCAGCTGGGTGTGCTGGACTGGCAGGATGCTGGTGTGCAACCGTCTGCGTCTTGATTCTGAAGGATCACAATCAAAATCCAACATCATGGTTTCGGCAGTCATTGTGGCGGCAGGGAAGGGTACCCGGATGGGTGTCCATGTTGATAAATTGTTTCTCACTGTGGCGGGAGAACCCATCATTGCCCATACCTGGCGGCGATATGATCTTACCCCCTGCATTGGGGAGATTGTTTTGGTGGTGCGGCCTGATCATGCCGATGCCTTTCGCGAGCTCGCGGTGCGCCATGGTTTCAAAAAGCCGTTTCGCCTGGCTGAAGGCGGGAAGGAACGGCAGGACTCCGTCTGGAATGGCTTGATGGCTGTGTCTCCGCAATGCCAGATCGTGGCGATTCAGGATGGAGCCCGGCCTTGCACCCCGCAGCAGGTCATTGAGGCCTCGGTCCAGGTGGCCCGCGAATACGGTGCGGCGGTGGCTGCCAGCAAGGTGACCGACACCATCAAGGAATCGATGGATGGGTGCCGTGTGGATCGAACGCCCGACCGTTCCCGGCTGTGGGCGGTCCAAACTCCTCAGACGTTCCGTTTGGAGGTGATCAAGAATGCCCTTGGCCGTGTGCGCGAACAGGGATTACTGGTCACGGACGATACGGCTGCCTGCGAGCTCATTGGACAGGCAGTACGGCTGGTGGAATGCAAAGCCCCCAATCCCAAAGCCACCTCTCCGGCCGATCTTCCATACATCGAGCTGCTTCTGAATACAATGCCCCATTGAGCGTGCAACGGCAATGCCATGCGCTGGCGTCCCATGTTTTTGCCGACTTGAATTGCCAGTACAATAAGAAATCCTCATGGGTATCATTGGGCTAAAAAAGAATTGCATGAATGTTGGTGGTTTGGTACATCTAAACCAACCTACATGCACCGTGTTTATCAATGGATCCCGTGGTGTATTGTCGTTGCGCTGGTTGTTGCAGCCGGCATTTGGGGCATCCAATTAAAGAGAGAAAGGGACGAATGGAATGCCCTGACAAAAGGCGGCACCGCTGTTGCCATGTCAGTTCAACATCCCCAGACAGGAGCGGTGTTCCCGGCCAACGCGAGCGCTCCCATTGTGGTCTGGGACAACCAAACGCCCGAGGTGGATCGTTGGATCGTGGGGGTGAAGACGCCCCATGCTCGCTGGCTCTATCATCATGTTCAGCCCCGCTGGCATATACCGGAGGAGGATTGGCAACGCCTTACCTCCCTGGCGCCGGTTGAGTCGGTCGAGTTGTTCATTGGGGGGTATGACCGCAACCGCTCAGGCCGGTTGGCGGTCGTAAACCGGGTGGTTTTCGGTGTGACCCGGGAGAAGGTGGAGGCCCCTCTATTCTATCGCGAGGTGGTGCTGCCGTTCATCCAGGCCGTCAAAGACCCCAGTCGCATTCGGTGGCGATTTGGTGGGATCGAAGGTTGTGAACCTCCTCCCATCGTCCTGCAAAACCTTCCTGTCTGTGGCAACTGTCATTCGTTTTCCCGGGATGGCGGTTTGCTGGCCATGGATGTTGATTATGCCAACAGCAAGGGGTCGTACATCATCAGCCGCACGGGCAGGGACATGAAGTTGGCCACGAGCGATATCATTACCTGGGATGATTACCGCAAGGAGGATGGGGAGCAAACCTTTGGACTCTTGTCCCAAATATCCCCGGATGGCCGGTATGTGTTGAGCACGGTGAAGGATCGCTCGGTATTTGTGCCGCGGCCGGATCTTGCCTTTTCGCAGCTGTTTTTTCCACTCAAAGGCATCATTGCAGTGTATGATCGCGAACGTAAGGAGTATTTCCCGCTGCCTGGCGCGGATGATCCAGCCATGGTGCAGAGCAATCCTGTGTGGAGTCCGGATGGCAAGTGGGTCTTGTTTGCCCGCAACCGGGCATACGAGCTCAAAAACGTCAAGGCCATCGGGGCAGTGGTTTTAAATCCCAATGAATGCAAGGAGTTTTTGAAAGACGGCAAGGAATTCCGCTACGATCTGTATCGCCTTCCCTTTAACGAAGGCAAGGGAGGAACCCCAGAACCGGTACGCGGGGCGTCGGCGAATGGAAAAAGTAATTATTTTCCAAAATATTCTCCTGACGGGAAATGGATCATCTTTTGTCAGGCCAGAAACTACATGCTTTTGCAGCCAGACAGCGCGCTCTATATCATTCCTGCCGAAGGTGGCCAGGCACGGCGGCTGGAGTGCAACCTTGGGCGCATGAACTCGTGGCATAGTTGGTCGCCGGATGGACGGTGGCTGGTGTTTTCCTCCAAGGCTGATTCCGATTATACGCAGCTGTATTTGACCCACATCAACGAAAAGGGCGAAGCCAGCCCCGCGATCTGGCTTGATCGCATGGTGGCTGAAGGCAGAGCCGCCAACATTCCCGAGTTTGTTCCCCTGACCGGCACTGCCATTGCCCACATCCAGGAACAATTTCTGGACGATTATTCCTATACGCGTGCGGGCAATGAGTTTTATCGCGCTGGTGATGCGGATCTGGCCATCCAAAAATACCGGGAGGCCCTTGCCATGAATCCGAATAACGCCATGGCTCATCAGCGGCTTGGTTTCCTGCTGTTCAATGTGAAAAACGAAACCCAGGAGGGAATGGCACATACCCAGGAGGCGGTACGTCTGGAACCGGGCAATCCCTTCGCCCAATATGATCTGGGAATGGCCTTGGGGGAAATGGAAGACAGAACCAATGCCGTAAAGCACCTGTCGGAAGCTGTGCGCCTGATCCCCAATGGTTTTGACAGTCAGTACAATCCAGTGGACATGCGATTTAGTCTCGCAAAGGTGTTATACTGCATGGGAAATGCCCAGCAATGCCTCCCCGTTTTACTGGAGCTACTCCAACGGGCTCCTGCGCATACAGAAGCGAACTATCTCATGGCAATGGCCTTGGTTTGTCAGGGCAAGAATGAGGAGTCCAGACCATACTATCAAAAGGCTGTCGCAGCCAATCCAGCGCTCGCAAAACTGCCGGATTACTACGATCTCCTCAGCCGTGATTACTATGGCAAAAAGGACTATGTCGCTGCGTTGTCTGCTGCGGAAAAAGCCCACCAGTTGGCGTATAACAGTGGACGTTCGGATCAATCCGTAAAACTACAACAGCGTATCGTTCAGTGCCGCCAGGCCTTGTCGGCCTCCACACATTAATCTTCTGCCGATTCATGCTTTTGCGTTGGGATGCATATTCTGAATTGCCTGCTGGACAGGGACCGCATGCCAGCAAAGGGGCAATATTTAAATTCCATGATATTCTGATGATTGACGCAGTGCGGGTGTCCGTGTCACAGTGCGTTCAGACAGGTTGGTTCGTTCTGGAATGGCAATGTGACCGTTAACCAAATTCAGATTGCGCTGTTTTATGAAATTCAACCGATTGCATTGTTTATTGCTCATGGTGTGTTGTGTTGTCGCGCCTCTCCAAACCTGGGCTCAGGGGGCGTTGACGCCAACAAGTACGCCCGCGCCGACCATGAAAACATTGGATCAGATTTATGGTGAGATCACCAAATTAACACCCAGCAACCCTTTGACCCTCCCCACGATAGTAGGCCCCGCCCAGCAGGGGGCGATTCATATGAGCGTCAAGGGGCAGAAACAAGGCCAGATCAAGGGCGAGAGCACCATCTCAGGTCTTGAGGGTACCATTGTTTGCGTGGGCTTTTCCCACGAAATCGTCAGCCCACGCGATGCCACGACAGGTTTGCCTACTGGAAAACGGCAGCACAAAGCCATCAAATTGCTCAAGTACATCGACCGCACCAGCCCGCAGCTCTACAGCGCCCTGGTTTCCAATGAGACCCTCACCAGCGTGGTGCTCAACTTCTACCAGACCAACAGTCGTGGTCTTCCCATCAACATTTACCGCATTACCCTGACTAACGCGAGCATATCCCGCATGGCATCCGATTTTCCCAACTTGGAGACCGTCGAGATGACCTATCAGAAGATTGAATGGACCCATGTGCCTTCTGAGACTACGGCCATGGACGATTGGACAGTGACTCCATGAGATAAGGCCATTCGGTTGATGGCAGGCTGTGTGAAACTGTGAGAAAGGCTTGTCGACCAAAACCATGAAACACAATGATTCAATGGGGTGTCTCATGCATCGGTTCGTGGTTGTAGCATCCTTCATGGCCATGTCCTGTTCCACGTGGGCGGGGACCACGATTGGGACGGATGCTCATTATGGCTATGCTGCCAACATGGGCTGGCTGGATTGGCGGGGTGACATTGATCATGGCGCTGTCATAGGTGAGTATACCTGTTCCGGTTTTGTATATTCGCCCAATGTAGGCTGGATCAACTTGGGGCAGGGGACACCAACCAATGGAATTCGCTATGGCAATCTGTCAGCGAAGGACTTTGGCATCAACCATGATGGACATGGAAATCTCCAGGGCTTTGCCTGGGGCGCCAACATCGGCTGGCTTGTCTTTACCAACCAGACCACTGCAGGTGCGGCTTTCGAGGGGCCGAAGGTGAATCTCCTCACGGGCCAATTAAGCGGTTGGATTTGGAGTGCCAACGCCGGCTGGATCAGCCTCAGTAATGCCGTGGCGGGTGTGGCAACCACTTCGATCCAGCCAGGGATTGATTCCGATGGTGATGGCATGTCGGATGCGTGGGAGTTGGAAAAATTCGGTAACCTGACCATCGCCACCGCCACCAGTGACAGGGATGGGGATGGGGTTCCCGATGTTGCTGAATATGGAGCGGGCACGGATCCCGTGAATCAAGACAGTTCGGTGCAGATCCTGAGTTGGAACAAGGGGACTAATAACAGCCAGATGACGTTCACCTGGCACTGTGAGCCCAATCGCCAATATCAGGTCTATTGGGCGAGCAACATGGTTGCGCCAGTCGAATGGATGGATGCAGGAGCGGGGATTGTGAGCTCCGTTACCAGTGGTGTGATCACCCAGACGTTCTCAGTGCCTGTTCATTCGAGTTGTTATATTCGGATCGGAGTCCATAAGCCGCTAACGCCCTGATCAGGGCGGTCCATATTTGTCCAGGCGTGCGCAGGGTGTCCGCATGTGTTGAGCAAAGCCGCTTGCATGTGGTGCTGAAATTGTATCAATTCCTTTCTATGCGTTTAATGCATTCACTGACTTTATGGGCGTATGCGCTTTGTTCCCTGTTCGTGAGCGGAGCGGCCCCCGATCCCGCCAACCTGCTTGCGAATGGAGGCTTTGAGGCGGGGGTGGTGGAGTGGCGCTCCTTGTGGTGTCGAGATGCCAATGCAGGCACATTGACACTGGATCATCAGGATGTTCATGGTGGCACAAACGCGGTCCGGATTGAACATCGAGGCGAACATGATTGGAGCTTTGAACCTTCACGGCGGATCGATGTCCTGCCGGGTGATATCTATGAAATGGAGGCCTGGCTCAAGCTCCAGGGGACGGGCAATGCCACCGTATGCGTTTCAACCTGGGATGCACAGGGGCGCAATATGGGCTGGTCATATGGGGGACGTTCTGTCAGGGCGAGCGAGCATTGGGCAGTGTGTCAATCGCGGTTCGTTGTGCCGCCTGGCGTGGTGCAAATACAGCCTCGATTGATTGGTTATGGCCCATCCACTGTATGGATGGATGATTATCGCGTAGCCAAGGCAGGTAATGTCAGTGCCATGCACAAAGGGAATCTGCCGGGTGAATTATACCTGACCAATCAGACTCTGACAGTTGGTATATGCGTTAGTAACGCAACGTTAACGGTGCTCGACCACCGAACTGGCCGTTGCTGGAGACAACAGCCGACAGATTCGGACGTTGTTGTCGTGGGTGCAAAGCATGAGCGACAGGGGATCCAGTTGGATTTGATGCATGTGCCGTCGGCCATGGCCATCACGATTGGAGTCGAGTTGGATGCGGAGCGACCTGAATTCACCTTCACGGTAACCGGTAATGGTGAACTCCATGAAGCACTTCGATATCCCTATCCCTTTGGGAGTGAATCCGGCGATCGGCTCGTGGTGCCGATGAATGAAGGCATTTCGTATCCTGTTGATGATCCGTCGATTGAGACCTTTCGGCTGATTGCCTATGGCGGCCATGGCATTTGCATGGCCTTTTGGGGCGTGACCGATGATCGGAAAGGGTACAGCGCCATCATCGAAACACCTGATGATGCAGCGATTCACCTGGTGCGACAGGAGGGGCGCCTGGCCATCGCACCTGAGTGGGATCCACAGAAGGGGCAATTTGGGTACACGCGAAAATTGCGATATGTGTTTTTTGATCAGGGTGGGCATGTGGCCATTGCCAAGCGTTATCGCGAACATGCGCGTGCGACAGGTTTGTTCAAGACCCTGGCGCAAAAGCGATCTGAAAATCCCAACGTGGATCTGCTGGTTGGGGCGGTGAATGTTTGGAACTGGGATGCGGAACCGGTGGCCCTGGTACGTGAAATGCAGACAGCGGGCATCGAGCGGATTCTGTGGAGCCGGGGTGGTTCCGGGGATGTTCTCAAGGCCTTGAATGACATGAAGGTCCTCACGAGCCGGTATGATATTTACCAGGACATGATGGATCCTGCGAAGTTTTCCATGGTGCAGTGGAAACACTCGGACTGGACCACGGCGGCATGGCCAAAAGACATCATCCTCAAATCCGACGGTGATTGGCTGCGGGGCTGGGGCATTGAGGGGAAAAATGGCGAGTGGTTCCATTGCGGTGTTCTATGCGATCGGCAGGCGGTGGACTATGCCCGCCAGCGCGTGCCAGCCGAGCTGTCCTCCAAACCCTACCTGTGCCGTTTTATCGACACCACCACAGCCGCGCCCTGGAACGAATGCTACCACACCAATCATCCCATGACGCGCACCGAGAGCAGAGTGTGGAAAATGAAACTGCTCGATTACATGTCACGGGAGATGAAATTGGTGACCGGATCCGAGACGGGTCACGATGCTGCCGTGCCTTTTTTGCATTATTTCGAAGGCATGCTCAGCCTTGGGCCCTATCGTGTGCCCGACGCGGGCCGTGACATGCAGCGCATTTGGAATGATGTGCCTGAGCCGGTGGCCAAGTTTCAATTGGGCCATGCCTGCCGTCTGCCCTTATGGGAACTGGTTTATCACGATTGCGTTGTGGCACAGTGGTACTGGGGGGATTATAATAACAAGCTGCCCAGCCTGTGGGAAAAGCGAGACCTCTTTAACCTCCTCTATGGCACGCCGCCCATGTTCATGTTCGACCGCAAGCTTTGGCAGTCGCAGAAGGATCGTTTTGTGCAAAGCTATCGGAACACGTGTCCCTATGTTCGGGCGGTCGGCTATCAGGAAATGACCGATCACCAGATTTTGACCAAGGACCGCAATGTACAGCGGACGGTTTTTGCCAATGGTGTCACCATCACGGTCAATTTTGGGGCGGCACCCTATCAATTGCCATCCGGACAGGCCGTACCACCGATGGGCTTCACCGTTTCTGGCATGACAGAGAAAGCTCTCTAGGAGACATGGTCAGCGTTCTGCGTCCGCGCGAATCATGCGGATTCCAAAGACGGCAGCGATCTCATTGCCTTCCGTGGCCTGGAAACGGACTGTGACGTTCGTCTTGTCTTTCAGCAGAGCGGCTGGGATGGGGTATTCCACGTCAAAGAAACGTGGCGTGCCTCCTTTTTCCACCACCTGCTGACTAATTCGTTGACCATTTACTTGGAGATCAAAGGTGCGCTTGCGCCATTCATCGCTATAGTATGTGACCACCAGGGCCATGGGATGCAAGGGATCGACTTTGAGATCAAAGGAGAACCACTGTTTGCCCCGGCGACAGGGGCGTCCAAGCACACGGTCGGGCCACGTTTCCTCGCCCTGCTGGTGGTAGTCCCGCTCCGGTTGCATCTCGCCTGGTTGAACGAAGCAGACGGTGGCAAGGGCCAATTTCCGTTGTCGCTCACTCTCTGCGGCGTATTCGGAAGACTTTTGTTCCCACATGGTGGGGGTGAAGACATCCCAGTACACGGCATAGGTGCGGCGATGCAGACGATAAAATGGGATGAAATCGACATCGTGGTCGCGCCCGACACCGTCTGAGTGAAAACAGCCTGGCTTTCCTGCGATGGGTTTAAGCCATTCTGACACAGGCCTGTCAGTGGTGACCAATACGGGCACAGCCCCTGGTTTCCAGGCTTGGAATTCATCTTCTGGTCCAAGATCACCGGCCAGGACCAATGGTCCCCACAGTATTGCGGCGCGGTGAGGATTATCGGGCAAGGGTTCCAAATGCAATGACTTCGGCAGAATCAACTCCACCGTGTCATCATTCCGCCACGTCCGAACCAATTCCACATAGGAACCGGGTCGGTCCGATGATTTGGTGACCTCCCCGTTTACCTTAACCATGAAACCCTCGCCAGCCCACGAAGGACGCCGCAGGGCCAGTGTGAATTGTTTTGGCGCCGCCATGCTCAACTTGAGCGTTGCAGCATCGCCGTCAGGGAATGTTGTTTCCATGGATAATTGGACACCGGCAGAGCTCCATTCAGCGGTTGAAGGCGCGTACAGGTTAATCCACAGCCGGTCGCCAGCTTCATAGTAAATGCCATCACCATGCAAGGCGTGGCTCTCCATGCCCGAACCCACACAGCAGGTGAAGCTTTCGAACATATCCTGGTATTCGTGAGTAACACCCCGGCCCACGGGGACCATATAACAGGTGCGCCCGTCTTCGGGATCCATCGAGGCCAGAATGTGATTGAACAGGGCGCGCTCATGAAATTCCGCATAATGGGCATCAGGCCACAAGGCATAGAGTTTCCGCGCCATCTTGATCATGTTATAGACATTGCAGGTCTCCGCTGTCCGCCCATCCACGCGGTCGTTCAATTGATCTGCTGGCCCAAAATACTCATCCTTGCCATGCCCACCGGTGGCATAGGAATGGTGTTGGACCACACGATCCCAGAAAAAACTCGCGGCATAGCCATCGGCAGGATCGCCTGTGTAGGCGAAGCGAGCCAGGGATCCCATGAGCTTGGGCACCTGGGTGTTTCCATGCAGACCGCCCAGGAGGTCCTGATGACGTTTGAGCGGGTCCAGGACCACGTGATGCTCAAAACGATAGGAAAGGGCGAGCCATCGCCGGTCGCCGGTATCCGCATACAGATCAGCGAGGATTTCGTTCATCCCGCCGAATTCTGTGTTGAGCATGCGTTGCACCTGGGACTCATCCAGTTTCGACAGTATACCCTCAGCCCATGCGGCAAACTTGACTTCCAGATCCAGAGCGGTTCGATTGCCGGTAAAACGATAGGCATCCCTCAAGCCGGCATAGGTTTTGTGGAGGACGTAAAAGGGTGACCAGAGGCCATTAAGGTCAAATCCACCTGAACGGATGTCGCCGCGTGCGATTTCGGCAAAGCGCTCCTTGCCATCCGCCAAAGCCCCCAGGTAACCATCACCGTTGGCCTCCTGAACTTCCTTCAAATCGGCAACGATATAATCGACGCGTTCCTTGAAGCGAGCATCGCCAGTGGCGGCCCACATGAGGCTCGCCGCTGAAAGGTAGTGTCCCAGAATGTGGCCCGTCAGGTTTTTGCCACCGCCATCCCAGCCACCATAACCCTTTGCCTTGGGTTTCAAACCAGCCCGCTCCCGATAGAAGGCCAGCATGCGATCGGGTTCCAGCTTGAGAAGGTACTCCCGGTCAAGGTCCTGGGCGTGTTTAAGCGGGCCCCCCGTGAGTCGTACTGCACTTAATGGCAGGGGGCGGGCGGCATCGGATATGACATTGGTAATGGGTGCTGCCGATGTCCACAGACTCCACGTGCACACGAAGATCAGCAGGGTCCTAAGATACCAGACTATGCCATGGCAGGTTGAAGCCATGTTCTTGCCATGTGACTGTTTCATGATGCGCAATCCAGGTTGATGGGGGTCGTTGATGCAAGAGTGGTTGTTTTTGATCAAAATTCAGTTGGGCCAACGCATTAAATCACGTGTTGTATGGGGCAAAGTTGGCAATAAGATTTCCCTGCAAAAGTATTTAATATATTAAGTCTAATTAATTTAATCGGTCGTTGCGCCGGGTCAACTGCAAAAGACCCCTTTCTGTGACCGAACCGTTGTGCGGTGTGCTGTATCATGATCGAGAGCACCCACGAATCGCAAAGTTGCATCGGGAGGCACTCCTGCAGATGGACTGAGTTGGGAAGTTGTGTGGATTCGATACTGGTGAGCGATGGTTTGTGGGCCAAACATCTGAGCAAAATCATTTGCAACACCTTGAGCGCAAAGGAAAAATCAAAATTGGTTTGATCGAGTTGAATGTGTCTGACAAAATAGAATTATGACACATGTAAATACCTTTTCAGGTGTTCTCAAGGTTCTAGGGGTATTGGTTTATGCCGGGGCTTTTGTTCTAAATGCGCAAACGCGCACCAATTGGGTGACGCATACCGCCGATGAGGGTGCAGGTTCGTTGCGGCAGGTGCTTGCTGAATCTCAATCCAACGATGTCATTCAGGTCACTGCGACGGGGGTCATCCAATTGACCCATGGGGAATTACGCATTGATAAACCCATTGTCATTCAAGGTCCTGGCGCCACGAATTTAACCATTAGCGGGAGCGAAGCCGCTCGTGTTTTCCGGGTGGATGCCGGTGGTGTGCTGGCCTTGCGGGATGTCACGGTCGCCAATGGCCAGGCGTATGTGGGGGGAGGGCTTGCAAACTATGGAGGACCGGTCGAATTAACACGATGTGTCTTTACCAATAACACCGCGGTCCCGTTGAAGCTGCCAAGGGAATATGGTGATCCGGGTTACAATGCCAACCTGAGTTCAGGTCTAAGCGTGCTGCCGTACAAAGCCTATAGTTCATGGGGTGGCGCGGTTTATAATGCAGGAATACTCTCGATTACGAATTGTACATTTTCTGGAAATAAGGCCGTTGGGGCGGATGGCGGGAATAGTTCTGAGAGTTTACATCTCATTGGAGGTATAGGTGGCGACGGGGGTGGTGGTGCGGTTTTTAATGCCCATGAACTGGCTATTGTTTCGAGTACATTTTTGGGCAACAAGGTGATCGGGGGGCGTGGTGGAGATGGTGATTTGACCGTTCAATATCCGGTGATTTATTTTCCAGTAAAATATACTGATGGATTACCTGGGGGAGATGGCTTGGGTGCTTGCTTGTTCAATTCTGGGGAATCCAGGGTCATTAATTCGACATTTACGCAAAATCAAGCTTGTGGCGGAGCAGGGGGGGATGGGGGCACCAATAGTAGCGATTTCCTAACTCATGACAAGGGGAGCCGAGGATTTGGAGGGAGTGCTAAGGGAGCAGGCTTTTATAATAATGGAGGGTTGTCGATTTCCCATTGTACATTAGCCAGTAATCACGTTGTTGGTGGTTCCTCTGGACTAGGTAATTCAGTCTCCTTCATCGTTGGAAGTAGGATTGTTGATGGTACGATTTTCAACACGAACGGTTATGTGTCCATGTCTTGTTCAATCGTTGCAGGTACAGTCATGCCATCTGCCATTCCTTTGCCTCCGAGCCAAGCTCGCAGTAATATTGTGGGTGGAGTCATCGATGGCGGGTTTAATTTGTGTTCGGATGCCAGTGCTGCCTTTACAGAGCCGACGAGCCGCATAAATGTGAATCCTGGTTTGCTGCCATTGACCGATAACGGTGGCCCCACATGGACCATGGCGTTGAACGCAGGCAGTCCTGCCGTGGATGCCATTCCCGCATCGAATTCACTATTCATGGATCAACGCGGTCAGCCGCGTCCCGAGGGTACCGCTTCTGATATTGGAGCCTTTGAAGGCCGCATTGTAACTCCATTGGTTGTGCCGGCGTATCCGTCGAGTCTTGCCGGTGTATCCGGCGGTGCTGTCCTGCTGGACCCATCGGTCAATGGATATCCTGCACCAACATCCTATCAGTGGGTCAAAGACGGGCAGGTATTGGTTGGAGCCACCAACGCGGTACTGGCCATTACCAATATGCAGGCAATCGATGCTGGTTTGTACCAGCTTCGTGCAGACAACGGCTTTACGTCCATTGTGAGCCCCAGTTTTGAGGTCACAATGAATGGGAATCTGTCTTCCATTGGCGAGGCCCTGGAAGCCACGAACCTGCCTTGGAGCACAATGAATGTGTTGGATGCCGGGAATCATCCATCATGGCAGGTCCAGAGTACCAATGTGCACGATGGAACGACGGCCTTGTCTTATGAGGTTCGTGAAGGTCAATCAACGGTTCCCTTAACTACGGAGATCGAGGGACCTGGGGTTCTCTCCTTTTGGACCAGCGCACAGTCTTTGCGTACAAAAGTGTATTGTATTATGGATGGAACGTTGCTCATGACAGCATGGCAGGATAATGCAGCATATTGGCGTTGGATGCCGAACGCGCTTCATATTCCAGAAGGCCGGCATACGATTGCATGGCAGGCAGAGGCATCGACTTTTTTATGGTTTGAACCCAATATTGTTAACCTTGATGGAGTCGTGTATGCGCCCGGTTCAGTGGCTCCTGCATGGAGTTCGGTAATCATCCCCACAAACAGTCTATCTGCTGGGACTACTGCTGACATGCGGGCTCTGGTTTTGGGAACGCCACCGCTTCGGTATGGTGTCTATCGTGAGGGAGAACTCATCCTAAGCCAGACCCAAAGTCCAGCATTCAAGTTTGCGAATCAGGATAGTTCAGTGACGCTTCAGCTCACCAATCTCCAAAAAAATGCGGATTATACCCTTGTTGTCAGTAATCAGTTTGGGAGCATATCGACCAATTTCAGCCTGGTTGTTACATCCAGTGCTCCTTATATGGTGGTGCAACCCCATGAAACGCCTTGTACCGACGGCGCTGAAGTACATCTCAACAGTTTGGCGGGTGGGTCAGAGCCTTTGTCGTATCAATGGAAGTTCAATGGAATGGACCTGCCTGGCGAAACCAATGCGTCGCTGATCATTTCCAATATGGATGCATCTCGCTATGGCGATTACCAGGTTCGTGTGGCCAATGCGATGGGATCCGTTGTGAGTTCTGTGGCTGCCCTTCTTGAGCCACTGCCTGTATCGGATGTCCTTGATGCTCCTGGCTTCGAGTGGGAGGTGTCATCGAATGCCTTTTGGTATGGTCAGACCTTGACATCCTCTGACGGTTTTGGCGCGGCGCGGACTTTTTTAAATGAATCCATTACCAATTCATCGATAAGTACCACGGTGGAATATCCTGGTAACATTTCGTTTTCCTGGTGGTTAAGCGGTTCCACCAATAGTTGCTTCCAATTTTGGGTTGATGGATCGTTAATGACGACCCTCAATGGTTCTGCCGGCCAGACAAACCAATGGCTGTCCTTCAGCCAGACCCTGGATTCGGGCAAGCACACTTTAACCTGGGTTCTTGTGGATCTTTACGACAATGCCCTGCATCCTTCGGCCTGCTTGGATCAGGTGACGTTTAACTCTGGCGCAATACCGGTAAAGGCACAACTGGTGTCGCCATCCAATCAGCACCTGGCCGCCCAGACCATGATGCAACAGGCGGTGACATGGAGCGGCACCAAACCCATCTTTTGCCAGTGGTTCTTGAATGGCCAACCCATATCCGGCGCCACCAACCCAACGTACAGGATTGAGCAGGCGTCTGCTCATGATGCTGGGGCCTATTCGGTGGTGGTCAGTAATTATTACAGTTCGACGAATATCAGCGGCATGCGTGTTGCGGTCGATGCCAGGACCCTTGGTGAATCGCTGGGCGAGTCCAATCTGGTCTGGCAAACGGGAAACGATTCGCCATGGTTTTCGCCCGATGACATGACCATGGAGGGACAGCCAGTCCTGAGATGCGGTTCCATGATCACGACCAATAACTCCATACTCAATACGACCGTAGGTGGTCCTGCCCGTTTGTCGTTTCATTATCGGATGGAGCAGGGGGGCGCAGCAATGGCTGTCTATGTGGATGGCGCTTCATATGCCAACATACCTGTGAGCACCAACTGGAATGTGTTCGAAATTCCACTCGATGTCGGGCCTCATGCCATTGAATGGAGATGTCAGCCGTCAGCCATCGATGGGGCAGTTCCTTCGGCTGCCTACCTGGCGGATGTTCGGGTGGATCGGGTTGGTTTCGCGCCGTCGTTGAACATCAAAATGCCCTATCGCATTGTGGACGCCGGGTGCAACATAACCTTGTTCGCCTGGCCCAAAACATTCGCGCCAGCACGATGCCAATGGTATCGCAATGGCGCCGCGATCGAGGGAGCCAACGCGCTGTTTCTGGAGCTGACCAATATGCAAACCGCGATCTGCGGTGAGTACATGCTTCATGCGGAAAACGAATTCGGAGTGTCGGACTATGTGTTCAATGCTGGCATCAATATGCCATTGCTGGAGAGTCTCAATGCCACCAATCTGGTCTGGACGATTCGAACAAACGGTTGTGATTATCTCGGCCAGAACGCAGATACCCACGATGGTTCACATGCTGTCTTGGTCCGTCTCAGAACGGGTTACTATTCCGGATCATCTCTAAATACGACTGTAGTAGGGCCGGGTTGGTTGAGCTTTTGGTGGAAAGTAAAAAGTGGTACTTACCCCATTCAGTGCAAATTCAGTTGTAGTTATATGTCCAGCACAAGTACTGTGACTCTGACAAACAGTGAAGACTGGCAAATGGCCAGAGTCTTTATCTCTACGCCGCAAACCAATTTGCTGTCATGGAGCATTGTTGTTCCTTCATCCAGTTATTTTTATGCCCAGGAAGACGGTGTTTGGCTCGATGAAGTATCCTATCAGCCTCTCTCCGACACCACCCTGGAAAATGCGCTGGATTGGACGGGAAATAAACTCATTGTCGGCTCTGGCCAATATTCAGGTTCGGGGGGGCTATGGTATGGCCAAACCCGGGTTTCTCACGATGGGATGGATGCGGCCGAAGTGCTGATTCGTACCAACGATATAAGACAGCGTCCCACTCTTTCAACGACGGTGAGAGGTCCTGGCATCCTTTCATTTTGGTATAAAATCGAGGCGCCGACCAACGAGGCTGTCCTGCGTTTTTCGACGTTGACTTTATACGGAGATTCTCCCGAATGGCGGAAAGCATCGATCGTTCTGCCTGAAACAAGTGTCATATATAAATTTGAGTTCTCGACCAATTCCATGTCCGGCTTGAAGAACGATGCTCGTGCGTGGGTCGATGAATTGACGTTCATTCCTGGTGGTGTGCCCCCGGTTATTATCCAGGGCCCGACGAATATGGTGGCCCTGGCGGGCCCAACCATTTATTTCGAATCCAATATTGTCGCCACCGGCAACCAGCCCTTTACCTACCTCCTACAACGTGACCAATATGTAAGGCGATCATCCACATTGACCGCTCTATTGCTTGCAGGAAATGTCACCAACACCGGTCCATGGAACCTCATTGTGACCAATAAATACGGTTCAGCCACCAACCAGTTTTATTTGGCGGTGCATCCCAAGGGCAGCAAGCCGGGGCAGCCGGCTCTGGGCTCGATTGAACGTGAGTCGGGTGGCATCAAACTCAATCTCCAGGCAGACGAGGGATGGTACTATTGGTTGCAGACCTCGACCAACCTGGTGGATTGGGAAAACTGCCAGAATGTATTTAACATGCCCGGCGGCAGTTCCATTGAGAGTCCTGTCAACACCAACGAGCCCGTTCGATATTATCGCCTCATGACACAGTAGGCGCCGTGCAACGATGATCAGTCCAGATCCTTACGCTGGGACACGCCTATGGATGGCCATGGCGTGTCCTTTTTTGACATCCTCCGCATGGTTTGCCATTGCGCTGTGATTTGCCCAGACGGATCAGGATTTTCGGGGGAAGGAGCCACTCCAGTTGGGCACAGCATTCATGCTTGAGCGGATTGGCATTCAGGAGAATCAAACCTGCCTTCTTCAAGAGAATGGCCAGATGCGGTCCCCCGCAGGTTAACAGTCCGGCAAATTGGCTTAAGTACGGTTCATGGCCAACCAAAAGCAGTGCCTTTTTGCCGCGATATTTGTGCAAGAGTTCCTGGATTAAGGCCTGTGGGTCACCATTGGCGGCCAGGTGTTCGCTCAAGTGCAGGTTGCCTTCGAGACCCAGTGCCTTGGCAGCGATTTCCGCTGTCTGCCGTGCGCGCGTAAAGGGACTCGATACGATGGCATCGACCTTGAGCTTTAAGACGGCCATTCCAGCAGCCACGGCCTTGGTTTTTTGGATTCCCTCCGGTGTCAAAGGGCGCTCCGCATCGTGAGCAAACGTCTTCGGATTGGGCTCGCCGGCCCTTCCATGCCTCATCAGGTACAACTCCATAGGCTAACCATAACCAAAAAAGTGCAAAACGCGAATGGAATGATGAACAGGCCACCGGGTTGCACGACGACCGTTTCCGGGTAATTTTAATCAGGATGAAAAAGGTGCTCATATTCGTGGGGGAATGCTACGAGGATCTGGAGTTGTGGTATCCCAAACTTCGTCTCGAGGAGGCGGGACATTCGGTGAAACTGGCCGGTCCAGCCCTGAAAACATTTCGTGGCAAACATGGTTACCCGGCCCAGTCGGATATGCTCCTCAGTGAAGCTGAAAGCAGGGATTTCGACGGATTGGTCATCCCGGGGGGGTATATGCCCGACAGCCTTCGCCGTGACCCCAAGGTGCTTTCGCTAACCCGTGAAATGTTCGAGGAAAACAAACTGATCGCCTTTATCTGCCACGGGGGGTGGATTCCCATTTCCGCTAAAATTGTGCGAGGGAAAAAAGCTGCTGGGTCTCTGGGCATCAAGGACGATTTGGAAAACGCCGGAGCTATATGGACCGACGCCCCTGTGGTGATTGATGGGAATCTTGTGTCCAGTCGCATCCCGCCGGATCTGCCATATTTTGGCAAGGCCATCGTCGAATGGCTTGCCCGTCAGGGAAACACTTAAGGTCGGCTCCGGCCCGACCTCAAGTGTTCATTCAAGAGTACGATCCAAGGACATTCCTCATCTCCCTGATGGTGTCCTCATGACACCTTGGCGGTTTCTGTGTCCGGAGAAGCCTTTTCGTTGTCGGCATGGTTCTTGTCCTCGTTCATCCGCAAAGTAGCCAGTTTGGCCGTGTCTCCAAACCACGTAATGCCTCCGCATCGGGTACACATGCGCGCGGTGGTGGTCACGTTGCTGTCTTGGAAGGTCCAGAATTTTGTCCTTTGAGGACGGAAATATACCAATCCTGTGCCCTGCACATGACCCTCCACCATTTCATCATGATGGCAGAATGGGCATAGCACCCGCACGCGTTCCACATCTCGATGGCTGGGAACCACTTTCACCATCTCATCAAGGTCTTCTTTGATAAACCGGGTTGAGTCACCGACTTTGCGAAAGGTGATCAGATTTTCCTTCATCCAGCGATAAAGCGTCGGTTCGCCAACATCCAGATACTCAGCGGCTTCCTTGATCGAATACCATTTGGGCTTTTGATCGTTTGTTTCCATAAATCTAATTAAAAATACAATAAAGAAACAAAAACGCAAATAAAAGTTGTAAATGATAGCAAATGGATGTATATAAAATTAAAAGAAACCATAAAAAAGGAATGTGTGGTTTATGAAACTCAATAAATGGAACCCCTTGGCCGATGGCCAGAGCCGCGCAGCCCTACAACGTCGCAACCTCCAGGCTCAGATATTACTCCAACGCACCCAACGCCTTAACGGCAGTTGCAGGGATCCAAATCATGGTGGTGAAGGAATGGTTCAGGTGCATAATTCCATAAATACCGTATCAGCAAATAGTTATACAATAATATGGATTGTTATTACCTGCCTGGTGGCGGCCGTGCTCTTGGGACTGTGGTGGGGCCATACTCCAAAACGCCAGGTCATGCTGACAAAGGATCACGGATTGACGAGCTATGGCGTGCTGTTGGAAGAATTGAATCGAGCCCAAACCAATCCCGTCATTCGAACAATTCGCTTGGGCACAAACGATTTGCAGGTGGGTGTCCTTGAAGACAAGGAAGCGGGTCAGATCATTTATTACCTCCCTGGCGCCTTTTCATCCCGATCGGTAACTCAACCCCATTCCATTCGTGCCTTCAGTCTGTTTGAGCAAGATCGCCTCGTAATCGTCATTCTGGGAGACGGTTCAGTCCAACAAGTCTCCCTGGAGCGATTCATTGCTTTGTTGGAATCCAATAATGTCCGCAACCTCCGGTGAATCTATGACAAACCTCACTAAACACATGAGTGATTCAATGACGGCGGAAGAAGAAAGCACGACGCCTCAAGTGTCGGATCAGGCCACGATGGCTGGCAAACCCATCGACTGGCTCAAACTGGGTCGGTTCATTTTGGCGGGCAATCCCGCCTATATCATCAGTGCATTGCTCCTGATATGGTCGATTTCCAGGTTGTCAGCCGATTCGCACATGAGCTGGACCGAGGGGCAAAGGCTGGTTTTCAATTTTGGGGCTTTGCAGTTTTACCAAATGCTGCTTGCGGTGACGGCGGTTTTCTTGTCGCGCCGCGCGATTTGGTACGATGCCTCCCTGCTGGCAGGCTTTGAGAACCTGTTTCTGTTCGTGCCTTTCATTCTGGTCAGTCAGGCCATATTCCTGGGACCCGTCATGGTCTGGGCATTATGCCTCACAGGTGGGGTGCTGGCCGTATCCCGCATGATGACCATGCGTCTGGGAGTTCGAGATTGGCGATATCCGGGCGTGCTCTATGCCATGGCATTTATGTTTCTTGCCATTCACATAGCCCTGCCCCTTTTTTTCCGTGTGATCTATGGCGAGGGTGATCCCCGAACGGACGAACCCCATTTCTTTAGGATTTTATCCGCTGGATGGCTGCTCGGGTTGCCTGTCCTGGCGTTGCTTCCCAATTTCATACCCCGTATGCACAAGCGGGCAGAGCAGGGGACAGCGCTCCAGTATGCATGGTTGCCTCTCCTTTATCTGGGATTGTGGGTTGGGGCAACGGGGGTCCACCTGGCCGCGGTCGGCTATGTCTATGGTGTCAAATGGAGCTGGTTCAATCTATTGCCTGCTGTGTGGGTACTGGCCTGGACAGTGCTCAACCGTCTGACAGACATTTGGTCTCAGCCACAACAATTGGTGCGCCGCATGGTTCTTTTAATGCCAGCCCTGTTGGGCCTGGCTGCTGTGTATGGACCTTCAACCTATCTCTATCCGATTATGGGTACAATCAATGTATTGTTGTATGCCGTCCTGAGCTGGTTCGGAAAGGACCGCATTTTTGCACGCCACATGGGCTTGTTGAGTCTGGCTGCCCTGGCAGGGGGGCTCTCAGGCCGGTTTGATGCGGCCATGATAACGCCCGAGATCGAGGCGAAAATTGTGCTGGCGGGGATGACGTTTTTTGTCCTGCTTCATGCCCTGCGTTCAGATAATCCTAAATATGGCATCCTTGGAGCGATAAGCGCGCTTGTCTTGAGTACCGCTGTGACGGAGGCCTGGGCGCATGATTTGTCCTGGTCATTGAGCCTGGGGATCGAAGCAGCCATGGTGTTCCTGTTGGCGCACAGCATCCGGTGGAACGATGGCGAACATGAAGGTGCTGCCATGGTACGAACCATGGTCGCCATGGCATGGCCCATCCATGCTCTGGTCTGGTCCATGGCGGCGGTGCCCCGTTCTTCAGTGACAATCGCTACGCTGGCTCTGACCATGATCACGTTGCATTGGGTGGTACGATGGTGGATTCCAGAGCGTGCTCGAATGATCGTGGCTGTTTCGGCCTCTGCTTCCCTGATATTTGCGGGGACGCCATGGCTCCATCCCTTGATCGCCGGCTTACCCTCAGGAGTGATTGCTCTGGTCATCAGTTTCGCCCTGTTTGGCGCGGGGACGGGGTTGGCGCTTTCTCGCAGCAAGTGGCACCATGCATCGGCATCCGTTTCTTCCGTGACAAAAACACCATGACAGTTCGGGGCAACAACTGAGGAATGGCATGATAAAAACCTTAACCACTTATGTTGGAAGGATATTGCTATGAGAAACATGATCCCAAGGCATCATTGGTTTCCTCTGAGCGGTTGGTTGCTGGCGTGCATGGTTATCCTCTGGCCTCTGCCGGGTTGGGCTGATGGAAAGGTTTTTGCCCAGCGTGCTGTGGTGGCTTCGGTACAGGTGCCAGACCAGCGGGCCATGATTCATTATACCAACGGGTGGGAACGTCTGGTTATTGAGACATCCTTTGTGGGCGAGGGCACAAAATTCGCCTGGGTGGTGCCCTTGCCCTCCGAACCGGTGATTGAGGCCATATCGAACGATTTCTTTCCTCGCCTCGATTTCTCATTTCAACCGCGGGTTATTCATCAAGTGGACAACCTATGGATCGGCTTCGTCGTTGTTGGATCAATCCTGATTGTAGGAGTTTTTATCAAGCGTTCAACGGATCGTCATGGCTTTCTGGTATTCATCTTGTTCATCTTTGTGGTTATCCTTTTGTTGAGCATGATGTTGCCAGCGCTTGCCACGGCGAGGGGCAAGGGCTTTGGGCCATCCCTCGCCCCTGAATCCGTGCATGTTCTAAATCGGCAGGCTGTCGGTATTTACGACACCGCTGTGCTGAAAGGTCCCGATGGCCAGGCGTTGATCACCTGGCTCAATGACAACGGGTTCCACACGCCAAGCCAGGCGCTGCCCATGATTGAGCAATATGCGCGCAGCAACTGGGTTTTTGCTGCGATGCGATTGAATGAAACCAGCAATTCATTGCATCACCAGCCTCATCCGCTCTCTTTTGCGTTTGCCACCGACCGTGCTGTATATCCCATGCGCCTGACAGGTGTTGATAACAAGGTCTGTACTGTCGAATTGTATGTCTTTGGCCCCGCTCAGGCCGAAGCACCCCATTTTACCACTCAATTTGCCGGCCTGCCTGTCTGGGGAAAGAGTACTATTGGAGATGAGTCTGATAGGTCATTTGCATTCATGCCTAATCCTGGGGAACTGCGCTTTCGCAATCCGGAAGTGCGCCGGTGGATTGAGCCTGCACAAGCAGTGACCAAATTGACCGCCCGGCTTTCTCCAAGCCAGATGAAGGACGATGCCTGGATTACCTGGCGGACACTCCAACCTCAATATCCCGTTTACTACAGTTACAAAGCCGCCTCGGTGTCTGGTTGGAATTGGTTCGTTGGCTTGGGAATGCTCGCGTCGGTGGTGTGGGTTTTCCTGTTGCCTCATTGTCGAATGTTCAGCTCCAAGGAGGTGCTTTTTGCCTGCTGGTTTTTGGCATTCCTCGTTGCCGGTTCCATGTGGGCGGGAATGCACCCGGTTCAAGTCCGGGTTCTGAATCATGGTGGATGGAGGTCTTTGCATCAGTATAAAATGATTCAAGGAGAAACCCGTATGTTGGAGGAGGATTGGATGGCAACATCGACGACTGAACGCCGAAATGCGCCCATGACGCCGGCACGGCTCTGGGGAGCAATAAATCAAACGCAAACCCCTCTGGTGAATGCATTTACAGGAAAGCCACTGCGACTGGAAGCCTCCCCGGGTAACCTCACCCTCCAGACCAACTCGAACGGTTTGGAAGTCCGCTGGCATGACATCGATGCCATTCCCCAAGTGCTGGGTACCTTTCCGATGGATCAATGAACAGGCCTTTTTGCATCAGACAATGGTGTACCAAGGATGGCTTCACTTTCCTCGTGCGCCATTGTTGCTTTTATGGTAGGTAAGGTGGGCATGGACGAGTTGCTCAAGTTATTGCGGGAAAATGCCGCGTTGAAGCCAGCGCAACTGGCTGCGCTTTTAAATCTGTCCGAAGCTGATGTGATTGCCAAGATCAAGGCTTATGAGGCTGATCAGATCATCCTCGGCTATCGCACGGTTGTGAACGAGGAAAAGCTCGGAATCGAAATCGTGCGGGCGGTGATCGAGGTCAAGATCACTCCCGAGCGAGAAGGTGGGTTTAACCGTCTTGGCGAGCGCATTGCCAAATACCGTGAAGTGCGTTCCTGTTACTTGATGTCCGGCGCTTACGATTTGCTTGTCATTGTGGAAGGCCACAGTCTGCAGGAGGTTGCCATGTTTGTTTCCGAAAAGTTGGCGACCATTCCAGGGGTGCTTTCGACAGCCACTCACTTCATGCTCAAGCCGTATAAGGAACAGGGCATGCTCATGATTCGCGAGGCAAATGACGAACGCCTGGCAGTGACACCCTAGCGGCGGCAGCCAGAGGATGCCTGTCGATTTTTGGATTCATCGCCCAAGGTTTGGGGGGTGTCGCCTTGCGATTTTAGGGAGGCATGGCATTTTGACTCCATATGAAATCAACCATCATAGGCGGTTGGGTGTTTCTGGGAACCCTCCTGTCGATGTGTCTTATGGCCGTGGCAGCTCCAGCACCTGCCGATCATATCCCCACCGCACAGGGGCAGATCGATGTATATCCAGTGAACCATGCTAGCTTTGTCCTGGCATGGGAGAAACAGGCCATCTACTTTGATCCCGTGGGGGGTGCCGCGCTGTATAAGGATTTACCCAAGCCCACCCTGATCGTTTATACCGATATTCACCCAGACCACTTTGATGCCGCCACTTTGAAGACCTTGTCGCCTCAGGGGATGACCCCCATCCTGGCCCCCAAGGCGGTCGTGGATCTTTTGCCCAGCACTTACAAGCAAACGGTAACAACACTGGCCAACGGTGAAAAAACAGACGTAGCTGGCATATCGATTGAGGCTCTGCCCATGTACAACACGACGCCTGAACGCCTGCAATACCATCCCAAAGGCAGGGGGAACGGTTACCTCCTCACGATGGGAGGCTCCCGCATCTACGTAAGTGGTGATACCGAGGACATTCCTGAGATGAAGGCGCTGACCCAGATCAAGGCTGCATTCCTCTGCATGAACCTGCCCTATACCATGGATATCACCCAGGCGGCCAATGCAGTCCATGCCTTTAAACCCGCCATTGTATATCCCTATCATTCCCGGGGAAGCGACCTTCAAAAGTTCAAGCAACTGGTGTCGCAGGCTTCTGGCACGGAAGTTCGCATTCTTCCATGGTATCCCAAGGCATCATCGGGACAATAACCCATCGATCCAGGGTGGTGAATCGGGTTGCCAGGCATGTCCTCTTATTGAAGGGGGGCTGACACCCCAGTTATGATCTTTCAGGTGGGTTTCCAGACCCTCCCTTCCTCTTTTTTTGACATATGTTGTCCTATGCAAAATAGGATATCTGTGGTACGGGATGTACGTTTTCCTGAAAAAAAGGATCGAGGGTTTCATGGATCATACACTGATCAACAACATCGCCATTTGCATTATCGGGGCCTGGTTACTGGCCCTCGTGTCACAATTGTTCAAGCAACCTCTCGTTCTGGCCTACCTGGTGGCTGGGTATGCGCTGGGTCCAATGGGGTGGGGCATCATCCATAAGCAATCCATCGAGACCATCTCTGAGATCGGTCTGATTCTGCTCTTGTTCATGATCGGACTTGAGATTGATCTTAAGAAAATCCTCAGTGCCGGCAAAATGATCACCATTACCGCCGCCACGCAGATCCTGGGGTGCTTTTGCCTTGGATGGCTCTTTTTTAAGTCGGTGGCGTCCTGGCTCGGTATTCAGGGACTCGAGGTGCTGTATCTGGCGGTGGCGGCGGCCATGAGCAGCACGGTCATCATCGTCAAGATCCTGTACGATAAACGTGAACTCGACACCTCGGCGGGTCGCCTGACTTTGGGCATCCTGGTGCTTCAGGATCTGTTTGCGATTCTTTTCCTGGCCCTCCAGCCCAACCTTACAAATCCATCCTTGGCGCCGCTGGTCTTGTCGCTGGTGAAAGTGGCGCTGCTTATGGCAGTCGCTTTCCTGGTCAGCAAATATGTGCTCCCGCCCGTATTCAAAACCGTGGCTCGCTTGCCCGAGTTGGTTTTGGTGGGGGCGCTGGCCTGGTGCTTTATCGTGGCCGGTCTGGCCAGCATGCTTGATCTGTCTCGTGAAATGGGGGCCCTGATTGCTGGGGTTGCCATCTCCACATTCCCCTATACCCTTGATGTCACGGCCAAGGTGACCAGTTTGCGGGATTTTTTCGTGACACTCTTTTTCGTCGGGCTGGGCATGGCGATTCCCGCGCCTTCGCTTTCCGTGTTGGGGTGGGCCGTGGTGATCTCGATTTTTGTGATTCTGAGCCGTTTTTTAACGGTTTTACCCATCATGGAGTCCCTGCGCCAGGGGCATCGGAATGGTGTGCTGGTGAGCCTTAATCTGGGCCAGATCAGCGAGTTTTCACTGGTGATCCTTTCCCTGGGCTTGTCCGCGGGACATATCACCACCGCCACCACGGGGTGCATGTCCTATGCATTCGTGATTCTGGCGGTTCTTTCGAGCTATGCCATCATCAAATCAGAATGGCTGACTCCCCGCCTGGTCACCGCCATGACCCGGCTCGGTTTCCGCGATCTCGATGCCGGGGAACAGTTGGGAATCGATCATAGCCACCCGGCGGATATTTTTATCCTCGGCTTTTTTCGGTCAGCCAGTTCGTTGCTGGAGGAGATGCGCCGCAAGAAACCCGCAATGCTGGAACGTCTGGTGGTGCTCGATTTCAACCCTCAGGTTCATGCGGAGTTGAAGACCAGGGGCATCGCCTGCATCTATGGTGACATCAGCCAGCGCGACACACTTCTCCATGCGGGCATTTCAAACGCCCGCTTGATTATATGCACCCTGCCCAACATGGTGCTTAAGGGAGTCGACAACCTGCATCTTCTGAATCAATTGCGATCCCTTAATCCCGAGGCAAGAATCATTGTACCGGCGGATGCCCTGGCTGAAGTGCCTGCCTTTTATGAGGCGGGTGCATCCTATGTCACCGCTTCGAGACTGCTGGAGGCCCGGGATTTGCTCGACACGATCCTGGCTGCCGAGGCCGGCCTTTTGGGTCAAAAGCGTTCCCTGTCAGATGCTGAATTGGCCGAGCGCCAGGAAGTGATGCCCTGAAAACAAAACATCCCGGACCGTCATGGCCGGGATGTTGGCAATGAATTAAGAATTTATTTGCCGGCTGCCCAGAAGATCGTTTGACGAATGACCTGGCGGTAATTGGGGTTTTGGAAGGCCTTACCATCATGTCCCAACATGATGTAGGCCACCTTGGAATTTCCGTATTTGTGTTCCCATCCAATGATCGGTCCACATGTGGGTTCCGTTGTGGTCAATAGAGGACGCACACCCGGTTCAACCGTGAACTTGCCATAGGTTTCTTCCATGATTTCAAAATCCTTCATGCCCTTGGTGATGGGATGGTTGGAATCCACAACGTGCACCTTGAGGTTTACATCGTGTTTGTAGGTGGAGGCTGGTTTTTCCACGCCGTTGACTTTGTAGGGTTCCAGATGGTATTTCCCGCCAATGATTTTGGTGTATTCATCCCACTTTTGATAACTGGCTATACAGTGATGGGTGGCCACCAGACCCTTGCCGGATTTAAGCAGCGAGACGAAGTCCGCCTTTGCTTCCTCTGAAATATCCTGCCACAGATCATAGAGCAGGATGACATCATATTTCTGAGCTGCCTCTGCTTTGAGGCGTTCATGGAATTTGGGATGTTGCACCTCTTCGCAGGTGATGCCCTCCATGCTCTTAAAAGCTGCGAAGAAGGGATCACGCTCGAATTCATGGCCGCCGGTGACAATAAGCACCCTGATGGGGTCTGCGGCCAACACCATGTTGGTGGTGAGTGTGATGCCCAGCGTCAGGCATAGAGCAAGAGCAAGAATCAGTTTTTTCATTGTATTCAATAGGTTGTTGTCAAACCAACACCACAAAAACGCGGAGAACGCAGCGCCGGACCGGCCAGGTAGGAACGCCCACTTTTAATCCTTTGCACACACGGAATATGGTTAATTGGGTTACTGTGAGGTAACCGGATTAAGCGTCCGCGTGGCTGGATACCTGCCCTGCGCTCACCGCGTTTTTGCCGTGTTCAAAGAACCTGCCGTCCTCCACCCATTCCATGGTGTGTCGCAAGTACCCCGCTCCCACCCATTCGTGAGACCATTGCAATATACAGATGCTTCGACGCCATGGATTTGCAATTTCTGGATCAAGGATCCAGCAACCTGTCAATCAAGTCAAACGCAAACCTTCATTGCTTCCCGGCGCGCCTGGATGAATTGCCTGACGACGTGCAATTCCGGTTCGCCGGCAATGGTGTGCTCCTTGGCAAATTCGTGCCATTCGATGTTCAAACCCTCTTTTTTCAGAAAGGCCATCTGCTCTTTTACATCCGGGAATGGCAGCAGGGGATCGTAGGTACCATGGGAAACGAGGAAATGCTGTTTTTTGGCCACCGGTGAGAACCCTTTGACCAGATCAGAGGCGTTCAGGACATAGCCGCTGATGCCCACGCAACCTGCCAGAAGGTGAGGATACTTGCACCCTGTTTCAAGGGTCATCAGGCAACCTTGCGAGAAGCCAAACAGGAACGTCTTTTCGGTTGGAAATCCCGCCGCTCGGTGCTGGTCCAGCAGTTCGAAGACCAGTTTGCGGCTGCGTTCAATGCCTGGAACAGAGTCTCCGTTGATATCATACCAGGAATACCCCCCGAAATAATGGTCTGGAGCGTTGACCATCAGGTAATTCAGCCAGGGAAAACCGAGAGCCGACGGCAGCCATTGATAGCCTTCCATGCTGTCGCCCAAACCATGCATGACCACCATGAGGTACTTGGAGTCCTTCTCGGCGGCCGGTAACAGTGACGTCGTTAACATCGGAGGCATTAAAGCCATGTGTTGCTTGTGGGTGAAGCAGAAAAATGGGGTGGTGTCCCTCCTGGAAATCTGGAATTACTCCATTCCCAGGATCTTTTTGCCCTCAGCAGTGATCATGCTGGGATGCCATGGGGGATCCCAAACGATTTCCACATTCGCGCTTTCCACCCCTTGAAGGGCCATCAACTTGGCTTGGGCGTCTCCTGCAATCATGCCTGCCATGGGGCATCCCTGGGCTGTTAGCGTCATTTTGACATCGACCCGACCGCCCTGGATGGCCACATCATAGACCATGCCCAGATCCACAATGTTTACAGGTATCTCTGGATCAAAGCATTGCCGAAGGGCGTCCCACACCATGGTTTCACTTACCGCGGCTTTCCCGGTATTGGTTGTCGGGGCAGGGGAGGAAGCTCCTGTCGGACTGGCTGGATCGGTTGAGTTGCTCATGGATGGGCTAAATAAGGATTAATTGAGTTTGGTGTGCAACGCCTTGGCAACATTGATAAAGGCCTGACCAGGTGCCGATTCCCGATGACTGATCACCACGGGTACGCCTTTGTCGCCGCCTTCGCGGATTTCAGTGAAAATGGGGACTTCACCCAGAAAATCGATCTTCTGACGCTGGGCTTCCTGTTTGCCACCTCCGTGGCCAAAAATATCCACCCGCTCCCCGCTGGGCGTGGTGTAATAGCTCATGTTCTCCACGATTCCCAGCAGCGGCACATTGACTTTGACGAACATGCCAATGCCCTTGCGGACTACGCCCAGCGAAGCTTCCTGAGGCGTGGTGACGATGAGTCCACCATCCAGAGGCACAGTCTGACAAAGGGTCAATTGAGCATCGCCTGTTCCCGGCGGAAGGTCCACCAGAAGATAATCCAGTTCTCCCCATTCCACCGCGCCAAGGAATTGCTGGATGGTTTTGACAATCATCGGCCCGCGCCAGATCACCGGGGTGTCGGCATCCAGCAGAAATCCAATGCTCATCAGGCGGACACCATGATTGATCAGCGGCGCCAGCTTTTCCTCAGAGGTAACCGTCGGACGTTGGTTGACCCCCATCATGAGCGGGACGCTGGGCCCATAAATATCACAGTCCAGAAGACCAGTTTTTGCGCCAAGCTGACTCAGGGCACAAGCCAGGTTCACAGCCACGGTGGATTTGCCCACCCCCCCCTTGCCGCTGGCAATGGCGACCACGTGTTTAATGCCCGGAATATGTTGCTGACCTTCCCATGGATTCCTGGGTGCTTCAACCTGACCGCCGGGATGCAACACTTCCACAATGACCGAAGTCACTCCCGGGATGGTTTTGAGGGCGGCCTCGCAATCCTTTTGCAACTGGCTGGCCACTTCGGGTTTAGGGCTGGTCAGGACCAGTCGAATCCGCAGTTCGCCTTCATGGGATCGCACTTCTTTGACAATGCCAAAGGAGACAATATCCCGGGAGAAACCGGGATACTTCACCGCTTTTAGTAAGCTCAAGACTTGTTCTTCAGTCACCATAGACATGGGTAGACATTAAACGCGAGCCGCTCATTGGGCAAGCACGCTGGTTTTACCGGGTGGGAGGACGTCCCACCACGGCTGCCGCATGCTGGGAGGATGATGTCCCGCGTCCGGTGGGGTGGATGACCGAATCGATCACTCCTTTTTGAAAATCATCCCACATCGGAGACATGTTGCGCAGGAATGCAGCCACCTTGGCAAAGGTCTCGATGACATAGGCGATGTCTTCGTCTGTGTTATCCAGACCCAGCGACATGATGATATTACCCTGGGCCAGCGCCTGATCGAGGCCGATGGCGGCCAGTACATGAGAGATCCTAAGAGATTTGCTCACGCAGCTTGAACCGCTGGCCACGGCAATCCCATTGACATCAAGCCGAAGGAGTTGGCCCTCACCCTCAATAAACTCGGTGCTAAGATTCAGATTCGTGGGGCTTCGGCCGGGGCCTGGTTCCGGGCCATTGAGACGAATGAACGGTACATTCTGCTTAAGGCCATCCCACAGCATCTTCTGGAGGCGGGCCGTATGTGCCATGCGCTGAGGCAGTTCGCGACTGGCGATCTCACAGGCCACTCCTGCGCCAACAATGGTCGGCACGTTTTCTGTGCCTGCACGCCGCCCATTTTCCTGCACGCCCCCATGGAGGATGCCGACGACACGTGCCCTGCGGTGTCGGTATAGAATTCCCACCCCTTTGGGACCGTAAAATCGGTGAGGTGACAATGAAAGTAATTGTGCTCCAATGGATTGAACGTCTATCGGCAACCATCCGCCACTGGCTGTGGCATCCACAAACAAGGGGATACCCCGTTCTTGTGCGAAACGTCCAACCTCGGCCACAGGTTGCAGGGTGCCGATGTCATGGTTCGCATGTTGCACGCAGATCAGCGTGGTTTGTTCGGTGACCGCGTTTTTGATGTCCTGGGGATTGACCCGGCCTTCGGAATCCACTTTGACCCGTGTGGCGGTAAAGCCGTTCTTTTCGAGGAATTCGATCGAGTTGAGCACGGAAGGGTGCTCCACGGCGGTCGTGACAATATGGTTGCCCCGGCGCTGGTTGGCATAGGCCGCGCCCTTGATGGCCAGGTTGGCGGCTTCGGTGCCACATGAGGTGAAAATGATGTCGTCCGGCGATTCGGCGTTGATGAACGCGGCCACCTGTTTGCGCGCCAGGGCCAGGGCCTCGCGAACACGCAGCCCGTGCTGGTGGAGCGAGGATGGATTGCCAAAAGCCTCCATGAAATACGGTTTCATGGCTTCAAACACCTCGGGTCGCACGGGTGTGGATGCCTGGTGATCCAGATATACCGATCGAATACCCATGTATGATTCTTAATGCTTGATGAGTAAAAAGGAAAGTCTTCACCTTGAGGTGAAGACAGCTTCAAGCCTCATGCATGAGGCTTGGCTTAAGGATGTTGTTCCCCAGAAGCTCTTCCCCAGAGGCGATATGCGGCCGTTGTTGAGCCAAGTGGTGTTTACGATAACGGAAGGTCGGCAGCGGTATCGACAATGATGGCAAAACGATCGCGCAAGGCGGCCAGATGGGCGTCATGCACCGCGGCAGCGGGAATAATCCCCCCGTGGCCATCAGGGAGATCGCGAGTGGCGCAGGCTCGAGCCACCACGGTACAGGCATATCCGTTTTCGGTGGCAGCGCGTGTCGTGGAGCTCACACACATATGGGTCATGAAGCCGATGATCACAAGGCTATGACGCCCCAGTTTCTTCAACTCACTCTCCAAGGTGGTGTCTGTGAAGCTGTTCGGATAGTGTTTGGTGACAATAATCTCGCTGGGCAAGGGAGTCAGAGGATCTGCTATAGCCACCGTTGGTCCGTCAGGATCGCATACTCGACCACCTTTTTTGCCGTGTTGGACGATATGGATCACCGGCGTTCCAGCACTTCGGGCACGTCGAAGAACCTCAGTTCCCTGCCGCAAGGCCTCCGTCATGCCAGCCAAAGGCAGACAACCATTTACGTATTCCATTTGTGCGTCCACGATCAAAAGCACCGATGCCTTGAGGGGTGGGGGTGTGGTGGGCAGACCAGCCAATTCACGCAGTGTTATGGGCATTTTCATATGAATCTGATCATTAAGTGACTGAAATAAAACAACAGTACCATCTCAACCATCCGAAACTGATTGAACCGGGTGGAAACAAAGACCGTGGAGATCTGCGTTGAGGATCACTCCAGGATTCCCTTATGGAAGGGAACTATGGATGCCGGAACGTAATGCGCGCCTTGTTGAGGTCGTAGGGGGACATTTCAACACTCACGCGGTCACCCACACTGATACGAATGAAATTCTTTCGCATTTTACCGGAAATATGGGCCAGTACTTCGTGCCCATTGGGAAGCGTAACGCGAAACATCGTGCCCGGAAGCACTTGCATCACCGAGCCAATCAGCTCAATCGGTTCTTCTTTTGCCATGCGATATCACCATTAATATTGCATCCCGCTAGCGGTCCAATTATCGCGGCGGATCAGTGAAATCCCATAAGGACTTCATTGGATGGACTTAATTATGTCAAAATGGTCGAAAATTTCAAGGGGGGCGTTGGCACTTTTGTTTTGAATCGACTGGTCTGTTCCGGTTAAGTATGGGGTAGTGAGTAACGTGGCAGAACAACTCGATACTTTTTTGCGCAAGCGGCCTGTTTTGGGGCAACAGGTTTACATCGCCAAAGGGGCGGTGGTGCTGGGCGATGTGACCCTCGGCGACAACGCCAGCGTGTGGTATAACGCGGTGTTGCGCGGAGACATCAATTACATCACCGTGGGACGTTACAGCAATGTGCAGGATAACGCGGTTTTGCACCTGGCCAATGAATATCCCTGTGTGGTCGGTAATTATGTCACCATTGGTCACTCGGCGATCATCCATGCCTGTACCATTGGCGATGAAACACTCATTGGCATGGGGGCCACGATTTTGGACGGGGCGGTCATAGGCCGCAACTGCATCATTGGCGCCAACGCCCTGGTGACGCAGGGAACAACGATTCCGGATGGGACCATGGCGGTGGGATCGCCTGCAAAGGTTAAACGGGAGCTTACTCCTGCCGAACGGGAAGGTCTCAAGGTGTGGGCAGAGAAATACGCCGAAAACGCCCTTTATTGTCTGAAAAATAAAATCAATTTGGGCAAACCGTTGCGGTCGTGATGGGTCGCGCGGGTTGGTGGCGCAGGATGGGATGTTTCTCACGGCAAGAGGGCGTCCGGACATAACAGATTTAGGAATTGATACACATTTAATTTCGCATGAAGAAAAAGGCATACGCATTGGCGGGGGTTGATATCGATCTGGGCAACAAAGTGAAAAGCACTCTGCCCGAACTGCTCGCTTCCACCCATCGTCCTGAAGTGTTGGGCAAGGTTGGCGGCTTCGGCGGCTTGTTCGCTCTGAAAACGAGCCAGTATAAAAAGCCAGTGCTCGTTTCGAGCGTGGATGGCGTGGGGACCAAACTCAAAATCGCCTTCGCGATGGGGCGGCATGACACGATCGGTCAGGACCTGGTGAATCACTGCGTGAATGACATTGCCGTGCTGGGAGCCGAACCATTGTTTTTCCTCGATTACATCGGCACCGGTAAACTTGAGGCGCGTGTTTTCACCGAAATCATCTCCGGTTTTGCCAAGGCATGCTCTGAAAACCATTGTGCTCTCATCGGGGGCGAGACGGCCCAGATGCCTGGATTTTACCAGCCAGGCGAGTATGATGTGAGTGGCACCATCGTGGGCGTGGTGGATCAGGACCGGATGATCGATGGCAAGACCATCAAGCCCGGCGATGCGGTGATCGGTGTTGAGGCCAGCGGGTTGCACACCAATGGTTATTCCCTGGCCCGCAAGATTTTCTTCGAAAAAATGAAGCTCAAACCCACCTCCCGGGTGGCTGAGTTGGGCAACACCATCGGGGCCGAGCTCATGAAGGTGCATGTGAGCTACGGGCCACTGGTCCAAAAGCTCATGCGCAAGTTCAACGCCGGTGACAAGAAATCAAGGGGGATCAAGGGCATCGCCCACATTACCGGTGGTGGTTTTGTCGATAACATCCCCCGCGTGCTGCCCAAGAACTGCGACGTCGTCATTCGCAAGGGTTCCTGGGATGTGCTTCCCATTTTCCAGCTCCTGCAGACCCATGGCGGAATCGACGATGCCGAGCTCTACCAGGTGTTCAACATGGGCGTGGGTATGACGTTCATCGTTGCGGGCGACAAGGCCGACGCGGTGTTGCGGTTTATCAAGACGCAGGGCATCAAGACCTGGCTCGTGGGCGAAGTGGTCAAGGGCTCTGGAGTGACGCACGTCCGCTAGGTGTTTTTTTAAGCCCTCCAGCATGGCCCACATACACGAAAAGGTTGATTGGGCAGTCGCGGTCTTTGTGGTGCAACAGCAGCGTGTGTTGCTCGTGCATCACCGTAATCTCAAACAATGGCTTCCAGTAGGAGGGCATGTGGAGTTGGATGAGGATCCTGAGACGGCTGCCCTGCGGGAAACACTGGAAGAAAGCGGTCTTGAGGTGGAATTGCTGGGAGACCGTCCGCCAACCACCGGAGGGGGCACCAAGGCCTTGATCACACCCCGATTCCTCGACCAGCATCGCATTAGTGACACGCACCAACACGTCTGCCTCATCTATTTTGCGCGGCCCCGCAAGGGCAGCGTTACTCTCGCCGAGGCCGAGCACCATGCCATCCAATGGTGCAGTCGCGAGGATCTGGACCGGCTAAATCCGCCCATCGCTCCGTCGGTGCGCTGGTATTGCGAGAAGGCCCTGTTTGAAGTTAAGGATTAACCACTTCTCGCAGGGGTGCCGATTGACTCATGAAGGCATCAAAAGTGGGCCATGCATCGGCAACGCGAATTGAAGGAAGCCCGGTAATTCGCCCCCTGATGCCCATTCTGCGAAGTCCAGACATGGCATTGCTGCGATAGCTTAAGGCATCCTGTTCCTGGCATCTGGATCCGGGATCTTGCTGGGGGGGCCTTGATGAATCCAACAACAGGATGTACTTTATTCGCACATGCGAAAATCCTGAATATCCGAGCAAAACCATGGGGAATGTTGACAAGCATTCTCCCGTGAAATGGTATCAAGGATGTCCGTCGTGTGGTTCATGGCGCCTCAGTTAATGTAATGGAGGGATCGTCAAACAACCACGGGAGCCTTGCTGGTTGAACGCAAGGGATGGGGTTTTCGAAACAAAAACAAGTATCCCATGAAAATTGCACTCGTTACCGGATCGAGCCGTGGCTTGGGACGTGCCATGGCCTTAAGGCTTGCCAAGGATGGACATGCCGTGATCATTCACTACAACTCCAATGCCGAGGAGGCCGGGAATGTCGTGGCTCAGATCAATCAGGGCGGAGGCAAGGCCTTTGCAGTTCAAGCGGACATTGGCAGGGTTGCATCCATTGAGGCCATGTACGCCAGGATTGACCAGGAACTCATCGAACGATTTGGCAACCGGCAATTTGACATTCTGGTGAACAACGCTGGCACAGCGGTGATCAGGGAACAATGGACTGAGGCGGACTTCGACACCCAATTCGATCTGAATGTCAAAGGAGTGTTTTTTATGACGCAAATGGCCATTCCACGTCTTCGGGATGGTGGTCGAATCATCAATGTCGGCACCGCATTAACCCGCTTTAGCGATCCCCCTTATATGGTCTATGCCGCCTCAAAAGGCGCGGTCAATGTCTTCACGCGATATCTGTCTGCGATGCTCGGTGCCCGTAACATCACCGTGAATACCATTGCACCAGGCCCGATCGATACTGACATCAATGCCAGTTGGCTGCGTTCCGAGGAGGGACGTCAGCAGGCCATGGCCATCTCGGCGATCAAACGAGTGGGCGTTCCTGAAGATATTGCGGACGCCGTGGCGTTTCTGGCTTCGGATGACAGCCGATGGATTACGGGACAGTGGATAGAAGCTTCTGGAGGGGCGCATTTGTGATGATACGCCCCTCAGGGATCATAATGCTTTAGCACATTACGTGTCGCTTAATCCGGTGGTCGCTGCATGGAACCTGTCAGTGACCCGGCAGAGTGCTGGGAAGCAGTTCGTTGTCCGGCAGCGAGGTGTGATAGCCTGCTTTTCGGAGCATGGCTACAATGTTGGTCAAATGTTCGAGACCGCGCGTCTGTAAAATGAAATCCACCATGGCCGTCTGCAGGGGGCGCGGGCTGAAGGCTCTTTGATGGTGGACCTCCACAATGTTTCCACCGCTGGCGCCGATCAGACCTGACACCCGCGCCAATTCACCCGGCACGTCGCGCGTATCCACGCGCAGGCGGACGAGTTGGCCGTTGCGTGCCAGCCCCCGGTGAATGATCGACGAGAGAATCATCAGATCGATGTTGCCTCCAGACAGGACGAGGCCCACTTTTTTACGGCGGAATTGTTTCCTGTACTTCAGAAGAGCCGCAAGCCCGCAGGCGCCTGCGCCTTCCACAACGGTTTTCTCAACCTGCAATAGCAACAAAATGGCATCCTCAAGTTCACCTTCACCGACAAGCAGGATGTTGCTGACGAGGCTTTCCACCACCGGTCGTGTGAGCTTGCCTGGATTTTTGACTGCAATGCCCTCAGCCACGGTATATTGGGCGCATTCCACAGGCTGCTTGTGGATCAATTGATACATCGCCGGAAAACGTTCCGACTGCACACCAATGACATCGATGCCGGGTTTGACGCCCTTGGCTGCCGTGGCGATGCCTGCGATCATGCCGCCTCCGCCCACAGGGATCAGCAGGGTTTCCAGCTTGGGTTGTTGTTCAAGCATTTCCAGAGCCAGCGTGCCCTGACCTGCCATCACATAAGGATCATCATAGGGATGAATGAGAGTGAGCTTGCGTTCCTTGGACAATTGCTGGGTGTAATCGCTGGCCTCATCAAAGGTATCCCCCTGTAAAATGACCTCAGCGTCATGCGCTCGCGTATGTTCGACTTTAACGTTGGGTGTGTGGCGTGGCATGACGATTGTGGCGCGGATGCCCAACCGTTTGGCATGATAGGCAACCCCTTGTGCATGATTGCCAGCGGACATGGCGATGACACCATGTTGCCGCTGAGCAGGTGTCAGAGTCAGCAGCCGGTTCAGGGCTCCGCGCTCCTTGAAGGCGGCGGTAAATTGCAGATTTTCAAATTTGAGAAAAACCTCCGCGCCGGTAATGCGCGAGAGGGTGCGGGAGTAGGTGCAAGGCGTCAGCAATAGATTGCCTCGCAACCGATCAGCAGCCGCTTGAACTTCAGCTAAAGAGAGTTTCATGCGTGTCTTGTGATCCAATTAATGATCACAAGCCGGTAAGATTGACATGAATGCGCAGCAAGGTCGAGATTGAAAAAAGGCCATTGGAAGGGACCCATCCAGTGAAGTGCGGGGGCGTGTAACCACATCCCGTCGTCCAGCGTTACCAATACCAGAATCAACCATGATGATGCAGGGGTTGAAAACGAGAGTATGGTCATGAAAACAAGCGTCATTCAATGCGGCGACGAGGTCCTGGGAAATTCCACAACGGGTCTGTCCGATCCTCGGGCCTTCACGCTCATCGAACTCCTGGTGGTGATTGCCATTATCGCCATTCTGGCAGGGATGCTCCTGCCCTCTCTGGCCAAGGCGAAGAGCAAGGCCCAGGGCATGGCGTGTCTTAACAATCTCAAACAACTCCAACTGGCATGGAGTTCATATTGCGATGATGCGGGGGACCGGATGCCTGGCAACAGCCCTCTCAGCCCCTCGAACATAGGCCAGCGCGATGGATGGACTGCCAGTTCCAATTCCTGGGTGATGGGGAATGCGTGGTCGGAAGCCTCCGTGGCCGGGCTGGAAAGGGGTGTGTTGTTTCCCTATCACAAATCAGCCTCCCTCTATAAATGCCCCACCGATAGGTCCACCGTCAAAGACAAGGGACAACAGGCCCGCGTGCGCAGTGTGTCCATGAGCGTTTATATGAATTTTGAATCGAATCCAAACCAGAGCGAGTATTCCATGTGCTGGCATCGGGTCGGGCAAATTCAGAAACCCGTTCTGGCCGCTGTGTTCGTCGACGAAAGTGAAAAAAGCATCCAACAGGGCGCATTCGGAATCAATGCCCCCAACCATTTCACCTTTTTCAATTCCTCCCTATGGACCTGGATCAGTTTTCCGGCGATGCGCCACGGCAATGGCGGCACGCTGAGCTTCGCCGACGGCCATGCCGAGGTCTGGCGCTGGCTGGAACCCAATACTGTTGGCCTGGGCCGGCTTGATGATTGGTGTGTGATGAAACCCGCCGTCCCCAACACGGATCGCGATCTTGGGCGCTTTTTCAAATCGGTTCCGGAAAAGGTGCCTGTGTTCTGAAATGCCTCAGACAGTACCGCCCAGCGCACAGGGATACGCTGGGCGGGGAAAGCCTGGGTTCAGGCAAAATGCAGCTTGGTTGTGGGTTCGTCAGGATCCCAACCACGCGTAGGTTTGCTGGTGATGCCAGCGACTTCCTTGATGGACAATTGGTTGCCGCGGGCCTTCGCATTCTTGACGGCGACATCCCCTGGACAGCAGGTTTGCTGGTTGATTTTCTGGTATGGCGCCGGTTTGTAGCGAATATACAACTGTTCCGGGGTGTCGGGCTCAAAGAAGAGAATCTTCGTTTTCTCCGGCACGCAATAGTACTCCTTGTCCAGTATGCATCCGCCAAAGGTGAAGCGTTTGAGATAGGTGGCCTCACGGTCGGCATAGGCAAGAGTGAAAACACGGTCGCGCTCTGGCAGACAGCAATATAGGAGGTCTGGACCCACAAACAACTTCTCGGGCAGTTCGATCACCCGGTAGTGGCCGTCTTTAAACACGAGCAGCAACTTGTCGAATTTGGTGCAGTCCATCTTGAACTCATCGCCACCAGCCTTGTAGCCCACATAACCGGTTTCGCGATCATAGGCGACCTTGAAGGACTTGAAGGCGACCTCGCGGGCATCGATTTCGTCGTGTCGGCTGGATTTGGTCAGGCGCGGATAGAGGGGGCCGTATTTCTCCAGCAGGGCCTTGAGATGCCCAATCGCATAATTGACGAGGTTTTTGAGGTTTTTGCGGGTCTCATTCAACTCCGCCTTCACCTGTTCCATCTCTTCGCGGTGCTTGTTGATGTCGAACAGGGATATGCGGCGGATGCGAATTTGGAGCAGACGCTCGACATCGGGATCGGTGATGGGCCGGACAATTTCCTTTTGGAACGGCTTGAATCCCTCATAAACCGCGGCGACTACGGCCTCGTTGGTCTTGCACTGCTCAATCTTCTTGTAAATGCGTTCCTCAATAAAGATGCGTTCAAGGGTGCGGAAGTGAAGTTCTTCCTGCAGTTTGTGTTCTTTGAGCTCCAGTTCGCGCTTAAGGATGGCCAGAAGTTGGTCGGTGTTGGTGCGCAGGACATCCGAGGCCGTCATTTCGACGGGCCGGTTGTCCCGGATGACAATGATGCGGCTGGAGATGCTGACCTCGCAGTCGGTGAAGGCGTACAGGGCGTCCACCAGTTGATCGGGTTCCACGCCTTGCGGACAGCGGATCTCGATTTCCACATCCTCCGAGGTGAAATCGTTGATGGACTTGACCTTGAGTTTTCCTTTGCGAACGGCATCCTCGATCGAGCCGATGAGCAGGTCGGTGGTGGTCGTTGGCGGGATTTCACGGATGACGATGGTGGACTCATCCTTGACCTTGATCTTGGCGCGGACCTTGATGGTGCCCAGACCATCACGGTAATCCCGGGCGTCCATGAGCCCGCCGGTCTGGAAATCAGGCAGAATCTTGAAGGGCTGCTTCTTGAGGATCGCGATCTGGGCTTCCAGCAGTTCAGGAAAATTATGGGGCAGAATGCGCGATGAAAGGCCCACGGCAATGCCTTCCGTCCCAAGCATCAGCGTCAAAGGCAGCTTGGAGGGCAGGGTGATGGGTTCCTGATTGCGGCCATCATAACTGGGCACTGTGTCGGTGATTTCATCGTTGAACAGCTCTGTCTTGGCCAGTTCCGTCAGGCGACATTCAATGTAACGGGAAGCGGCGGCAGGATCGCCCGTGTATATGTTGCCGTAATTCCCTTGGCCTTCAATGAGATAGCGTTTGTTGGCCAGCACCACCAGGGCGTCGCTGATCGAGGCGTCGCCATGAGGATGAAATTTCATGGTGTCACCGACGACGTTGGCGACCTTGGTGAACCGTCCGTCATCGATGCGGTGCAGGGCCCACAGGATGCGGCGCTGGACAGGCTTCAAACCATCGGCAAGATGGGGAATGGCACGATCCCGGATGACATACGAAGCGTATTGAAGAAAACTGTCATCCACACGCCGATGGAGCGGTTGGTTTATCTTGTTTGGGTCAAATGGCTTGCTGATAACCGGTGCGCCACTGACGGTTACCGCCACCGTTTCCTGGGAATCCTCGCCATCTTCAGGCGTTGTGCCTGTCTCAGCCGGAACATCAGCAGGCTTGGACTCGGCAGGTTGGGAGGACGGTTCCGTGGGGGAGGCCCCATTCAAATCCAAACCAATCTGATTGGGATCCTGTTTACGTTGTCTGGCCATAGGATTGCGAAGAAGACTATTGGTAAAAGAACGGGCTATTCCTCCGCCGGCACCACAAGGTGGTCCATGATGTAGTCCTTGCGCTCGGGTGTGTTTTTGCCCATGTAGAATGTGAGGATTCCATGGGTGTCGGCCCTGGGCGCATATTCAACTCGGTTCAAACGCATTTCCTTGCCGATAAATTGTTTGAATTCATCAGGCGAGATTTCACCCAGCCCCTTGAATCGGGTGATTTCGGGTTTGCCCCCCAGCTTTTTCACGATTTCGTCGCGCTCAGTATCCGAGTAGCAGTAGACAGTCGTTTGTTTGTTGCGAACACGGAATAGCGGCGTCTCAAGGATGTAGAGGTGACCGTCATGCACCAGTTGTTCAAAAAATCGGAAAAAGTAGGTGATCATCAGGTTGCGGATGTGCAGGCCGTCCACATCTGCATCGGTGGCCAGGATGACCTTGTTGTAGCGTAACCCTTCAATGTTGTCCTCAATGTTGAGGCTTTGCATCAGGTTGTACAGTTCATCGTTCTTGTACATGATGTCACGCTTGAGGTCCCACACGTTCAAGGGTTTGCCCCTCAGAACGAACACCGCCTGGTTGTTGACGTCACGGCAACTGGTGATGGAGCCGGCAGCAGACTTGCCCTCGCATATGAATACCATGGAACCCTCACCACGGTCCCGTTTGCGGTCGAGGTGGTTCTTGCAGTCCTTAAGCTGGGGAATGCGCAGGGTGATGGCCCTGGCGCGTTCGCGGGCCAGTTTCTTGACCTCCTGCATTTCCTTGCGCAATTGATGGCTGTCTTCGGCCTTGGAAATGATTCTTTCGGCAATTTCCTTGTTGCGGTTGAAGAACTGCAGGAGTTCCTCACGCACTTGATTGACCAGATCTGTGCGGATTTCTGTGTTCCCCAGTTTGTTTTTGGTCTGCGATTCAAACAGGGGGTCCTTCAAGCGGATGGCCACAGCGCCCACAATGCCCTCCCGGACATCATCACCATCGTATCCCTTTTTGGAGTACTCATTGACGGCCTTGAGCATGCCTTCTCGAAAGGCGCTCAGGTGGGTGCCGCCATCGGAGGTGAACTGGCCATTGACGAAGGAGAAAAGAGTCTCGCCATAGCGGCTGTTGCTATGGGTGAAGCAGAATTCAAGGGTCTTGCTTGTGTAGTGAAGGGGGGCGTAAATGGGCTCGCTGCCGTCCGTCTCCAATTCCTCCATGATGAGATCCATCAACCCCATCTTGGATTGGAAAACCTTGCCGTTGAAATGGAGCTTCAGGCCGGCATTCAGATAGCTGTAATGGCGGAGCCTCTTCTCGATGTAGTCCGCGCGAAATTCGGATTTTTTGAAAATCTCGGGATCGGGCTCGAACCGGATGAGGGTTCCATCGGCCTCGTCGGTTTTCCCTTCGCCTTCCTTCTTGAGCCTGCCTTGTTTGAACGTGGCTTCCGCAAACTCACCCCCACGGTGGCTGCGGACATAGAACTCCTTGGAAAGGGCATTGACCGCCTTGGTGCCGACACCATTCAGACCCACGCTGAACTGAAACACATCATCGTTGTATTTGGCGCCAGTGTTGATTTTGGAGACACAGTCCACCACCTTGCCCAGGGGAATGCCGCGCCCAAAATCGCGCACCGTGACGACATTGCCCTCAATGCCAATCTGGACCTCCCGTCCAAATCCCATGATGTATTCGTCAATCGCGTTATCAATGACTTCCTTTAGCAGGACATAACATCCATCGTCGAAATGGGAACCATCGCCCACGCGACCGATATACATGCCTGTGCGCAGCCGGATATGCTCCAGCGAGGAAAGCGTCTTAATCTTGCTCTCGTCGTATGTGTGTTTGCCACCGTCAGCCATAACTACTTAACAAAACCCATTAAGAGTGTAGAATATTGACCGGATTGACCGGATTGCCAACAAGGAAATGAAAGGGGTCATTATCAATGCATCTTACTCATGGGGTGAGGGTTGTGGATGTGGAATCGTTGTTGTTTTAAAAATATTTGCCCTTGAGATCGCCAAATAGCGGCTAATATCTTCATAGGGAAGAACTTAATAATCATTGTAAAGAAGGTCGGTGCATGGTCGCTCTGGGCGGAATGGAGCGCATTGGGATCTGGGAGTATTTATGCATCATTCTAGTGATCAATGAATTACAAAGTACTCTTGCCCTGAAGTTGCACGATTTCTGGCAAACGTGTGAATGGATTGCCGACTTGCTTCAAAAAACAAAAAAACCGGAAGCCAAAATGACTTCCGGTTTCTGTGGAGGAAATATGATTATTTCGAACCGTAGATGGCATTGTCGCCCAGTTGCTGCTCGATGCGCAGCAATTGGTTGTACTTGGCCACGCGGTCTGTGCGGCTCAACGATCCGGTCTTGATCTGGCCGGCGTTGGTGGCCACAGCGATGTCGGCGATCGTGGCGTCTTCGGTTTCGCCAGAACGATGGCTGATCACGGCCGTGTAGTGATTCTTGTGGGCGAGTTCGACCGCGTCGAGGGTCTCTGTCAGGGAACCGATCTGGTTGACCTTGACGAGGATCGAGTTGGCCACGCCTTCCTGGATGCCCTTGCGCAGGAACTTCACGTTGGTGACGAACAGGTCGTCGCCCACGAGTTGGACCTTGCTGCCGAGTTTGTCGGTGAGCAGCTTCCAGGTCTTCCAGTCGTTTTCGGCGCAACCATCTTCAATGCTGACGATGGGGTACTTGCCGCACAATTCGCCATAGAAAGCGACGAGTTCTTCGCCGCTGACCTTGCGGCCGGTGCTCTTCTTGAACACATAGTTGCCGCTCTTGGAATCGTAGAATTCAGAGGAAGCCACGTCCAAGGCCAGGAAGATCTGTTTGCCCGCCTTGTAACCGGCATCCTTGATGGCCTGAAGGATCGCTTCAATGGCCGCCTCGGTGCTTTCGAGCTTGGGAGCAAAACCACCTTCATCGCCCACTGCGGTGGCCATACCCTTGGCCTTGAGCACGGACTTCAAGGCGTGGAAGGTCTCAGTGATGGCGCGCAGACCATCTGAGAAGGTGTCGAAGCCCTTGGGCATGATCATGAATTCCTGGAAATCAATGGGGGCATCCGAATGGGCGCCGCCGTTGATCACGTTGGCCATGGGTACAGGAAGGACCTTGGCGTTGGTGCCGCCAATGTACCGGTAAAGGGGAATATCCAGGGCGGCGGCCGCAGCTTTGGCATTGGCCAGGGAAACCGCCAGGATGGCGTTGGCGCCGAGTTTGCTCTTGGTGTCGGTGCCGTCCAGGGCCAGCATGGCCTTATCCACGCTGATCTGGTCGAGGGCGTCCATGCCTTCCAATTCAGGCAGAATGAGGTCGGTCACATTCTTGACCGCCTTGGACACGCCTTTGCCGCAATAGCGCTTTTTGTCGCCATCACGCAATTCGATGGCTTCGTTCTCACCGGTGCTGGCACCCGAAGGAACCGCTGCGCGTCCAATGGCGCCGCCCGAGAGTGTCACGTCCACTTCCACTGTGGGATTGCCACGCGAGTCCAATACTTCGCGGGCCTGAATGTCGAGGATTGTTGTCATATCTTATGTGTATAGTTACACCAAATGCGTGCGAATGATAAGTTTCGGGCCGCCTGAGTCAAGGCGTAAGCCAATCCTCCCGCCGTTCATAAGTTCATATTACTGCTGGCCAACGGGTTGAAGCCCGGGCTAAAGTGTGCCAAATGGCCGCTGAATATCGGCGGCCTTTGACGGGGATGGGATGGCGCCGTTCGATGTGGTTGTGCTCAATGCACGCGCTCGAATGGCCTTGTTTTCGTCCTTGAAGGGGTGTGTCGTGAAACGGCACTCCTGCGATCAAGTGGAACTGAGCCTGTATGATTATTCAAGCCAGGGCACATGCACGGGCCGGATTGGTGGGCAATCCGTCCGATGGCTATTTTGGTAAAACGATCTCCTTTATTGTGCGCAATTTTTGCGCCGAAGTCGATTTGTACGAATCACCTGAGTTGGAGATTGTGCCCAACGCCCGCGATCATTCACGTTTTAAGGACATTCATGCACTGGCCGAAGATGTACGGTCGTATGGGTATTACGGTGGGATCCGCCTGCTTAAGGCGACTGTAAAACGGTTTTATGATTACTGCCGTGATCAGTCAATCACCCTGGATCGGCGCAATTTCACGATCCGATATCGGACGAATATTCCCAGCCAGGTGGGGATGGCCGGATCCAGCGCCATCATCACGGCTTGTCTGCGCGCCCTGATGGCGTTTTATGGCGTGGAGATCCCCAAACCTGTTCAGGCCAGCCTTATCCTCTCGGTCGAAACCTGTGAGTTGGGCATTCCAGCGGGGTTGCAGGACCGGGTGATACAGGTTTACGAGGGCGTTGTGTACATGGATTTTAACCGCGAGCACATGGAGCGCCATGGCTGCGGTCAGTATGAAGAACTCGATCCCCGGTTGCTGCCGCCGCTTTATGTGGCCTATCGGACGGATTTGTCCGAAGGCACGGAGGTGTTTCACAACGACATTCGGGGACGTTTCCAACGTGGAGAACCCGCTGTGGTGGAGGCCATGAAATTCTGGGCCAACCTGGCCGAGCAGGTCAGGGCATGTTTGTTGAAGCGCGACTGGGCGCCCATTCCGGCGCTCCTGAACAGCAATTTCGACAAGCGCCGGGAGATTTACAACATCAGCGAAGGCAACATCCGCATGGTTGAGACGGCGCGATCCAGTGGCGCCAGCGCGAAGTTTACTGGCTCAGGTGGCGCCATCGTGGGCACCTACGAAGACGAGGCCATGTATAAGCGCTTGGTGACGAATCTGGAAAAAATCAACGTCAAGGTTCTTAAACCGATTATTGTCCCATGAAATCCATTGTGCGCAAGGCCGTCATTCCAGCCGCGGGATTTGGCACCCGGTTTTTGCCGGCCTCCAAATCACAACCCAAGGAAATGCTCCCCATCGTGGATACTCCCACCATCCAATATGTGGTCGAGGAGGCGGTCAGCGCGGGCATCACGGACATATTGATGATCATCGGAAAGGGGAAACGGGCGATCGAGGAGCATTTTGACCGCAATTTCGAGCTTGAGTCCGAACTGGCTCAGAAAGGCCGCGAGGAGGAGCTGAAAGCCATCCGCCGCATTTCGGAGCAGGCCAATGTGCATTTTGTCTGGCAGAAACAGTTGCGCGGGTTGGGCGATGCGGTCTCGTATGCACGGGATCATGTGGGCAACGAACCTTTCATGCTCCTTTTGGGAGATACTCTCATTCAATCCAAAGTGCCCGTTGCGAAGCGTTTGTTGGAGGTTTACCAACGGTACAATGAATCCGTGGTTTTGCTCGAACCCGTTGAACACTCGAAAGTGGACCGCTATGGGATCGTCGGGGGAAACAAGATCGAGGACAGCCTCTACCTGGTTAATACGCTGATTGAAAAGCCGCGCCCCTCCGAGGCGCCGTCCAACCTGGCCATTGCCGCCCGGTATGTGTTCAGCCCGAAGATTTTCGACTATCTGGCCAAAACGCCGCCCGGCAAAAACAACGAGATCCAGTTGACCGATGCCATGCGCCTCATGCTGCAGGATCGCGCGATGTATGGGCTGCTGTTTGACGGCAAACGGCACGATATTGGCAATAAACTCGATTTTCTCAAAACGAACGTCCTGTACGGCGTGGCTCGCAAGGATATCGGCCCTGAATTCCGCAGGTTCATCAAGGAAATCGCTGCCGGTCTTTAGTCGCCTGATTCGGAAGGCAAACGAATGAATTCCTGGGCGGCGCGGTCGGCATACCGCAAGCCTTGGGATGTCAGGCGAAATCCGGTGTCATCCATTTCCGCCCAACCTTGACGGACCAGACTTGCCATTTCCTTGCTCCAGTGCTCCCGCAGGTCAAGTCCGGTGAGAGCCTGGAAATCCTCGAATGGCCAACCCAGTGTCATTCGCAGACCAAATGCCGCCAATTCACCCGCCCGAGCCAGACCAGTCAAGGTTTCGCTGAATTCGATGGGTGAGGATCCGTGCTCCATGGCCTCGCAATACTGGCGGGTGTTGGTGATGTTGCGGTATCGGCATCCATCGACATATCCCGTGGCACTGGGCCCCAGTCCGAAATAGCTTCCGCCGCGCCAATAATTCACGTTGTGCTTGCAGGCAAGCGAGGGCAGGGGAGTATGGGCCGGATTACGGGCAAAGTTCGAAATTTCATATCGCATCACTCCGGCCGCCCCTGCCTTGTCCACCAACAGGTCGTACATGTCGCATGCCAGATCCTCATTAACATCGAACTGGCCTGCCTGCAGTTGCTCATAGAGGGGGGTGTCCTCTTCATAGGTGACTTCGTAGGACGAGAGGTGCTCGCTGCCCAGGGATAGAGTCTCGGCCAGCGTCGCTTTCCACATCTCCAATGTCTGACCGGGGATGGCAAACATGAGGTCCAGGTTGATATTCTCAAAGCCGGCTTTTCGAAATAAGTCGTAGGATTCAAGGGCTTGTGCGCGGGTGTGAATGCGTCCGAGGCGGCTCAGGAAGGTGTCGTCCAACGATTGAATGCCCAGGGAAATCCGGTTCACCCCGTAATCCCTCCATAGCCGGGCCTTGTCCGCATCGACCGTGGCCGGGTTGCATTCGATGGTGAATTCCTCCGCAGTCAGGAAATCGAGTTGTTCAAGACGCTTCAGGATCAATTGCCAGTGGTTCATGCCCAGCAAAGAAGGTGTCCCGCCGCCGAAAAAGATGGTCCGCGGCTTCAGGAGCGGCGCGGCCAGCTCCAACTCCTTGAGAAGGGCATTCGTATAGCGGTCCATTTCTCCCTGGCCGGGTACCTCCGAGTAAAAGGCACAATACAGACATTTGTGCGCGCAAAACGGCACATGCACGTAAAGACTGTTGACCCAACCTGTTGTCGGTGCGGACATCTCCAGCCACTCTAAAGGAAATCACCCTTCTTGGCCAGCGGGGCGTGTCTCGTCAGGATGCGTCAAGGTCCCTGGCGAGGACTGGAGTGCATGCGTTGACAGACTGCAATGAGTCAGGCGCCGGATCACTCGAAAGGATCGGCGCCTGTCTCGTTCATAGCTATACGGCGATTCTATCTGTGATCCTACGGGGCTTTGATCAAGCGGAAGAATCTTGTTGCCGTTGACGAAGGCTGGACTGGAATGCTGAGCTTTTCGCAGCTTCCATCCAAATTAGTCCAACAATTCCACTGCACCATGTCCTCAGAGGTCTCGATATTATACGAAGTGCCAGTGAGCATTCCTTGCGCATTCAGCAACACCGCATCTTGGTCGCGTGCGATCGAGAGAGTTGGGGATGCCTTTGTGTTCAGGATTACCAGGCCGCGGAAAGAACCTGTCATGTAAACCTGGTCGTCCACCACCTGAATGGCACCACCGTATTCCTCGGTGTTAAAGCTGCCCACAACGGTGGGATTGTTTGGAATACTTATGTCGATAATCTTAAACCCACTTGGTGCAGGGGCTACATAAAGCAAATTGCCTGCGAGTTTGATATCATACACGGTTTCGCCAAGGTTGACGCTCCCAACACACACAGGTTGTTCCGGGTGGTTCACATCAATAATCTGGATACTGTCGGTGTTAACCCTCACACAAGCCAGTTGTCCTGAAATTTGAACTTGGTATGCATAACCTCCCGTATTAAAGCTTCCAACACGCACGGGTTGGTCAGGATGGCTTACGTCAATGATCTGAAGGCCATTTGTGCCGTCAGCAATAAACGCAAGACTGTTGGTCACTTGAATTTCATAAGCGCTCCCGCCCAGGGCTAAGCTGCCGATTAGGACAAGTTGATTGGTTTGGCTTACATCAATAATTTGCAGACCTGCATCGCCCGAGGCTACGTAGGCCAAATTATTGACGACTTGCACATCCCTGGCTAATCCGCTGGTCTTGAAGCCGCCTGCATGAACTGGCTGTGCGGGATTGCTCACATTCATTATCTCCAAGCCACCAGAGCCAGCGGCGAAATATGCAAAATGCCCCACAGCTTTGATGGCAGAGACTTTGTGTTCAGTAAAAGATGCTTCCCCGCTGGTAAAAACATGCCCCCGCCGTACCGGGTGGACGGGATCGCTGATATCAATGAGTTGGAGACCGTTGAAATAGTCGATCAAAAAGACTGTATTTCCCGCTACAGCAATACAATTAATGCTCGTACCATAGGGAAGGTCGCCCACTTGTTTGGGAGTGGCTGGCTGGCTGATATCAATGACTTGGAGGCCGCCTACATTATCAGCGATATAGGCGAGGTTGTTTTCCAAACAAAGGTCATATGCAAATCCGCAGGTATCAATATTTCCCATACGCACGGGATTGCTGGGATTGCTCACATCAATGATTTCTAATCCAGCAAAGTAATCCGCCACATAAGCGGTGGTACCTTTCACTTGAATGCCATAGGCATACCCACTGGTTTTCAGAGATCCCAACCGCACAGGATCATGAGGATTACTCACATCAATGATCAGCAAACCATCCCTTTCAGTAGCCACGAATGCCAAGGAATCCACTACCTGGACGCTAAAAGCACTTATGGAGTTGACGGTGCTTATGCATACGGGGGCATCGGGGTGGCTGATGTCGATAATGCTCAATTTCCCCTCCGCTACATAAGCGAGGTTATCTACTACTTTTACTCTGTGCGGATAACCACCGGTGCTGATACCGCCGAGACGCTGGGGTTGTTCTGGATGACTGACATCGATGATTTGGAGGCCATTCAACATATCTGCAAGGTACGCGAGGTTGCCCACGACATGAACACCACGAACTGCGCCGTGCGTATCATAGGTCCCCACTCGTACAGGGTTGGTGGGGACGGATACATCGATGATCTCCAAGCCCGCTGTATATTCTGCCACATAGGCAAGATTTCCAACGACTTGCACATCATACGTTAAGCTTGCAGTCTGGTAACTGCTTATAAGGGTTGGTTGCTCTGGATGGCTCACGTCCAGAAGATACAGACCTCCTTCGCCCGCAGCCACGTAGGCGATGTTGTTGGTGACAACAACGGCATGAGTACAACCCTGTGGATAACCAGGCCACTCTCCCATTAGTGTAACGTCATAAGCCTGGCTTGCCTGGAGATCATGCAATCCACTGACTCCGACGAGAATCAGCACGAGGATCCAGGATTTGACAAACGATAATTTGCTCAGGAATGAGGTATTCATATTTCATTTCATTAGGTTCCCCAGTGGCGAGGAACGATTTACTCTCAACCGGATTGTAGTATCCGTCAAGGATGGCATGGCTGTCAATAAAATTATGGAATCCCAATCGCTTTTTTGCTTTTTCCCCAGGCGGTTCATGAGTGCGTTCAGGCCATCTTGTGCTATAGTGGCGCTTCTGGTTGGGTCTTGACGCTGGATGTGGCATGGCGCACAACTCACCGGGCAGTAGTTTGAATGACACCTCGAAGACTTAAATTTGGGTACTATGTTCTTGAAGGAATTAACTCGTTTGCAACGGGTTACTTCATAAATTACCTGTTTTTCATCCTGCACGAACGCCATGGGTTCACCAGTGCGGGCAACCTGGGCGTATCTGCGCTCAATGGTTTTGTCTACATGTTCGGCTCTCTTTTGGCCGGACGGTTTGCGCAGCGTTTTGGGTATTATACCGCTCTACGGATCGGTTTTTCCGGAATGGCACTTGCTTTATTGGTGGGCAGCCAGATACCCACCGTGGGAGGGTGTCTGGGGACGGTCATTTTCTGGACGTTGGGCATGTGTTTTACCTGGCCAGCCTTGGAAGCCCTGGTCAGCGAGGGAGAGAATACTCACGGGCTCCAGAACATGGTGGGGATGTACAACATAGTGTGGGCGGGCACTGCGGCACTGGCTTATTTTGCAGGAGGCGTCTTGATCGGGCTTTTGGGGGAGAAGAGTCTTTATTGGCTGCCCATCTTGATGCATATATCGCAACTTTTCCTTTTGGAATGGCTGGCTTCCTGGTCGGCACGAATACGCCTTTTGCATGCGCCAAGAGAAGCGGTGTTGCAGGGAGCAGCACCTGCCGATCCTCAAGTGGAAGTGCCTCAGAGCGCTGTTTTTCTTAAAATGGCCTGGATTGCCAATCCCTTTGCGTACATGGCCATCAATACTCTTTTGCCACTCATTCCCGATCTGGCCAAACGCATGAATCTTTCCATGGCCATGGCGGGTGTGTTTTGTTCCCTGTGGTTTTTTGCGCGCATGGCTTCTTTTGTACTCTTCTGGCGGTGGCCAGGATGGCACTACAAGTTCCGGTGGCTCGTTGCTGCCTACGTGATGATGCTGTTGAGTTTTTTGATCATCCTGCTGGGGCCGTGGCTCTGGCTGGTTATTGCGGCGCAGATCATTTTTGGATTTTCCATCGGTTTGATGTATTATTCTTCCTTGTATTATTCGATGCATGTGGGTGAAACCAAGGGTGAGCATGGTGGCTTCCATGAAGCAGCCATTGGTTTGGGGGTGTTTGTTGGGCCCACAGTGGGTGCCAGCTTCCTGCATCTTGTCCCGGATCAACCGTATGTCGGTCCCTGGGCAGTGGGAGCCTTGTTGCTGATGGGCGGGATATTCATGACGGGTGTCCGGTGGTGGCACATACGCAGGATTTGACGTACACTTGCCCGAAAGGCATCGGATTTCAAAGAGGCCATGGTGAGCTCCTCTCATGAGGAGACAGCGGTCTCGTTGGTTTGAACCAGACCACAAGCATATGGTGTTACCATTATCGGGGAAAACAGGAATCGTGTTCGGGGTTGCCAACAAACGCTCCATAGCCTGGGCCATTGCCCAGGCCTGGCATGCTGCTGGGGCGCAATTGGCGTTTACATTTCAAGGGGAGCGTTTGCGGGACAATGTCCTGGAGCTCACCGCCGAGCTGGGCGGTGACATCCCGGTCCTGGCCTGCGATGTCACCAGGGATGAGGACATTGCAGGCGTGTTTGAGGAGGTTAAAAGGCGGTTCAGCAAGCTTGATTTAATGCTCCATTCCATTGCTTTTGCCCCCAAACAGGCCTTGGAAGGGGAGTTTATCCAAACAGATCGCGAGGCGTTTCGTGTTGCCATGGATGTCAGTGCCTATTCGTTGGTTGCCCTGGCACGACAGGCCGCCCCCCTCATGACCGATGGAGGGAGCATCGTGGCCATGAGCTATTACGGCGCGGAGAAAGTGGTGCCGCATTACAACATGATGGGTGTGGCCAAGGCCGCCTTGGAGGCCAGCACCCGCTATCTGGCCTATGATTTGGGCCCACGCAGAATCCGCGTGAACTGCATCAGCGCAGGGCCAGTGAACACGCTTGCCGCGCGCGGAATCGCCGGCTTTACAGACATGCTCAAGCATTATGAAGCCCATGCACCCTTGCGACGGAATGTGCTTCCGGAAGAGTTGGGGGCAACAGGCGTTTTTCTCGCCAGCGATGGCTCCGCAGCCATGACAGGGCAGGTGCTCTATGTGGATGGCGGCTATCAAATCATGGGCATGTAAATGTAAAGACGAGCCTCATTTCCACTCCTGATGATAGACATGAACGATTCCGAGACCGGTCCACAGAATATCGACAGTTCTTCCGATGCACCCAAGCATCGTCGTCGTCCCCGATATGCAGGGACACACCCCCGTCGTTTTTCCGACAAATACAAGGAGCACCATCCGGAAATGTATCCGGAGACGGTGCAAAAGGTCATGGCTTCGGGCAAAACACCTGCCGGCATGCACCGTCCCATCTGTGTCCGCGAGATCATCGACATACTACAGCCCAGGCCTGGTCAGACTGTGGTCGATGCCACATTGGGCTATGGGGGGCATGCATCTGAATTGCTCAAGCATGTCCTTCCGGGGGGCCATCTGATTGGCTTGGATCGCGATCCTCTGGAGATGGAGAAAACCCGGGTGCGGTTGGTCGCGGCTGGATTTTCGATCGATTCCTTTGAGGCGGTCCGCTCCAATTTTGCGGGTCTTCCTGCTGTATTGGCCCAAAGGGGCCTGAAGGGGGTGGACATGGTGCTGGCTGATCTGGGGTGTTCCTCAATGCAATATGACAATCCTGATCGGGGTTTTTCCTACAAATTGGACGGGCCGCTGGATATGCGGATGAACCCCGCCAAGGGCTTTCCGGCTTCAGCGCTTCTCAATAAACTCAGCGAAACCAAGCTCGTTGGCCTGTTCAAAGATAATGCCGATGAACCTGAGGCCGCGCGAGTGGCGGCGGCCATAGTGCACCAGCGAGATTCAAGGCCGCTGACCACCACGACCGATCTGGCTGAAATAGTGCGTCAGGCGCTGGCACCCTTGACCAAATACCGCGACAAGGAGGAAATGGACGCCTGCTTGAAGCGCGTGTTTCAGGCGGTGCGTATCGCCATCAACGATGAATTCAGCGCGTTGGACACGTTTTTGCGTATCCTGCCTTCCTGCCTCAAGCCCGGAGGGCGGGTGGCTATTCTGACGTTTCATTCAGGCGAGGATCGGCGTGTTAAAAAGGCCTTTGAAGCCAGTTTGCAGGAGGGAGCCTACATGAAAATTGCCCAGGAGGTCATCCGGCCCTCGACCGAGGAGGTGCGGTTCAATCCCCGGGCTTCGAGCGCCAAATTGCGCTGGGCCGTTGCATCCCGTTGACACCTTGGATAGAATCACACCTTGTGAATGTATTCAGTGGTTCGTTTCCGCAGTACAGGCCCCGGCGCTTGCGTCAGGGTGCAGCCTTGAGGCAAATGGTTTGCGAGACGCGATTAAGCGCCGAGCAACTGGTGCTCCCATTCTTTGCCCGTTTTGGCAAAGGACTGCGCCAGCCCGTCAGATCCATGCCGGGGGTGTTTCAATTGTCTCCGGACCAACTGCTTAAGAACGTCACCGATGCCTACAAGGCTGGCGTGCCTGCCGTGCTCTTGTTCGGCATTCCTGATCGCAAAGATGAGAAGGCCAGCGGGGCGTACGCGGCCCAGGGAATTGTGCCCACTGCGATCCGATTGCTCAAAAAGGAGATGCCCGACCTGTTGGTGGTTGCTGATGTCTGCCTGTGCGAATACATGAGCCATGGCCACTGTGGTTTGGTCAAGAAGACACCCCGCGGCGTTATCATTGACAACGATCCCAGCCTGAAGCTTTTGGCTCGCGCCTCGGTGGCTTACGCGGAAGCGGGCGCCGATATCATCGCTCCCAGTGATATGATGGACGGGCGCATTGGAGCCATTCGCGCTGCGCTTGACCACGAAGGTTTTGAAGACACGCCCATCATGTCCTACGCCGCCAAATTCGCCTCGGCCTATTACGGGCCGTTTCGCGATGCGGCGGAATCCGCGCCCAAGTTCGGGGATCGTCGCAGCTACCAGATGGAGGCGGCCAATGGCAATGAGGCTCTGCGTGAAGTAGCCATGGACATCCAGGAAGGGGCCGACATCGTCATGGTCAAGCCGGCGTTGGCGTACATGGATTTAATTTACAGGGTCAAGAGCACGTTTGGCTATCCCACCGCGGCCTATTCAGTGAGCGCCGAGTATTCCATGATCAAAGCGGCGGCGGCACAAGGATGGGTGGATGAGAAAAGAATCGTCCTGGAGAGCCTTCTAGGCATGCGCCGTGCAGGGGCGGACATTATCATCACCTACCACGCCGCTGATGTGGCGCGCTGGCTGAAGGGTTAACGGTAACAAATCGAACTATCTTGAAGCAGCCATCTCCTCAACACAATGAGGGGGTGGCTGTCTTAATTGGTACCACCGGTGTTCATGACCTTGAGCACCAGCACGGCCACGACGATGATGCCCAGGACAATGCCGCCGATCATGAAATAAAGGTTGACCTTGTTGCTCTTCTTCTTGAAGGCACTGTCGGTGACCTTGCCCTTGGCAGAGCTTCCGATTTCCAGTTCGTTCAACTTGATGCCGGTGGTGACGGCTTCAACTTTCTTCTTGGTTGGAGCAGCGGCGGCTGCAGTAGGCATGGCACCGGTACCATCATCCAGACGAAGCTCCACCTGACCCAGGCGCAAGACCTGCCCATATTTCAGAACTGCTTCGGTAACCTTGTCACCATCGATATAAGTGCCGTTGGTGGAATCGAGATCTTTGATGACGACATCTTTACCGCGAAGGAAGATTTCGCAATGATGGCTCGAGACGGAAGGCTCGGGAATCTGAAAGGCATTATCCTCCACGCGGCCGATGGTGACTTTGTCCATCTTTAGCTCGCAGGAGCGCCCCGTAAAACCTTCGCTGAGCACAACAAGCTTGGGCATATTCTGGTTCAGTTGATTGAATTATCTTCAGACCCAATTCCAAGTCAAACGGTTTTATAGAGTTTTTTAAACCTGGGTATATGGTACTCGAGTATTTCCGCCCCTACTGCGAGTTCACGGCACCCCGGCATGCTGGTCGACATGAGGGGGTTGGTCTGTACTTTTGACAGGTCGGGCTCATGAGTGTTTTTCGATCATTTGACGAAATTCGTCAAACAATGGCGTCGAATCATGAGGTCCCGGTGAGGCTTCCGGATGGTATTGGACACAAAATACGGGTTTGGTGCGATGACGCATCCCTTCCACGGTTTGATCATTCAGGTTAATGCGGTCCACCACGACATCGTTTGGCAGCGACTTGGGATCGACTGCAAAACCATGGTTTTGAGAGGTGATTTCCACGCGTCCCGAGACCAGATCCTTTACAGGCTGGTTGCCGCCCCGGTGACCGAACTTCAGCTTGAATGTCTTACCACCAAAAGCCTGACCTAAGATCTGATGTCCCAAGCAGATACCAAAGATGGGAACCCCCGATTTGAGTAGATCGCTGATGGCCTGGACCGCATAGGGCAGGGCCGAGGGATCGCCGGGTCCATTCGAAAGGAATACCCCTGCAGGTTTGTATTTAAGTGCCTCAGAAGCAGGTGTCGTGGCAGGAACCACCTGAACACGGAATCCTTTTTGGCGTAACCGCCTTAATATGTTGTATTTAACTCCAAAATCGTAGGCTACAATCGGGATATCCGCCTTGGGCAGTGGCACACGCAAGGTGTCGGCGTTGACCTCTTCATTACCCAAGGGGAGCTTGAAGTCGTGGCTTTCTTTGTCCTTGGAATCCCAGTCAAAGGCGTTTTTATGAGTCACTTCCTTGACATAATCCACTCCCACCAGGCCTTTCCAACTTCTTGCCTTTTCAATGGCGTCCTGATCGGAAATGTCATCGGTGGATATGAAGCCCTTCATGGCTCCCAGCACGCGCAGCTTCTTGGTAAGTGCGCGCGTATCAATGCCTTGAATGCCTGGGATGTGATTTTGCACAAGATATTCATCCAGAGACATTTGTGCACGCCAGTTGCTGACGATGGGGGATAATTCGCGGACCACAAAACCGCCGACATGAGGCTTCCACGATTCCACATCGGCGGGATTGACTCCGTAATTGCCAATGAGGGGGTAGGTCATCGTCACGATCTGTCCTTTGTAGGACGGATCCGTGAGGATTTCCTGATAACCGGTCATGGAAGTATTAAAGCAGACTTCGCCGCACGCCGTTGCGCGTGCGCCAAAACCCTGCCCGTGGAACACAGTGCCGTCTTCGAGTGCCAGAATGGCTTTCATTTCGATCTCTGGGCGAGGGATGCTAGGGGAGCCTCCCGCGCGGTCAAGTCATTAACGCGGAAATATACATGAAATCGAATTCAAGTGCGTAAGGAAAAAGGAGTTATTTTTATAAATCACGTTTCGTAAAGCGCTTGCAATATGAAAGAAAAGAAGGGTAAATAGACGCGTTCACACGAGTCATGGATGGATGGGGATGGATGTTGGATGCATCTTTTCATTCCTCCTTGGAGACTTGTGTGGGCGGTGAAGGTGTTGGGCCTACCTATGATTCCCGCTCAACCACCTCGCCCTCGTATGTATGGGCCGGATCTTTGCCCGTAGTATGGGCCGAGATATTGGGTTCATACTTCAGGGTTATGGATTTGTGCGGGAGTTGGATACTAGATCGTATGCCTGAACATGTTCGTTCCGAGCGCAATATTCGGCGCTCTCTCACCAACTGCCTCTGTTTGAGTGCTTTGTTGGCCGGTAGTTACATCGGGGTCTCGACCGTTTCAGCCCAAACTGTCGTGGCCGACTTCCAGTTCAATGAGGGAAAGGGATCTGTCACCCGCAGTGCCACGAATAATCTGGCGGGCACTCTGGGTTTGACCGTTGATACGGCATTATTGCCCGTGTCCTCAACTGATTCCCCCTCTGGTAATGCAAACGACAAGAGCCTTCTGCTCAGCGGCGATTCTGCACCCTTGGTGGATGATTCCAATGCACCCGTGCTGAATCTGCTTACCCAGGCGATGACCATTGAAGTTTGGGCCAAGCGCGACGGAACGGATGATCGTGCGATCGTGGGCCTTGCTTCCTATGGCGCCTCCTACAAATTGGGCATCATGACGGGTGGTGAATTGGTTTTCACGCTCTTTGGCGTTGTTGACGTCATGAGCGGCCAATACCTGTATCCTGATGAATGGCATCATTTGGCTGCCGCGTGGGAGCCCGGCGTTGGGGTGACCTTCTATGTTGATGGAAATGCCACCTTTGTGGAGGCCACCAATTCAATGCGCGCGTTTTGGCACAATCGGTTTTCGATTGGGGCTGAGGGTGAGGACAATGCCTTCAAAGGCAACCTCGATCGTATGCGCGTGCACAAGGCGCTGTTGACCCCTGAGGAACTGGACAGTGTTGCTGGCACCCCCAAGGCGCCGCTGGCCAGCACGGTTGTGGCCTACAACTTCAACGAATCCGCCATGCCGTTCCATAGTGCGGTGACGCCGGACCGTCCCACATACACGACCTCGTCGGAATACAAAGCCGCCTTGGTCGCCCCCACCTGGGTGAAGGATTCTCCAACCGGCGGTGATAGCGATTACTGCCTTGAATTCAATGGTGCTGCCGCACAACGAGTTGTGGTGGACGATCCCAACATGGCATTAAACTTTGACCCGGGCAGTTTTACGATTGAGGCCTGGGTGAAGTATGGCGCCCTGACTGGAGATCGGTCGGTCCTGTTCGGTAATAATGGGCCTGGTGGTGCCGTCTCCTTCTCGGTGACCGCACAGCGCAAGTTGTTTGCCACGGCCTATGCCATCGCCGACGTACCTTCGAATGCCTCGATTCCTGATGATGGCCAGTGGCATCATGTGGCGGTTGTGCATGAAAACGGCAAGGAACTGCGTTTCTATGTGGATGGTGTTCTGGGCGATACCGTTCCATTCACCTCTGGTGTCAAGCTCAACGATCCTGACCACATGCAGACCAGTTTCTACATTGGCAGCGAAAACTATGGCTGGACCCCCTACACGGGTCGCATGGATCGCGTGCGCGTGACCAAAGGTGTGGTGGCTGCGGACAAGTTGGACTTCCGGGCCATTCCTGGAGTGGATCCTTCGGCGCCGGAATTGAGCATTCGCACGATGGTGGAAATCTCCTGGGCGACCTTGCCTGCGGGGTATAAACTGCAAGCCACGGCCAACCCTGCCGATCCCACCTCCTGGGCCTTTGCCACGAATACTCCCTACCTTTCGGAGGGATTGTATAAGTACTATGTGCCCACGACGGCCAGCAAGATGTTCTATCGGCTCGTGAAGCCGTAAGACGCTTCCCCTTGGTCGTCCCGGTTGGGATGACACGATTCAAGCCCGCCTTGTGTGATGCATGAGGCGGGCTTTTCTGTTTTGCGTCTGATCTTGTTCATTCAGGAACCACCTTCGGCTGTTGCAGTTTTACATGTCGCTCTCTGGTAAATATGCTTGCATTGACTGCAAAGGCTGGTTACATAGGGAACATCTACAGCAGTCCCGGGTAAGTGTGTTGCGATGACACCCTCAATGGGCTTAAAATGCAGCATTTATTCAGAGGGGAGACTTGTGTGGATGACGATGGTGACGGGCCTGCCAAGTGATCCCCGCTCGACCACCTCGTTCTCATGAGCATGGGCCGAATGATTGCCCAAAAAGAATGGGCTGTTGATTCGCGCGGGGATTGGAGACAAGTACATATGCCTGAACATGTTAGTTCCGAGCGCAACCATCGCCGCTCCCTTACGCACGGCCTCTGTCTGAGTCTGCTCTTGGCCGGTAGTTACGTTGGTGTTTCGACCGCATCAGCCCAAACCGTCGTAGCTGATTTCCAGTTCAACGAAGGAACAGGTTCGGTAACTCGCAGTGCCACCAATAATTTGACTGGTACTCTTGGGGCGGTAGTCGATCCTGCGACCTTCCCTGTTTCCTCCACTGATTCACCGTCGGGCAGCGCTACTGACAAGAGTCTTCTCTTGAGTGGTGACTCTGCTTATGCCGTGGATGACTCGTCCTCTCCCATTCTCAACGTGAGCACGCAGGCATTGACCATGGAGGTCTGGACGAAACGCGATTCCTCGGATTCCCGTAGCTGGGTGGGTCTTGCTTCCTATGGAAGCGCCTACAAATTGGGTTTTGCGGAAGGGGGACAGATCGTGTTCACCCTCTTCGGGGTTGTGGATATTCTTGGTGGAATATATCCGACGCCTGATGAATGGCATCACGTGGCGGCGGCTTGGGAACCTGGCGTGGGTGTGACCTTCTACCTGGATGGCGCTCCCAACTTTGTGGCCGATACCAACACAATGCGTGCTTTCTCTCACAACCGGTTTTATGTCGGTGCAGAGGATGGCGGCCAACCCTTTAAGGGCAGCATTGATCGGTTGCGCGTGCATAAGGCACTGTTGACCGCTGATGAATTGGATACTGTGGCGGCCACGCCCAAGGCTGCTTTGGCCAGTACGCTTGTGGCATACAACTTCAATGAGTCCGCGGCCCCCTATCATAGTGCGGTGACCCCTGATCGTCCCACATACACCACAACATCACAGTTGGCTGCTGAGCAGTTGTCTCCTGCCTGGGTGAAAGATTCACCTACGGGCGGTGATACTGATTACTGTCTCGATTTCAACAAAACAACGGCGCCTCGCGTCATTGTTCCTGATCCTGACATGGCGATCAACTTTGATCCGGGCAGCTTCACCATGGAAGCGTGGGTGAAGTTTGCCACGGTCGGCGCTCGGTCGGTGTTGTTCTTCAACAACGGGCCTGGTGGCGCTGTCAGCTTCTCGATCTCGCCTCAGCGCCAGGTGTTCGTGACCACGCTGGGCATTGTGGATATGCCCTCCAATGCGGTCATTCCTGACGACGGTGGCTGGCATCATATAGCCGTGGTGCATGAAAGCGGCAAGGAACTGCGCTTTTACGTCGATGGCATTTTGGGTGACACCATTGCTTACACGAGCAACGTCCTGTTGAACACCCGCACGGACACAACCTTCTACGTCGGCTGCGAGCCTTGGGGCACCCTGCCGTTCGCAGGCCGGATGGATCGTCTGCGCATTACCAAGGGAGTGGTTGCGGCCGACAAGCTGGACTTCCGGCCCATTCCGGGCGTGGATCCCTCGGCTCCCGAGTTAAGCATCCGCACAGTCGCGGAGATCTCCTGGCCGACCCTTCCTGCCGGCTACAAGCTGCAGTCCACGGCCAACCCGGCTGATCCTTCTTCCTGGGCATTCACGACAAACACACTGTACACCTCAGAAGGAACGTACAGGTGCTTCGTGCCCACCTCGGCTGCGAAGATGTTCTATCGTCTGATCAAGCCTTGAGGCAGTTGAATTAAGATCTCAATTGAGATCGTGGTTTTCGAGCCCGCTTCGCTCCATGAGTGAGGCGGGCTTTTTTCTTCAATTCATGGCCTGTTCCCGTGCAAGGAACGGACGTTGTTATCCTGGATTCAGGTGTTGACCAGCGGGATGGAATGTAGAATGCTCACTGCATGTTCCAACGCACTATTGCCACATCAATAATTGGCATTTTTTTGGGCTTGGCAGCCATGGAGTCGGCGCGCGCCGATGTGCGGCTGTCCAATCTGTTCACCGATCACATGGTTCTCCAGCGCGGGATCAAAATTCCTGTCTGGGGCTGGGCCGATGAAGGTGAAACGGTGACGGTCGAGTTTCGCGGACAAAAGGCGGTTGCGACCACCGTCAATTGCAAATGGATGGTCCGGCTGCCTTCACAGAAGGCAGGGGGACCTGACGCGATGAAGGTGACAGGCAAGAACAGCCTTGTCATTCGCGATGTACTGGTGGGGGAGGTGTGGATTTGCAGCGGACAATCGAATATGGAATTTCCGCTCAGCGCGTCCTTCGCGTCCAAGACCGCGATAGACACCGCTGCCAATCCGAACATCCGGCTGTTCACCGTGCCCAAGCTCAAGGCGGAATTTCCCGTGAGTAACGTGGCGGCCCAGTGGCAGGAGTGTACTCCGTCCACGGTAAGGGACTTTTCGGCGGTGGGTTACTTTTTCGGACGTGATTTGCAGAAGGCCCTGAATGTGCCGGTGGGGCTGATCCATACCAGTTGGGGCGGGTCCCCAGCCGAGGTGTGGATGAGCCAGGATGTATTGGCCGCGAATCCTGCTTATCAGCGTGATATCCTGGATCCGTACCCCGACCAGTTGAAGTGGTATCAAAACGAGGTTGCCAAATGGGAGAAGGAAACCGCCGACCTGGCCAAGGAAGGCAAGCAACCTGCCCGTGGACGGCCCTGGCCTGCCTGGAAGCCCACGGAACTGTATAATGGCATGATCGCTCCGTTGCTGCCCTACGCCATCAAAGGGGCCATCTGGTACCAGGGCGAATCGAATGCGGGCCGCGCCTGGCAATATCGGACTCTTTTTGCAGACATGATTCGCAACTGGCGCCGGGATTGGAATCAGGGGGACTTCACCTTCCTGGCAGTGCAACTTGCACCGTTCATGAAGGTCCAACCCGAGCCTCAGGAAAGCGCCTGGGCGGAATTGCGCGAGGCGCAGTTGCTCACCACTCAGGCACTGCCCAAATATGGCATGGCGGTCATTACAGATGTGGGTGATCCCATTGACATTCATCCCACCAAGAAGGAACCGGTTGGCGGGCGTTTGGCGCTGGCAGCCCGTGGCATTGCCTATGGAGAGAAGATCGAATACGCCGGCCCTGTATATAAGAACATGAAGGTCGATGGGAACACGATTGTTCTTAGCTTTGACCACGCCAAAGCCGGTCTGGAAGCGCGAGGAGGCGAGCTTACGGGGTTTGCCATCGCCGGGAGCGACCACAAATTTGTGTGGGCGAAGGCTGCAATCAAGGGGAACAAGGTGGTGGTCAGCAGCCCATTGGTGGCACAGCCCGTGGCCGTTCGCTATGGCTGGGCAGATTGTCCTGTGGTCAACCTGTGGAACAAGGATGGCCTGCCGGCCACACCGTTCCGCACGGATGATTTTCCGATGACCACAAAACCGAAGCAATAGGATTCGGGTTGTGATCAACAATGCCGTAACATTCTTGCGTGCCATCGGCCTGACTTTGGGAATGGGCTGGCTGGCATTGGTGGCTTTTGCCGATGGCGCGCAGGATAATCTCAAAGCGACCGGACTCGTGAAAAATGAGTTTATTTTTGAGCAGGCACCATTTCCCAGTTGCCATGCCTCGACGATTGTTGAGACATCGCGGGGACTTCTGGCGGCATGGTTCGGGGGGACCCGAGAGGGACACAAGGATGTCTGTATCTGGCTATCCGCGCTGGAAGGGGGGCGGTGGACAGTGCCGGTGCAGGTGGCAGACGGCATGCAGACCGGGGGCAAGGAACGTTTCCCTTGCTGGAATCCCGTATTATTCCGGCCGAAAGATGGGCTTTTGATGCTCTTTTACAAGGTGGGACCCAATCCGGACGACTGGTGGGGCATGCTCAAGACTTCGAGTGATGAGGGACGAACCTGGTCGGATCCCAAGCGGTTGCCTGAAGGGCAATTGGGTCCTGTTCGCAACAAGCCAGTATTATGGAAGGATGGGACCATTGTCTGCGGCTCGAGTACCGAGAAACACGGCTGGGTGGTTCATCTGGAACGCACGGGCGACTTCGGGCTTTCCTGGGAACGCTCGGGTCCCTTGCATAAAAAGGAATTTGGGGCCATTCAACCCACCATTCTCCAATGGCCCAACGGCCGGATTCAACTTCTCAACCGGACACAGCAGGGGGTGATTTCGGAATGCTGGTCCGAGGGCGACTGGCAGCAATGGTCGCCCATGAAAGCCACCTCGCTGCCCAATCCCAATAGTGGCATCGATGCTGTCATGCTCAAGGATGGCCGCGCCCTCTTGGTGTATAATCACACCTCCAAGGGACGCTCACCATTGAATGTCGCGATCTCCGATGATGGCAAGGAGTGGCGTGGAGCCTGTGTTTTGGAGAATACCCCGGGGGAGTATTCCTATCCGGCGATCATTCAGGCGGGGGACGGGTTGGTACACGTCACCTACACATGGAAGCGGCAACGCATCAAGCACGTGGTGTTGAAGCCTTCCGAATTCCGGTAATTCGAACGGAGTGTCGCTGGCCTGGCACTGGCGCCTGTGCATCCGCATTCTTGAGCCAGACGGCCAGGTGCGCACTTGCTTCATGCCATTTCTCGGGTTACGTCGATGTTCATTGAGGCTGTATCCAATACGGCCGTCCACCCTTTGATCCCCACGGGAGGCATTCCAAGGTTGCTCAATGGTTTGGCTTGACGCTGCAAAGGTGAACGCGTAAGCAAAACAATCATTAATCATTCACACTAACGAGCGCGATGAGCACGAACACGAAGGGAGTGTCATGTCGCGACGTGGCCCGGATGCCACGCCGCCAGTTTCTTAAAAGCAGTGCGGCAGCGGCGGGCCTTCTGGGCATGCCGTGGATAGTAACCTCTTCCGCCCTGGGTGCCGATGGGGCGGTATCGCCCAGCAATCGCATCAATGTGGCACTCATCGGCCATGGGGCGATGGGTCGGGGACATTTACACCGATTGGCGGGCGATCCCCAAATCCAAGTCATGGCTGTGTGCGATCCCGACCGTGAACGACGCGACGCAGGGCGCGAGTTGGTGGAGCAACGCTACGCGTCGGCCATGGCCAGCGGCGCCTACAAAGGGTGCGCTGCCTATAATGACTTCCGTGATGTCCTGGCGCGATCCGATATCGACGCCGTGGTCATTGCCACGCCTGATCACTGGCATTCCTTGCTGGCGATTGAGGCTGCGAAGGCTGGCAAGGACATCTACTGCGAAAAACCGGTATCAGTCACAATCGAAGAAAGTCGGCGCGTGGTGCAGGCTGTGACCCGCTATGGACGTGTGTTTCAGACTGGGACGCAATACCGGTCCAACACTGTGATTCGGCAGGTGACTCAATTTGTGAGGAAGGGGGGACTGGGGAAGGTGAAGTCCGTCTTTACTCTTTTGAATAACCTGGGTGGCTGGATCAACAGCGATCGTGCCAGCCCATTTGCCAGCGTCCTGAACCCAGAGCGGTGTGGACGATCCTATGTGCCAATGGATTTTGCGCTGCCGGCCGATCCCGTGCCTGAGGGATTGGATTGGGACATGTGGGTGGGGCCTGCACCCTGGCGGGACTACAACCGTCTCTACCACATCAATCCCTCACCAGGCGTCGTGCCCTGGTCATTCTGTGATGCTTTTGGTGTGACCTCATCCACCTGGTTTTTGTCCCACGCGGCGGATGTCATCCAGTATGCCCTGGGGGTGGAGCGTTCGGGACCGGTGGAGATCATCCATCCTTCATCCGGTGATTTTCCAACGCTGACTTTCCGCTATGCCAGCGGGACACTGCTTCATTTTGTGGATCATTGGGGCATGGTGAAGGAGCTTTACCATGCAGTGCCGGCCGACGCCCGGTTGGAGGGCAATTTTGGCGGAGTCTTTGTGGGCGAGAGGGGATGGATGACCAGCATGAGCGTCGGGGGACCCATCGAAGGCGCGCCGGATGATTTGTTCAGGGAAATGGGCCTCGAGAAAAGGGACGTGAATGTGGGCTCAAACAATCATCACGCCAATTGGTTTGAATGTATTCGCACACGTCAAAAGCCAAGCTGTGACGAGGAATTGGGACACCGCACAGCCACGATAGGACACCTGACCAACATCGCCTTCTGGACGGGGCGTTCTCTTAAGTGGGACCCTGCCCGTGAGGAATTTTCCGGGTGCGAGGCGGCCAATCGTTTGCGTTCACGAGCCATGCGCGCTCCCTGGGGGATGTAAAACCATGCATACCATTCATTCATTCTCGAAACAGCAGGTGGCTTTGGCGCTGGCCATGCTCTTGTATGGATTGTTGGGACGAGTCGGTGCGCAAACCGGATCGGAAGGGATATCGGCAGAGGACATGCAGCGAATCCAGCAGGCGTTGCCCTCGCGCGCGCCTGCTGTCCCGAAAAAGGCACGGACATTGCTCATCTATGATTCGAATGTGAACTATGGAGGCCATGGGTCGATTCGTTATGCCAATTACGCTTTTACGGCGATGGGACTCAAGACCGGCGCCTTCAAAACGGTTGTGAGTCATGATCCGGCCGTTTTTCGTCCTGAATCGCTGCGGCAGTACGATGCCGTCTTTTTCAACAACAACGTGGGCAATCTTTTTACCGACCCGGCTTTGCGGGAGAGCCTCGCCCAGTTTGTGTATGCCGGCGGCGGGCTCATGGGCGTGCATGGAACCGCGGTGGCCTTCACTCAGTGGCCGGGGGGCACGGAGGATTGGCCTGAATTCGGACTCATGATCGGAGGACGTGGGGCGAATCATCGCGATGCCGATGAGCCGGTGTGTATGAAACTCGATGATCCCACTCACCCGGTGAACCGGGTATTCGAAGGGAAGGGGTTTTTTTTTCGTGACGAATATTTTCGGGTGCATGATCCCTATTCCCGCGGAAAACTGCGGGTGCTTCTGAGCATGGACACCTCCAAAACTGATGTAAACCAGGGCCAGGCGCGGGGGAGTTGTTATCGGGATGATAACGATTATGGGGTGGCATGGGTTCGCGGACATGGGCGGGGAAGGACCTTTTATTGCACCATCGCGCATAATCCCTATGTCTTTTGGGACCCCGTCATGCTGCAGTTTTACCTCAGTGCAGCGCAGTTTGTTCTCGGTGACCTGGAAGGGGGAGTCATTCCCAGTGCCCGCCTGACCCCTGCCATCATGGCGCAGGAAAAATTGGGATGGCGCGTTGGGTTGGCGTCCAGCGCTTCGGCTCAAACAACCCTGTTTGATACGGCCGAACAAGCTCGAAAGATGGGCCTGGCTTATCTGACAGCATCCTCCAGCCAGGCTGTTGGGAAGAGTGTTTCAAAGACGTTTGCCCAGGAGTTGAATGCGGATGAATTTCGGCCATTGCGGCTTGGCCTCGACGGAGTCGGAGTCCGCCTGTTGGTTCTGGATGGAGGGGTGTTGCCCAAGGACCAAACAAAATGCCGCGAACTGTTTGCGTCTGCCCGCCGGTTGGGAACCGAGGTGGTTGTGTGTGACTTGAAGGGATCGGATATGGATCTCGTCGAAAAATGCGCCGTGGAGAACGACCTCAAGGTGGCCCTATGTGGCAAGCCCAGTCGTGTTGCCAAGGCCCTGGTAAACCGCGATGGCCGCATGGGGGCGATGGCCGACATCGATGCCTGGCAGAAGGGGGGCGTCGATCCTGTGAAGGCCATGAATACGCTTCATGGCAGGGTGGTGGCTGTACGGTTGTCATCGGACAAACAACAGGAAGAGAATGCGGGGGCCATCCTGCGGATCATGCATCAATCGAATGCGACGCCAGTTGTCATTGCCGTGAAATCGGGAAGCATGGATGTCATGCATACAGTGGATTATCTGAATCAATTAAGCCTGCGTCTGGTCGATCAGACGCCCAAGAAATAGCTATGAACACCCAGAATGTTGAGCAGCTCTGCGCTGTGCTCCGTTCCTACGATGTCAATTCATCGCGGGCTGCATTGATGGATTTGGACGATGCCGTGGCTCATGCCTCGGGGGATGAGGCGATGCGATCAACCCTTGAGAAGGAACTTGGCGCGATTCTGCGCCAGAGCAACAGCAGCATGGAGGCCCAGTTGTATGCCTGTGCCAAATTGGCCATGGTGGGGGGTGTCGAATCTGTGGGAGTCCTCATTGAACAATTAAGAGACCCCCACCTGTGTCATGCGGCATGCAATGCTTTGCAGGCCATGCATAGTCCAGAGGCATTCAAGGCTTTGCTCCAGGAACTGAAAAAGAATCCCGGAATTCAAAAAACGCAGATTGTTCGCGCCATAGCAGCATGGGGTGACCCTGGTTGCTTGGATGCCTTATCGAACCTGTTGGATGACAAGGATCTTGCCATGGTGCGTGCCGCAGCTCAGGGCGTAGGCGCCGTGGGTACGGCCAAGGCCGCCAAGGTGCTTGCAAAACGTTTGGCTACTGGGCGTGTGGAGACAAAAGCATGCCTGGCTGATGCCTGTCTCGCCTGTGCTGAAAGCCTCGAACGCAAAGGCGAGTCGGTGGCCAGCCAAAATCTCTATCATGCCGTGTGCCAGGCGGATGTCCCTCCTTATATCCAGGCTGCCGCTCGCAGTCGTTGCCAGGCATCCAAAAGAGCTTGATATCTGGGTTGGACTTTTTAGGATGGACCGTTCAAATTTAAGTAAGAACGAAAAGAAAAAGTAAGACTAAAGTACTATGGCAACAGCAAACGACCTTCGCAAAGGCATGGCGATCAATTACAACGGCGATATCGCAGTTGTGCTGGACTCTCAGCATCGCACGCCGGGGAACCTGCGCGCCTTTGTCCAGGCCACCATTCGCAGCATTCGCACGGGCAAGTCATCGGATATCCGTTTTAGTTCAACGGAACGCATTGACGTTGTTCCTCTTACAACTCGCAAGATGGAATACAGCTACAAGGATGGTGCTGATTTCGTATTCACCGATCCCGAGACCTTTGAAACGGTGACCTTGAGCGCTGAGTTGGTGGGCGATGACAAGAATTACCTCACCGAAAATGCCACGGTGACCGTGACTTTCGTGGAAGAAAAGGTGGTGTCGATTGAATTGCCATCGGCGGTTGTATTGACGGTGACGGATGCTCCTGAGGGCATTCGTGGTGATTCCGCCAACAACGTCCAGAAGCCAGTGACCCTGGAAACAGGCATCACGGTTCAGGTGCCCTTGTTCATCAAGACCGGCGAGAAGATCAAAATCGATACGCGCACCGGCAAGTACATGGAACGCGCTTAAGGGGGTTTGTTAGGGGGGAATCAAGCATGAGTGTCCATCCACGTCTTGCTGGTCTGGCTGCGACCTTGAAAAAGCAAGCCGGCCAGTTGGCCAAATCGAGTGTGGTTGCGGGTTTCGATGGTTTTGTCGATGAAATCATCTCGGTCGTCCAGGAGCGCAAGGGACTGGAGGACTGGACACCCATGCGGCAGATTGAAGCTTTCGGCCAGTGGATTACCGCTGCCGCCGGCCGCAGTAGTTTAAGGGAAATTGTGGTGCACCGGGCTGATCCAGGCGGGTGCACCGTCAATTTAGGGGATGGATTGGCATCGTTGGGGGTGGCTCTCGATTGTTTTGCAACACTCGGTCAGCCACGCCATTCTGCTTTTGACGCCTTTGCAGGGAAATGCCGCAGTTGCCATTCCTGGGGACGGGAGCCTGGACGGACGCTGGCCTTTGAGTTTGCCGACGGCAAATTGATGTTCAGCGCGGTGAAGCAGCTGGCCGACTTCGATACTGCTTTGCTGGACCGCACCCTTGCCGATGGTGTCTATGCACAGGCGTGCGCCCGTGCCGGCATCATTGCGCTTACTGATTGGACGCTCTACCCACACATGACCGATTGTTGGCGCAAGCTCCAAACGGAAGTGTATTCCAAGCTAACCCATCGACCGTTCTTCTATCTTGATTTAGTCGATCCCACCAGTCGTTCGGAAGCAGATATCCGGAATATGCTGGATACGCTGCGTGGCCTTGAAGCGCATGGTCCCACCGTGCTGGGATTGAATGGGAATGAGGCCAATGTGCTTTCCCGTGTGCTTGGCATGCCTGCTGTGGCGGAAGACGTTGATGCTTTGCGTGAACAGGCAGCTGGCTTGCGCAAGGCCTTGGGCATCAGCCAGGTGGTCACTCATTGTGTCAAGGTTGCCGTCAGTGCCGTCGATAATACAACGGTGGGGATCGTGGGGCCATTCTGTGCCAAGCCCAAGAAAAGTACGGGGGCAGGAGACCGCTTTAACGCAGGTTACTGTGGGGGATTGCTTTTGGGGCTTGATTCCGAGGCTTGCCTCTTGCTTGGAGCTGCATCATCAGGCTTCTTCGTTCGGCAAGCTCGCAGTGCCTCCGCAGAGGAGCTCGCTGCCTTTATCGAGGATTGGGATAAGGCCCGTCTTTCCTAAGGCATCGTGCCTTTTCGTTTCATCCACGTCTGCGTCCGTGGATTATCATGTGCCTGTTGGAGACCTGTTCCACTGAAAAATACTCCAGTTGAAAGGCCTTCAATTGGGCTCGCACCTCTTCAGTCGTAAAGGCTGCCAGGAGGGAATTGTAAAAATCACGTCTCAGCACCTCTGGTTCTCCCTGGGTGTTATCTTCTGTAAGTCGCTGAGCATCAATAAGTGTTGGAGGACGGTAAAGGTCCACGATATAAACGGCACATCCCGGCCTGGCTTGTTCACATACCGTTTGCCAGAGCACCTCTGGATGGGGCAAATGGTGAAGAAGGCTGTTGCTGATCACGGCCTTGTATTCCATCTGCGGTATTGCGGCACCTGGGATGTATCCTTGAATAAACTCGATCCGACCCTGGAATTCCTTCCGTCGTTTTAGGGCTTCACGTCCACAGTTCAGCATGGCCTCCGAACCGTCCACACCCACGATATGAGCTTGAGGAAAGGCGGAGGCAAAACGGAACATGACATCACCAGGACCACAGCCCAGATCAAGCACGGGCCCTGCAAACGTCTCACCCGGAAAACGGGCCTGGCAAAGACGGACGAAGTTATTATGCGGTTCGCTGAAGTCAGCGTTGGCATAGGCCCGCGCCTGTTCAGCTTCCGTCATCAATTCTGGTTCAACTTGTCGCTGCATACCTTAAGACGGTTTATAAAACACACTACTGACAGGGTTTGCAGGATTCCAGACCAATTATGCCGATTCATGCTCGCTGGGTGCAATCAGCCCCTCATGGCGTGTCTATGGCGGAGCGTCATCGTGGCATCCATGGGTGCGTGTAAACAAAGAGAAAGGCATGTGTCTTGTGAACACATGCCTTGGCATCTGGCTTGAAATGAACTGAGCCAGCGACCGCTTTGAGTGTATTGGACTATTGCATGGGGCGCTTATTTGTTGACCTGCCATTCGAGGATGCCTCCCGAGAAGGTCGGCTTGAGGCTGGCTTCGATGCGGAGCGAGGTGGTATTTACGGGATCAAAGGTGACCTTGTTGAAGGTGTCCCTGGCGGTTCCACCGGCTTTCTTCAAGTCGACAGGCACCCATTGACCATTTTGCAGGCTGAGCACTCTCCAGGACGCCGGTAGACGGCAATGGCCGCCTGTTGATTCATCATCGAACCAATAAACTGCCACGCTTTTGACGGTCATGGGTTTGTCGAAGTTATATTGAACCCATTCGGTTGTGCCCCGGTGATCCCACCAAGTGAAACGAGGCACGGATTGGTCATTGGATTGGACTGGGACAATGTCATCTCCAAGGGCGTCAAGAGTGTCGCTCGGGCATACATGGGAGGCGCTGGCTTTATAAGCCGATGGCTTGGGTTGGGAGGGAGCCTGCCAGACATGTGCGCGCGATCCCTTGCCAATGACCGGGAAGGAGGAGATGCGCAAACGTGCAGCCCCCATGGGCACGAGAGTCACGGTTTCAACCGGTTCATCGGAACGCACAGGGCTGGGTTGGAGCACGGCTGCCAGTCCATGGCGATCCAACTGCCAGGCAGGGATGCGTTGAGCCTTGGCGCGCAGCTCGATGGGATTACCCGCATGCGTGAAGGGTTGCGTCGCCAGTGGGCCCGGTTTGCGGACGATCTCGAAGGACTTGGCAGGATTCCCTGTCTTCAGGACCAATCCATAATTCCAAGGCGTTGTTGAATACACCTCCCATTCAGGCCAGGCCTCAGAGTTGCCATATTTTTCCCATCGCTCATCGATTTTAAGGGCGAAGGTGAGGGGGCCGTAATCGACTGAAACCGAGTTCTTATTCTTCGTCCAAGTCCGCACCTGGATGGACATGGGGAGCTTGAGCGACACAGTGTCGCCATTCTGCCAGAGACGATCAATCCGAACGAAGGCCATGGCATCACCCTTCACCTTGGTGGTTTTCCCATTAATGGTGACCACAGGCTGTTTGCACCAATGGGGCACGCGCAGATAGAGCGGGAGCGCCACTGACTTGGGAGTAACCACTGAGAATTGGATGGTGTCCTCAAATGGGTAATCGGAAGTCTCTGTTAGGGTAACGGAGGTGCCATCAGCCACCTTGGCCTTGACTTCGGAGGCGGCGTAGAGGGAGGCGCACAGACCCTTGTCCGTCGTGGCATGCCAGAGTTCCTCGGCATAGTATGGCCAGCCGTGAGAGACGTTGTGCTGGCAACAGCGATAGACTTGATAGGGGCTGTAGGAAAGCATGGTCCCGCCGTTTTGAATGCCCGGACTCTTGTTGTTGCGATCCAATTGTACCATGTTGGCGCCGGTCAGGTAGTGGAGCGCCTTTTGATCCGGGGTCATGGCTGCCGGAAATGAATTGAAGGCGATTTCCTCGCATCGATCCGCCCAGATGGGGTTTCCGGAGATCTTCATCAACATTTCGAAGCTGTGCATGAATTCGACGATGCCGCAGGTTTCAAAGCCCTGGCGGGGATCATTGAAACCGGGACGGCAATTTTCATCCCCGGCCAGTCCGCCTCCTGGGAATTGACCGTACAAGCCCATGACCTTCTGATAATTACGCTCCGCGGCATCCAGCAGATGTTGGTCATGTCCTTGTGGGTAAAACACCGCGGGGGCGCGGAATCCTTGGGCGATATTGACGTTGTGCCAATCAATGACATCGGTTTTCCAATCGGCCATGTTCTCATGAATCGCACGGGCCAGATCCAGCAACCAGGCTTCGCCTGTACGGTTGTAGAGCCAATGGAGACTTTCGATATTATCGCCTGCGCGGATTTTGGGCCAGTACCCTTCACCAAAGGCAGTGGCAGGCAGTTGCTTTTGCCATTGGAAATAGCGGGTCATGAACGGGAGGATCCGGGCGTCTCCGGTGTATTCATAGAACGATTGGAGCACGTTGAGCATGACCATATGGGGCCAGAGATCGGGCTTGCCATTGAGTGAGGTGAGCAGTTCGCGCGGACCGAACCAACCGTCTTCGCGCTGGCTGGCGAGGACATCCTCAATCCAACCGCGGGCTTCCTGGGTAATGCGTGGATCATTCAGCACATAGCCAAGGTCTCCAAAACCTTTGAGCCAGTACGGGAGTTCCTCCCAACCACTGTGACCTCGTCCCTCGTGATCGGCCCAGGCATTAGACTCCTTTTTAAGCCAGGGGGAGATATCCTTGAGATGTCCGGTCATGCCTTCGGTCTCAATTTCGAGCATGTGGCGCAGCCAACCTCGTGGTGTGATGGAGCCAACAGGCAATTTTAAAAGAGGTGAAGGTGAGAGTGGAGAGCGGTTGTAGGGATAGAGGCCCTGGTTCTCAACGGGTTCAATACATCGGATAGCCTGGATGCCATCTCGATCTTTGTTCTGAGTTGCAGCGGTGTCCGCGGGTAGGGTAGTGGCACCCAGTGAAGGTGTCATCATTTCTGCCAGACAGGCACAAACCGCCACTGTGGTCCAAGTCATACATTTCATCATAACGCCCAAATATAAAATGAGGATTGTCAGGCACTTAGCCTGGTTACACCGGAGTATGAACCTGGATTCTACGGGGCTTTGACCTGTCGCCAAGCCAAAAACGATGGTTCTGAACAGTCCGTTGGCAGAGAAGGGAACAATGGTTACTGTTCAGGTTATTTCGAATCGTCCGGCCTTTCGCAAGCCCAGGCCCAGAGGCAACACTCCCACCAGAGCTGACCAAAGAGCGAATGCCAGCCATGGAACCGTCTGGAATACGAGCGACTGCGCATGGTGTGCTGCCCACGCTGCCCCCGTGGCCAGGATCACAATGGAGGTGGCGATGTAGATGAAACTAAGCACCAGACAAAAAGTACCGCCAAAGCCGCTGACAATCTTGCTGGGATTGTCTTCCTTGAAATTGGGGTATACCACACCGAGACCTACCGCCATGGCGGTGAGAGTGAATGTCATGATCGTAACAGCGCCGATAAAAAACAAGGTCCGTCCCCATGGAATCTGCAACATGTGGCAGGACAGCCCCATGAGGCCGACGGTAATGGTCAAGGCGGTGGTCAGTGCGAACCAGAATTTGACGGTTATGACCCTGGCAAGTCCCATGGGTGCCATGCCCACAATCCAGGAGCGTTTGCCTTCCAGAGAAAACTGGGGATAAACAAAGCGGGTTGTGAGAGTGGCCAGGTTGAGCGAACAGGCCAATAGATTCAAATAGGACACGAGGTTAACCCAAAAGGGATTGGAGAACTGTTGGGAAAAATGCCGCAGGTTGATGATGTACATCCCCAACAGGCCAAAGAGAACCAGGGTTTGTCCCCATTGCGTGGTGTCGCGCCAAAACATGCGGGCATCCTTCACACACAAGGCACGAACATCAGGACGCAGGCCGGGGATGAGCCCAGCGATGAGCTCAAGCGCGCCCCGTTGAGGGTGCGCATCAAATGAAGATCCTGGCTGGGAGGGGGTGTGTTTCCACGTGGAGAGAAGGCCGCCACGGCTTTGGGTGGCCGAGGAGGCTTCAAAGAATACCCGACCACCCCAGGTGAAGGCCAGGGAACCAAAAAACAAGGCATGACTCAGAAGGACCATGCCGAAAAACAAGGACGTGGCCACAGCGCCTTCCGACCAATACATCACCCCTGCCGAGAGCCAATAACTGGGCAATCCGGGGAATTGGGCGAACCGTGTGCGGACCAGGAGCCGATCCAGCACATCGATGACACGAGTCTCGAGCATTTCATCCGATACCGCAGTGGGTTTGAGTGCAAATGTGGCAAGGATGAGGAGAAGAACGCAGGCCCCCAGGGCGATGATTTGAAACGATTTTCGGTCCAGGTAACGTGCCAGCATGATCGCGCAGCATGTGCCCCCCACAGCGGGGAGCAGAATAAAAAGGCCCATGAATAAAGGGGCCACAATATAATAATGCCACTCTGCCTGTCGGGTCATGCCAAATGCCACCAGGAGCGGGGCAATCAGGAAAACGAATGCCCAGGATGCCAGAAGCGTGGATTCAATGAACTTCCACTGAAAAATGGTCTCACTCGGAATGGGCAGGGACATCAGGAATGAGGTTTCCCGATTCTTGAACAGGTTCGTGTATCCAATCACGAGATTGCTAAACCAAAGAAGGAAGAACAGGAACGCAAACATGAGAAACAACAGGCGCTCGCTCAGCAGGGTTCCCAAGCCGGGAAAATGGCCGATAAACATCAAGCCTTTGTAAAACAGCAGGAATGCCAGTCCGAAGTAGCCCGCAATGAAAACGCCGATCAAGAACACCAGCAGCGGAGACTGGTCACGAACGGAGAGCAACCTGCGCCAGGCCTGTCGCAGGTTTGTGGCGATCAACAATCGCAAGGGCGAATGAATCACCGATGGCATGGATTGCGTCTCCATCAGGCTCGTATATTCGTTGAGTTCTCTTTCGATTCGCAAGAGCAAAGACCGACATGTGTGCCAAAATGTCACGTGGCCGTCGGTGGACTTAGCGTAAGCAGCCTGCATTGGATGAAAGGTCGATTAGGGGAGGGGAACAGAACTATCGAATGTGGTGGGTTGGCGGGGACTCGAACCCCGGACCAATGCCTTAAAAGGGCACTGCTCTACCGACTGAGCTACCAACCCACGACAATTGCCAAGGACCGGGAAGGCTGCCCTTTCCGGCTTAGCGTGCGGCGAAACTTAATGAAAGCTACACGATGATGCAAGTTAAAAGCATGATTTTAAGCTTTTTCAGAATGCTCAAATGATGCGCAATTCCTTATTCATCAATGGTCTGCCGCATAAAAACGAGCCAAAACAGGGCGGTGATCTGAAGCGATTCCCCAATCTGGGGTGGAGACCACATATGTGCCCGAAAGATCCCATTCCTTGCGCATGGCTGGACTGAGGAGGATGTAATCGATCCGGCTGTAAGTTTCATCCTTGGCGTAATAGTAGGTCCAACAGATGTTCCTTGCGGTACTGTTTCGGGATGTTTCGGCTATGGTATCTCCGTTTCTTTCGGCGGGGCGTGTGTCTTCGAGGCGGCCTTTGCCATGTCCAAGCAAGGCCTTGACCGGCGGTGCGTTTATGGTGTCGTTCAAGTCACCGGCTATCAAGATGTTGGAGTCCGGTTTGGCCGCAAGACGCTTGTCCACAATATCCCTCAACACTCTGGCTTCCATTTCGCGCATGTCCTGATCATCCGCCTGGGGTACAGGACGCTTCGATTTTAAATGAGCGGTGATCAGTGTGAAGGAATAGAGATCGGAGACTTTGATATCGACTTCGGCGAAGCCTCGTTGCACTTCGAACCGGCGTCCATTCATCAGATAGGAAAGGCTGGCATGGGGTCGGCGTGCCACGATGGGAAATTTGCTGAGGATGGCCAGGTTCAGCAGTTTATCATGTCCCTCGATCCATTCCCACTCCGGGTAGTCCAGCCCATCGGATTTAAGGGTGGCACGCAATTCATCCAGGGCCTTTTGTCCGCCAACCTCCTGAAGAGCGAGGACATCCGGAGCCATGGATTTTATAATTTCGCAAATTTTGGCGCGTGCAGCGGCTGATTTGGCTGGGCGGTTACCCACCGACTCGAGCAGGTAATTTTCGAGGTTGTATGTTGCGACCGTAAAGGTGGCTTCCTGAGCTGGAACAACACCGATGTAAAAAATGAAAAGCACCCAACCCACGACAATCCATTTCAGCGTAGATGGGCTACAGCAAGGAAGACGAAGGAACCCAGTGGCGGGGGAATAATGGCACGTGAATTTAACCATTGGAGAAGGAATGCATTGTTGAGGGCTTCGGATGAGTGTGAACCAGGTGCATACTATGACGAAGAGTGGTCCAGAAATACTGACGGTGGTAAGGATAGAGGCACCGCTGTGACAGGTTGTGCCAGCAAAAATAAAGCCCAAGAGCCGTGAGGCACAAACGGAAAAGGGCTGCATATCCGGAGGCAATAAGGACTTGCGAGTTCACGTCGCTCAAATTCATCGCAGATCCATCGGGCTGAAAACTACTTTGAAGGTAAGCCTGGAATCCATAACCCATCAGGAAGGCTGCAAAAACAGTGGTGATCAGGTTGACCAACACATTCAAGAATACGGGCACCCCTTCCAAAGCCAAGGCCATGCCGATGCCAAAGAGACCGCAAAAGAGGATGAGAATATTTAACCAGCCCAGGGAAAATTGCATCAGGTGATCCATCTCATAAGGAAAGCCCCCCAGATCAATGTGAATCAGCGCAAAATGGATGACGATGACAAGGAGTATGGCTGGAAGGATTTGCATCGTCATCGAAGCGATGCGTCCACCCACCAGGGTCCAAAGCTTCAAAGGAGTGACGAACAACAACTCCATGACGCCGGTTTCCTGTTCAGCTTGAAAACTGGACGCTGCACTCCAACTCGCTACCGCTATCAGACCCCAAATCAATGCGACGATAAAGTCATTTTGAGGGATGGAGGTCGCAATGACATGGTATGTTCCAAGAAGAATGACCACCGCCAGATAGCCCAGCATGCTCATCCGGCCGGAAGCGGAGCGACAAAAGAGCCAAAGCACAGGATTTCGTGCCAACAGCCATCGCAAACCTTGTTTATGCCAATGGATGCCAATCACAGGTGCGTTCAAGGCACGATCCCACCATAAGCTGAACGCAGAGCGTTGGCGTTCAGTGGGATTCAAGGTGCGCGCAGCCAGGCTCCATGTCAACAGAAGCCAAAGGAGACTCAACATCAAAAAGAAGCCATATCCCATGAATAGAGACAGAGGCGATGTTGGCAGGCCGCGGGTCGACAAGGCCACCAGGGTGACTCCCTCGAAATTGGACAGGAAAATTGGGCCGCAGACGAAGGAAAAACCCCACGGTACCGAAATGTCGCGACCAGGAGACAATGCTTCCATGGCAGGCACCAGAAAGCTTGTGAACCAGATATGGCTGGTCAGGCCAAGAAACACAACGAAGAACAGTAAGGCACAGACCATGGCTCGATTGCGATGAACACACAATGAAGAGGCCATGAGACTTGCTGCCAAGGCATGTACGAAAGCCACGACACCGCCCAGCACGACCAGAAAGATGCTTTTGGAATCCAATCCCCCCAACAGCAATGGCATGAGGAGACAGGGAAACAAGGCCACGGTGAAATTCATGATGCGCATGATCCCCGCGAGGCTTTTCGCGAGCAATATTTCCGTGGATTTTAAAGGGGCGAGAAACAGGAGGGGCAGGGTTCCTTCCCTTTTTTCCCGGCTTATGCAATCTGCAAGGGTTAGGAGTGTCAACAAACTGGTCCCAAGGATCATGCAAAAACTGAGATGATTAAAGATGCCAATGCCCTGGGTCGCAATGGTGGACTTCGAGAAGAACAGCACCCAGGCTACAATGCTTGTTCCCAAGCAGCAGCCTAGAATACGCATCCCATAGGTGGTTTGGTGGCGTGATGCCGCCCGCAATTCCCGAACCACCAAGGGTATAATATTACTGTGTAAATGCATGCAATCCGACGATTTGGATACGTCCCCAACATGCAATCCAACAATGACTCCTGGTTATTGCGTCTCCCCACGGGTCACTCGCATAAAGACTTCCTCCAACCCCAATTCCTCCTCCTCCAATCCCAACAGCTTGATACCACCATGGACGAGGGTTTCAGCCAGGCACCCTGCATCAGTATCATGATCGCAGAGCATCACCCTCAGGCGGCCATCGACAGCGTTGACTTCAGCCACCTCCTGGCGAAGCTTAAGCAGATCAATGGCATGGGTTTCGTTGCCCGCGATCTTGATCCAGAAGATGCGTCCTGTGGCGAATTGATCACGCACCCCCTGAACAGGACCGGTGTAGATCAATTTGCCCTTTTCGATAATCGCCACCCGGTTGCACAGGTTCTGTAATTCACTCAGGATGTGAGAGGAAATGATGATGGTTTTTCCCATCCGCTGCAGTTCCTCGAGGATGGCCATGACTTCAATGCGGGCGCGTGGATCCAGGCCACTGGCGGGTTCGTCCAGGAGGAGCAGGGCCGGGTCGTGAATGAGCACCCGAGCAAGCCCCAGCCGCTGTTGCATTCCCCGACTCAAGGCTCCAATCAGGGCGCCGCTCTTCTCACTCAATCCCACCAGTTCAAGCACATCCTTGATGGTTTTTTCGCGTTTGCCCGAAGGAATGCGATAGCACGCTCCAAAAAAGTCCAGGTACTCCGTGACTTCCATATCTTTATAGACGCCAAAGAAATCAGGCATGTACCCGATGATGCGCCGAACATTGTCCGAATCCTTGACGACATCATGGCCCATGATCTCGGCGCTGCCGCCACTGGGGGCAAGGAACGTCGCAAGGATTTTGAGCGTGGTGGTTTTTCCTGCGCCGTTGGACCCTATGAAACCAAACAGATCACCCTGGTTGACCGTGAGGTTCAAATTGTACAGTGCGACGAGGTCGCCGTACAGACGAGTAAGTCCATTGGTCATGACCGCCGGCTTGGGCGTAACGGTGGAATCAGTCATAGGCGTGGGATTGGATGCGATCATGGAGTTTAGGGATTTCGAAACGGAATCGCCAGACGATAGAGGGAATGCTGCTGGCTGCGTTTGGGGATGAACTGGCGCACCGGCTGGATGGGGGCATGACCTTCGTCCCATGCGCAGAGCACTGCATAACCCTTCTCCACACACTGGGCGACATCCATGCTGCGCGGACCAGAGAATGACCTGTCGCCGTAATAGGTCGATGAAGTGTTCTGGCCTTGCATCAGCTTGATAAAGCCCCCTGCAGTGGCTGCCTCTGCCATATCCATGCTGATGGCATGGTCACCTTGTCCAAAGGCCTGGCGCCGCTGGAAGATAATCTGTGAAAAGGACTGGCTGGCCTGCTGGACGAAATCCACGAGGTATTCACCTTTTTCCTGACCAAGGTTGATTTGCCGAACCTGTCCGGATTTGAGTTCTCCCAAGGTATAAATGCGGTCGCGGACGATCAGGCGCGCATGGGTCAAGGAACGATCCAGGTGGTTGCGAATGAGCAACTCCTCGCCTTTGTCATTGTGGGAAACAGTCATTTCCAATGGCATTGGAGCGCTCTGCCACCAGTCATATACAAACAATTGGCTCGTCCAGACAGGTGCAAACAAATTTGCCGAGAACCCCGTGTCGTTTTGTTGCACCTCCGCCTTGCATGATTCCTGCCCGCCTCCCCATGTTCCCTGAGATTCACCCCTTAGAGAGGAGTAGCCCAGACGCCCCTCGACCTTGTAGTGAGCATTGATGGGGGAGTAGATCGTCGCATAGGTGTTGCCGCGCAGTTGAGCCCGATCGCCACGCGGGTGGACATCCACAACGTGCAATTCATTCCACTCTATATCCCCCGATCGGAGTCGATAGCCAATAAAATATATCAAGAGGGAAAACAATATCACATAGATGGGGAAAGTGATCCAGGTGAGCATCGTACGGTTCAATTTCTTAAGGTAGTACTGGTCCACGGGGCCAATGACTGCCAGGTAGGTGATGAGCAACATCAAAAGCCAGAAAGCTGGAAGCTTGCGGATCTGACGGCTTTCCAGCAGCGAGGCAAATACACCATCCAATCCCTGTCCACTTGAGATGTAATGATCCTTTTGCCTATAGATAGCGGGTGAGACATTGGCCAGATACACCCAGAACCAGGGGCGCAATTTCCAACTCCGAAATGGCTCCCGTTCCGGATTAAAGGTTAAACAGGTAATGCGTCCGCGGCCAGAGGGAGATTGCTGTATCAGTGGCACACCATGGGATTGTGCCACTGTCACACTTTGTCGTGTGGGGCCTGTACAGACAGCAAGAGAGGTCTGGGCAAAATCATTGTCGATGACCTCGTTAAAGTCGGGCAATGTCCCGGAGTCATTTTGAGCGGAGGCACCGGCAAGGCCTTTTATGGCTTGTTTGGGTTTCTGTGATGATGGAGTCCCTGGCGCATTTGTTATGGATTGAAGACATGCATGGAGACTATTTCCAACCTGCACGACATCAGTCGATTGAGGATCGATGGGAAGGATGGCCTTAAGCCATGGCAGCCCATTGAGATCACCCGGTTGTTCGATGGCAACGACAAGGTGCCCTCCCTGATGCAGCCAGGCCAACAAGGCGTTGACTTGAGGGGCGGTGAGTTCAAGGGCTTTCTCCGTATTCAGGTAAAGACAATCCATGGCTTCCAACGTAATGGGATTGTCCGGAAAGAGCTCTGGACGGAGATGGGAGATGGCAGGTTTGAAATCATCCTGACTATTTCCGACTCCAGGCAAAACAGGAAGCCCGGAGAAATTGCGGGGGAGGGCGCCCAGAAGAGTCGATTGCTCAAGGACCTCGTGCCGGGCCTTCAAGTTGGGTAATTCAGCACGTTTTTTGCCTTTTTCATCGAACAAGGTGGCATCCCACGCATTATAGCGTCCGCTCGCGAACACCGGAATGACAATCCGTTTGCGAGTGTTGGTGGGGAGTTCAACTGAAACCCGTCGGATCTGACCACCAGACAACTGGGCGTTGGAAATCTGGACTACGGCGTTAAAGGTGGGACCATCGTTCGATACTTCGATCACCACGGGGAACCAGTTCATGACGCGAACCGAACCATCCAAACCAAGAAAGGCGTCAAATTGAATCGCCCTGGCGAGAATGCAACTCCAGAAGAACAGCACCAAAATGGTCGCTGATAGGGGCCTCAGCCGTTGATAATTTATTGCAATGCAGGTATTTGCTTTCATGTGACCACAAACCGCCCGCGATTCGTCTTGCGCAATTTCCGGCCACGAGCATTATCAGCAAATTCTATGCCTGAAAAGCGGAAAAACAAGTTGGTCCCGATCAAATAGGGGCTGGAGCCCGGCCCAGCACGCAGGGGCGTTGGTGGAAAAAACTTGCCATGCTTGCCTGAGCGCCGTGATGATGCCCGAGTTTTAACCAAATAACCCGGTTTGAATATAACAACGAATTCATCAGCAGAAAGCCCTTCCATGGGGATACCCAAGAAGGTGGGGGACCGGATATTGACGCGCGGCGATGCCAGGCAAGGGTACGCTGGGCACCTGGCGCGCAATCTGGAAGAGGTGAAGGCTGCGCAACGATTGCGCTTCGAGGTGTTCAATCTCGAGATGCAGGAAGGACTGCCGCAGTCGTTTTCGTTGGGGCTCGATGTCGATCCCTTTGATGCGGTTTGTGATCATCTGGTGGTGGAGGAGCTGCAAACGGGGCGCATTGTGGGCACGTATCGATTCCAGACGGGGCTTAAAGCGTTGGAAAATCGTGGCTATTACAGTGCCCAGGAGTTTGATTTAAGTCCCTTTGATAAAGTGCGGAGTGAGGTGATCGAATTGGGACGTGCCTGTGTGCATGCCCAACACCGCAACCTGGCTGTGCTGGGATTTCTATGGCGAGGCATTGCGGATTATGCCCGTCAGAAGGGGGGGCGTTACTTGATTGGGTGCAGTTCCTTGTCCTCCCAGGATCCCACAGTGGGGGCAAGTGCATATGAGGAAATGAAAGACCGCCATCTGGTCGAACCAGCATTCCGCGTGCAGCCTTTACCCCAAACGGCTTGCCCCATGGACCAAAAAAGTGCCAATCCGCCCAAAATACCCAAGTTGCTCGGGGCTTATCTATCGATTGGCGCCAAGATTTGTGGTCCGCCGGCGATTGACCGGGAGTTTAAGACGATCGATTTTCTTACCTTGATTGATCTGGCATCGCTGCCGCCCCAGACCATCAAACGGTACCTCAGTTGAGGCCGAATACACCGGACGGCCCTCGAGGGTGGCAGGGCAAGCAATCATCATGAAACGGCATCCCATACGCGTTCTGTATCGTCTGGTGGTTTTTCTGGGGATCGCAGTGTTCTCGATTTTGGATGCGATGGTGTTCATTCAGTTGGCTGGACACGGTGGCGATTACCGGCGGCGTGCCTTGTGGTTGCAGAAGTGGAGCCGCCGCACCTTGCGCTCCTTTGGATGGTGCAGCACTTACAGCGGAGAACCTCCCAAGACGGGAATCCTTGTCAGCAACCATTTGAGCTATTTGGATATCCTCGTGTTGGCAGCCCGGCATCCCACCATCTTTGTGGCCAAGCGCGAAGTGAGAAGTTGGCCGTTGATTGGCTGGTGTGCTCAATGTGCGGGCACCCTGTTCATCAACCGCGAGAAAAAATCGGATGTAAAACGCCTGGAGACGGAATTGGTTCCCGTGATCGAGAGCGGGGTGTGTTTATGCCTTTTCCTTGAAGGCACCAGCACCGGTGGCCAGGAGGTGCTGCCCTTTCGATCCGGCTTGCTGGCTCCTGCTGAGGCCATGCATTGGCCCGTGACGCCTGTCTGGATTGGATACCGGTTGGAGGAGGGTTCCGTATCGGATGAAGTCTGCTATTGGAGGGACATGGTGTTTTTTCCTCATTTCTTGAACCTGCTCTCGAAGGTACACTTGCGACCTGCTGTTGTGTTTGGCGATTCCTTGCCGCCCGGATTGGACCGCAAGACCATGGCCACGCAATTGCATGAGCAAATCAGCCAGCACAACCGGGATTTTCACGCCGATTGATTGATCCGGCCCCCTGACGTTTCAGACACTGCCCGCCAAGCCAGATCCTGGCCGTCTCCGACATCTTAAAATTTTGCAGATGGCAATAATTTTGCTTTCCCGTTGCTGCAAAATGGCTTTTGATCGCAAGGTCGGCATGAAAAGGCCTTTTTACTCTTTGTGGGTCATGGTGAGCGTTGTTGCTCTTGTTTGGACATCTTGTGGTCGGACAGAGCGAACGACGGCATCCTCCAAGGGGTCTTCTGTTGAACCCAAACGGGTGCGCGTGGCGCAAGTCACCGCCCGCCCCATGGAACGAATCATCACCCTCACCGGAACACTTACCGCGCGTGAACAGACAACAATCAGCAGCAAGGTGTCAGGCCGCTTGCAGCAGGTGGTCGTGGATATGGGAACCCAGGTTCGGCAAGGGGATCTCCTGGCGCAGATCGAACCTCGCGATTACGAATTAAAAGTACAGCAGGCGGCGGCCGCGGTATCGCAAGCCCGGGCTGATTTGGGATTGCCTCTGGAAGGGGATAACGATCACGTGGAGATCGATGCGGTCAACGCCGTCAAGCAGGCGGCCGCCGTGCTGGATGAAGCAGCTCAAAATCGTGATCGTGTCCTAAGCCTCGTCAAGGCGGGCATTGCCACCCAATCCGAATCCGAAACGGTCGAATCCGCCTACAAAGTTGCCGCGGCGCGCTTGGAGACAGCTCGCGAGGAAACCCGAACCCGCATGGCGGCCCTGGTTCAGCGACGGGCGGAGTATGAGATTGCAGCCAAGCAGCTTTCAGATTCGGCCATCCGGGCACCTTTTGATGGGACCATTCAGGAACGGTTGGCGAATACCGGCCAGTATGCAGCTGTGGGCACTGCCATTGCAACCCTTGTAAAAGCCGAGCCTCTGCGCCTGCGCCTGGATGTGCCTGAACGCGAGTCGTCGCTTGTGAGTACGGGCCAACTGGTCCGGCTGTCTGTGGAGGGCTGCACCAATAATTTTCAAGGATGGCTTGCCCGTTTGAGCCCGGCGTTGGACGACGCGACGCGGACCTTGCGAGTCGAGGCCGACGTGCCTGGGCAGGGACTGTTGCGTCCTGGCTTGTTTGCTCGAGCCCGGATTGTGGTTTCTGCGCAGGAACCGGTTATGTGTGTGCCACTTAATGGGCTCGTCACCTTTGCCGGCATTGAGAAAGTGGTTCTGGTGCGGGATGGCAAGGCCCTGGAAACCCCTGTCACCACCGGACGCCGGGAAGATGCGTGGTGCGAAATATTGGAGGGTGTGTCGTCTCAGGACCAGGTCGTGCTGGATGCGATGGGCTTGCATACGGGGCAGCCTGTGGTTGTGGAGTCCGTGTCCGACACAAAGAAATAAGCTTCGTTCCTTCTCATGCAAAAACTGGCTGAAATCTGTATCCGACGCCCTGTGTTTGCGACCATGATCGTATTGACGCTGGTCGTGCTCGGGGCTGCCAGTTATTTGCGACTTAATGTGGATCGGTTTCCCTCCGTGGACCTGCCCACGGTGCGCATCAATGTGCGTTTATCGGGAGCGGCCCCAGAGGAAATGGAGTCACAGGTTTCCCAGCCGATTGAAGAATCCGTCAATACCATTCAGGGCATCAAGGAACTGCGTTCGGTGAGCGGGGCAGGATCCTCATTTGTTGTTGTTACTTTTGATTTGGACCGCGAGATTGAGGCAGCCGCCCAGGATGTGCGCGACCGGGTGGGTACGGTAACGCGTGAGTTGCCCGAAGATGTCGATCCTCCGACGATTGCGAAGGCTGACACCGATCAGTCACCGATCCTCTCCATCGCTCTGAGCGGTGATCGTTCCCAGCGAGAGTTGACCGAAATAGCGGACAAGATCGTCAAGCCTCAGATCGAACGCTCGTCCGGGGTCGGTGAGGTCAATGTAATGGGGGGATTCGATCGTTCCATCAACGTGTGGGTGGATGCGGACCGGCTGGCGGCCTATAAACTGCCCATTACCGCTGTGCGGGAAGCGGTGGAGCGCCAGAACGCCAACACACCAGGCGGCAACGTGACGGGGTCCCTTCGGGAAATGACCCTGCGCACGATGGGGCGATTCACCGAACCGCGCGATTTTAATGAATTGGTCATTGCCACCCGGAATGGCATCCCCATCAAGGTGCGGGACATTGGATGGGCCGAGGATGGAATCAAGGAGCAACGATCCTTTTCACGGCTGGATGGAAAACCCACTGCCGCATTGGACGTGTTGCGCCAATCGGGGGCCAATACTGTGGAGGTCATCGAGGGGGTGAAGGAACGTCTGGCAACATTGCGCTCGCAATTGCCCGAAGACATCAGGGTGGAGGTGATTCGCGACCAGTCCCTGTACATCCACGAAGCCCTCTATGAAATCAAACGGCATTTGGTTTTAGGCAGCATCCTTGCCTGCCTGGTGGTCATGCTTTTCATGCGAAACTGGAGGGCCACGGTGATCGCCGCTGTGGCCATTCCGACCTCTGTCATTGCTACCTTTGGGATGATGAAGGCCCTGAATTTCACCTTGAACAGCGTAACCATGCTGGCCTTGGTGCTCATGGTAGGGGTGGTGATCGATGATGCGATCGTGGTGCTCGAGAACATCTTCCGGTTCATCGAGGAAAAGGGGATGAGACCATTCGAGGCGGCCCGCGCCGCCACGGCGGAAATTGGAATGGCGGTTATGGCGACCACATTCAGTCTGGTGGTGATCTTTGTGCCGGTCAGTTTCATGTCGAGCATTTCGGGGCGTTTTCTGTATCAGTTTGGCATTACATCGGCAGTGGCCGTGCTGGTCAGCCTGGTGGTTTCCTTCACCTTGACCCCCATGATGAGCGCGCGATTATTGCGCACGACACGTCCAACAGATGCGCCTGCCGGCCATGCCCCCAAGTCCCGCGGCGGTTTCTATGGTTGGTTGGATCGCGGATATGTGAGTGTGCTTGGGCGTGCCTTGCGCCATCGGGCTCTGGTGGCTGCGCTGGCTTTGCTGGTCATGGTGTCGGCCATACCCCTTTACATGCTGGTGCGCCAGGAATACCTGCCCAGCAACGTGGATGAAGGCGAGTTTGACGTCATGCTGACTGCTCCCGAGGGCACTGGCATGGGGCCGATCCGCGAAATCGCCTTGAAGGTGGAGAAGGAGTTGCGCGAGACACCTGGAGTGCGGACCGTCCTGACCACGGCCGGGGGCGGATTCCTGGGGGGAGTTAATAGCGCTCGATTCTTTGTCAAGCTGGTGCCTCATGACCAGCGCACATTTCAGTGGAAAAACCTGTTTCAATGGCCGCCATGGAAGGCGTTCAAAGACATTCATACCCAGCGCGACATCCAGCAGGACATTCGCAAGAGACTGCGCGGCCTGCCTGATGTTCGCATTTCCATCCGCAATCCGCAGACGTTCGTTGGGGGTGGGGCCAACTGGGATATTGATTTTGCGCTGCTCGGACCCGATTTGACCACGTTGTTCAACTATGCGGAACGCCTCCGTCTGAAGGGGGCGGAACTGGGCCTTTTGGATGCGGATACCACCCTGAAGCTCGACAAACCCGAGTTGCAGGTTGTGATTGACCGGGACCGCGCCGCGCGCCTGGGGGTGGACACGGAGGACATTGCCACCGCCCTGCGGATCATGGTGGGGGGCGATTTGCAGGTGACCCGCTTCAGGGATGAAAGCATGAACGAGGACTACGACGTCCAGGTGCGCCTGCAGGAGTCCGATCGCAACACGGCTGAGGGAGTCAAACACCTGTATGTTCCGAGTCAGAGTGGAAGTCTGGTGCGTTTGGATAACCTGGTCAAATTCGTCGCCGCCCAGACACCATCGCGCATCGACCGCCTGGATCGCCAGCGGCAGGTGAGTTTGCGCGCCTCTGTGGCGCCGGGTTTTGCGCAGGCCGATCGCATTGCTGCCCTCAAGGAGGAAGTTCAGAAAATGGGGCTCCCGACGGGGTATTCGACCCGTGTCTCAGGCCGGGCCAGCGAATTGGAAACCACCTTCAAGGAATTTCTCTGGGCATTTGCGCTGTCGATCATTCTAATGTACATCATCCTGGCCAGCCAATTCGAAAGCCTGGTGCATCCACTGACCATCCTCCTTTCGCTGCCCATATCGGTGCCTTTTGCCTTTCTGTCCCTGCTGATTGCGAACCAGACCATCAACCTGTACTCCGCACTCGGATTGCTGGTGCTGTTTGGCGTCGTCAAGAAGAACGCGATTTTGCAGATCGACCATACCAACGGCCTTCGGGCCAAAGGGATGGAACGCATGGCAGCCATCCTCCAGGCCAATCGCGAGCGGCTGCGTCCGATCCTCATGACCACCTTGACGCTCATTGCGGGCATGCTGCCCCTGGCGCTGGGGCGCGGGCCTGGCGCTGAGGAGCGGCGCGCCGTGGCTGTGGTGGTCATCGGGGGGCAGGCGCTTTGTTTGCTGCTGACCCTGGTGGTGACACCGGTCGCCTATTCCCTGCTGGATGACATGGCCCGAAAACTCCAGTGGAAACACTGGCGCATTGAAGAAGAGCAGGGGACGGCCCCCACGGGGGAAACCCCGCGATGATTTTTAACTGAACCAGTGAAAAAACACCCTCGCGCGCACGACAGCGCGTCCGGGATTCTGGTTGAAAACAAACACAACACATCCGCCAACATACAAAAGGATACAAACCGATGAAACTGATTGTTGCCGCCGACCCGTTTGCCGTGGCCCTAAAAAACGCGATTGTCGCGCACTTGAAAGAGAAGGGGCATGAAGTGGCAGATATGGGCGCCACTGAAGAAAAGGCGATCCCCTATTTCGAAAGTTGTGTTACGGTGTGCAAGGCCCTTCAAGCAGGAAAGGGGGAAAGAGCCATTCTGTTTTGTGGTACTGGCATGGGCATGGCCGTGATCGCCAACCGGTTTAAGGGCATCACAGCCTCTGTCGTGGAGTCGGTATTTGCTGCGCGGATGTGCCGGTCGATCAATAATGCGAATGTTCTCTGCCTCGGCTCCATGATATGGGGCGAGTGGATGGCCAAGGAGGCCGTGGATACATTTCTCACAACCAACCTGGCCGATGGCCTGCCGCAGTTTGCCGATTTCCTTAAAGACGCCAGTTGCAAGGTGGCTGCCATCGATCCCGCGCGTCTGTAAAATCGCACTTCGATAACGAGACATTGCTTCAGACACAGTCCCTTTTTCAGCGGAACAAGGGCAGAGGCACCCCACTGGCAGCGCAGGTTTCCGGATATTGTCGGGGTGTTCTCTGTCATTTGGTGATTGCCAAATGAAGTGGTTTGCCATTTAACCATGCGATGCGTGAATGGCTCGACATCATTTTGTTAGGCATTATTGAAGGGGTGACCGAATTTTTGCCGGTCTCCTCGACTGGCCATCTGTTGCTGGCAGAGAAAATCCTGCCGCAACAGTCCGACGTTTTTAATATCGTCATCCAAAGCGCGGCCGTGTTGTCGGTGATCCTGGTGTTCAAGGACCGCGTGAAGCAAATGGTCTTCCAGTGGCGTGATCCCGCCGTGCGTGATTATATCTTCAAGTTGCTGCTGGCCTTTGTGATCACCGGGGTGGGAGGGGTGCTGCTCAAGAAAGCCGGTCTCAAGTTGCCCAAGGATGCGGCCCCTGTGGCCTGGGCCACCCTGGTGGGCGGCGTGCTGTTTCTTGTCTTGGAAATGTGGTTGAAGAAACGTCCGAAAACAGACGCCATTTCATGGGTGGTAGTTGCCGCAAACGCCCTTGCTCAACTCGTGGCCGCTGTTTTCCCGGGCACATCGCGCAGCGGCGCATGCATTTTGTTTTCGCTTGCGTTGGGAGTGAGCCGTCCCGCTGCTGCGGAGTTCTCGTTCCTGTTGGGCGTGCCCACCTTGTTGTCGGCGGGCGCCTTGGAATTAGCGTCTGAATTTCTCAAAAAGGACGGAGCCCACGAGCCCCTGGGGTTGTTGTTACTGGGATGCGTGGTGGCGGGCGTCACAGCCTTCATTTCGGTCAAATGGCTCATGAGGTTCATTCAAACGCACACTTTCACGGGGTTTGGCTGGTACCGGATTGTCCTCGGCATTTTGATCCTCGTCATGCTGCGCTGATTCGGCATCTTCGGCCGATCATTCCCGCATCTTGAAAAATCGATTCCCATGGCATGGGGAATGGGATAGGCTGATGCCAGATCATATGAATACGCTTGGCACTCGCCGTTCTTTTATCAAGCACGCTGCGCTCGCAAGTCTGGCCATGGCCGCGGCGCCCGTGTGGACACCTCTTGCCACTCAGGCTGTGGAACCGTTCAAGCGCCCCGGTCAGGCCCGCCTGGCCTTGAGCCTGGCAGCCTATTCGTTGCGGCAATACTTCGATCACAAGGATCCGGCCAAGCGAATCACCATGCTGGATTTCATCGACTATTGCGCCGACCACGGCTGCGCTGGCGCCGAGGTGACCAGCTATTATTTTCCCAAGGCGCTTACGGAGGATTTCTTATTGCAGGTCCGCCGCCGCGCCTATTTGCGCGGGGTGGCGCTCAGTGGCACCGCGGTTGGCAATAATTTCGTGCTCGCCAAGGGTCCCAAACGTGATGAGCAAATTGCGATGGTTAAGAAGTGGGTCGATCATTCGGCGGTCATGGGCCTGTCGCATATTCGTGTGTTTGCCGGACCGACTGGATCGATGCCCAAAGACGACGCCATTCGCTGCTGCATCGAGGCTCTCGAGGAGTGTGGCGAGTACGCGGGGCGCAAGGGAGTGTTTTTGGGTCTGGAAAACCATGGTGGCATTGTGGCCGATCCCGACGATCTCCTGGGGATCATCAAGGCGGTCAAATGTCCCTGGGTGGGCATCAATCTCGATTCCGGCAATTTCCAGACGGACGATCCGTATGCCGACCTGGCCCGCTGCGTGCCCTATGCTGTAAATGTGCAGATCAAGGTCGAGATCACCCCACGCGGGAAATCGAAGCAATGGTCCGACATTCCCCGTCTGGTCAAAATGCTGCGCGACGGCAATTACCAGGGATATGTCGCCCTCGAATATGAGGCTGCCGAGGATCCTTTCACCGCTGTGCCTCGTTTCCTGAAAGCCATTCAGGACGCTCTGGCGGCCTAAAAAACGTTTGCATGGATAACGAGAATGTGGTCATTCACCCTTCCCGCATCCAGGGCATGGGTGGATTTGCCCGGCGCCCTTTGGCACGTGGGACGCACGTGATCGAATACGTGGGGCGCAAGATCCTCAAGGCCGAATCCCTGATCGAGTGCGAACGAGACAACGAATACGTGTTCGCGCTCGATGATCAGTATGACCTGGATGGCAATGTGGACTGGAATCCCGCAAGGTTCCTCAATCACAGTTGTTCGCCCAATTGCGAGGCGGAGTTGATCGAGGGACACATCTGGATCACCGCCTTGCGAGACATTATGGAAGACGAGGAACTCACGTTTGACTATGGGTATGATCTTGTGGATTACAAGGATCATCCTTGTCATTGCGGGGCGCCCAATTGCTATGGGTACATTGTTTCAGCCGAACTTCGAAAAACGAAAGCCGATTAATGGATAATCCCCTTTACCGTCTGTTACCCAAGGGTGACCGCATTACCTCCGACGATCTTTTGGACCGTTTCCTGCAATATGTCGATGAGAAGGGGCTTCAGTTGTACACGACCCAGGAGGAGGCCGTTCTTGCCTTGTTTGAAGGGTCCAATGTGATTTTGAACACGCCCACCGGCTCAGGGAAGTCGCTTGTGGCCACGGCGCTCCATTTCAAGGGGCTCGCCGAGGGCCGCCGGTCGGTCTATACGTGCCCGATCAAGGCGTTGGTGAATGAGAAATTTCTCGCTCTGTGCCGGGAATTTGGCCCGGAACAGGTCGGCATGAGCACCGGCGATGCCACAGTCAATCGCGACGCTCCCATTCTGTGCTGCACGGCGGAGGTGCTTGCCAATATCGCCCTCAGGGAAGGTGACAAGGCGGACGTCGGCGAAGTCATCATGGACGAGTTCCATTATTATGCCGATCGCGAGCGGGGTGTGGCCTGGCAGGTGCCTTTGCTGACCCTGCCGCAGGCGCGGTTTCTGCTGATGTCCGCAACACTCGGGGACACGACCTTTTTTGAACGGGAATTAACATCATTGAATGGCCGTTCGACCGTGGTGGTGCAATCGCACAGCCGTCCCGTACCGCTCGAGTTCAAGTACTCGGAAACGCTCCTGGAACATGCCATTGAGGAGCTTGTGGCGGAAGGCAAGGCGCCCATCTACATCGTGCATTTCACCCAGATGGAGGCGGCGGAATCCGCACAAAATTTCCTGAGCTTGAATTTCTGCACCCGAGAGGAGAAAAGCGCCATCGCCGACGCCCTGGCCGGGTTCAAATTCACCAGCCCGTATGGTCCTGACATTCGCAAGTACCTCAAGCATGGCGTGGGACTTCATCATGCGGGGCTGCTGCCCAAGTACCGCGTGCTCGTGGAGCAATTGGCTCAGCGTGGCTGGCTCAAGGTCATTTGCGGCACCGACACCCTCGGGGTCGGGATCAATGTGCCCTTGCGCACGGTCCTGTTCACCCGGCTGTGCAAATATGACGGCCAGAAGACCGGCATTCTTACCGCCCGTGATTTTCATCAGATCGCGGGGCGTGCGGGACGCAAGGGTTTCGACGACAAGGGATGGGTGGTCGTTCAGGCTCCCGAACACATCATTGAGAATCTCCAGTTGGAGCAAAAATGCGCGGGGGATCCGAAAAAACTGCGCAAGATCGTCAAACGCAAACCGCCCGAAAAGGGTTTTGTTTCCTGGAACAAGGACACCTTTAACCGCCTCCTGGGTGCCAAACCCGAACAGTTGACCTCGCGCTTCCAGGTCACCCACGGCATGATGCTTAACGTCATGAGCCGCGATGGTGACGGCTGCCTGGCCATGCAGGATCTCATCCGGCGCTGCCACGAATCGCCCAACGCCAAGAACGCGCATCGCAAGCGCGCCTGGCAGTTGTTCCGATCCCTGGTGGAGCGGCGCATCATCGAGTTCATACCCCGCACCGAAACAGGTCGTTACATGCGGGTTAATGTCGATTTGCAGGACGATTTTTCGCTCGATCAAACACTCTCATTGTACGTTCTCGATACAATTCGCCTGCTGGATCCTGCCGCGCCGGATTACGCGCTGGATCTTCTGACCGTCGTCGAGTCCATCCAGGAGAATCCTGACATCATCCTCCGCAAGCAGCTCGATCAGGTGAAGACGGAGAAAATGACCGAGATGAAAATGCAGGGGATGGATTACGAGCAACGCATGGCCGAACTGGAGTTGCTCGAGTATCCCAAGCCGAAGCGGGAATTCATTTACAGCACGTTCAACGCCTTCTCGGACAAGCATCCGTGGGTGGGCCAGGAAAACATCCGGCCCAAATCCATCGTGCGCGAAATGTTCGAGCAGTTCATGTCGTTCGCCGATTACATCCGCGCCTATGAATTGCAGCGCGCCGAAGGCGTCCTGCTGCGTTATTTGTCGCAGGTCTATAAAGCGTTGTGCCAGACCGTGCCTGACGCCGCCAAAACCGACGTGGTTCGCGAGATGGAAACCTATCTTCAGACTATGATCCGGTCGGTGGACTCGAGCTTGCTCGATGAATGGGAGCGTTTGCGCAATCCCAATTATGTTCCTCGTGAGACCGCTGGAGAGGAGGCCCTGCCGGAACAACCCGAGGACATCACGCGCAACCGGAAAAACTTCACCGCGCTGATTCGCAACAATGTGTTTGCCATCGTGCGCGCCCTGGCCACTGACAATTACGAAGCCGTGCTTGCAGCCCTGGACACACCTGCTGATCTGGATGGAAATCCCTGGACCCTGGACCGGTTGGCAAAAATCATGGATGCCTATTATGTGGACCATAAGCGCATTCTGCTCGATCCCAACGCCCGCAATATCCGGCACACCTATGTCCAGCCGGCCGAGGATGGCCGTTCGTGGCGGGTTCAGCAGATTCTCGTGGATCCGGAGGAGCACAACGACTGGATGCTCGATTTCCACATCGATCTTGCCCGTGCCCGTGAACTCAACCAGCCCGTGCTGCAACTCCGCAGCCTTGGGCCGGTGAGCCAGTTGTGACCCATGCGCGATATCCGATGACAATATCCTGTAATCAAGAGCTATTATGAAATCTCTGACTGATTATCTGTGGTTCGAGGTCCCCCAACGGCGGGGCTTTATCAATATTACCTCCACTGTGGAAAAACTGCTGCACAAGAGCGGCGTCAAGGAGGGGCTTTGTCTCGTCAACGCCATGCATATCACCGCGTCGGTGTTCATCAACGACGACGAAAGTGGTTTACATCACGATTACGATGTCTGGCTTGAGAAGTTGGCGCCTCATGAGCCCGTTTCCCAATATCAGCACAATCGCACGGGCGAGGACAATGCGGATGCTCACATGAAACGCCAGATCATGGGCCGCGAGGTCGTGGTGGCGATCACCCAGGGGCGTCTTGATCTGGGGCCTTGGGAGCAGATCTTTTACGGCGAATTTGATGGGAACCGCCGTAAGCGTGTGCTGGTCAAGATTATCGGTGAGTAGTGCCATCCTCGTGCCAGCCGGCGTTTAAGGCATGCGTAGGGAGCCCTTACCGGCGGATGTCATTGCATTGCAACGGGGGCTTGGTGTATTAAAGTGTCAGCCATGAATTTACATCATACTGTCAAAGCGGGTTTTGTCGCAGGAATGCTCGGACTCCTGCTGACGACTTCGTCCATCTTTGCCGAAACGCCCACGGCCTTGCGCCTGTGGCCTCAAGCCGCACCGGGCGCGCTGGGCAACGAGGATAAGGATATTCCGACCATCACGCCTTATCTGCCCGAGGAGGGTAAGGGCACCGGTGCTGCGATCGTGATTCTGCCTGGCGGAGGATACGGCGGGTTGGCCCCCTATGAAGGGGAGGGCTATGCGGTTTGGTTGAAGGAACATGGAATAGCCGGATTGGTGGTCAAATACCGTCTGGGCAGCCATGGCTATCGTCACCCCATCATGCTCCAGGATGCCGGTCGGGCGGTACGTTTTGCTCGTTCCAAAGCGGCTGAGTGGAAGCTTGATCCGAAGCGCATCGGAATCATGGGATCCTCGGCAGGTGGCCACTTGGCCTCGACAGTCGTGACTCATTTCGACGATGGCAAGCCCGACGCCGCTGATCCGGTGGATCGTTTCAGCTCGCGTCCCGATTTGGGCATCCTCTGCTACCCTGTGATCACCATGGGGGATGATACCCACAAGGGATCCCGTGCCAACCTGCTCGGCGACAAGCCTTCCCAGGAGTTGATCGATTATTTGTCCAATGAGAAGCAGGTCAAGACCAACACCCCGCCTTGCTTTGTGTGGCACACATGGGAAGACTCCGCAGTCAAGGTGGAGAACAGTCTCGAATTTGCCGCCGCGTTGCGCCGGCAAGGGGTGCCCTTTGATTTGCACATCTACCAAAAAGGAGCCCATGGCATGGGATTGGGGCAAAATCACCCCTGGCCCCAGGATTTGCTGTTCTGGCTTAAGGTGCAAGGATTTGTGAAGTAATACAGTTCCTTTGGAATCAAGGCTGCAATCGCTTGAAGACGGTTGCAGCCTTTTTTCGTAATGGCTTGGTTTGGAGTGTGATGCAAAGCATTCGTGACACCGGTTTTTCTTCTGCTTGCCAACGCTTCTGGTCGGCCTAAACTGCGCGCCCGCAATGGTTGATTTAAGCACTCTCAACCCCCAGCAGAGAATCGCGGTCGAAACGATCAAGGGTCCCGTGCTCATCCTGGCCGGCGCCGGCACAGGCAAGACACGGGTTATCACGTATCGTATCGCCCACATGCTCAGTTGTGGGGTGGCTCCCGGGAATATCCTGGCGGTGACCTTCACGAACAAGGCGGCCCGGGAAATGAAGGAGCGCGTCAACCAGTTGGTGCCGCGTCAGGCTCGCAAAGGCGCCAAGGAGGAGGAGGGGGAATCCATGGTGATCTCAACCTTCCATTCCCTGGGGGCTCGCATCCTTCGCCGTTATATTGATCGGTTGGGTTACAAGCGTGACTTCGTCATCTATAACGATTCCGAGCAGGTCGCCGTTGTAAAGAAACTGCTGGCCCAGATCTCGAGCGAGGCGCGCAAGGTGGATCCCATGTCTGTGCTTGGCATGCTCAGCCGGATGAAGAATGCCGCGAATGTCTCCGCCTTGGATTCCGAGGAGTCCGCCATGGCCAGCCATATCCGCTCACGTTATGAGACGGCTCTCCACGCCTGCAACGCAGTCGATTTTGACGATTTGATCGTGCTTACCCTGAAACTCTTTCGTGAACATCCGGATGTTCTGGAGGCCTGCCGTGCGCGTTTTCGCTACGTCATGGTGGACGAGTACCAGGACACCAATGGCGCTCAATTCGAGTTCGTGAATCACCTTACCCAGGTGCATCGCAACCTGTGCGTGGTGGGGGATGACGACCAGAGCATTTATGGCTGGCGCGGGGCGGAGATTGCCAATCTCCTGGACCTTGAGAAGCATTATCCCGAGGTCAAGGTCATCAAGTTGGAGCAGAACTACCGCTCGACGAGTATCATCCTCAACGCCGCGAATGCGGTCATCAAGCACAACAGTCGCCGCCGTGCCAAACAGCTCTGGTCCAAAAAGGGCGAAGGCCAGAAAATCACGTTGTTTGCCTTTGAAAACGAAGAGGAGGAGGCCGCTCAGATCGTGAGCGACATCGAGTGCGATCGCATGGCCCGGAAGATTCCCTGGGGCGAGCGCGCCATCCTTTTTCGCACCAACCAGCAATCCCGCCCGTTGGAAACCGCCTTGCGCAAGGCGAATGTCCGCTATCACCTGATCGGAGGCCAAAGCTATTTCGACCGTCGCGAGGTCAAGGATGTCATCGCTTATCTCAAGATGTTCTTGAATCCACATGATGACAATTCGCTCCTGCGGATTGCGAATGTGCCTCCCCGGGGCTTGAGCGATGTCACCATGGAGCGGTTGCTGACCACCAGTCAGGAACGCAAAAGTTCGGTGTTCTCGACCATGCGGCATACGGATGTCCTGGCCGGGCACCAGACCCGTATCAAGGAAGCCATCAACGAGTTCGTGCGGTTGGTGGAAACGCAGCGTGAGGCCATGAACCAGGTGGGTCATGGATCCCTCATGCAGTGGATGGAGCGGTTTCTGAAGAACATCGGCTATATCGATGACCTGCGGCGCGGTGAGAAAAATCCCGAGGTCGCTGAGAACCGCGTGCGCAATCTCAAAGATCTACTGGCTTCACTCGACGATGCTTCGCTGGGGGCAGCCGCACCGGCTGAGCGCATTCAAACCTTTTTGGAGAACGTCACCCTGGACAGCTCGCGCGAGGAGGAAAAGGAGGAGGCCGGGGATGCCGTGACGTTGATCACCATGCACAGTTGCAAGGGGTTGGAATACCCGCATGTGCATGTGGTCGGTCTGGAGGAGGGCCTCCTGCCGCATTCGCGCTCGGCCCTCGAAAACTCGCTCGATGAGGAGCGCCGGTTGTTCTATGTAGCCATCACCCGGGCGATGAAAACACTCACGCTAAGCTACTGTGATGGCCGGAAAAAGTACGGTCAGGTCATGCCCTGCCACCCGTCACGGTTCATCAAGGAACTCCCCGGCGAGTTGCTGGATTGGGCCGATCCCAAAGCCAGCCAGCCCGTGAAAGCCGAAGCGGGCAAGAGTCTCTTTGCGGCCATGCGGGCGGCTATTGGAGATTAACCGCCTACACTCCACTTGGCCCTCGGGCGAGTTTCATTCAATGCCCGTCTCAGCAGCGAGGATATAAAGGCCGTCACAGTATCCCGCACGGGGACACCGTGGCAGCCTCCAAGTCATGTTCCATCACGGCTTATCGGGAATCGTGATCACGTCGCCGTTCTGAAGCCAGAGGTCGTCGGGGAACTGGGCTGTTATCAAGTTGTATTCCACCTCAAGCGGAGAGGTGGTCGATCCGGTCGATCGACGGCACTTGACGTGGGTTACATCGGATTTGTCCCTTAACACTCCCGAGGCATAGACCGTTGTTTTCATCCAGAAACCACCGATATTCTGAGGACCTGTTACAGGTCCTGAGCCCGATTCACGGTCAAAATGCAGGGGAGGGAGTGTGGCACGTGCCGAAGGATCGCCTAGACTGAATTCACCAGCCCACGCCACGCCTCGTGTCGGACCTGGTTTTGACCAGTGGGGACAGAGCAGCCATTCCGTTTTCCCTTGGGTTGTCTCAATGATTATCTTGCGGGTCAGACAATTAGTCAGGACCTTATGAAGATCGAAGTCTCCGCTGTCGGTTGGAATAAAGGTGGCGGCGTTCAATTCCACCGTGTCACCCCATTCCAAGGGGACATCAATCGCTTCAGTGCTGTTGGTGGCCCTTTCCTGCAAGCTGATCTTAAGAATCTGCTGGCTGAGATTCTCCGGGTTGATCCGATTAATGGTGATGCGGCGCCAATCCGGATTACAGGGCATGTTTAACTGGATCGTGGACACCAGGCTGGCCAATTCAAGCAGGGTGTGGTGGTTAAGTTGTTTTGCGTCCCGGCGAAAGATCCTGATGGGGTTGCCATTATTATAGTCCTTAATTTGGAGCGTGATATGTGACAGACGCACCAATTCATCCTTGGCGCCATGTTGGCGCAGGTTTTTGACGATTTCATCCAGACCGAAGCGACCTGTATCTGATAAGTTTACCGTTGATGGAGTCACCAGAGGGTTCCCGCTGCTACGAGCAAGGCGAACTGGGATCTGATTCGGACGATCAGTGCGCAGCAGGTTCAGCGCAAGGGATAACGGGCTTTCACCTTCGGGATCCAAGACATTTGGATTGGCGGATTTCAGCAATAGGGCGACCATCTCAGGTTGAATGTTCCGGACGGCGCAATGGAGCGGAGAGTCCCCTGTGCTGGACAACCGGTTGGCGTCGGCATGGTGTTCCAGCAACATCTCAGCCACATCGAGACTCCGGTTTAACACGGCGTATGTGAGCGGTGTGTGTTCGCCTTTCTGCCAGCCACTTATGGCCATGTTGACATTGACTTCGGCCCCGGCTTCCAGGAGTCGCTGGACGATCCTGGGTTTGTACGTGGTTACGGCATAAAACAATGGATACGAATTGGGGATGTTCACGTTGATCTTGTTGGTGATCAGCAAGTCGATCATCTCCAAAAGGTTGTTTCGTACAGCGCAAACAAGCAGGTAATCCTCCGCCTGGGGGGGCGCATGCAAAAACTGAGGTGCATTCAAATCACCGGCCTTCGGGAGAAGGAGGGGAATGATGTCGTTTCTGCCTAAACTTACCGCCGAATACAGGGCAGAGGGCGTGTTGGAGAATTTGCGATCCACGACCGCTCCATACTCCAGCAGTATCTTAACCATTTCAGGTTGGTCGGATTCAATGGCACTGGAGAGGGGTGTCTGGTCGGAATCTGCAAGGGTGTTGATATCCGCCTTGTGTTCGCACAGCCATCGGACCATGAGAGGTCGTTTGCTGCATACAGCCAGGTGGAGAGGCGTTGCAGCATAATACACCCCTGGGCCAGGACGTGCGTTTTCTGCTACAGGAGTAGGTTGAGGAGTAGGTTGCTCAGCCTTCAGTTTCAACTTGAGGTTCAGTTGGGCTCCATGTTCCAAAAGCAGTTCAGCGATGCTGATGTGTCCCTCCCGCGCAGCATAGTGCATGGGGGTCATGTAATCCTCCCGCCCATTCACATCCGCCCCGGCCTTAAGCAACGCCTCAGCTGCATTCCGCAGGCCTCGTGCAACTGCGTTGCAGAGAGGCTTGGAAGTGCCGGCATTGGGGTCCGCCTGGGCGGATAGGAGAAGGTTGAGCATTTCCGGAGTGGTTACTGCATAATATAATGCGGTTTTTCCATTATTATCCGTCTTGTTCAGGTTGGCTTTGCTCTCCAGGAGAAAGCGAACGACTTTGAGTTGTTTTCTGTCAACGGCCCTGTGCAACGGGGTTAAACCACCCAATTCCTGGGCATTAATCAGGTCGGGACTGTCCCGCAAGGCCTGTTTCAGGCGGCTAAGTTCCTTGTCTTCAAGGGCTGCTTTATCTTCGAGAATATCCTGCGAGGCTGCGCTGCTTGGCATCGCATTGGTCAAGGCAATCCCCAGTCCCGCCAGGTTCTGCTGGCTGAGCCGGGTCAAGGTCGTTTGGTCCGAATAGTCGCGCAGCAGGCGCTGGTACTGGAGTGCGGCTTCGTTGGTCAGGCCCTTTTTGCGATAGCATTCCCCCAGCCGGAACACGGCCGTGGCGGCCACTTTTCGTTGTTCCTCCGATAGGGTGATCACCGACTGATACGCCTGCATCGCGGCATCGAGATTCTGGTTGGCCTCCTCCTCATATAATCCCTTCTGAAGGATGGCCACCGCGTCTTCTGCCGCCAGCATTGTGCTGCCGAGTCGCATGCACAACATCCCGAGAATGATGATCGCGACCCAGGCCCTTGGCGGGCGATGTTCGCTGACAAGGGGCGCTTGCGATCGGCCTGTTTTGTTAAATGACGTTTTCATGATTCACTTCCTTGAGCACGTGGTTGCATTGTCGGAGTCATCATAACGGGCTCAGTATTTGGATTTGTCATGGTTTTGTACGAAACGATAGCCGCTCCCATGCACGGTCTGGAACCAGATGGGGTGTTCGGGATCTGGTTCGAGCTTGGCGCGGAGGCTGGCAATGTGGTTGTCCACCGTCCGGGTTGTGGGGAACGCGCCATAGCTCCAGACCACGTCCAGAAATCGTTCCCGGGAAATGACCTCGCCGGGGTGCTCGGCGAACAGTTTAAGAATGGCGAATTCCTTGGCGGTCAGATGCAGGGATTTGCCCTCGCGGCAGGTTTCCTGCCGGACAAAGTCGATTTCCACATTCCCCAAACGCAAGTGTGTGACATCCTGGTGCTGGCGTTGCGTGCGGCGCAGCAGAGCCCGGATGCGCGCCAGAAGTTCGTCCGTGCTGAAGGGCTTGACCAGGTAATCATCCGCCCCGGCATCGAGTCCGGTCACCCGGTCGTCCACCTGTCCCTTGGCGGTAAGCATGAGCACGGGCGAGGTAAAGGTGCGCCGACGCAACTCCGCGCACAGCGCATAGCCGTCAAGCCGCGGCATCATGACATCCAGGAGCACCAGGTCGGGTTTCTCCTGGAGGACGCGTTCCAGACCGGATTCGCCATCCGAGGCGGTGATGGTGCGGTAGCCCTCGGCCTCCAGACAGTCCTGCAGGGCGGTTCGCATGGGACGCTCGTCCTCGATGATCATGATGCGTGGCATTGTCATGGGAGATCCATCGGTAAAATGAGGGTGAAACGGCTGCCTTGACCGGCGGCGCTGCGCACCTGCACCTGGCCCCTATGTGCCTGGACAATGTGGCGCACCAAGGTGAGCCCAATGCCGATGCCGGTCGATTCGCGGCGCAATTCGGAGCCGCGTCGGTAAAATTGTTCAAAAATACGCTCGTGTTCCTCAGGCGGGATGCCGGGCCCGGAGTCCTCGACCCATAGGCGGGCCTTGTGATCCTGCGCATCGAGTCCCACCAACACCTCGGCGCCTGCCGGTGAATGTTTCAGGGCATTATCGACCAGGTTGATGAGCGCCTGCTGGATTGCATGGGCGTCACAGTGGATTTGGACCGGCTCCAAGTCGTTGCCGGGCGGCTGCCAGGCCAGTTTGACTTGGTGTTCCGACGCATACGGCTCAAGCACCTGGACGGTTTGATGGATGAGTGAGGCGAGATCCACTTCCTCCATATGGTATTGTTTGCGCCCCTGTTCGATTCGGGCAAAATCGAGCACGTTTTCGATCAGCGCCGACAATCGCCGACACTCCTGGACGATGAATCGATAATACTCCTGTCGCTTTTCGGCCTGTGGGATTTTGCCTCGCTCCAGGCTCTCGGCCATCAGTCGCACCGAGGCGATGGGCGCGCGCAATTCGTGTGTCACGCTCGAGACAAAATTGCTCTTCATTTCATTCAGACGGAGCTGTCGTTCGAGGTTGCCATGGATTGCCATCAGCCCAATCCCGGCGCCGAGAATCGACAGGACGATGATACCTCCCAACCACCACACCCGCACCCGGTGACGGGCATACAGCGGGGCCGGATTCGAGAGGTAAAGGGTAATTTTAAACGCATTCGCACCATCATCGGGGAATGTCGCGGTGGCCAGGATGGCCGGTAATGCCACACCGGCCGGGTTGGTCGCGATATTCGGCGTATTGCCGATCGGACCGGGCGTGCTGAACAGGCGTGTTCCTCCCAATTCGAGCGTGGCAGCACAATACTTTGGGATAACGGAGCCGCCGTTCAACACCTTTTCCAATCGTGCTTGCACCTCCGCTTCCGATTGCCATGCAATCCATTGTTGATCGACGAACCATCCGGCCAGCCAGCGGGGTGATGATGGCGTCCAAAACCACCGGAACGCGTCCTGGGATAGAAGGGAGGCACTCTCATGAAGCAGGGGGCGTGACTGTGCGTAGAGCATGCGGATATGTTCCTGCTGTTCCCACAATGCTTGCCATGTCAGGACCTGGTTGGTGGCTGAGGTCCCGTGAAACGCACGCATGGCATCTCGAAGGATGATCGCTGTGGCCGCGTTGGGATGTTCAACAAGGTCGGCGCATAGCGTATCGAGTTCCGTCCGTGGCGCCGAATTGGCAGGGGAGGATGCCTCATGCGACGTGACCCACAATAACCTGCGCCATCCGGCCAGGAATTGCAGCGGGAGGCCCGTTTCGCCCACGGCGTCCGGGTAGTCCTGAATGCATTTCTCGTACGCTTGGGCGGTCTCGCTGCTGCCTTGCCGCTCCAGGGCCAGCGCCAGGGCGAATTGTCCCAAGGCGGCATACTCGGGTGGCGGATTCAGAGCCATAAATTGTTTCCAAAGACCGGCAATCTGGTTTGGGTCCAGTCGTTTGAAGTCGGCGTTACGAGCGGCCTCCCAGGTCAGGACTTGTTCGTGAGACAGGTGGATCATCCTCAGATCAAGAGGGATAGGGGATGACACATAGGGACGAGGGTACACGAGACCACCAGTCTCGTTGAGAATGGCTGCGAAGGAATGTGAAAGGGTCTGCTTGCCAGGGGGGACACCCTTGAGCGGTGTTTCCGGCTTGGCGGTATTGGTGAGGGTATTGACGCACTGGCGCAACAAATCCTGGGCCACAGACTGGCAATGTTCCCTGGCTTCCTGGAGCGCCAAATCCCGGTCCTGTCTCAAAAACGACAGTCCCACAAGGGCCAGGATGGCCACCGGCAGGATCAGCAGCGCCGCTTGCCAGCCAAAGGACGGGATCAACGATGGGGAACTGGGACGCATTGTTCTTTTTATACTCATTTTGGATGGTTTTACCCAGCTGAATTGTCATGGAAATGTAAACACGATCAAACCACCCATGTAGTAAGGTTGCTTTGTAATAGCCTGGGAAACAACTGGAAACGAGCTCCGTCAGGGGTGGCGGCCGGAGTGCCTGACTCAGCAATCAGTTATTTGAGGATGTCTCGGTGTGTGTGCGGCTGACTCAATAAACCAAATATCCACGGCATGTGGTGGGTAAGGTTAGATTTCCTGAGTCGAAGATTCTTTGGAGAGGTTTCGAGAGTCAATCTTGAGGTGGCGCCACGCAATCACAGCAGCGGCTATGGCGATGGCGCCGCAGATCAAGTAGGGCAGGGCGGCGTGGCGTTTATAAAGAGTCCCTGCAAACAAAGGGCCTAGAATGCGAGCCAGGCTGCCGACGCTTTGAGCGACGCCCAGGGTGGAACCCTGTTCGTCGGCTGAAGTTTGGATGCTGATGAGCCCAAAAATGGGTGGCCGGTTGATGCTTGTACCAACCGCCAGGATGGCCAAGACACCCAGGATCAACCCCAGCGATGGCATATAAGGCAGAAGTGTCAGCCCTACTCCCATGAGGGTAAAGCTCAGGACGATCAACTTGCGTTCACCCAGCACGGAAACAAGTCTTTTGATGAGACCTCCCTGGATGCAGGCGGTAATGACTCCGGCAAAGGAAAAGAGGTAGCCGACGTGTTCCGCGTCATAATCCAGCGTTTTATGTGCCAGCAAGGCCAGTGTGGTTTCGTAGCAGGCGAAACAGAACGTGGCCAAAAAGAACAGGAGTATGAGCAGGCCGATCTGGGGATGGCTGATGGTATGATACCATTGGACGAACCGGGGGCGATAAACGGTGTGCTCGGAGGTGGGTTGCCGGCTTTCCGGCAGGATGAATACCGCCAGCAACAGGTTCGCGCCGCACAGGGCCACAGCCACCCAGCCGGGCGTGGCGGTGCCGAACTTGGCGCTAAAGGCCCCAATAACGGGGCCAAAAATGAATCCGAGGCCGAAAGCCACCCCGATCAGGGCCATCCGCGCCGAGCGGTCCTTTGGGGGGGTAATATCCGCTACGTATGCCTGTGCGACCGTGATGTTTCCCCCACAGATGCCCGCAAAGGTCCGGCTGGCTAATAGGAGCCACATGCCCTTGGGGCCCGCCAGGGTGGAAGCCCAGGCGAAAATGACATAGGAGAGCGTTTCCCCAGCCAGGCTGATCAAGAGGATGGGGCGGCGTCCAATGCGGTCGGAGAGTCTGCCCCAGATGGGGGAAAAAATAAACTGCATCACCGAGAAGGAGGCGATGATGGCTCCAATCATGAAACCGCTGGCGCCGAATTGTTCGGAATAGAGCGGCAGCAGGGGCATGATCATGCCAAAGCCAATCAGGTCGATGAAAACCGTGAGAAAGATGACCAGTAGGGATGGCTTGCGCATACGTTGCCCGGCGGTGGCTGTTCGCGAGATTACTTTTTGGGATCAGGCGCGAACAGCTTGCCGATGGCGCGCTCCAGACGCGCCCGTGCGGCTGCGAAATCCCGCAGGGCCTGGATTTGTGTTGTTCGGGCCTCTGTGAGCGAGGTTTGTGCACTGAGCACATCCAATTGCGTTCCGGTGCCTGCATCGCTGCGGGCCGTTGCCAGGCGCAACGCTTCGTCGGCCTGTTCCTGAACTTTTTTGGTGGCTTCCAGCACCTCGCTGGCCTCAATGAAATTGGAATAAGTGGTGCGAACCTCAAGCTCAATCCGGCGGGAGGTGTCATCGAAATCCACTTGAGCCTTGGCCAGCAAGGCCTTGGCTTCCTGGACTTTGCCCTTGGTCAAGAGACCATCAAAGATATCCCATGAGGCCTGGGCGCCAGTGAACCAACCCGAAACGTCCTTCGAAAGGTCAGTGCTGAAGCTGGAACTGCGCGAACCATAGCCGCCATTGAGTTGGACGGAGGGCAGGTAACCGGCGCGGGCGGACTTGATGGCTTCCTGCTTGAGCGCGATGGCCTTTTTGAGCGCACCCAGTTCCGGACGCAGTTCCATGGCCTGGGCGATGGCGGCAGGTAATTCCACCTGCCATGGCTCGGCCATCGTGGCGAGGGTCCCCGTCAAGTTGAGGGGAATGTCCTCCCAGATGTCCTTGGGAACATTGTACCCGATGAGGTTGACCAGGTTGTTTTTGGCGATGCGAAAGGAGTTTTTGGCCTTGATCAACCGTGGACGGGCATTGGCCACTTCCACTTCGGCTCGCAGCACATTAAAACGGGGAACCGTGCCAGCCTCGAAACGACGTTTGGTGTCTTCCAACTCCTGGGTGAGCAACTTGACCGAGGCCTCCTGCACAGTGATCTGCTGGGCGGCCAACAAGACATCAGCGTACGCCAGCCGTACTTCGAGCAAATTATCAGCGATGGCGGCTTGATGGTTTAGCAAGGCTTGTTCCTTGGTCAAACGGGCGGAACGCAAAGCGGCGTTGATGCGTCCCCCGGCATAGATGGACTGGACCAGGGCGATGTTGGCGTTCCAGCTTTGATCGGGGTAGTTGATGGTGAAGAGCTGGCCTTCAAAAGGGAAATGATCGACCGATTCCTTGTCGATCAGTTTATATTCGGATTTGGTCTGGACCTTCGGCAGTGCGATGGCACGGGTTTGCACCACCACGCCATAGGTGGCTTCCAACTGTTTTTCGGATTTTTGGATCGCGCTGTTTTGCTTGAGAGCCAGGTTCAGGCAATCCACCAGCGACAATGGCGCGGACAACCAGGCATACTTGGCGGGCGGGGCATTGGTATCAGCCCCCTGGAGGGGGAGAACGGCCCCTGCCAGCATGGCCACACAACATCCTGTCACTGCCAGGCGATTGAAACGATTGGATTTCATGTTCGGGATCGTTTTTTTAGCTTATTTAAGGACCGTCATGTACTGCCATGGCATCACCTGTCGAACCTCATGCCTTGAGTTTCTTCTCCAGTATCTGCCCCACCACGTTGGGGTTGGCCTTGCCTTTGCTGTTTTTCATGACCTGTCCCTTGAGGAAATTCAGCGCGGCAACCTTGCCCGCCCGATAGTCTGCCACACTGCGCGGGTTGGCCGCTATGGCGTCATCGCAGAACTTCTCAAGTGCCCCCTCATCACTGACTTGCACGAGTCCTTTTTTCTCCACGATGCTGGCAGGAGTAGTGCCTGAGGCAAACATCTCATTAAACACGTCCTGCGCGATCTTGGAACTGATCTTGCCCGAGTCCACCAAGTCTATGAGCTCCAGGATTCCCTGGGGCTTGAACTTCAAATCCTCCAGGCCCGTTTGAGACTCGGTCATCTTGGCCCGTAGGTTATTGATCACCCAGTTGGCCACGGCTTTGGGATTCTTGCTGTTGGGGGCCAGTTGCTCGAAATAAGTGCCGAGGGGGACATCGTTGACAAAGGTCTCAGCATCTGAGGCGGGCAACTGATATTGGGTCATGAAACGGCGTTTCTTGGCCAGGGGCAGTTCCACCACGCGGGAGCGCACTTCGGCCAGCCAGTCGGCTGTGGGGGCCATCGGCATCAAATCCGGTTCAGGGAAATATCGATAATCGTGTGCCTCTTCCTTGGTGCGCATGGTTTCGGTGATGCCGGCAGCGTCATCCCAGCGCCGGGTTTCCTGGCGTAGCGAGCCGCCTTTGGATACGACCTCGATTTGCCGGGGGATTTCATACTCAAGCGCCCGGCGAACCCCACTGAAGCTGTTCATGTTCTTGATTTCAATCTTCATGCCCAACTCACGCTGCCCCCGGGGCCGAACGCTGATGTTGACATCGCACCGCACCATGCCCTTTTCCATGTCGCAATCGCTCACGCCGCCATAAATCAGGATGTCCTTCAGGGCGTTGAGGTAATCGTAGGCCATCTGGGGCGAGTCAATATCGGGTTCCGAGACGATTTCCAGCAGGGGCACCCCGGCGCGGTTGAAATCCAGACCGCTATTGTGGGCGAAATGGAAGCTTTTGCCGACGTCCTCCTCCAAGTGCGCCCGAGTGATGCGGACCTTCTTGATACCGCCCTCGCTTTCAAACTCCACCAGGCCGGCCAGTGTCGAAGGACGGTCATACTGGCTGATCTGGTAGTTCTTGGGCATGTCGGGATAGAAATAGTTTTTCCGGTCGAATTTGGCGAAAGGGGCGACTGAACAATTCAACAACATGCCGGCCAGGGCGGTTAATCGCAGGGCCTCCTCATTGGGAACGGGGAGTACACCCGGCAGCCCAAGGCAGACGGGACACACCTGGGTGTTGGGCGGGGCACCGAATTCGTTGGCGCAGCCACACCACATTTTCGATTTTGTCCGCAGTTGCACGTGGGTTTCCAGCCCGATTACAGCTTCATAATCCATATGGCGGCTCCTTTATGCCAGAATCCCAATCTGATGCAAAATCCTTATTTAGGGAAATGCGGCGGCCAGGAAGAAGGGGGGCATGACCCCGCATGCCTCCGATTTGGGCATGATGCCGAAATTAAGGCTTGCCTTTTTGGCGTCCAATCGGATGATTGCCCTCTCTATTATGAGTTCCGATGTGACACAATCCGCGGGCTTTGATGATTTTGTTGCCTGGCTGTTGGTAAATAAAAAAAGAATCATAACCGGCACCACTGTGGTGGCTTCGGCTGCGTTGGTGATTTCATTTGTGGTTTATCAAAAGAACCAGCATGAAATCAAAGCCAACGCCGCACTGCTCGGACTGGGCCTGCCACTAGCACAGATTGAAGGTGGTCCCAATGCCGCTGCATTGACCAAGGTGGCGACTGATTTTGCGGGTACCGCTGCTGCTGAACGGGCTCTGTTGATGGGGGCTGAGGCCCTCTATGGCGAGGGGAAATACAGCGAGGCCTACACCCAGTTCAAGAAATTCCAGGGTGAATATGGTGGCAGCCGGTTGTATCCCATTGCCACGTATGGTGTGGCTGTCAGTCTTGATGCGCAAAACAAACAGGACGAAGCCATTACGGCTTATGATGATTTGATCAAGCGGTTTGCCACCGAAAGCGTGGCCGATCAGGCTCGGCTCTCGCTGGCGCGTCTCTTTGAGGCGAAAAACCAACCTGCAAAGGCCCTCAAGTTGTACGATGAAGTTGTGGGCGGTGCCGGCGGCCGGACAGGGTATGGTTACGAAGCGACCGATCTTCGGGCGAAATTGCTCGCCAAACATCCTGATTTGGCTCCCGCCACGCCAGTTCCGGCCACGAAGTCGGGCTTTGCGGCATCCACCAATCAGCCCAAGCTGACTGCTGCCACCAATGCGGCAGCGGGTGCGACGAATGCCGTCAAAAAATAATTCCCGAACGTGAAGATTGCGATCATTGGCACAGGTTATGTCGGGTTGGTGACCGGCACCTGCTTTGCAGAGATAGGGCATCAGGTCATTTGCATCGACTGTGATGCTGGGAAAGTGGAGCAGCTTCAGTCAGGGTTCATGCCCATCTATGAACCGGGCTTGGAGGAGTTGGTGAAGAAAAACACCACTGCCGGACGCCTCCGTTTCACCACCAGCACCAAGGAAGGGGTCGAACAATCCCAGGTCATTTTCATTGCCGTTCCAACGCCGCCGCTTCCCGATGGCAGCGTTGATTTGAGCTTCATGGAAGGAGTGGCTCGGGAAATTGCCGCCGCCATGACCAGCTACAAGATCGTGGTGGACAAAAGCACGGTCCCTGTGAAGACAGGCGAGAAGGTGGCTGAGACCATCAAGCGCTACTGCAAGGCCAAGGTGGATGTGGATGTGGTGAGCAATCCGGAGTTCCTGCGCGAGGGTTCCGCTGTTGAGGATTTCCTGCATCCGGATCGTATTGTGGTGGGGGTGGCCTCACCGCGGCCGGTCCCTGCCATGAAGGAGCTCTATGCGCCCTTGAAAACGCCGGTCATCGTGACCGACATCAATTCGGCCGAGCTGATCAAGCACGCAGCCAATTCGTTTTTGGCGCTCAAGATTTCCTATATCAACGCGCTCTCGGTGATTTGCGAAGCCTCCAAGGCTAATGTCCAGGAGGTGGCCAATGGCATCGGCATGGATGTCCGCATCGGACGACAGTTTCTTGATGCCTCACTGGGATTTGGTGGAAGTTGTTTTCCCAAGGACCTGAGTGCGTTCATCAAAATTTCCGAGCAGTTGGGGTATGATTTTGCATTGCTGCGCGAGGTTCAAAAGATCAATGCCCAGCAGATGGAGCGCTTTGTTAAGAAGATCATCGAAACGCTTTGGGTGTTGAAAGACAAGACCATCGGCGTGCTGGGGCTCGCGTTCAAACAGAACACGGATGATGTGCGCATGTCACCCGCCATATCGCTCTGCCATCGACTGCAACAGGAGGGGGCCCACCTGCGCGTTTACGATCCCAAGGCCATGGAAAAAGCCAAGGCCCTGCTCAAGGATGTCGTTTATGTTGATGACATGAACAAGGTCGCCGATGGGTGCGACGCCCTGGTCATCGCTACGGAGTGGCCGGAATTCAAGCAGTTGGATCTTGAATACGCCCGCCGCGTATTGACACACCCCATCCTTTTCGATGGCCGCAATCTCTTTGATGCCCAGCACATGGAGCAACTCGGCTTCATTTATAAAGGCATTGGCCGGTAATGGCCTTTGCGGACGGGGTTCCCATGAAGATCATTGAAGTGGCCGCCGGGCTTGTTTTTCGTGGCGGACGGCTTCTGATCACCCAGCGCCAGGCTGGCGATCACCTCGGTGGTTACTGGGAATTTCCAGGGGGCAAAAGAGAGCCGCAGGAGGACTATCCCACGTGTCTGGCGCGGGAATTGCGCGAGGAACTGGGTATTCAAGTCGAGGTGGGCCGATTGCTGGCGGAGGTGGATCATCCATATCCGGATCGCATCATTCACTTGAAGTTTTTCCGGTGCACCCTTCTCGCCGGGGAGCCTCAGACCATTGATTGCCAGGCGGTGGCATGGGTTGAGCCTCCGGATTTGCAGCGTTATACTTTCCCCCCTGCAGACGCGAGTCTTCTCGATCAATTGGTGGCCTCGCCTGAACTGTGGCGGGATTGAGAGGAAGTGGTGTGATGCCGGATCCCGCACAAGTGTACGCCAAAGCCCGTCAATGCACGGTTTGTGCGTCCGCCCTGGGCCATGCCCCCCGGCCCGTGTTTCGTGCCTCGCCTTCCGCGCGTTTGCTCATAGTCGGCCAGGCCCCCGGCCGCAAAGTTCATGAAACAGGCCTTCCTTGGAATGACCTTTCTGGCGACCGCCTGCGCGCCTGGCTCAACATGAGCCGGGAGACCTTTTACGACGAGAGCCGCATCGCGATCATACCCATTGGCCTGTGCTATCCAGGGAAGGGGCCAGGGGGGGATCTCCCGCCACGTCCCGAATGTGCTCCACTGTGGCATCCTGTGCTTCGAGCTACTCTTCCCAACATTCAACTGACGCTGCTGATTGGCGGGTACGCCCAGGCGTTTTATTTGACGGAACGACAGGGAAGGACCTTGGCGGACACAGTGCAACGGGGCGCCCAATACCTGCCCGAATATTTCCCGTTGCCTCATCCCAGTCCGCGCAACTTGCGATGGTTCCAAACTCATCCCTGGTTTGAAAACGAAGTCATACCGCGTTTGCGACAGTGCGTGGCACGGATACTCGGTTAAGAGATGGCCTATTGGGCCTTTAAAGCGGTGATGGCCTGTTTCATCTCCTCCAGATGGACGGCGGCCGATGGATTGTCTGTGATGGCACGGATGATCCCGTTTTTATCAATAAGAAAACTAATCCGTCGTGCCATGTCCTGATCAGGCGCCCTGCGGGCCGAAAAGGCATCGGCAATCTTTCCATTCGTATCGCTGATCAGTGTGAAATTGAGATGGTGTTTCTGTTTAAACTTTTGATGGCTATCCCTGGAGTCAAAGCTGACGCCTGCAACTTCGACATCTTTGCTCTTCAAGTCATCCATTGTGTCGCGCAATCCACAGGCCTGTGCTGTGCATCCGGGGGTGTCGTCCTTGGGATAGAAATAGAGCAGGACAGCTTTTCTGGATGCATAATCGGACAAACGCCACACATTGCCATCCTGGTCAATGCCTTCCACCTGGGGGGCTTTGTCTCCCTTTTGAAGTGGCGATGAGGTCGGTTCGGCCAACAGGATCATCGTTGTCGCACAAAGCATCGACACGATATGAAATGGAGTTGAGAACATAACATTTTTCGCTGTATTAAAAAGACCGCCTCGCATCTCACGAGACGGTATTTTTGGTCAGTGCCAGATTACTCTGACCCGGGCCTCAAATCGTGCGCGCCATCAGGCTTATGACGCACCTTTTGATGGATGTTGTGGAATCGTTCTGCAACGTCCCTTGCCCACCCTTGACGATTCGGTTGAACAGAGCCTTCACCAACGCCCCCGTCTCTGCATTCATCAACATGAGAACATTAACTCAGCTTCTGAAGAGTGTCAATTTGACTAAAGCTTTTTGCGGGCCGCTTCGATCTTTTTATCCAGCGAAGCCTTCAAGTTGGGCATGATCTTGCCGAGTCGCTCACAGACTCCAATCATTTCATTCCACCGGCTCTGTGCTTCCAATAACCGGATGGCTTCCATCCCTGAACGTGCCACCCAGAAGGCGTCCGCCGTCTCGCCAGGTTGGAGGTTTTTTTCCAGAAAGACATCGAGATAGAGATCCAGAGCGCGCGCAACATTGGTGGACTGCTGGTTTTGAGGCATGAGCTTGGCGAGGCCTTCCTGCACGATGGCGAGCCCGACCTGTGCCTGGCTGCGTTCGGAAATGTGGGCCACAGTATTGCTGTCCACCACCTTTTGATAAAACTGAAGGGCGTTGGTGTAGCGGCCCGGATCCTGTGTCGCCAATTGAAGATGGCAATCGGCAATGCGCCCCCAGGCATGCGGCGCCAGCACGTTGGTGTCCGGAATGCGGCCAAAAATGACAATGGCCTCGCCAAATTTCTTGAGGGCATTGGTGGTGTCGGTCGAGGGCATGGCTGCATAGGTATCCCCCAAGGCAAAATAGACGGAAGGGAGCATCTCCACAGGGGCATTGCTGGTGTTGTTCAGCAGGTTGATGAGGGAGACGAAGTAATTCGTGGCATCGGAGAATCCCTGGCGGCTGAACGCGGCGCGCCCCGCCCAGAAACGGGCTCGATACGCAAGGTCACCTCCCGGCCAGTTCGTGTTCTGATACAGGATCTGGTAATTGCGCTCGGCCTCCGCAAATTGGCCGATGTTATAGAAGTGGTTGGCCACCGCGTTTTGGGCCAGCGGGGCAAGGGACGACTTTTCGAAGCGCGTGACGAAGTTCGTGTAGAGTTGAATTGACCGGCCCACATCCCCTGTTTTTTCGACCACCCAGGCCCGGTCATACTCGACCTGAGGCAGTTGAGGGTGGTTGGTGTATTGGAGGATCCATGCGTCCATTTGAGTCAGGGCCTCCTGCCATTTGGATTCCAACACCCAGCTTTGGGCCAGGGCAATGCGGGCTTCGGGCAACAACCCGGAGTTGGGGTGTTTCTGTATCAGATCATTGAGCAAACCGCGTGCTTCAGCAGGACGGCCATTGTGATTCAGTGTCTGGCCCACCAAAAGCAGGGCTTGATCCACGTAGGCACCCTGGGCGTGCTGGGTTGTCAGGGACCCAAGTGCGGTTAAGGCACTGGGGAGGTCTGACAACTCGAGGCTGGACCGGATCAATTGGTAGTAATTGCGTTCGATCCAACCGGGTGCAAGACCGGTGAGGTTGGTGCTTTGGACCAGGGCGAGCGAATAATTGGTCCGTGAACCTGCATAATCCTTCAGCTCGAACAGGGCGTCGGCCCTTTTCGACAGGGCGATCACCTGGTTGGTGCCTGGTTCAACCTGGCTTGCAGCCTTTGCAAAAGCCTCGGCGCTTTCAGCAAAGTGTCCACTTTCCCAGAAACACCACCCGCGGTTGAGTTGGGCAAGCCCCGAGAAGCGGCCTAGAGGTGCATTGGTAACCAGCGTGTCGAACATCGTTTGGGCCTTGAGAAGCGCTGCCTGGGCCGCTGCCAGGTTTTCCTGCCGATTGGTGCTGGCGGCAGCCTCCTTTTGTTGGAAATACTCCTTCAAATGCAATTCGCCCACGGCCAGCATGACCTGCTGTTTGTCCGTGTCGGAGGGTTGTTGTTCCAAAAACTGTTCGAGATTCTTGATGGCATCAGCCCGGTGCCCGGTCAGTTGGTGCCACTCTGCCAGTTTCAGCAAGGCCTGGCGACGCTGTTGAGGGGGAAGGGAGGCCAGGTTTTGTTCATACACCTGGATGGCCGATGCATGCTGGCCCAGCGCTTCGAATATTTGTCCCTGCAGCATCGCGGTATCCGATTGGCAGGCCGGCGAAGCAGTGGCCAGGGCGGCCTGAACCAGATTGGTCATGTTTTTGGATGCCTCATCAGCGTTGTTTTGAGCCAGCCACATCTTGGCAAGGAGGTACTGGCGCTGCCAGTTGAGGAGGGGGGGCAGGGGACGATCCTGCAAGGCATTGAGGGTGGTCTGGGCCTTGGCTTGATCATTCAAGGCTAGACAGGCTTCGGCCAGCAATATCTGGCCGCGAAAGACATACTCATCGTTGGGCTGGGCTTGCCCCACCTTGAAGAGAATGCTGTTGGTGTTGCTCAATAAATCGACGGTGCTTTTGGCGTTGCCCGATCGAAATCTCGACAAGGCTTCTCCGTAGCTGGCCTGGGAACGCAAGGACGAATCGGGATAGTCCTTGAGCAATTGCTCGTATGAACTTGCGGCGGAGGAATAATCTCCCTGCGCAAATTGTGCTTCCGCAATCCAGTACCGGAACTGGTCAGCCTGTTTGCCTGCAGAACCGAATTGTGTGGTGAGCAGCGCGACCACGTTGCCATGCTGGCCCAATTTGAAACGTGCCTGCGCCTGCAACAGCAATGCCTGCGATAAACGTTCCGACTTCGGAAAGGCCTTGACCCACTCGCCTAAATCCTTGTCCGCCTTCTCGAACAGGTTTTCCTGAAAGGCGCGCGAGGCGGCGTTGAAGGCGATCTCCTCCGGCGTTTGTGCCAGAATGGCTTGGGCAAGAAAGACCCAGGCGATGAGCCAGAGGCACCGCCAGTTCGTGTGCTGGAATAAGGTCCGCACCCACTGATGTCTAGGTTCCCACTTCCTTTTTTTCATGGCTTGCCAGTAAACGCTTTAGAAAATGACCTGTGTGGCTGTTTTCGCATTCCGCCACCACTTCGGGGGGGCCTTCCACGATGATCCGCCCGCCCGCATCGCCGCCTTCAGGACCCATATCAATGATCCAATCGGCGCATTTAATCACATCCAGGTTATGTTCAATAACCAGGAGAGTATTCCCCGCATTTCGAAGTTTGAAAAGCACTTCCAACAGCTTGGCAACATCATGGAAATGCAGCCCCGTGGTGGGCTCATCCAGGATGTACAAGGTGCGGCCGGTGGATTTGCGGCTCAGCTCGGCGGCGAGTTTGATGCGCTGGGCCTCGCCACCGCTGAGGGTGGTGGCTGCCTGACCCAGACCAATGTATCCCAACCCCACTTCCGCCAGCGTAAGACAGACATCATGGATGCTGGGAACCGCGCGGAAGAAATCGACGGCTTCGTCCACGGTCATGGCAAGCACATCGGCGATATTCTTGCCTTTATAGGTAATCTCCAGTGTTTCCCGGTTGTAACGCTGGCCATTACAGGATTCGCAGAGCACGTAGACAGGGGGTAAAAAGTGCATCTCCACCTTGAGCATGCCGTCCCCTTGGCACTTTTCGCAACGTCCTCCCTTGACGTTGAACGAGAAACGGCTGGCCCCGAAACCGCGCACCTTGGCGGCTGGTAATTTGGCGAACACATCCCGAATGTGGTTGAATACGCCGGTGTACGTGGCTGGATTGCTCCGGGGTGTGCGGCCAATCGGGGTTTGATCAATGACGATGACTTTATCCAATACTTCTGCGCCCCGAATCTCCCGATGTGCTCCCGGGCGCTCCTTGGAACCGTACCACTGGCGGAACAAGGCTCGTCGGAGGGTGTCGTCAACCAAGGTGCTTTTGCCTGAACCACTTACACCGGTGACGCATGTCAGGGCGCCCAAAGGGATTCTGGCATCGATGTCCTTTAAATTGTTTTCCGAGGCCCCCAGAATCTCAAGCCAGCCTTTTTCCTTTGACGGTTTATTTCGGCGTCGAGGCACCGGAATGCTCAAATCACCGCGCAGGTATTGGGCCGTTAATGAGCGTTCATGGGTCAGTAATTCCGGTAAGGTGCCGGCCGCGACCAGTTCGCCCCCCTGAACTCCCGCGCCAGGACCCAAATCAATGATGTAATCGGCACTCCGGATGGTGTCTTCGTCATGTTCGACCACAAGGACGGAGTTGCCCAGATCGCGCAACGATTTAAGCACTTCAAGCAGACGTTCGTTGTCCCGCTGGTGCAAGCCGATGCTCGGTTCATCCAGGATGTAGAGCACCCCCACAAGACCCGCGCCGATCTGAGTGGCCAGCCGGATGCGTTGCGCTTCACCACCGCTCAAGGTGCCGCTTTCCCGGTTCAATGTGAGGTAGCCCAGCCCTACATTGTCGAGAAAATGCAGGCGGGAGCGGATTTCAGCGATGATTTCGGCGGCGATTTTACGCTGGAACTCCGTCAGTTTGAGATTGTCGAAGAAATGGGCGGCCTTCTCAATGCTCAAGGAACAGACATCCATGATCGACAACCCCGGGGCCACACGTTTTACAGTCACGTTGCCAGACGGCAGAAAGGCTTCAGCCTCGCGTCCGCCAAGGGTGACGGCAAGGATTTCGGGCTTCAACCGCTGGCTGCCACAGGCATCGCAGGCGTGTGGGCTCATGAATGACTTGAGCCGGTTTTTGGTGAATTCACTGTCCGACTCCATGTAAAGACGCTGCAGATTGGGCAGCACACCCTCGAAGGGACGCTTGAGCGTGCTCATCTTGCCCGCGCGCCAGAAATGGAATTCGATTTCCTCCTCGCCGCTTCCATGAAGGAGAATCCGTTTAAAATCATCCGGCAATTCGTTGTAGGGCTTTTCGAGACTCTGGCCGAAATGCGAGGCCACACCGCGGAGCATCATTTTGTAATAAACGATCATCCTCTTGCCGCCCCGTCGCCAGGGGAGGATGGCGCCGTCATCCAGCGACTTGGAGGGATCAGGAACAACGAGGCTTTCGTCAAAGACAAGTTTTTGTCCCAGGCCGTGGCAAACCCGGCAGGCCCCTTGAGGGGCATTGAAGGAAAAATGCTTGGGCGTCAGCGGTTCATAGCTCAATCCCGTGGCCGGACTGTAATAGCGGTTGGAGAAAAAGAGTTCCGTCCAGGGTTGTTCCGTGGCTCCCGGAGGTTGATGGAGCACCCGCATGGTGCCTTCACCCCAGTTGAGGGCTATTTCCACTGAATCCCCCAAGCGAACCCGGATCTTGTCATCAATGACCAATCGATCCACCACGGCATCAATGTTATGCGATTTTTTGGGATCCAGTTTAATACGGACGTCCTGGCCCAATTCGAACAGTTCCCCATCTATTCTGGCGCGAACGAACCCCTCTCGGCTCAGGTGTTCAATCACATCCCGAAATTCACCTTTCTGCGCTTTCACCACCGGGGCCAGCAACATGATCCGGCTGCGAGAAGGAAGTTGGAGGATTTGATCGACGATTTCGGATGTGCTTTGACGGCTGATAGGCTGGCCGCTGACGGGACAGTGGGGTTGTCCTACATGTGCGAACAGAAGTCGCAGGTAGTCATAGACTTCGGTGGTGGTGGCAATGATGGAACGTGGATTGGCACCCGAGCTGCGCTGTTCAATGGCTATGGTCGGCGAAAGTCCCTCAATATAATCCACATCCGGCTTTTGAAGTTGATCCAGAAACTGCCGTGCATACGCAGAGAGGGATTCCACATACTTGCGCTGGCCTTCGGCAAACAAGGTGTCAAATGCCAGGGATGATTTGCCCGAACCACTTAATCCGGTGATCACCACAAACTTGTCACGGGGAATGGTCAGCGTCAGGTTTTTTAAGTTATGCTGCCTGGCGCCAACAATCCGTATGAATTCTTTTGCCATGTCTGACAATTGCTTGATTCAGCAAGCCCACCACTTAAACACAAACGGGGGGCAATGCAAAGCCTCTTTCGCATGGGTTATTTGCTTGGAACCCGCCCGATTTGAGCTTAGCTATGGGATGCGCGGAAAGGTTGATGGATGGCTTACGTCCCCCCGCTGCTAAACCGTGTGCGCAAGCGCCATGATTCGCAATTTTATCTTTGATTGGTCGGGAACGCTGGTGGACGATCTGCCCGCCGTCTGGGCAGCGTCGAACACGGTGTTCCGGACCGCGGGAGTGCCCGAGTTGTCGCTGGAGCGTTTTCGGGCCGAGTTCAGTCTGCCATTTCGTGGTTTTTACGAGCGATTTGTGCCGAATATCCCGATGGACCAGGTGGAGGTGCTTTTTCACAAACATTTTCATGAACTGGTGGATACGGTGCGTCCGTTGCCTCATGCAGGCGATATTCTGCGCTTCTGCCACGCCCATAATCGCCATTGCTACATCCTGAGCACCATGCGGAAGGATCATTTTGAACGCCAATGTCACGCAGCGGGCTTCGATCCATTTTTTGAGGCTACGTATGCCGGTGTGGCCGATAAGCGGCAGACTATCAAGACCTTGCTACAGAAGCACGACTTGAGTCCTGGCGAAACGTTATTTGTGGGGGATATGCAGCATGACGTGGATACTGCTCACCATGGCGGGACACATTCCTGTGCCGTTTTGACGGGATACAATACGCTGACACAACTGCGCCAGAGTCGCCCGGATGTTATTGTGGAGAACCTGCGCGAGTTGCAGGCCATTCTCGAAACCCAGGTGTTTTCCTGGCCGGTGGGGCAGTCCGTATCAGGCTTGGGCAGGCATGTGCATCCTGTTCCCACAGTGGGAGCTTTGATTTTTAACCATGCTGGAGAGGTCCTCATGGTTCGCACGCGAAAATGGTCGGACCGTTGGGGCATGCCTGGCGGCAAAATCCAGATGGGCGAATCGATGGTAGACGCTTTACGGCGCGAAATCCGCGAGGAAACCGGTCTTGAAATTGAAGATGTGCGTTTCGAAATCACCCAGGATTGCATCAACCCACCAGAGTATTACCGGTCGGCGCATTTTGTACTCGTAAATTATACCTGTCGGACCAGGACTGATGGTTTGGTGGTGTTGAATGATGAAGCACAGGAATATAAGTGGGTTCCATTGGCTGAAGCGTTTAAACTGGACCTCAATCAGCCCACTTTGGTGCTTTTGCGCCATGTCACCGCTTCTCCTTTAAAAGCAAATGTCTCACGATAAAATTATCATTCGGAACCTGGCGGTTCATTACCGGGTTGGTGTCACTGATGAGGAACGGCTTAAGCCTCAACGACTCCTGTTGAATCTGGAGCTGTATGGTGACTTCTCCCGTGCCATGCGGACAGATGAGTTGCATGACACCATTGATTATGTAGAGGTTACAAATCGGCTCAGAACATTGGGTGAACGCAGGGAATGGCGCCTCATTGAGCGGTTGGCGAGTGATATTGCCGATATCTTGATTCATGATTTTGGGGCGGAACATGTTAACGTCGAAGTGCGCAAAATGGTCATTCCAGATACTGAGTACGTTGCGTTTATGACTGAGATGGATCGACCGGATGATGGTGGCAGGAGTGTATCATGATGGACCGCGGCGTATTGGCCTGATCTAGCTTCGGACATGGATCTGCAGGAACAAGTTTTTGTCGAAATCGAATCCCGGCGACTTCTGGACGACGGGGCGGCGGTCCTGGTTGCCGTATCTGGCGGCTTGGACAGCATGGTCCTGCTTCATATTCTAAATCGCTTCAAACACGAGCGGAAGTGGACGATCCACGTTGCCCATTTCAACCATCGCTTGCGTGGCGAAGCGAGTGAATTGGATGCCCGGTTCGTGGAAGATACCGCCCGTGAATGGGGTCTGAAGTGCCGGATCGGGGTGGGGGACGTGCCTGCATTGCAGAATGCTGAGCACCTTTCGCTCGAAATGGCGGCACGGCGTCTGCGGCATGAGTTTCTGGCGCGATGTGCCCGGGAGATCATGGGCCATGAACCAACGTTATCCGGCATTCGGATTGCCACCGGCCATCACGCAGATGATCAAGTTGAGCTCTTTTTTGTGCGATTACTGCGTGGGGCAGGCTCATCGGGGTTGGGCGGGATGCGCTGGATGGCCCCATCGCCGGCCGATCAAGGCGTTTCCCTGGTAAGGCCATTGTTAAGTTGTTCGCGTCAAAGCCTGATGGCGTATGCCGAACAAAACCACATCACCTATCGTCAAGATGCCTCGAATGATGACATCAACATCCTTCGGAACCGTTTGCGTCACGAATTGTTGCCTTTGCTGCGTCAGCAATACCAGCCTGCCTTGGACGCCATCATACTCCGGACAGCCTCAGGCTTGGGAGATGAAGCCGATTACATGGATCAGCAGGCGCAGGCATGGCTTGCGCGTGGAATCAGCATACCCTTTGGGGAACTACATCCGGCCATACAGCGTCAGGTTATCTCCCGGGGGTTGATATCGCATGGCATCCTGCCGAATCAAGCATGGATAGAAGCCCTGCGCTTGCATCCAGGTGTCCCTTTATCGATTAACGGCCACCAGACGGCCATTCATTCACATGATGGGCATATTGAATTGCAACAGATTCATAATAAGGAGTTTAACCCTGAACAAATCGAGGTGGTCTTGACGAATACCAGTGGTTGCATCCACTTTGGAGGACTCCACATCGATTGGAGCATTCAAACGGAAAAGCCGGCCATTCGTTGCATGCAAAAGAAGGAGATGCAGAGCGACGTATCCTCGGAACCTTTTGTGATGGAGGAGGTTTTCGATGCCGACTGCGTTGGAAGTCGCATCATATTGCGCCATTGGCGGCCGGGAGATCGTTTTCAACCCATTGGGATGCAACAATCCGTCAAAGTTCAGGATTTCCTGACCAATCTGAAGATGCCTCTTGAGGAACGTCGCCACCGTGTTGTTGGGCAAGCCGAGGGGGAGGGGGTGTTTTGGATAGAAGGCACCCGAATAGCAGAGCCATATAAAGTAACATGCCGAACATGCCGATATCTCATGTGGCGATGGACCAGCCTGGCCAGGTAATTTTAAGTCTTACATTGACAAAAAGTTGCCCTTTTATCCGTATTGCAGCACGTTGATGCTCGTGGTAGTATGCCCTGATAACTAATGTCTGAAGATAATAAAAACGACATGCGGAATGAACGTCGGGCCTCTGAACCCAGGGTGCCCCCGCGGTGGTGGATTCTCATGATTGCCATCATCGGCTTGGTGCCGCTCATGATGACCTTGCGGAATCGAGTCGAGATGAATCAGAAAACCCTGACGCATGCAGAATTTGTCCGGTTGGTGAATGCCGATTTGGTGATGGAAGGGACCATCCATTACAATCCCCAGTCGCCGGAAGGGCTTAAGGAAATCACCGGGAAATTCAAGCCGGCCAAGAGTTCTGAAGAGGTGATTCCGTTTCGGTTGAAGACCTTCCTGAAACCGGACCTCATGGATCAACTGTTGAACACAGGCCGGTTTAAGGCGGCCGAGCCCAACACGGTTTTGCTCACCCTGGTATATACGATCGCTCCCATATTGCTGGTGGCGGTGATCATCTATTTTATCTTTCTGCGCCAGATCAAGCTGGCAGGCAAGGGAGCCCTGAGTTTTGGAAAAAGCAAAGCTCGGCTGCTCAGCAAGGAACGCAATAAAATCACCTTCAAGGACGTGGCAGGTGTCGAAGAGGCCAAGGATGAGGTGCAGGAGTTGGTGGAATTCCTCAAGGATCCCAAAAAATTCCAAAAACTGGGGGGGCGCATTCCCAAAGGTATCCTGATGATTGGCCCTCCGGGCACCGGCAAAACGCTTCTTGCCAAAGCCATTGCCGGGGAGGCCGATGCCTCATTCTTCAGCATCAGTGGTTCGGATTTCGTGGAAATGTTTGTGGGCGTGGGTGCCAGTCGCGTTCGCGATATGTTTGAGCAGGCCAGGCGCAATACCCCATGCCTGGTGTTCATTGATGAAATTGATGCTGTAGGGCGCAGCCGTGGGCATGGTTTGGGTGGTGGAAACGATGAACGTGAACAAACCCTGAATGCCTTGCTGGTCGAGATGGACGGCTTTGATACCCAGGAGGGAATCATCATCATTGCCGCCACCAATCGTCCTGACGTGCTGGATCCCGCCTTGTTGCGGCCCGGACGGTTTGACCGTCAGATCGTGGTCAATTTGCCCGATGTCCGTGGTCGTGAGGCGATTCTCAAGGTGCATGCCAAGAAGGTGAAGCTGGATCCTTCTGTGGATCTGAGTGTTATTGCGCGAGGCACGCCTGGTTATTCAGGGGCGGAACTGGCGAATCTGCTCAACGAATCGGCGTTGCAGGCGGCACGGCAGAATAAGAAGGCCATCAGCATGGGCGATCTGGAGGAGGCGCGAATCAAGGTGCGTTGGGGCCGTGAACGCCGCAGCTTGGCGATGACCGATGAGGACAAGAAACGCACCGCGTGGCACGAAGCCGGCCATGCCTTGGTGAATGTGGCTCTTCAGCACACTCATCCTCTTCATAAGGTGACCATCATACCCCGTGGCCAGTCGTTGGGGTCCACCATGTCGCTTCCCAAGGAGGAAATGTTTAACCGGCATCGGAAGGAGATGCTGGACATGATTGCGGTGACCATGGCAGGTCGCATTTCGGAGGAGGTTATCAGTGGTGATATTTCGACGGGCGCCAGCGGAGACATCCAGCAGGCGACCCAGTTGGCCCATGCGATGGTGTGTCAATATGGCATGAGCGACAAGCTGGGCATGGTCCAGTACGGCGATGATAGCGAATATGTTTTTCTGGGACGTGACATGGCTCGCACCAAGGGATACAGCGAAACCACAGCGCGAGAAATCGATTCTGAGGTCAAACGCATCATTGACGAAGCCTATCAACGGGCCAAAAGTATCATCGATGAAAACCGGGCGAAACTGGAGCTCATCGCCGATTCCTTGTTGGAATACGAATCGCTGGATGGCAGCCAGGTTGAGGAAATTGTGCGCACAGGCACCTTCACACCGCCGCCAGTGCCGCCGGTGATTGATCCTCCTACCGGAGCCGTGCCGGCTTCAGCGCTTTCGGACAAGGATAAGGCGGGGAAACCCAAGATTGATCCTGGTCTGGCCGCACCTGAACCTGCGACAGCCTGACGGACCGATTTCCCTTAATTCCAACTAAGATCCTGGGGACTTTCCGCGAGCAGACGGTATTGCCAGCCTTTTGTACGCAGGATGTTCTTCCAGAGGTCCACGGGCGGAGTGTAAAAGACCAATTCAATGGAAGCGGGATGAGTCAGCCAGGCGCCCCGCTTCATTTCGTCATCGAGTTGTCCTGCGCTCCAACCAGCATACCCTGCAAACACCCTTATCTGCTGGGTGGATGACATCGATTCCCCCAATTCCACCAGGGCATCAAGGGAATGTCCGAGCTCCAGGTTGGGTATCACACTGGCATCGGGGATGTAAGAGTCCGTATACAGGAAACTCAGGGCTGTGGGCTGAACGGGACCACCAAGATACAGGCTTTGTTCCCGCAACGAGTCGGGCAGATGCGCGACCAGGGCATCGGAAACCTTGCTGTCGGCAGGGCGGTTGACCACAAGACCGAAGGCGCCTTCCGTGTCATGCTGGCAAATCAGGACGACAGTTCGATGAAAGAAGGAACCGAAAAGCTTGCCGCCATCCAGTAGCAATTGCCCTCTGAGCGATTGGAAGGTTTTGCCCATGCCTAGTAAAAAAATACTCAAGAATCTGCCCGATGCCAACTATCTTGTGCGTGAGGCGAATTTGGCGTAAAGAAGGGACGTGAACAAATATTTGTTGGTTCTCTTACTGGTATTGGTGGTTGTGATGTCCGGATGCAAAAGCGAATCCGGCAGCCGTGAATTCATTCCGGGCAAGGGCTGGAAGAGCATCTAAAAAAGGCGGCGTTCTTGCGAACGCCGCCATGACAATTCTGTTGGAATCGGCGGTCAGATCATCGCCTTCACCTTTTTGATGATGGCGGTGGAATCGATGCCGTAGTGAGCGATCAGTTCCTCCGGTTTGCCGGAACGCGGCAGTTCGAACACAGCCAGACGGCTGACTTTAACGCCATCGGTGCTGAGCGCGCTTGCGACGGCTTCACCGAGACCGCCTTCGGGATAGTGGTCTTCCACGGTGAGGACGCGATTGTTGGTCTTTGCTGCGGCGGCTCGTATGATGTCGGCCCCCAGCGGCTTGACACTGTATGCATCGATGACCGTTATGCCAATGCCTTCGGCGGCCAGGGCATCCGCGGCTTTTAAGGCTTCAAAGAGGGTGACACCGGCTGCCACCACGGTGACCTTGTCTCCGTCCTTCTGTTTCAGCACCTTGGCCCCACCGATGGGGAATGTTTCCTCATTCTTGTAAATGACGGGTGTCTTGGGCCGGCTGGTACGCAGGAACACGAAGCCTTTATGGAGGGCCATCTGCTCCACAAGTTTCTCGGTGCTCACGGCATCGCTGGGATAGAGGACGACGCTTCCGGCCACGGTGCGCATCATGGCGATGTCCTCCAAACCCATTTGTGAACCGCCATCCTCACCGATGCTGACGCCCACATGGGAACCGGTCAGTTTGATGTTGGCCATCGAAACACCCGCCATGCGGATCTGGTCAAAGGCGCGTGAGAAGAAGGCGGCGAAGGTGGAGGCAAACGGCACCTTGCCACGGGTGGCAAAGCCAGTGGCAACGCCCACCATGTTTTGTTCCGCGATGAAGCATTCCGTGAACCTGTTCGGAAACTTCTTCATGAACTTATCCGAATAGGTCGAATTCTTGGTGTCACCATCCATGGCCACGATGCGGGCATCGACATCTCCGATGCGCGCGAGGGCCATGCCGTAGGCCTCGCGGGTTGCCACCTTGTCGCCCAATTTGTAGGCGATGGGAGGGAAGCTTGCCGGGACTTCGTTTTTGGGCAATTCGAGCTGGCTGGGTTTGCGGATCGGGACGCCGAGACCAGATTTGGCTTTGGGCTGTAATTCCGCAATCGCTTTGGCGGCTTCATCCTTGGACAGGGCCTTGCCATGCCAGGCGTCTTTATCGGCGATGAATGAGATGCCAGCGCCTTTCAAGGTTTTGGCAATGATGGCCAGCGGTTTATCGGTTTTCTTGACCGCGTTGAGTGCTTTCAGAATCTGAGCAACATCCTGACCATCAATGACTTTGACCTGCCAGCCAAAAGCAGCGAAGCGGTCCTTATACACCTTGAGATCATGACCAAAGGCTGTGGCCTGGCTTTGGCCAAGGCGATTCGCATCCACGATGGCCACGAGGTTATTCAGTTTGTAAACACCTGCCAATGAGGCGGCTTCCCAAACGCTACCTTCGGCGCACTCGCCATCACCCAAAAGGACGTACGTGCGGTAATCGAGGTTATCCAGGCGTGCACATAGGGCCATGCCGACGCCAACACTCAGACCCTGGCCGAGAGAACCTGTGGCGACATCTGCAAATGAAAGGCGAGGTGTGGGATGGCCTTCAAGATCATGGCCAAAGGTGCGCAACTTAAGAAGGTCTTCCACAGGGAAAAGACCGGCTTCCGCCCATGCCGCATACAGAAGCGGAGCCGCATGGCCTTTGGAGAGGATAAAACGGTCGTTGTTGGCAAAACGCGGATTCTTTGGATCATACCGCATGTGTCCAAAGAACAGGGCGGCAACAATGTCAGCCGCAGAGCAACAGGAAGTGGGGTGACCGCTCCCAGCCGCTGTGGTAGCTGCGATGGAATGAATGCGCAATTGGTTCGCAATTGCCGCTAAAATTTCAATAGAGGTTGTCTTCATCAGATTACATCCAAATGATGGGGGACATTCTGAGATGGAAAAGGCCTAAAGAAAAGAGAGAAAATTCCTAATTTCCGCATGCACCTGCCCTAATTAAAGGTTGGTGACCGGGAGTTCATGAATATATCCAAACTATTCATTGAGAATGAGTTGTGTATTTGCGTGCGATCATGAGCGGCAACCGGACATTCAATGGCCGCAGGAAGATGACCGCATGATGTTCCTGAATCGCGAAAAACGCCCCCATTTTCAATGTCTATCCCCCAGCGACCACTCGAATAATTTCCAGGTGATCACCACTCCTGAGCGGGCGGTCATGGAATTCGGAGGGGGCGACGGCTTCGCCATTGTGTTCAACCACGACGCCCTTGGGGAAAAGTTTTTGAGCGATAAGAAAGGCCTCCAAAGTGCAGGGAAACGCCACAGGTACTTTGTTGCCGTTGGCAATAACATACTGATCCGCAGCAATAGTCATGGAAATGGGGGTGGAAGTTATTGGTTTAAATAGAGGGTTATGGGTGCATTGGAGCCCTGCACCTTCACGACTGCCGAGCGTTCGCCAATTTCCATGCACCTTACTTGCACGGGATTGCCATCAAGGGTGAGTGAAAATTCCTCGTTTACCCCAAATGGCTTGCCGTTGATCATGGCTTGTCGATGCGATTTTGAACCCAAAATACCCATGAGTTTGAGACGGTCATAGCCAGTGCGAGCAACGGGTGGGGCAGTGGAGACGGTTGGAAAGATGGGGGCCTGGGCCAGGTGTTGGATGGTCGATTCATTCAATTGGGCTTCTGTTCCCTGGGTGATCCAAGTGAGAATTGCCTGCATGCCGAAATGTTCTTCCAGTTTGACGAATTCACGAGTTTTTCCATTGGTGTATGGATTGATCAAAACGCGCTCCATTTGTTCCTGCTGATTCAGGTTGGAGTGCACTTTATAGGTCATGAGTTCGCACAAGGCTTCCAGGGTGTCCGGATCAATGACGCGATTCGTCGGCACCACCTCGTTGATCCAGAGGTGGGTGAATTCATGCATGCAGACACCCAGGGTTTCGGCCTTGAGTTGGGCACTTTGGACAATGACACTATGGTTGACGCGGTCACCTTTGCGGGTGGTTCGGGACATACCCAGACGCTTTAGATGGCTGGGAACGGCGGTACCGTTCTGATAGTTCCAGTAATCCACATCGAAGAGTTGAAGGTGGACATCGGGATGCTTGAGGGTCATTTGACCGCCGGACAGACGATAAAGCTCATGGGTTGCTTCCTTGAACAAAGCCTCTAATTGTGCCTGCTCCAGAACGACATTGGGCAAATCGCGTTTGCAGATCAGGCGGCCATCGCCGGTTTTTCCGTAGCCATCGCGTACCGGAAGCCCGCAGACACTGCAATGATCCACGATTTGGAAACAACTTTCGCAAATGATGCCCTTGGCGTGTTTATACACTCGCCCTTGGAGGATGGGTTTCTCACATACGACACATCGGGTTCCAGGAGCAATGGAATCCTGGGCGTTTGAGCGTAAGGGCAACAGCCAACAGAGCATCAAGATGGACAGAAAACCTGTCATCCTTTGGATCCGGTAGAAATCCATTATGGTATCACTCATGATCTGCACTGGCATTATTGGATCAAAGATACATGTTCCCGGAACGCCTCGGATGGCATTCCCCATGGAGCCACGATCCTTGGCCCTGTTAAGCGGATTATGGCAGGGAATCACCGTGTTTTCCAACCTTGAATCATCAGTTCAAGGCAGTGTCCCAGTCTTTCCAGACGGGTTCGTAACCGAGCGAGCGAATATATTCGGCGACCTCCTGAGGTGAACGCTCATCGGCAATGTTGAACTGTACGGTGGCGGCTGTTGATGTTCCTCCGGTTGAGGCTGTTGCCTGAGACAATGCACGGATGCGTCCGTGTTCGGTCAGGTGGAGCTTGTCGTTGCCTGCTCCGGTGTATCCACCTGGCTCGGTATGACTTCCGGCGCTCATGAGGGTGATGCCCACATTCATCAGTCCATTTCGCAGCGTGGCACTTTCGCGCGTGGATAACACGAGGCCTGCGTCAGGCAAGAAGAGACGCAGCGCGGCGATGAGTTGAACCAACTCACGATCCCCCATATGAGTCAGAGGGGTGAAGTGACCTGCGTGCGGGCGCAGACGGGGCATGCTGATGGTGAGGGTGGATGTCCAACAATGGCGTTGGAGATACTGGGCATGGGCAGCCATGCTGATGGCTTCGAGACGCCAGTCGCTCAAGCCATAGAGGGGGGAAATGCCAAGGCGCTTGAACCCGGCAGCGTGGGCCCGTTCCGGGGTTTCAAGCCTCCAATCGAAATCGCGTTTGGGACCTGAGGTGTGCATGTCGGCATACACGGTGCGATCATAGGTTTCCTGGTACACGACCAGGCCATCCGCCCCGGCCGCCACCATTTTGCGGTAATCCTCGGTTTCCATGGGCGCAACTTCGAGGCTTATGCTGGGAAACTCATCATGCAAAACGCGGATGCAATCGGCCAGGTAGTCATTGGAAACGAATTTGGGGTGCTCGCCGGCGACCAGCAACAAATTGCGGAATCCCAAGGCATGAATGGCCCTGGCCTCGCGCACCACTTCATCGAGAGACAATGTGACTCTTAGGATGGGGTTGTTGCGTGAAAAGCCGCAGTATTTGCAGTTGTTCACGCATTCATTTGAGACGTAAATCGGAGCGAACAGGCGGATGACTTTGCCAAAGCGTTGTTGGGTAAGATGATGCGCCCGTTGGCACATAGGTTCCAGGATCTCACTGGCAGCCGGCGATATCAGACGCACAAAATCCTGATAACCGACGTGGGTCTTATTCAGGCTCTCGCGGGCCTGGGCCACGGTCGTATTGCCGCATGCTGCCACCAACTCTTTCAAAGGCAATGCGTTAAAGGCATTTACGAAACTCATCAGTGGGAAAGCCTAACACAAATCCACCACTGGACAAGAGACTCTTGAAAATCTCGCATGCAGCTGAAGAACCCTGCGAAGGATGATGACCTTATGGACAGTCAATCCAGACGGCGTCATTCATATAAGCCTGGGCATAGCCATAGGGCATGAAGCCATCCCTGCCATCACCACCGGAATTGCGGAAGATAAAACACCCACCGTCAGGATGTGAGGGATCGTCCTGGTACCCCACCAACAAGATGCTATGTCCATCAACGACCTTGTCGGGGGTACACATTTGCAGATGTCCTTGATTCCATTGTTCCTGAATGGGCCATCGCAGGCCGCTGCAGACAGGCCAGCCTTTGCGCAGGGTGGCCTTGATCTCGTCAATTTGGCGAGGGTCAAGTCCGGTTGTAACATTCCAGACCTTGATCCAGTGCAGATGCAGGCCCAGCGCCAGCCGCTTTTTCCCATCATCCAAAGCATTCATGGGAGGTTGGGCGGAGGCATCGAATGCTGCCTGATAGGGGTAATATTGCGCCTCACAGATGCCATATCGTGCAAAACCATTCCATAAATCTGAAAAGAAACCGCCGTCTGCATCAACACCGCAGGTTTTGTTGGCGGCCCAGTTCAGGTATTCCGTGCTCAGGCGCGGGCAGTTACCAAGCTTCCGGGCGCTCGCGAATTCCAGGGCCCCGGCCAGGGCGAACACAGAACACGTGCCACGCCCGCCCTGTTTAAGCTGCGTGAATCCCCATTTCTCGAACTGAGGTCGTAAATCAATACAGGTGATCTGGCTGCCTGCGCCGGAACGGGTTTCGGAACTGGAGACTTTGGTGCCTTCATCGGCTCCACTGGACACAACAAGGGCGTTTATCCAGACCGTAGCCAGCATGACCAGGGTGATGCGCTTGATCACTCGGGCAGTCGAGAACGAGGAACCGCGTGCGGGGACCATTCGATTGGTTTTGCATGGCGATTTCATGAGATGCGATGACTATGAACCGGACTGGCCCATGGCGTCAACGCAACAGCATGCGATCAAAAACCCCGCCACTCGTGCAACCTGTTGCAGGCCAGTCGCGGAGTACCATCGAGTGGAGATGGAATTTTCCGTGCTATTGCATGGAGGTTTGCCGCCGGAGTTGGGCAGGGGTTTTCTGAAGATGACTTTTGAGAACGGCTCCCAGGTATTCCTGGTGCTTGAAGCCGGTACACTCCGCAATTTCGATCAGGGGGAGATCGCTGGAGGTAATGAGGTCGCATGCGCGCTTGAGACGCACCTCCAGAATTTCCTCATGCACCGATTTACGAAGGACGGTGCGGAAACGTCGTTGGAGGACGCTCCGGGAGAGGCCCACCTGGCGGGCCAGTTCATCCACCTTCAGCCCGGCACAGGCGAATTCACGAATAAGCCGCAAAGCTTCGGCAAGTTTGCGATCTTCAATAGCCAGAACGTCCGTTGACAGGCGGGTGACGACATCCATGGATTGAATGAGCGTCGGTTTGGAAGGGGGAGTCTTGCCCTTCATGAGGCGGGAAAGCAGCGCTGCTGCGGCATATCCGACTTGTTGGTGGCTTGGATTCACGCTGGAAAGGGGGGGGTTGCAGACCTCGCATAGTGGTTCGTCATTATCCACACCGATGACGGCCACTTCGTCAGGCACCCTTACTCCGGCCCGGCGACAGGCGTCGAGAAACTGGGGGCCACGCTGATCACTGCATACCATGACGCCGGCGGGTTTGGGCAGGTCAGCCACCCAGCGGGCAAGCTCATCTTGAACATCCTCCCAGGAATGCCCTGTGGAAAGTGCGCGGGGCAGGGAGTAGGTGTGAAGCTGACATCCTGCCTGCTGGACAACCTCAGCAAAAGTGTTGTGGCGATGTTCGGACCAGTTTTCCCCTTCGATGCCAAAGAAGCCAAAACGTTTGAAACCGCGTTCCAGGAGGTGAGTTGCAGCCAGACGGGAAATGGTGGCATCGTCCACATGCACGAGTGGAAGACGGGTATCACGTACGACACCAAGCACATCCACGGCAGGGATTCCACAGGCCAGCACCTCCTCCGCCAGGGCGGGAGTCTGAATGCGGGCGATGATGCCATCCCCTTGCCAGTGTCGCAGCCATTTTGGGGCGGATTCCTCCAAGCTGCGAGGTTCGTGATAGAGCAGCCATGGGTCATGAACGCGAACGTAATGGGCAATGCCACGGAGGATGTCGCGTCCGGACCCCAACGAGGTTTCCACGAGGAGGGCCACATGCAGTCGGCGGCGTTTATGCGGTTTTGGCAATGGCATAGGCTATGCAAGCCGAGCCCACAAATCTTCGGCTTAATCCGCCTGCCAGCCTGCCAGAAGGATTCAAAACATGCCAGCAGGAAAAATGACCTAAAATCTACAAGAAATGACCGGATACCTCATTGCCGATTTACATCTGAAGACTACACTAAAAACATGTTTCACCTCAAGTTATGGCTTGATATGGCAGCGCGCATGCGCGTGCTGTGGTTGTTCGCCTTCGTCACCACATGGGTGGCGGCGGCGCAGGGAGCCCAATGGCAGCCCGCTCAGGGGCCGCTCATGACACGTTGGGCCAAGGATGTTAAACCGGACAAGGCACATCCCGAGTATCCCCGGCCCCAGATGGAGCGCAAGGACTGGCTCAATCTGAATGGCATGTGGGATTATGCCATCTGTCCCAGGAACGAGGCCAAACCGTCCCAGTATGAGGGGCAGATCCTGGTGCCATTTCCCATTGAGTCGGCCCTGTCGGGCGTGATGAAGCCGGTGAGCGACCAGCAGAGGTTGTGGTATCACCGGTCGTTTACTGTGCCATCCAAATGGAAGGGGCAGCGGGTCTTGCTGCATTTCGGCGCGGTGGACTGGGAGACCGTTGTATATGTCAATGGCAAGGAGGTTGGAACCCATCGCGGCGGGTATGACGGCTTTTCGTTTGATATCACGGATGCCCTGATCGCCGGTGGCACACAGGAACTGGTTGTGGCGGTCTTTGATCCCACCGATGCGGGGTATCAACCGCGCGGCAAGCAAGTGCACAAGCCCAACGGCATCTGGTACACGCCCACAAGCGGCATCTGGCAGACCGCCTGGCTCGAACCCGTTTCGGCGGCCCGGGTGGAATCCCTGCACATCGTTCCTTCGGTGGATGATGAATCCGTGACGGTGCAATTCAACGTGAAGGCCCCTGGTGGCGCAGTCAAGCTGGAGGCCACGGTGTTGGACGGTCGCAAGACGGTGGCGCAAGCGAGCATTCAAGACGGCGATGTAAAGGGAGCCGCCAGTCCGCGCATAACGCTCAAAGTGCCTCAGCCGAAGCTATGGTCGCCGAGCGCGCCATTCCTGTATGATCTGAAGGTCCGTGTTCTGGTCAATGACAAGGTGGTCGATGAGGTGAAGTCGTATTTTGGCATGCGCAAGATATCGGTGGCCAAGGATGCCGCGGGGACCTTGCGCCTGTTTTTGAACAACCAGGCGCTCTTCCAATATGGCCCGTTGGACCAGGGGTTCTGGCCGGATGGTTTGTACACCGCTCCGACCGACGAGGCGCTACGCTACGATATCGAGATCACCAAGGCGCTGGGTTTCAACATGGCCCGCAAACACGTGAAGGTGGAACCCGAGCGTTGGTATTATTGGTGCGACAAGCTGGGCTTGCTGGTGTGGCAGGACATGCCCAGCGGCAACTTCGGTCACGGGGATACCGACAAGGCGGTTTCGCCCGAGGCGACGGCCAATTACCGGCAGGAACTCAAGGCCATGATTGACGGAAGAAAAAATCACCCGTGCATTGTCATGTGGGTGCCGTTCAACGAAGGCTGGGGTCAGCATGAAACGCCCGCCACGGTGGAGTGGGTCAAAAACTACGATCCGACACGACTCGTGAATAACGCCAGCGGCTGGGTGGATCGCAAGGTGGGGGATGTGAATGATATTCACGTGTATCCCGGACCGGGCGCACCGAAGCTGGAAGCCAACCGGGCAGGCGTGTTGGGCGAATTTGGCGGACTGGGTCTGCCTATTAAAGGTCATACCTGGCAGGCTGAAAAGAACTGGGGTTACAGGAACTTTAAGACCCCTGATGAGTTAACCGATGCCTATTTGGGGTTGATGGATCGGCTGCACCCGCTGACGGGCACGGATGGTTTGGGGGCGGCGGTCTATACCCAGACTACGGACGTGGAGATCGAGGTTAATGGTCTGATGACCTATGATCGAGCTCTGATTAAAATGAACCAGGCTTTGATCACGGAGGCGAACAAGAAACTCTATGTGGCTCCTCAACCGCGGAAAACGGGGCAGAACCTCATCCCTCCGGCCACGCCCTTGGTGGCATGCGATCCCTATTTCAGCATCTGGTCATGCACGGATCGTTTGACCGACGATGTCACGCGTCATTGGACGGGGCGTCAACAAAGCCTGGCCAGCATGGTTCGAATTGATGGCAAAGCCTATCGCCTGATGGGAAATGATCCCCGTTCGGTGCCCGCCTTGGAGCAGGTGGCGCTGGACGTGCTGCCCACCCGCACGCTGTACCGGTTTGAAGGCGCGGGCATCGCGTTGTCCTTGACGTTCATGACGCCTGCGTTGCCGTACGATATCGACCAGCTTTCATGGCCCGTTACGTATGTAACCTATGATTGCCGCTCTCTGGATGGCCGTCGGCATGATGTGTCCGTGTATTTCGACAGCAGTTCGGAGCTTACCGTGAATGATGCAGCCCAGTCCGTGACCTGGTCCACAGCCAATGTCGATGGGCTCAAAACACTGAAGATGGGTTCGAAGGATCAGCCAATCCTGGGCAAGAAGGGTGACGATCTGCGGATTGACTGGGGATACCTGTACCTGACAGCACCCGAGGCGGCCGTGGCGAAGGAGACGGTGGCTGCTCAAAGGACGTGTCGCACACAGTTTGTGTCCGAGGGCACTCTGCCAGGCATGGACGACCGCCAGCCGCGCGCGGCTTCGGATGAAACGCCTGTGGCCGCCATGGTCATGAACCTTGGCAGGGTGGGGACGTCTGGGGCAAGCCGGTGGTTGATGCTGGCATATGATGATCTGTATTCCATTCAGTACTTCAAAAAGAACCTCCGTCCTTATTGGCGGAGGAATGGAGCCGATGCGGCTGCATTATTAAGCAGGGCAACCAAGGCCTATCCGGAATTGCTGAAGAAGTGTGCGGCATTCGATGACGAAATGATGTCCGACCTGCGGCGCGCCGGTGGTGAGAAATACGCCCGTTTGGCCGCCCTGGCCTACCGTCAATGCCTTGCGGCGAACAAGATTGCCGCAGACGAGAAGGGGCAGCCCCTGATGTTCCCCAAGGAGAATTTCAGCAACGGATGCATTGCGACAGTCGATATCCTCTATCCGATGGCGCCGATGTATCTGCTTCTGGGGCCGTCATTGACCAAGGCGATGCTGGTGCCCATCATGGATTACTCCAGTTCGCCTCGGTGGAAATTCCCATTTGCGCCGCATGACCTGGGCACCTATCCCCTCGCCAATGGACAGGTCTATGGTGGCGGAGAACGCACGGAAGACAACCAGATGCCCGTCGAGGAGACTGGCAATATGATAATCCTTATGGCGGCTCTGGCCCAGATGGAGGGTAATGCCGACTTTGCCGGCCAATACTGGCCGGTTCTGGAAAAATGGGCGGCCTACTTGAAGGACAAAGGGTTCGATCCTGAAAACCAGCTCTGCACGGATGACTTTGCCGGCCATCTGGCTCACAACGTCAACCTATCGGCCAAGGCCATCGTGGCGCTGGGGGCTTACGCAAAGCTGTGTGACATGCGGCAGGACAAGGCCAATGCTGATTCCTATCGCAAGCTCGCGTCGGAATTTGCCGCCCGGTGGGTCAAGGAAGCTGCTGATGGCGACCACTTCCGCCTGGCTTTTGACAAAGCGGGGACCTGGAGCCAGAAGTACAATCTCGTGTGGGATGGCATCCTTTCGATGGGACTATTCCCAGAGGACGTGCTGCGCAAGGAAATGACGTTTTACCGCAAAACCCAGCAGCGGTACGGCCTGCCTCTGGACAACCGGCAGCCTTACACCAAATTGGATTGGACCATCTGGACGGCCAGTCTGACTCAGAACGCGGATGACTTCCAGGCGCTCCTGGGCCCGGTGTACGAATTCTTGAATGAAACAAGCGATCGTGTGCCGATGAACGATTGGTATTGGACCCAGACGGGTCGCAAGGTTGGCTTCCAGGCACGGTCGGTTGTGGGCGGTGTGTTCATCAAAATGCTCTACGATCATGCGACTTGGAACAAGTGGGCCAAGCGGGATGCAACACGTTCGGCGGGTTGGGCGCCGTTGCCGACACCGCCCGTTGTTAAGATGGTTGTACCCACAGCCGAATCGGCTCCAAGTGTATGGCGTTATACGACACAGAAGCCCGGAGCCAACTGGGCTCAACCGGACTTCGATGCAAGTTCCTGGCAGGAAGGCAAATCTGGATTTGGCACGAGTGGCACGCCGGGAGCCATCGTCAATACCGTCTGGGATGCCAAGGATATTTGGATTCGTCGTGTTGTGGAAATACCGGAACTTCCCAAAGGCGAAATGCAAATCAGGATTCACCACGATGAAGACGTGGAGGTCTTCATAAATGGGGTGCTCGCCGCATCAGTTCGCGGCTACACTTCGGAATACGAGGAAGTGGTGCTCAACGATAGTGCGCGTGCCAGTATGCGGGCGGGAAAGAATACAATAGCCGTCCATTGCCGCCAGACCAGCGGCGGACAGTACGTGGATATGGGATTGGTGGAAGTGGTCTCGACGAAGAAATAGGTTGGATTGGAGTATGATCGATCAAAACCTCTCATTGCAGAAGCTTGCGGAGGAGACGGCGGTACGGTTCGAAACCCATTATGGGCGGAAGCCGGAATTCATGGTGGCCGCTCCCGGGCGTGTTAATCTCATCGGCGAACATACCGACTATAATGACGGCTTTGTCATGCCGATGGCCATCGAGCGGTACACCGTGCTCGCAGCCGCGCGTTCCAGTGGACAGCAGAACGAAGTCCGGTGGCGTTGCAGCCGGATGAATGAGGATGCGGTGATTCCGCTCCAGCAGCCCCTGGAATTGGGCACTCCCAAGTGGTCGAATTATGTGCGCGGAGTGCTCGCCGGTTTTCTTGGGCGGGGCATCAATCCCGGTCCGTTGGACGTCCTAATGCAATCCAACGTGCCCCTGGGAGGTGGATTGTCCAGCAGTGCGGCACTTGAGGTTGCGTCCGCAACCCTGTTCGAGGCGGTCACCGGACAGACTCTGGATCCGGTGGAGAAGGCTCTGGCATGTCAGAAGGCCGAGCATGAATATGCCAAGGTGCCCTGTGGCATCATGGATCAGTTCATCTCGGTGATGGGGCGCAAGGATCACTTGCTTTTGCTGGATTGTCGCTCCAAAACGACACAACTGGTGCCCTTGGCGGACCCTGGTGTGTCCGTGTTGATCACCAACTCCGAAGTTCATCATGAACTGGCTGGGGGCGAATATGCCAAACGTCGCGCGCAATGCGAAACGGCGGCTCGTGTCATTGGGGTTCGTGCTCTGCGAGACGCAAGCATGACCGATTTGAAGCATTGTCAGAAACGCATGGAGGAAGTCACTTGGAGACGCGCCCGCCATGTCATCGGCGAGAACGAACGGACGCTGGCGGCGGCTACCGCCCTGCATGCCGGCCAGTGGGATGCCGCTGGACAATTGATGTATGCCAGCCACGTCTCCCTGCGGGATGATTATGAAGTCAGTTGCAAGGAACTCGACATCCTTGTGGATATTGCGCGTGGGCTTGGGACGTCGCACGGTGTCATTGGCTCGCGCATGACAGGGGGAGGTTTTGGCGGCTGCACGGTGACACTGGTGAAAACCGATGCAGTCCAAAGAGTGGCAGAGCACTTTGCCAGCGAGTATGAGCGTAAAACGCAAATCAAACCCTCCATGTTTGTTTCACGTCCGGGAGAAGGTGCCACTGTTCTCCAAGCCTGACATTTTGCCCTGTTCAACATCATGAATTTTCAACCGGAACATCATCCACACCGGCGTTTTAATGCATTGACCGGGGAATGGATTCTCGTATCGCCTCACCGCACCCAGCGTCCCTGGCTCGGACAAAAGGAGAGTCTCGGACAGGAGCAGCGTCCGTCCTACGATCCAAAGTGTTACCTGTGTCCGGGGAACACCCGCGCTGGCAAGGATGTGAATCCGGCCTACCAGGACACGCTCGTTTTTAAGAACGATTTTGCGGCATTGCTTTCAGAAGCCACGGAACCGCAGAAGGAGACCTCGGGCTTGTTGCGCACCCAGCCTGTCCGCGGGGAGTGTCGTGTGATCTGTTTTTCACCACGCCACGATTTAACGCTGCCGGAGATGAATGAGGGACAAATCCGGAAGGTGATCGAGGTCTGGGCTTCACAGACCCAGGAGTTGGGTGCTCAGTATCGATGGGTGCAGGTCTTTGAGAACAAAGGGGCCACCATGGGATGCTCCAATCCGCACCCGCATGGTCAGATCTGGGCCGGAGACTGGCTGCCGAATTTGATCGAAAAGGAGGACGTCAACCAGCGTTCCCATCGTGCAAAAGAGGGGAACAATTTACTGCTGGACTATCTCAAGATCGAGATTGCCGAGGGAACGCGGGTCGTTGAACTCAACGAGCACTGGGCGCTTCTGGTGCCCTACTGGGCAGTGTGGCCTTTTGAATACCTGCTGGTGCCACGTCGGCCGGTGCAACGCCTGCCTGAACTAACCGCGGTGGAACGGGAGAGTTTGGCTGCCATTCTACGCGTCGGTTTGATTCGTTACGATAATCTGTTCGAGACCAGTTTCCCATATTCCATGGGATGGCATGGTGCCCCGTTTGACGGGGGGGATAACAGTCATTGGCAGCTGCATGCACATTTTTATCCTCCGCTGCTACGGTCGGCGACAGTCAAGAAGTTCATGGTGGGCTATGAAATGATGGCGGAACCGCAACGCGATCTGACCGCTGAACAGGCTGCAAGTCGTTTGCGCGCAACCAATACTGTGCATTATAAGCAGCGCGGGTAGATGGCTGGCGGGTCAGTTCTGCACTGGATGGCTCCAGGACCGTTCGATGTCCTCCAGGCTTCGGCCCTTTGTTTCAGGCGCGAAAAGAAGACTGAAGAGGATGGTGACGACACACATGATGCCGTAGGTCCAGAATGTCATCGCTCCCCCGAGTTTTTCAACCATGACGGGAAAAGTTTGGGAAACGAGGTAACAGGCTCCCCAGAGCGCGACGATGGCGACTGCCATGGCACGTCCTCGTATGCGATTGGGGAAGATCTCCGCGATGAGGACCCATACCACGACGCCCATCGAGACCGAGAAGCTTCCCACATAGGCCAGGACCAGCGGGAGCAGCCAAAAACCCGTTTTCTCCAGATGAAAGGCCAGACCGACCAGCAGGAGCATGATGCCCATGCTTCCCGCGCCCAGAACGAGGAGGGGTTTGCGTCCCAGTCGATCCACAAGGGTCATGGACACGAGGGTGAAAAACACATTCGTCAGCCCGATCCATATTGTGTCGTTGAACGCGGCTGAAGCGCCCATGCCCGCATGCTTAAAAATTTCCGGTGCATAATACATAATGGCATTGATGCCGGTGATCTGCTGGAGGACAGCCAGAACGATCCCGACAATCATGGCCTTGCGAATACCCGGTTTGAACAGTTCCCAGATGGTGCCTTCTTCTTCGGCCAAGGCCTGAACAATCTGCTCCATTTCGCGGTCGGCTTCGGCTTCACCAGATACACGGACGATGATGCTGCGTGCCTCCTTTTGACGACCTCGCTGGGTGAGCCAGCGTGGGCTTTCGGGGACGGGGATCAACAGGAACAGGAAGATGATCGCTGGAAAGGCGCCGATGGCAAACATCCAGCGCCATTTTGCAGGATCGGCCAGGGAGGTATGGAGGACCATGCTGTTGGTGAAAAACGCCGCCAGAATGCCCAGAACGATGGTCAATTGCTGCAAGGCCACCAGTCGGCCTCGGATCCTGGGAGGAGAAATCTCGGCGATGTAAAGTGGCGAAATAATGGAGGCAATGCCGATACCCATGCCACCCAGAATTCGGGCATATACAAGGTGTGAAACCGTTACGGCCATGCCGCAGAATACGGCGGATACCGTGAAGAAGATGCCTGATAGGAGAAGAACCTTCTTGCGCCCAAAATGATCGCTCAGGGTGCCAGCCAGCCCGGCTCCAATCATGCAACCGATCAGGGCGGAACTGGCAACCCAACCCGTCATGGCGGCGGACAACTCAAATTCATTCGAGAAGAACCCAACGGTTCCGGAAATTACTGCGGTATCAAATCCGAAAAGGAGTCCCCCTATTGCAGCGACAAGGCAAATAATGAACAGATAAACCATGCTGCCATTCCTGCCACTCGTGGGTGTTGTCATAGTCGTAGTAATGCAACAAACAATACAAACGCCCGAATCCGACAGTGCACGGGGCGTCAATAAAACTGGGTTTCCGACGACTTATACATCACTCCTCCCTTGAACACCAGAGCGTAATTATTGCCCGTCTCGCAAGCAAACCAACGGCATCTCTGGAAATTAAGTGAGAATGTCATGCCGCATTGGTAAAAAATGCAGGTCCCTCAAATAGGGAACGCTTGGCAATCTGCATGAAACTGGAAAGTGTGTTTCCGTATTGCCTTGGCAGACAACTGACGGTATTGGATTAATGCAATGCACAGACCAATGACCATGAACAGGCGGAGCAATGTCCTTTTAGTGCTTCTTTTTTTATTGGGTGTAATCCTGCCGGCGAGCGGCGCTGCAACCGGACAAAAATGGTTCGGAGTCAGTGGGTTGGCTGTTGCACCGCAGGGGACAGAGGTGTATGCCATCGCCAATCGCGATGCCGCCGTGTTGTGTTGCGATCCCGCCACCATGGAGGTGAAACGAAGAATCGACTTGCCCGCCCCTCCGACCGGGGTGGCTGTTACGATGGATGGGAGCCGTCTTATTATTACATGCGCCAATCCGGATAGCGTGATCCTGGAAATTGAGGCTGCCACGGGTAAGATACTGCATAAAGCCGAGGGACACTCCATGGCCATGAGTCCTGTTTTATCGCCGGATGGCAACCTGCTTTATGTCTGCCATCGCTTTAATCACGCAGTCAGTGTGTATGACCGTAAACAGTACAAGGAGGTGGCCTCCATTCCTGTGGCTCGTGAACCCGTTTCGGCTGTGCTGGCAAAGGACGGGAAACACCTCCTGGTATCAAATCATCAGCATAATGGAAGAGCTGATGCGGATTATGTGGCCGCCATCGTCAGCGTGGTGGATTTGCAGACGGCGAAGGTGGTCAAAGAATTGAAATTACCCAACGGCAGCACTTCCTTGCGCCAGATCAGCCTCTCTCCCGATGGCAAGGTGGCTTGTGTGGCCCATGTGCTGGCTCGATATCATTTGCCCACCACCCAACTGGAACGCGGGTGGATGAATAGCAATGCCCTGACATTGATCGATGTGGACCGGATGGAGATCATCAATACGGTCCTGTTGGACAGCATTGATAACGGAGCCGCCAATCCATGGGCCACTGGCTGGCTGCCCGATGGCAGGACGATCGTGGTGACGCATGCAGGCACCCACGATCTCAGCCTCATCGACTGGCCTTCCGTGCAAGCCAAGCTGGCTGCCCTGGAGAAGGGCACAGGGTCATCTGCGCAGAATTACGGGGCATCGAAGGTGGCGGCTGATGTTCCCAACGACCTTGCATTTTTGGTGGGCAGCCGGGAACGGATCAAGTTGGACGTTAATGGCCCACGGGCCATGGCCATATTCAATGGAAAAATCTACGTTGCCGGCTATTTCAATGATGTCATGGAAGTGGTGAATCCTGCCGCAAAACCTGTCCAAACGACGATTTGCGAGATGAATAAGGGCCGCCAGCTCACACAGGTGGAGCAGGGTGAAATGTATTTCAACGACGCCAGGATTTGTTTCCAGGGGTGGCAGTCCTGTGCCAGTTGCCATGATGATGATGCCCGGGTGGATGGCTTGAATTGGGACCTGCTCAATGATGGCATCGGCAATCCCAAGAACACCAAAAGCCTTCTATGGTCTCATCAGACTCCGCCGGTCATGAGCATGGGGGTGCGTGATACGGCAGAAACCGCTGTGCGATCAGGCATTAAAAGCATCCTGTTTACCGTGCAACCCGAATCCGTGCCGCAGGCCATCGATGTGTGGTTGAAGACGCTCAAACCGCAGCCAAGCCCCCATTTGGTCAAGGGCCATTTATCCGCTTCGGCCAAACGGGGCAAAGACCTGTTCGAAAGCCGGGAAACACATTGTGCGACTTGCCATAAGCCGGACTTGTTCACAGACCTGAAGAGCCATGTTGTCGGCACCCACATCAGCATCGATAAAACAAATGAGGGTTTCGATACGCCAACCCTGGTGGAATTGTGGCGCACGGCTCCCTATTTGCATGACGGTTCGGCGGTCACTGTGCGTGATGTGCTCACGACACATAATTCCAAGGACCAGCATGGCCGCACATCACAGTTGAAACCCCAGGAGATAGACGACCTGGTCGAGTATCTGCTCTCACTTTGATGGAGGCGCATACCGAGAAGACATGCGTGGGGAACTGTAGGACGCGCGCATGGATTCTTGAAATGATGAAATCCTATGGCAGCACGGCATTGGTGCTGCCAGGGTTCAAGACGGGTCTATCCGGGGGAAGTGGGAGTAATTGCTCCAAGCGCAGCCTGGTAAATCTCCCGAATGGGCCGGTTTGCAGAAACAGCCAACTCCCGGCAGGATTCATACTCCGGGGTTTGATGCAAGATCTGGCCATCCAATAGACCGCGCTTGATTGTAACAGGGCCAAAGGCCGTGTTCATTGTGGTCATTTCGCGCTTCAGCTTTCGCCGTTCCCAGGAGGTTCGACGTACTCCAAAAGCACTGGTTTCGCGCAAGAGCATCTCAGTGAACCTGTCGGCATCGGCTTCAGCACAAATGATGGACACCATGATGGCCGGCCGGTTCTTTTTCATGAAAATCGGGGTGTGAAACACATCAAGTGCACCTGCTTCCAGAGCCCGCGGAACGAAATCGCCAAGTATTTCCGGATTCAGATCATCGATGTTGGTTTCCAGGATGGTGACATTGTCAGTTTCCCAGTCATGGTCGCTGGAGTCGGATTCGCCAAGAATAACCCTCAAAAGATTGGGGCGTGTTACATGGTCGCGGCCACCCAAACCATACCCAATTTTCAAGGGTTTGATGCCGCGCATCGGACCAAACGACTCAGCCAGTTCCGCCAGGATGGCCGCTCCAGTGGGTGTAATGAGTTCATGAGGCTCATCACATTGCGACAGGGTGATGCCACGGGCACCCAATATCTCCAGGGTTGCCGGTACCGGCACAGGGAAGCGACCGTGGGCGCAATCCACCCAACCGGTGCCGTCCACGACGTTCGAGGCCATGATGTGCGGCCGTCCCAGCATCTCGACTGCCAGAACACCCCCAACGATGTCCACAATGGAATCGATGGCTCCAACTTCGTGGAAATGAACAGCTTCAGGTGCTTTTCCATGAATTTTCCCTTCCGCCACGGCGATGCGGTGGAAGATGGCCTCCGCCTTGGTTTTTACCCAGGTTGAGTACGGACTGGCTGATATCAGGGTCAGGATGTCTTGAAAGGTACGGCTGTCTCCATGGCCATGTCCCGAGGCATGAGGGTGCTGGTGGCCATGTGGATGCGTGTGATCATCATGGTTCCCATGGGAATCGGCGGTGTGATCATGGGCAAGATGGACGTCAAATTTAACACCCGTAATACCCATCTTTTGCCCCCGACCGGCGTGCAAATGGTAACCTTCGACCGGCAACCTTTGGAGTTCGTTTTGAAGAGCGGTAAAATCAACTCCGATATCAATCAGGCCGCCAAGGAACATGTCGCCGCTGATGCCGCTCAGAAGGTCGAGATAAAGTGTCTTCATGCTTGAATGCTGGCGAGCGAATTGATCTGGCTGGCGGCGTACCCTGCGCCGAAGCCATTATCGATGTTGACTACCGTGACACCGCTCCCGCAGCTGTTGAGCATTCCCAGCAGGGCTGCCACTCCGCCAAAGGAGGCGCCATATCCCACACTGGTGGGTACTGCTATGACAGGGCGCGCCACAAGTCCTGCCACCACGCTCGGGAGCGCACCCTCCATGCCAGCCACCACAATGAGAACGTTGGCGGTTTGCACCACATCGAGGCGATCCAGGAGTCGATGAAGACCGGCAACGCCCACATCGTAAAGCCGCGTGACTTGGTTGCCCATGATGTCTGCCGTGACGGCGGCTTCCTCGGCGACAGGGAGGTCGCTGGTGCCTGCACATAAAACAGCGATGGTCCCAGGACGTTTGGTTCTGGGTTTGGATTCAATTGTAATACAGCGGGCCATCTCATGATAGACAGCCTTCTTGAATTGACGGCGTACCGCTCGGGCATGAACAGGCGTTATGCGGGTGATCAATACGCAGGGATCATGTGCGATAACGTGAGAGGCGATTTTAACCACCTGCTCCGGGGTTTTCCCGTTTCCATATATTACTTCCGGAAAGCCCTGACGCAAGGCACGATGGGTATCCACGCGTGCAAAACCCAGATCGGCCACTGGCGCCGATTGAAACGCCTGCAGAACCTTTTGCGCTCCAATTTTGCCCGCCCTATACTGTTCCAACAACTTGTTTGCCTCGTTGGGTGTCACGGGGACACTATCGCAAACGAATCGGCATCGGTCACGTCTGAAGTTGATGGTTTGGCCCCCTTGAACCCAGGCGCCAGAGTTTAGCCCGGGTGCCACTTCGAGCTTGCCCATGGGCGTGGGCTTGTCCACTCTAGGAGCATGGCTGTCAAAGGCATGGATATTAAATACGTGGCCCATCTGGCGCGGCTGGAGCTGACGCCGGAGGAGGAGCAGAAATATGCGGCTCAACTGGCCCAGGTGCTCGGTTATATCGAGAAGCTGAACCAGTTGGATGTCTCGCAGATCGAGCCGACGGCCCACGCCACTCCTTTGGTCAATGTCATGCGCCCGGATGAGGTGCGGGCGTCGCTGCCGACAGACGAAGCTCTGCGCAACGCGCCGGCCCAGGCTAACGGCCTTTTCATGGTTCCCAAGATTGTCGAATAATCCCGCATGGAGGTGTAAACATGATCGACAGTATCGCTTTCTTTCTTTACGCGGTTTCCGATGTGCCGCGTGCCCGGAGGTTCTACGAAGGGTGCCTGGGCTTGACGATGACTCATAATTTCCAGGATCAATGGATTGAATATGACATCGGTCCCTGTACGCTGGCGATTGCGGCTCAGGATGAAACTCATCATGCCGGTGTCAAAGGGGCAGCGGTGGCCTTTGAGGTGCGGGATTTGGACACCCTGATTCGCGATCTTCGTGGCAAGGGTGTGAGCGTCCTCAAGGAACCCATGGACACTCCGGTCTGCCGTTTTGCCATTATTGCCGATCCCGATGGCAATGAACTTTTGCTCCATCAACGCAAGTCAAGATAAGCATATCCATGTTGAACCAACTCACGGTAACCGAACTTAAGGATAAACTGGCCGCTCGCGAGGTCACAGCCCGTCAGGCCATGCAGGCCTGCCTGGATCGCATGGATCGCGTGGAACCGCAGGTACACGCCTTTCTTAGCTGCAATACTGCCGACGCCATCGCCCAGGCCGATGCCGCCGATCACATCCTCCAACAGGGGGGAGTTCCAGCGGACAAGCCACTGCTGGGTGTGCCGATTGCGGTCAAGGATGTGCTGGCGGTCAAGGGCCACCCACTCAATTGTGCCTCGAAAATTCTAGGCAACTTCGTGTCGCCTTACGATGCCACCGTCATTGAAAAGCTCAAGGCGGCGGGAGCCATCGTCTTCGGACGCTTGAACATGGATGAGTTCGCCATGGGCAGTTCGACGGAGAATTCTGCCTTTGTAACGTCGCGTAATCCGTGGGACACCAGCCGTATTCCTGGCGGGTCCTCGGGTGGCTCCGCGGCGGCTGTGGCGGCGGATGAATGCTTTGCCGCGCTGGGATCTGATACGGGCGGGTCGATACGCCAGCCAGCCGCTCTGTGCGGCATCGTGGGCTTGAAGCCGACCTATGGCCGTGTATCGCGATACGGCCTTGTGGCTTTTGCCTCCTCACTGGACCAGATCGGGCCCATGACCAAATCCGTCAAGGATGCCGCGTTGCTGCTGGAGGCCATCAGTGGCAAGGATCCGCATGATTCCACCAGCGTGCCAGAGCCTGTGCCCCATTATGCCGAGGCTTTGAATGGGAACATCCGTGGCCTGCGCGTGGGACTGCCCAGGGAATTCATGGTGGATGGATTGGATTCCGAAGTTGGTGCCGCCACCCAGGAAGCTGTCAAACAGCTTCAAGCCCAGGGAGCCATCATCGAAGAGATATCCTTGCCACACACGGAATACGCCGTGGCCACCTACTATATTATTGCTACTGCGGAGGCGAGCGCCAACCTCGCTCGTTTTGATGGCATCCGGTATGGTCGCCGGGTGGATGGCGCCGATCCGATCGAATTGTATTCGCGGACTCGCGGTTCCGGTTTTGGAGCCGAAGTCAAACGTCGAATCATTCTCGGTACTTATGTGCTGAGCAGCGGTTATTACGATGCTTATTACCTTCGCGCCCAAAAAGTGCGTACCCTGATTCGCCAGGATTTCCTCAAGGCATTTGAAAAAGTCGACGCCATCGTGACACCCACAACACCGACGGCCGCCTTTAAGGTAGGGGAGAAATCCGAAGATCCTTTGCAGATGTATCTTTCGGATATCTTCACCATTTCCTGCAATCTGGCGGGTATATGCGGCATGAGTGTTCCTTGTGGCTTTACGAGTAAAGACAAGCTGCCGATTGGACTGCAATTCCTCGGCCGGCCTTTTGGCGAGGCAACACTGCTCAACCTGGCCTATGCCTATGAGCAGGCCACAGGTTGGCATAAGGAAAAGCCTGCTCTATAAGAGCTCGGGGGCTGATCGACATCCTTGATGTGAACAATGGCTGTGCTTGAGCACAGCCATTGTGGCTGATGGCATCAGCCGAAGAAGGGATTATGTTCAAGTTCCTCCGCCACGGTGGTTAATGGCCCGTGACCAGGACAGAGCACTGTTGAGGGGGGAAGGCTCAGAATCTGTTCCCGTACTTTCTGCTTGAGAAGCTCTGCTGACATGAAGCCTCGCCCCATGGAACCCGCAAACAAACAGTCCCCCACCATGGCAATGCCCGGGATATCTCCGGGAAATCCGCTCACAACGTAGGTGACACCATCCGGACTGTGGCCGGGGGTTTCGCGATTGGCAACGCGCAAGGAACCCACATTGATGCCGACATCGGCACGGTTCTGTTGTTCTGAGGGGGGATTCAGAGTCTTGCCATGTGCCTGGATTGCAGGGAAATGCCTTCGCAAAGCCCCCATGGCGCATACATGATCCTCGTGATTGTGGGTGATAAACAGATGCTGAACGTCCAGTCCATGTTCACGGACAAGGGCTATGATAGGATCACAGTTCCAGCCGGTATCGAAGAGGGCAGCCTCTCGTGTGTTGCCATCCCAAACCAGATAGCAGTTTACGGCATTCCCATACCGCTCCGTGGTGATTTGCTGCCAGGCATGCCAGACATTGACATTGACTGGCTTGGGGAGCCAACCCGCAGCGATGGCCTCCAATCGACGTGGGTGAAGGTTGAGATGTCTGGCCAGCGAACCCAGATTGGGGTAGGGTGCCGATTGCCCCGTTTCTTCAAATATGACATACGCATGCACGGGAACGCCTGCCTGCCTGGCAGCAGCTTCAACTGTAATTTTGGCAGCTGTCCTGGCTTTGCGGACAATGTCACCTGCGTGATCCTCTAAATGCATGGCTGAAAGTAACCCGGCTCAGGACAAAATTCCAGCAACAGGAGACGGGCGGAATGGGATTCGGAAGAGGGGGCACGACGGCAATAACAGGAAGACGTTGAAATGAAGGCAGATTTTCATTAGGTTCTTCTCGATAACATCGCTTGTGAATACAGTGGAATGTAGCTGATCAATAAAATGGCTCCTGTGTTATGAATATGAGCTGCAAAAAAGGGACCTTGGAATGCCTGGTGCGCGCGGCCGTACACCATGCCGCATCGGGATGCTTGATTCGCATGGTTGCATTTGCCTCTCTGGCAGCCATGATCACGGTTCTTTCGGGGTGTGGAAAACCTGAAAGCCAGCCTTCCGGACAGGCAGATGTCATTAAGATTGGAGAAATCGTTTCATTGACGGGCAAGGAGGCTACGTACGGTGTCTCCTCCCACAATGCAACACTCATGGCGGTGGATGAGCTCAATGCAGCAGGAGGGTTGCTTGGACGCAAGGTGCAGTTGATCAGTGACGACGATCAATCCAAGGCAGGGGAAGCTGCCACGGTGGCTCATAAGCTGATTTCCCGGGACAAAGTGATTGCCATTCTGGGGGAGGTGGTATCCTCGCGCTCCCTGGAGGCGGCACCCATCTGCCAGCAGTTCAAAATTCCAATGGTCTCGCCTGCGTCAACCAATCCCAAGGTAACCGAGGTGGGGGATCGGATATTTCGGGTCTGCTTTACCGATTTGTTCCAAGGGGCGGTGATAGCCGATTTTGCATCCAAAAATCTCAAGGTTACCAAGGCGGCGGTATTGACCGATTTGAAGAGTGACTACAGCAAGGGTCTTGCCCAATGCTTTAAGGAGCGGTTTGTAAAAAATGGCGGCCAGGTGATTGCCGAACCCAATTACAGTGGTGGAGACAAGGATTTTAAGGCTCAGTTGACAGCGATCAAGGCGGCCGGTCCGGATGTGGTTGTCATTCCTGGTTACTATACTGATGTGGGATTGATCGCGCTCCAGGCGGAGCAATTGGGCATGAAGGTGCCAATGCTTGGGGGCGATGGTTGGGAGTCCCCCAAACTTCTGGAACTGGGCGGCGCAGCCTTGGAAGGTCATTTCTTTTCCACACACTATTCTCCAGACAAGGATTCACCCATGGTGAAAAATTTTGTGAAATCCTACCAGGAACGGTTCAAACAAGTGCCGGATGCCCTGGCTGCTCTGGGGTATGATTCAGCTCTCATTTTGTTCGATGCCATAAAACGTGCCGGGAGCCTTGAAAGTGACAAGATCCGCGATGCCCTGGCCGCAACGCAGGGATTTGAAGCGGTGACGGGCAAGATCAGCATGGACGCCCAGCGTAATCCAACCAAGCCGGCGGTGATTTTGACCATCAAAGGCGGGCAGTTTAAATATGTGGATTCTGTAACCCCATAAATATAACACTCTCATCCCTGATTTTTGTGTAGCCATTGTCCTCTTTGCTGCAACAACTGATTAACGGCATCTCCCTGGGCGCCATCTACGCATTGTGTGCCCTGGGATATACCATGGTCTATGGGGTGTTGCGGTTTATCAATTTTGCTCATGGAGATGTGTTCATGCTGGGGGCGTTTGCCGGATTTTATCTGGCTCCTTGGGTGGGCAGGGTGTTGCCTCCCCAATCGGTGGGAGGTGGTTTGGTTATACTGCTGGCGGCAATGATCCTATGTGCCATTTTGGGTGTGGTTATTGAGAAACTTGCCTACCGCCCGCTTCGAAACCATCCCAAGTTGACGGTGCTCATTACCGCCATAGGTGTATCCCTTCTCCTGGAATTTAGCGGGCAACGCTTTTTCGGTGCGGATCCGAAAGCTTTCCCCACCCTTGTGCCGCATCGCCAGTATACCCCAATGGCCAATCTAACCATTGGAAGCGATCAATTGATTGTGATGGGGCTGACTGTGGTCTTGTTGGCGGCTTTGTGGTACATCGTGATGCATACCCGCATGGGGACTGCGATGCGAGCGGTGGCGTTCAATCCTCAAGCCGCCTCGCTTGTAGGCATCAATATTGACGCAGTCATCTCGTTTACCTTCGCCCTGGGATCCGCTCTTGCGGGGGCGGCGGGCATTCTCTATGCCATGAATTATCCCGCCATAGACCCGCTTATGGGGGTTCTCCCTGGACTTAAAGCCTTTGTAGCAGCCGTGTTAGGTGGCATTGGCAACATCGCGGGGGCCGCGTTGGGTGGGCTCTTGTTGGGCATCATTGAGACACTGGTCGGGGGCACAGGGTGGTCAACGTATCGGGATG
>CAZIDG010000002.1:0-128142 GCA_964538065.1 uncultured Verrucomicrobiota bacterium
ATTTTCGCTTTCAGTGCAATGGTGAGGACGTTCTCCATTTGGAAATTGCGCTGGGTTATCAGCATCGTGGAATTGAAAGGACGCTGGTGGCCGGGCCTCATCGCTCCACGCTGAATCAGATGGAAGTCATCGCCGGGGATACGACCATCGGGCATGCCACTGCGCATGCGATGGTGATGGAAGCGCTGGCAGGGCAGGAGGCTTCCTTGCGCGGACAGTGGTTGCGATCGATTGCGTTGGAGTTGGAGCGTCTGGCTAATCACACGGGTGATCTTGGCGCGCTTGCCAATGATGTTGCCTTTCTGCCCACGTCTTCCGCCTGTGGCAAATTGCGTGGTGATTTTCTTAACCTCACCGCACTGATCTGTGGCAATCGTTTTGGGCGTGGCCTTATCCGTCCTGGCGGCTGTAAGTTCGATTTGGAAGCGCCCCGCCTGGCCGATCTTCTCAAGAAGTTGGGGACCATTCTTACGCAGGTGGATGAGGCTGCTGGATGGTTCTGGGATTCCAATGCTGTTCGTGCGCGTTTTGAAGGAGTTGGCACGGTCATGGCCGAACAGGCTTCAGAGATGGGGATGGTGGGGGTGGCGGCCCGCGCGTCAGGGCTTGTTCGCGACGTGCGCTTCGATCATCCGGCCGGTTGGTACCGGTTGGCCCAGGTTCCCGTTGCGGTATGGCCTGGAGGTGATGTGTTCGCCCGAGCCCGGGTGCGCTGGCTGGAAATACAGCGCACAGGACAATATTTGAAGGAGCAATTGGCGGCGGCTCCCGAGGGGGATGTGCGCCAGGACATTGGAGTGCTTGCACCCAATAGCCTGGCTGTGGGACTGGTTGAGGGCTGGCGGGGGGAGATATGCCATGTCACCCTCACGGATGCAAAAGGATGTTTCCGCGCCTATAAAATCACCGATCCCTCGTTTCATAACTGGGCCGGTCTGGCGCTGGCATTGCGTGGCCAGGCCATCTCCGATTTTCCGATTTGTAATAAAAGCTTCAACCTATCCTATTGTGGATTTGACCTGTAGCCATGTTTGCCCTTGATGCCATCACACACCGCCTCCGGTTCGGTTGCCAGACCATGGCATATCCGAAGGGGCCTGCACCTGCTTTGCCTGACCGGCATGGCGGTGCCTTGAGAGTGGAATCCGCCTTGTGCAAACAGGGCTGTTCCTCTTGTGTGGAAGCATGCCCCTCGAATGCCATTTCCAAAACGGCCTCAGAGCCCATCTCGCTCGATCTGGGCAAATGCATCTTCTGCGGGACTTGTGTTGAATCGTGTCCAACACATGCAATAACGCACACCCGTGACCATCGCATGGCTGTGAATGGACGCGCAGACCTTGTTATTGGCAAGCCGGGTGAGGAGGAGTTGCGTCTTGCTTCAGCTTTGGATGCCAAAATGCGAAAACTGTTTGGCCGGTCATTGAGGCTGCGGCAGGTTAGTGCGGGAGGATGCAATGCCTGTGAGGCTGACGTGAATGTACTGGGGACGATTGGCTGGGACCTTGGCAGGTTCGGAATCCAGTTTGTGGCATCTCCGCGTCATGCTGATGGAGTGCTCATCACCGGACCGGTGAGTCGCAATATGGAATTGGCCCTTAAGAAAACGTACGATGCCGTTCCATCACCCAAGCTGGTAATAGCTGTGGGTGCGTGTGCCATCTCGGGTGGCATGTTTGCCGATCATCCTGAGGTCAACGCCGGAGCGGGTGGCATTGTCCCGGTAACGGTTTTTATTCCCGGATGTCCGCCCCATCCCATAACGATCCTGGATGGATTATTGCGCATGTTGGGACGCCTCGAATCACAAGAAAAGGGAGGGGTGGCCTGATGTGTAACAATTTCAATGATAATATGTTGCGCGACTATTGGGCTTTGTTAAGTCCAAATCCCGTACAGCGGGAGTGCATGGTCCTGCAGCTTTGTATTTGTAAAAAACTTGCTTTTAAAAACGCTGGGAGCATTAATTATAGAACCCAGCATAACGTCGGAAAGAACGCATGAATAACGTGATTGAACACCTGTATCGCCTCCAGCAGTTGGAGATGGGGGATGGCATTGCTTCACCTGAAAACGCCGCTGAAATCAAGCGCTTGCGCGAGCTTATTCCACCGCAGATCCAAGGTCACTATGATCGGTTGCGGGCCAGGGGGAAGAAGGGGGTTTCAATGGTAAGGGGTGGCGTGTGTACCGAATGTCACATGAAACTCGCCTCAGGTTTGAACGCGGAATGCTTGCGCGCTGAGGATATCATGATCTGCGATAGTTGTAGTCGCTATCTCCTTGCGGATAAGGAAGAACCGATTCCTCAGGCTACACCGGTCGTAGAAGAGAAACCAGCCACGCCCAAAAAGCCTCGTGCAAAACGCGTTAAGAAGGTGGCGGCTCCAGAAGCCCAATAGACGGCATTCATTTTAAGGATGATTTTCAACGCAAAGCGCCCCCGACTATGAGGGCGCTTTGTTCGTATATGTGTCCTGAAAGACACCTGCACACTTGATGAAAAGGGCGTTGGAATTCATTCCAACGCCCTTGAAGTCGATAATATCGCGGAGATTATAACTGCTTTATCGCAGCGTCGAGTGCCGCATACAGCTCTTTCATGGTGGCCTCGGTTTCGTCACCCATGTTTGAAATGCGGAAGGTCGTTCCCTTGATTTTGCCGTACCCACCATCAATGAGGAATCCTTGGTCTTTCACAAGTTTCTGAAGCTTGGGCACATCCACCACACGGCCGCCGGGCCGCGCACCATTGCTCACGCAGGTGAGGGTGACAGATTCATAACCCGGTTCGGGGAACAGGTTGAATCCGTGACCTTTGGCCCAATTGCGTGTCATTTGTGCCAGTTTGGCATGACGTGCGAATCGATTTTCGATCCCTTCAGCATAGAAATCGTCGAGCTTGGATTCGAGTGCGAAGACATGCGCAATGCTGGGTGTGCTGGGGGTCATGTTGGCCTCCCCATTCTTCTCGAATTCGAGGAAGTCGAAGTAGTAGCCGCGGTCCTTCTGAGTTGCAGCCTTGGCCAGGGCGGCCTTCGAACATGTGAAGACCGACAGGCCTGGCGGCATCGCAAAGGCCTTTTGAGTGCCGGCCAGAAGGACATCGATGCCCAGTTCGTCAAAACGAATGGGCGTGGCTGACATGGAGCTGACAGAATCCACGATGAACATGACATCGGGGTATTTGCGCTTGAGGGCGGCAATCTCAGCCAGGGGACTCATGACACCTGTGGAGGTCTCATTATGGATAAGGGTAAGGGCGTCGAATTGACCCGAGGCGAGTTTGGCATCAATGGCCTCGGCGCGGATGGGGCTTCCCCACTCGACCTGGAGGGCTTCGGCTTCCTTGCCGCAACGGCGTGAAACATCGAGCCACTTGTCAGAGAAGGCGCCATTCATGCAGCAGAGCACCTTGCGGGACACCAGATTACGCAGCGAACCTTCCATGATGCCCCATGCAGAGGAGGTACACAGATAGACGCGTTGCTTGGTGAAAAGCAGAGATTGAAGCCGGGGTTGAATCCGGGCGTAGAGATCCTTAAAGCCTTGTCCGCGATGTCCGATCATGGGCGACGAAAAGGCCTTGAACGTTTTCTGGCTGACCTCAACCGGGCCAGGAATATGCAATTTTACGTGTGCCATATTTGTTGGGCAAATGATTCTTGATAACCAGTTCGAAAAAGCGAGCTTTTTTAAACCAAATAATTTTCTTGGTACCCATTTACAGTCATCTTAATATTTCCAAATATGGTTCACTGCGGCATTGGCTATGATGTACACCGGTTGGTCGAAGGACGTCCGCTGGTGCTGGGAGGCGTTACCATTCCCCATGATCGCGGTTTGGATGGCCATTCGGATGCGGATGCCTTGATGCATGCGATCTGCGATGCTGTCCTGGGGGCGCTGGGGGAGAGCGACATTGGTCATTTTTTCCCAAATTCGGATCCGCGCTGGCGTAACGCTCCCAGCCGGCTTTTTCTTGAAGAAGCAGCGCGGCAGGTGCATGGGCGCTCAGGCCGTATTGTGAACATCGATGCCACCTTGATTGCAGAGCAACCCAAAATCATGCCCCATGTGGCTGCCATGAAGGAACGGGTGGCGGCGGCGTTGGGAATTGAGGCCAGGAAGGTGGGCATCAAGGCGACCACGAATGAAAAGATGGGCTTCCTGGGACGCCAGGAAGGAATTGCAGCAATGGCAGTGGCATCCGTGGATTTACCGGAATAATCATGGCAAAAGCGGAAATAAGTTGGAAACGGACCGACGAGTTTGGAATAAAGTGGCAGGTCTATGCCCACCACGTGGGAGATCGGTGGATTTTTTACTCGCGCGAAAAGCGTTTCGATGAGTGGCAGGAGGTGGAGAATCCCCCCTTGGAGGACTGGTTAAGCCTGTTGGATGCTGTGAAACGGAGAATTGGCAGGTTGCTGATGCGTCCGGAGGAGGCCGTGCGCCTGACGAAGACCATCAAGGAAAAGTTCCCGGACTATGTTGAATAAATGAAATCGAGACCTCTCATTTTGGTGACACCCTGCACTCAACGGCAGGGTGCTGAATTTGAAGATGTTTCTCTAAGTCTTTCGCAGCGTTACACAAAGGCGATCCAGACAGCGGGTGGGCTTTCATGGGTGCCTCCGATCGACATGACACCTCAGGAGATTCACGAATGCGTTCGCCGCAGTGATGGTGTGCTTCTAACGGGGGGGAATGATGTAGCCACAGAATTGTACACGCCAAGTCTTCCCGACAGTCTGAGGACGAAAACCAAGGGTGCGGATCATGCCCGGGACTTGATGGAGTTGGAACTCATTAAGGCCGTGTTTGATCAGCGTAAACCGTTGTTGGCCATCTGCCGGGGGCAGCAGATTGTGAATGTGGCCTTCGGAGGAACGCTTTTGGTGGATATCCCAACGCAACTCGTTGGCGCGCTCGATCATAAACGCATGGACCGGAAGGATGTCCTGGTCCATAAAGTTGCCTTGGCAACCGATAGCATACTTGCTAGAGTTACTCACAAGACGGTACTGATGGTGAATAGTGCACACCATCAGGCGGTAGATCGAGTGGCAAAGCCGTTCCGCATCAGCGCGGTCAGCCCTGATGGTGTAATTGAAGGACTGGAACTGAGACCCGAGGATTTAGGGTTGCTTCCTTACTTCCTGGCGGTTCAGTTTCATCCTGAGCGGTTGTTTGACAAGCACGCAGAGTTTCTGGATATGTTCCGTGATTTCGTGGAGGCCAGCCATCCGCGAGGTTAAGTTATTTTATGAACGAGAAAATCATGGTCGTGGACGATGAGCAGGAGGTGCGCACATTATTGTGCACCATCCTGAAGCGGGCCAACTATGAAGTATCTGAGGCCGCCGACGGGGCCTCGTTGAAGAATGCGTTTGAGACCGCCCAACCGGACGTTATTTTACTCGATCTCAAATTGAGCGATGCCGAGGGTTTGGATCTGCTGCCACTGGTCAAAAAAACATGGCCCACCACCGAGGTGATTATTTTGACCGGATTTGCAACCATCGATGCCGCCGTAACGGCAACGAAACTGGGTGCCTATGATTTTCAACAGAAGCCGTTTGATTCCAAGTCGCTCTTGCTTTCAGTGGAGCGCGCGCTGGAACACAAGCAACTGACCGAGGAAACCAACTCCTTGCGGCAGGCATTGGCCTCGATGAGCGGAGGGGCTGCGCCGATTTTCCAGAGTCCGGCAATGAAGGCGGTGGTTCGCACGGCCGAGCGGGTGGCCCCAAGCGACGTCTCTGTGTTGATCACAGGCGAAAGCGGCACAGGCAAGGAAGTCATTTCCGACCTGCTGCATGCCTTGAGTCCTCGCAGCAAAGGGCCGTTTGTGAAGGTCAATTGTGCTGCACTGCCCAGGGAACTGATCGAGAGCGAACTGTTCGGATCAGTCAAAGGAGCCTATACCGGGGCTCAGAGTGACCGCGAGGGTTTGTTCCGCCAGGCTGAGAATGGTACACTCCTGCTGGATGAATTATCGGAAATGCCGATCGATACCCAAAGCAAACTGCTGCGGGTTTTGCAGGAAAAGGAATATCGCCCTGTGGGAGGGCGCATCAGCTACAAGGCGGACTGCCGGATCATAGCATCCACCAACCGCATTCCGGAGGAGGCCATCAAGGAGGGCAAGCTGCGCGAGGATTTGTACTACCGGATCAGCGCCATCAATATCCAACTCACACCTCTGCGCGAAAGGCGGGAGGATATCATGCCACTGGCCAATGCGTTTCTGAAGCGCTATGCAGCACAGGCAGGCCGGGTTATTAATGGTTTTACGCCTCTGGCGGCAGAGCGATTGCGCAAGCATGACTGGCCGGGCAATGTGCGACAGTTGCAGAATGAGATCCAGCGGGCTGTGTTGATGTGCGAAGGCAACATGGTGGATGCACAGGATTTGTCGATCAACACTGCTCCGGCCACGCAGAGTGACGAGGAGTTGACGCTCATGGAAGCCATGGAGCGGAACACCATTGTTCAAATCCTCACTGAAACCCGTGGCAACAAGCTGGAAACAGCCCGCCGCCTGGGCATTGGCCGTCAGACCTTGTATAACAAGATCAAGTCCTACGGCATCGAGACGTAGTCCACAGGGATTGCATCATCTGTGAGCTGTTTCCCTTGCAGGCAATAGCCGGGGGAAATGGATGGCCTATTCGCCGAAAGCGCAGAGGTGCGATCGGGTCCGTATATAAATGCGTTTTTGTACAATCGCAGGCGTGGCCAGCACGGGCTCTTCCAAGGGATTTTTGGCCAGGATCCTGAATGAATCGCTTGCTTCGATGACCACCGCCACACCCTGCTGCGAGATGACACAGATCCTGCCGTTGGCAGCCACAGGGGAGGAATAGTTGTTACCATTGGCGCCGATACGTTCTTCTTTATAGAGGGGTGTGCCATTGGTGGCGTTAAGACAGGTGAAAAGACCGCCATTTCGCACGAAGTAAAGACGATCACGATAGTACAAGGGCGAGGGCACGTAAGGGAGTCCCCGAGAATATTTCCAGACAACGTGAGATTGGCTGATATCCCCCGTGCCACCCGGCTTGATGGCGAGTAGTGCGTTTTCTGATCGATCAAAAATCTGGGCAATCGTTTCCCACTCTTCCTTGACGATGAACCCATCCTTATTGGCGTCGATATAAGGGAAATGCTGCTGAGCAGGGCCAGAAGTGGCTTCGGCACGCGAGATGCGGCCATCGTGATCCAGATCAAATTCGTTGGTCAACGATGTGTAATCAGGCAGACGGGCAACGCCCGATCCGCTGGTCCATCCACCCAGAAAAATGAGGCCGGAACCGGTCACGGGGGTGGTGCATAGTTCGTTGGGAAGGCCACCGGTCTGCCAATGTTCAGTGCCGTCTGCCACATTGTAGGCCCTGGCACGCAAGGCACCGGCGATGATGAGCAGTTTATCGGGCGCGTAATATAACGGTGTGGTGAAGCCGCGTCTGAAGCCAGGACGCTCTGTTTTCCACAACGTTTGACCATTGGCAGGATTGACCGACATGAGATAGGACCCGACGTCCTGATCGCAGAGAAGGATCAACTGATTTTCTGCAAGAATGGGTGATGTGCCGGTTCCGTGCTGGGTGATGGGAGTGGTTAATGGGGTTTTCCACAATTCCCTGCCCGCCCAATCGTAGGCCAGCAGCCCATAGGAGCCGAAATAGACATAGACCCTCTCGCCATCGGTGACTGGTGTCGAGCAGGCAGGACTGCCCAGGGTACCGAAGGCTTCAATGGCACATGAGGGGGCGTTTTGCCGCCAGAGTTCCTTCCCGGTCTTGAGGTCAAGACAGAGGGTTTGGAGTTTGTCATCGGCAAATCCGGTGACAAATATGCGGTCATTCCAAACCACAGGGGAGGAATTGCCGGAAGGAATCTCGACTTGCCACACCAAGTTGGATTTGGGGCCAAAATGGATTGGAAAATCGGCGTCCTCGGCGACTCCTGAACCATTGGGACCTCGAAATTGAGGCCAGTTCGCAGCGTCGGCGCACACGCTCAACAGCAAAGAGGCCAGGGAGACGGCGCAAAGTTTTATGCTCATCTGCGCCATCTGCAATGGAGATATCCGCATATAGGCTACAGAATCGCTTTGACAGCTTTGACAAGCATGCGGGCCTCGGTGTCCGTGCCAATGGAAATGCGCAGGAAATCGCGCACCTGAGGCAGGGAAAACCAGCGGACCAAAATTTTATGATCGCGCAATTTCCTGTGCCAATCCTGGGCTGGGTGGCGAGGCGGCCTGACGAATATGAAATTCGATTGGCTGGGATGCGTGACAAAACCCAATCCTGCAAGAGTCTCCAGGAGCCATTGACGGGTGGCTCGGATCTTCTGGATGTTTTGTTGATAGTACGCCATGTCATCCAGAGTCGCACAAGCAGCCACCTGCCCAAGACCGTTGACATTATAGCTGTCTTTGATCTTGTGCAGCGCCTCGATCAATTTGGGATGACCGACGAAGTAACCCACACGCTGAAAGCAAAGCGAATAGGACTTTGAAAACGTTCGGGCCACCAGTACATGCGGGTATTCAAGGGCCAACGACATGGCATGTTGATCTGCAAAATCAACATAGGCCTCATCCAGGATGGTCACCCCTTTCTGACTCCTGCATAAGATGTGGAGTGCTTCGTTGGCATAACCAGTCCCAGTGGGGGCATTGGGCGTAGTTACGAAAGTCAGTGCCGCCCTGAAATCCCAACGACCGGCGCGTTTTAGCTCGCCTGGAGCAGGAAGTGAGTAGTCCGGCCGAAGTGCGACGTCGTTGACATGGGAACCATGGATGGCCGCCAGCACTGGATAAAGGGAGTAGCAGGGAGACAGGTATTGAACCATCGAGTCGCTGCCTCGTGTACCCGGTTCGGCAAAGGTACGCACCGCCATGGCCAGAAGTTCATCCGAACCATTTCCCACGATGATGTTTTCCGGGGCACAACCATGGAGAATGGCGAGTTTTTCCCGCAAGGTATCCGAGGTGGGGTTGGGATACAGGCGCAACCGTTTGTCGACGGCGTTTTTGACCGCCTTGAGGACCTTGGGGGAAGGCGGATAGGGGCTCTCGTTTGTGTTCAGCTTGATCAACCCTTTGATTTTGGGTTGTTCACCCGGAACATAGGGTTGCAGTTTTTGGACAAGGGGACGGATCAGTTTCATAATTCCTCCGCACGGATGGCAGCCGAAAGGCCATGAGCATCCAGGCCTTCAATGCGTGCAAAATCTTTGACGAAAGGCAGGGACTTCCGAACAGCCGCTCGATCATACTCAATGATGCTGGTTCTGCGCTGGAATTGATCCACCGTCAGACCAGGGAATGATGTGCCAGCGCCGCCGGTGGGCAGAACGTGGCTTGGTCCGGCAACGTAGTCACCAAGCACGTTGGGCGTATAGTGCCCCAGACAGAGAGCGCCGGCAGTGTGGATGTCCCGGGCAATGCGAGCGGGATTGCGAGTCATGATTTCGCAGTGCTCCGGTGCCAGTTTGTTGGCCAAATCGATGCCTTCCTTTATATCTTCCACTTGAATCAGCCAGCCATTGTTTTGGAGGGTTTTTTGCACAAAATCCCGACGGCTCAGGGTGGCCAATTGACGCTCAACCTCTTTTTGTACCGCCCCGATGAGTTTTCCCGATGTGGTAAGAAGCCAGATGCGTTCATGCCCTGAACCGTGTTCAGCCTGGGCCAGGAGGTCCGCAGCGACAAAGGAGGCCCGTGCTGTATTGTCGGTGAGGATAAGCACCTCACTGGGGCCGGGGAGGAGGTCGATGGCAACATGGCCAACCATAAGTCGTTTGGCTGTAACAACATATTGGTTGCCTGGACCGAAAATTTTGCACGTGTGGCGAATGGTGGGCGTGCCATAGGCCATTGCGGCAATCGCCTGGCCACCCCCGATTCGATAGATTTCCGTGGCTCCTGCTGTTTGCGCGGCATACAGCAGGGCGGGGTTGACCTGTCCTTCCTTGTTACAGGGAGTGCAAACGACAATTTCCGGGCAACCTGCAACCTTGGCCAACGTGATGGTCATCAGGGCCGTGGAGACCAGGGGAGCGGTGCCTCCGGGGATATAGATGCCGACTCTTTGGAAGGGGTCGTACTTTTCGCCCACCTTGCCACCCTGGCTATTGCGTGCCATCCACCCTTTGCGCAGTGATCGTTTGCTGAAGTTTTCGATATTTTTGCGCGCTGTGGCTATGGACCGAATCAAGGAGGCATCGACACTGCGGGCGGCAGCGTCCAATTCAGCTTTGGAAATAGCGAACTGCTTTGGTTCCAACCGGATACCGTTAAAACGTTCAGTCAGTTCAGTGACCGCATGATCACCACGGTCATGGACAGCTTCGATGATAGCTCGAGTCTGAGCTTCGATCTTGGCATCGAACAAACTGGATGGTGCCAGCAATTTAATCAACTGCTGGCGGTATCCTGCATCGCTATAACGCACAACGTTCATAGGGCCATGACCGTATAGCAACGGCGGGTAAAAGTCAAAAGCCATGGCCATAAAGTGGCAGTTGCGAAGATATCTTCAGAAATAAATCACCAGATGATTAGGGGGATGAGACGAAAGCAACTTGAAATGACAAACGTCATTAATCATTCCGCCAGGGGACAATGGGATCAATAGGGCTGTTCCGTTTATGCAGTGTCAAGTTTGTGACGATCTGAAAGCGGCCCGTCGCGTTTCAGAGGAGGGTGGGGGAGCTTTTCCTGCACCTGGTCACGATGGTTCCTGAAACGATAGCCAGAGGGCTCGATAGTATTTCATGACTCTGATGGGATCGGAACTGGGGGGGATTTCCGCCAAACAATAACCCTTGAACCCGGTTTTGTTGAGGCCGACCAGCAGTTTGCGAAATGGATAGTTCTCCAAAAAGAGGTCCCGCATGTGGACCATGAAAATCTTGTCTCTGATCAAATTGAAATTGCTGTCGAAACCATCGCCATCGAGGTCCGAGTCGTTTGAATTCCAGCAGGCACCAACGTTGTCATGGTGGGCAACATCGAGCATTTGGCGAATATAGGGGATGTGGGAAGTTTCCGGACCGTGGACCTCCAAACGGATCTGCACCCCGAGGTCGGCACCAAATTCTCCCAACTGGCGCAGCGCCCCGCCGATTTGCTCGATGGTCTTGTTTCTGTCAACTTCCTTGGGAAATGCATTTGGCCGGACTTTGATGGCTCCGGCCCCCACATCATGGGCCAGTGTGATGTATTCCTTGGCGGCTTCGATGTCGCTGCGCAGTTTATTTTGATCCGGCGTGTGAAAGTCGAAGGTGCTGCCCAGACTGACTAATTCGACGCTCGAATTTTTGAATCGTTTGTTGACTTCGGACCGTTGAGTTTTGGTGAGACTGACTTCAACACCGTGCTTATGGGTCGTGCGCAATTCCACCCCCTGAAACTTGGCGGCTTCGCAGTTTTGAATAATGGTCGCGATATCCCAGTCCTTGGCCATCTCATAGGTCACAAGCCCCAATTTCATCGACGTGGAATTTGTCTTTCTCTCTGAAGAATCGTTCGATGATGACGCTTGGTACTCCACCAGCCCAAGGGCTCCCATCCCGAGTGCGGCTGTTTTAAGGAAAAGACGCCGGTTGTGTGATTTCATAGGCATATCGCGCTTTGTGCTGTGTTCATTCCCAATCGCAAAGGCTCTCGACGTAAGCCGCAGAACCATCACGCAACCACCCATCCAGTTGCGATTGGTCCTTGAGTTGCTGACCGCGTCGTCGGGGCACCACAACAAAACGGCAATCGACATCGGGAAGGCTGGTCATATCGCTCCAGAGTTTTTCAAATTGAGTTACAGGGAAGATATCCTCCTGGCCATGGCCCCAGCGTTTCTTGACGTCCTTAAGAGTGATATACGTGGGCATGCGTGCGCCAACCTTGCGAATGGATGCCGCAACTCGGGACTCGTCGGCCAGACTGTCGCGTGTCAGTTCGAAAACATCCAGTAAACGGTCCACGCTGATCCACGTCGTCATGCTGTTGTAATAGCTCAGGTGGAATTCGTCCTCTTCGCGCGGCATGGCCAGGCCTTCGACCAGGCGGGGACGACCATTGACACGTGCCAAGCCACCACCGCGATCATCAATGCGCCGGGTAATCATCTCAAACGTCAGACAGGCCCCCGACTGCATGTGAAAACCCAACATTGCAGGGTCCGGATCCGCTCCCACAGTATCAATGTTGTGGAGCATCAAATAATTTAAATTGGGACGTTCCTGCAAAAGTTTGAGCAAAGTGCCGTTTCGGAAGAGATTGGGAATCTCGTACCAATGGCCGACGGGATGGAGACATTGGGTGGGGATGTTATCCGTATAGTCGACGCCTTCGCCAGAACGGGTGGCCCATTCAATGAGGGCGGCATGGAGACTCTCGCGGACTTTCTGAGCCTGCTCGTCCAATAATTGCTGGGGCATTTCCTCCCACAAGAAACGCAAATCGCGGACCATGGGAATCATTCGCAGTCCGATGGCACGTCCCGGCGATAAAAGCAGTGGGCCGGGATAGGCATATTGCTTTTGTCGCAACAGAAAGCTCTCAATGGCGTTGTGCGTGAGGTGGCTGGTTGTAAACACGTGGGGCAACCATGCTCCCGCCATCTTGCCAATGCGACGGCTCTTGGCCAGGTGTGTTTCAATAAAGGTGCGGTGTTTGCCACCCAATTTGCAGAAGGGATGCAAGGCCTTGGCCACTCCTGCTCCTTGCGTCCAACGACTCCCGGCGCCAGCAGCCAGGGATACAACGGCCACACGTCCTTCCGCCAGGGCTTTCATTCCCAATTGTTTCATGGAATCAGGCAATCCCTGGGTGGCGTCATGAACATCCGATGGGTTCACATCTGAAAGCACGGTGTTTGCCGGAAGGCGGTTCTGAGCCAATCCAATGCGGCCTCCACGCAAATCAGAACGAATCTGTTCGTGCTGCGCATGGTCGAACCCGAAGCTCTCCAGCATTTGATCGAGGTTATGCTGGGTTGATTGCTCCGTGTTGAGTCGTGGGAACAGATGGTCGAAAAGAACCTGCACCATTCCCTTAAGCTCGGGTTTTGAACGACAGGTAACGCCAAAATAATCCAATTCAACACGTCGTTGGGGGGTGAGTTGAGAGTCTTTCTTTAGAAGAGGGGGGACATGTAATGCATAATAGCCCATGGGCATAAGTGCGTTTTCGCCCTCCAGACGGTCCGCATGAGTTCCCCTTTCATTGATCGCAAAGTCATAGACCACGGGATCCATGGCGAACGGCAGCGCACATTGAAGCTCCTGCTTGGCTTGGAGCATGATTTCGAGCATGGCATCCTGTGCTTGTGCTTTTCGTGCAGGGTCAAAAATAAAGCCCATCCCTCCACCCGACATGCCACCGAGCATCCAAAATCCCCAAAATGACTCGTGGTATGCCATCCGGGTACGCTCGATCAAAGTCTCGGTGTAATAATTGCTTGCCCAGGGAATGATGGTTTGTATCGGACCACAAAAATTGCGGGTGGTTATCTTCCCAATATCCTGGATATGGCTATTGCGCAAAGAGGTGAGCAATTCCTCCATCAATCCCACGGCCTGTTGGCGTCCCGTCCATTCCGCCTCGGAACGCAGGAGATATTTCTCGGTTACCATTTCCAGTATGGGCCCCACATTTTGAGCCATTCCGCCGTGTACGAGCACCAGGCTGTCCTGCAGTTTCTCGCGTGTGGCAGCAGGAGCTTCAGATTGATTGAGAATGTGATGGCTTGGCAGGAGACGCCCACGGCTGACACTCCATTCCGGATCGCCTTCGCGGGCGAATTCGCCCTGTATAAGCTTGAGTCCAGGCCACACACCACCTGAATCCTGCCAGCCACCGCCTGAACCTCCGAGCCATTCGCCAAGAATGGCGCGTGCAGCCACAAGCCGGCGCTCGCCTTCAGAAAGAGGGCCGGTGAGTGATTGCGCCTGTCCTGTCGCCCGCATGCATACGGCAATCAGGGCAGCCAGCAGATTGGTGGATACCGCCAGGCGAGAACCCTTGGGTATGTTATTTACATTGCTGACGATCTCCAGGCCATATCCCGGCTTGATCAGGCGGCTCAAGAGATCTGCCAGACTCTGACCCGAGCCTTCTATACCTGGTGGCACAATGCCGGCGGCGATGATGGCGGCCTTGAGCAGACCCAGATAGTCCTTGGCAAAATCAAACACCTCCGCCAGCGTGGTGATGTCGGCGGAGGCGCCCAAATCCACACTGGTCAGCCGCAATACGGGTTCATCGATCACGCGCAAATAGGCCTCGACGGGAGGGCGAGGGGAGGCATCGCGCCCGTGGACCCCTAAATCAATGGATACATTGAGAACCTTGGCGCCTTCAGGATAGTCCATTCCTAGAAAGAAAATGTCGCTCCAGGCGCTGTGGGACAGATCCATGCGGACAGGCGTGCGTTCGCGCAAGATCGGAGCGGGTGCGCCACTGCCTCGGCTGGGCAGGAGCGAGGGATGGATGCGCAGAGGCTGGTCGGCGGGATGTCCCATGCGAAACATCCATTGATTGCCGCGCACAGAACGAACACTGCGGCGTACCTGATTGGCCAGCGTGGCGAAACCCAGGTTGCGATATGCCTCGGCAAGTGCGCTCGAAACAGCATCGCTGGGACCTTGTGATCTTTGTGCTGTAATAAAATCATCGATCGCTTCTTCAAAACGACGCTGAAGCAGGTGGGTGTAGCCCGAGAAGGTGACCTTGCCACTTGGCTTGACTCCCGCCTTCCACGGAACATGGAACCGATGAATTGCATAGAGGAAAAACAAGGCTCTGACCCGTTCGTATAAATTGTTGCTGCGACGACGAAAGGCATCCAGTTCGTCGCACTCGTACAACAATTGGTCGAGACTGGCTGGCCGGCAAAAGGCATCGAGCGACTGGTTGCGGATCGATGGATCGTTGGCCGTAATAATGCGGATCAGTTGGCTTGGCATGGCGTGCAGAGATGGAGATCAATTATTCAGAACGAAGGGCCAGCAGTTCTACCAAACTCGCCAGAACCTCCTGTTTATCCTCACCTTCCAGTGCCAGGGCCAGTTGGGCAGTCAGCAATCCATATCGAAGGCCAATATCATACCGGCGACCTCGAACCTCGTATGCGAGATATTTTTCCTGGCGGGCAAGTCCTGCGAGTGCTGGAGATAGAGCAACGCTGCCTCGGCCATCCGATTCCTTGAGCGCTTTCTCGAGATGAGCCATGACTCCCGGGGTCAGGACATGCATTCCAAAAAAACACAAATAATGAGCCGCACGCAAACCGGGAACAATCAATTCCTGTTCCGCCTGGGTTGGAGTGGGCTTCTCCAGCACGTTTTCGACCTGGTAGAGATGTTGTCGTCCAGGCACTAATCGTCCCCCCACAGCACCGTAGAAGGGCAACTTACTTTCATGGGTTGCCTGCACGGCAGATACGGTGCAGGACTCGGCTTGTGCCACATCAATAAGCTGTTGGGCGCAGTTGGTTGTCTCGCGGCTCACGTACAGATGATCACCCACGAGCAATAAAAACGGTTCCTCGGAGGTAAAATCACGCGCGCAATGAACTGCATGGCCATATCCCAGAGGCTGAGACTGTTCCACAAAGTGCAATTGGTCCGCATGGTCGCCAGCGGCATTTGCAAAGGTCTGCTGATGGCCCGGGCTGACCACCACGCAAATGCTTTGGATTCCAGCCTTTAATATCTCATCAATGATGATGTGGAGTGCGGTTTTGGGTTCCCCATCCCGGTCGACCAGGGTTTGGAGAGGCAGGGTTTGCTGGTTGCGGCCCGCTGCTGTAATGACTGCTTTTTTGACATCCACAGGCTTTTCCTCGTTCGGTTGAATTTGGCATAGTGTGACATTGCCGTAATTAATGGTCAACCCAATGTTGGCAAAGGACTTCTGACTCCTTATCACAAGGGTTGCGAGCCTCAAAACAGGTTGTTTTTGTTATTGCATCCCCATGGGCTGTATCGTAGTGTGATTTCTCCTTTTCCGCTCCATGCGGGTTAAAGCCAGCATGGGGTGAAGGGATGGAACGGCCTTGAAAGTGCGGTGTTCGTGTGAATATCGCCGGCCATAACAGTAACTAAAAAAATCCCGGGTTCCGCGGGATGGTTCGCCTTCAGAAAAGATCGCGAGCTGTAAACCATTGGAATTAAAGTGACTAACGTAGGTATTAAAGAATTACTGGAAGCAGGGGTTCATTTCGGCCATCAGACCAAGCGCTGGAATCCCAAGATGAAACAATTCATCTTCGATGCTCGTAACGGCATCCATATCATCGACTTGGGCAAGACCCTGGGCCAGTTGGAAACAGCCTGTGACCTCTTGAGCAAAACGGTTGCCAAGGGTGGCAAGGTGCTCTTTGTGGGAACCAAAAAGCAGGCTCAGGAAGCGGTAAAGGAAGCCGCCACAGCTTGTGGTCAGTATTTTGTGACCGAGCGTTGGCTGGGTGGTACCATGACCAATTTGAAGACCATTCGTCGTTCCATCAATCGCCTCAAGGAAATTGAGAAAATGGAAGCTGATGGTTCGATCAACAATTACGGCAAACAGGAGCAATCGGCCCTGCGCCGTGAAGCCGCCCGCATGTTGAAGAACCTGGGTGGCATTCGCAACATGGAGCAATTGCCTGAGGCAATGTTCGTGGTCGACATCAAACGCGAACACAACGCCGTGGCGGAAGGCCGCCGGTTGAACATTCCCATTGCAGCCATTGTTGATACCAATTGCGATCCCGATCAGGTTGATTTGCCGATCGCCGGCAATGACGATGCGATCCGTTCTGTCCGCGTAATCCTTGGCGCAGTGGTCCAGGCCATCACCCAGGGCCGTGCGGAATACGATGCCAAGTATGGTCGTCGCAAGACTGTGGAAGCTGCCGCACCCGCTCCCGCTCCTGAAGCGCCGGTGACCCCGTCACCTGAAGCGTTGGCTGCCTTGGCAAATCCTGCGGCGCCTCAAGCTCCTGCTGGCGCTTAAGGCAATCGCTTCACATATACAACCGAACATATATTTTTATTATGGCTGAAATTACTGCCGCATCGGTTTCCAAGTTGCGTGAGATGACCGGTGCCGGGATGATGGATTGCAAGAAAGCGCTCATCGAGTCAAAAGGTGATGTCAATGCCGCCGTGGATTACCTCCGCAAGAAGGGCATGGCAACTGCGGCCAAGAAATCGTTGCGTGGCACCAATGAAGGTGTCATTGCGCAGCACATCCAGGCGGGAGCCAAGGCTGGCGTCCTGGTGGAAGTGAATTGCGAAACGGATTTCGTGGGCAAAAATGAAACCTTCCGGGCCTTTTGCGATGATGTAGCCAAGGGGCTATGCAGCGATCCCAAGGCCGATTTCGATGCTCCACGCCAGGCTCTGGTGGCCAAGATTGGAGAAAACATCCGTATTGCCCGTTTCCAGCGCTATGAAGTGAGCGGAAATGGCGCTGTTGCTGCCTACATCCACACAGGAGCCAAGGTTGGCGTGCTGGTGGAAGTGGGTGCGGGCAAGGAAGCCACCGTGCAGAGCGAAGCCTTCAAACAGGTGGTCAAGGACATCACGCTGCAAATAGCGGCTGCCAATCCCGTGTCAGTATCGCGCGATCAGGTGGATCCTGCGATGTTGGCGAAGGAAAAAGAGATTGCTGCCGAACAGGTTAAGAACAAGCCTGCTCAGGTGATTGAAAAAATTGTCACCGGCAAGCTCGAGAAGTTCTATCAGACCGTGTGTTTGTTGGAACAGGGCTTCGTGAAACAGAATTCCGAGATCTCTGTGAAGGAACACATTGGTTCAGTTTCCAAGAGCCTGGGAGATGAGATCACCGTGCGCCGGTTCGTTCGTTTCCAGGTGGGTGAGACTGCAGCATAATTCTGGTTTGAATCTTTAACACGAAGGGCACCGGTTTTCCGGTGCCCTTTTTGCTGCACCCGGCAGGGCGTATTAAAAGAAAAGGCATGGTGAGTCAACACCATGCCTGAAGGGTTGAGACGTTTCTTTAGCCCGTTGTATAATATTTCTGCACGTACTCCTGGACCATGCGCCAGGTGCTGTACTTGGGTGTCAGGGTTACCATCGCTCGGCGAATTCGGGTAAGCCATTGACGTGGAATGCCCATGGCGTCTCGCTCGAAAAAGCAGGGGATGACTTCTTCGGTAAGCGTCTTGTACAGGTTTTCACTGTCACGGCGATCCTGTTCAGCCACTGATTCCGGGTGGCTGTCGTCACCAATTGAGAAACCATTGGTAGTATCGTAACCTTCCCGCCACCATCCATCCATGATGCTCAGATTAAGCGAGCCATGGCAGGCGCCTTTCTGGCCGCTTGTGCCCGATGCTTCGAGAGGCCGGCGGGGATTATTGAGCCAAACATCGCAGCCTGAGACCATCTGGCGTGCAACATGAACATCGTAGTTTTCGAGAAATACCAGGTGCCCCTTCAAATCCGAGTGTTTGCTCAGATGAATGATTTGCTGGATGAATCGTTTGCCATCGTCATCATGGGGATGTGCCTTGCCGGCAAAAATGAACTGGATGGGGCGTTGCTCATCCTTCACCAGCTTTACAATGTCATCATAGCGCTGGAAAATGAGGGGAGCTCGTTTATATGTGGCAAAACGTCTGGCAAATCCGATGGTCAGGGCATCCGGATTGAGCAGACGATCGAAGGTGATGAAATCTGATTGCGCACGGCGATCCTGCATGAGCAGACGGCGCCGGGCGAATTCGATCAGTTCACGCCGCATGGCATACCGGAATGCCCAGAGCTCTTCATCACTGACAAATTCAGGGTCGGCCATCTTGGCCCAGGTTTCCGGATCGTTGATTTTTTCTTCCCAGCCGGAACCAAGCTTTTCGCGCCAGAACTGACGGTTTCTGCCTTTCATCCAGCCGAGCACATGCACTCCATTGGTTATGTGGCCAATGGGCACCTGGTCGTCACTCTTGGCGTTAAACAGCGTCCGCCACATGCGGCGGCTTACCTGCCCATGCAACTCGCTCACACCGTTGGCGGCTCGGGACATCTTGAGCGCGAGGACGGTCATGCAGAACGGCTCGGTGTTGTTTTGGGGTTGTACACGCCCCAGGGCCATGAGTTCCGCCGTGGACATTTTTATCTGTTTCTGGAAACGGCTCAGCGCATAGCTGATCAAATCGGTGCCAAAACGATCATGGCCAGCCTCGACCGGGGTGTGCGTGGTGAACACACACTGTTTTTTCACCCATTCGGTTGCCTCTTCCTTCTTCTTGCCTTCCGCCATTTTCTCGCGCAGGAGTTCGAGTGTGAGAAAGGCAGAATGACCTTCATTCATGTGGAAGACAGACGGCTGGATACCCAGAGCGCGCAGCAATCTGACACCGCCAATGCCTAGAACGATTTCCTGCATAATGCGCACGGTGCTGTCTCCTCCATACACACGCGCAGTCAGGTCGCGATGATGTTGTTCGTTTTCGGGCCGGTTGGCGTCCAGGAGATACACAACACTGCGCCCAACATTGACTTTCCACACCTGCAACATGACCCGCGTCATGGCGATATCCACAGAAAGCACCATGTGGTCTCCGCGGGCGTCAAGCACTGGTTCAATGGGCACGTTCTTGGGATTCAGAAGGGTGTAGTACTCGGTCTGCCAATTGTCCTGGTTGATGGCCTGCTGAAAATATCCATACCGGTAGAACAGGCTGATGCCCACAAAACCTATGCCCAGATCGCTTGCTGATTTGGCGTGATCTCCCGCCAATATGCCCAAGCCACCGGCGGTGATGGGGAGGGTCTCATGGAAACCGAACTCGGCGGAAAAATAGGCCACCGGATTTTGTATCAATTGGGGTGCGTTGGCTTTGGCCCAGGTGTCTTTTTGGTTCACGTAGGCGTGGAACTTTTCCAACGCCACTTCCACTTTTTTGCGGAACACTTCGTCCTGCAGGCGCACGCGCAGTTCGTAATCGGATACCTCGTGGAGAATGGCCACTGCGTTGTGGTAGAGATTTTGCCATGCACGGGGAGATAGGTCCTGAAACAACTCCTGCGCCTCCTGGCTCCAAGTCCACCACAGGTTGCGTGCCATGTGATTGAGGCCCACAGTCAACTCCGCAATATCCGCCGCCGTCAATGGATTATGACTCATAACGTGTTTCCCATCCGTTTTATACTCATGCATCCCAAATGAACTTCGTGTCGAAGCTCAGTCATTTAGTTACACCATTTCAATCGATTATGAAAGAGTAACTTGTGGGTTTCTATTCTTGCCCAATCCACACGAGGGTGTCTGTGGAAAGGAGATCTGCCAGAGGAATAAGGTCCGATGAGGCCACGTGTACACAGCCTATCGATGCCGGGCGTCCCAGTGTGGTTTCATCCCCCACGCCGTGAATATAGATGTACCGAGCAAAAGTATCGACTGAACCACCCTGGTTATGTCCTGGTTCCAAACCTTTTAACCAGAGGATTCGATGTGCTATGGGGGCTCCGGGATGCCCTTGCCATGTATAACCTACGGCCTGTCGTGCTTGGAACACAGTACCAGGGGGGTATCCCATGCCTACTTTACGCGCTATGGCATGCAGTCCCAATGGGGTTTGTTTGGAATTGGCAACATTGCCTGTGCCATGGCGGGAGGTCGATATCAGGTAGCGTTTTTCCAAAAGCCAGTCGGTTCTTTTCCAGCCGATGCCTCTGTGGTGCAAAAACAAATCCATTGTTTGGCTGGCAACCCTCACCAACAGGGCGTATCGCCCAACCAGAACATGATGACGTCGACAGGCGTTCAGGAAGGACGAAAAACCCCAAAAGGGAGGTGGCGAACAGAGGTTCACAGGCCCTTACTTGAGTTTCTTGATCAACACCTTGCTCTTGCGTCCACTCAGTTCGTATTTCTCGCGACGGGACGGCGGCAGATCATCAGGAGTTCCTTCAATAAAACCGCCTTTGGATTGAAAATAGGTAAATGCCTGCGTTGAAAGGACAATCAATTCATCAAGTCCCAGTTCTCGAGCTCGGCTCTCAATGAATTGGATCATTTTTCGTCCGATACCTTGATTTTCGTGCGAGGGTTGAACGCACAGGCAAGCCAGTTCACCTTTGCCGGTCTCCGGGTATAGATGCAAGGCGACGCAGGCCACTGGATTACGATCGATTTCAAAAATGAAGTAATCGCCAATTTGCTTCTCGATACTGCTGTAGGTCCTGCGCAGGATTTCCTCGGTTGCCACCGAGTGGCGGATTAGCATGAGAATACTGCGTATATCCCTTTTGAAGGCTCGTCGAACCTGCTGGTACTCATTGGCATAGATCAGCGTGCCAATTCCCTCATTGGAAAAGACTTCTGAGAGCAGCCCTTCATCCACCCGCCCGTTGATGATGTGGACGCGAGGGATTCCAGCCCGGCATGCATCAGCAGCGTGGATGGCTTTGGAAACCAACTCGGGGGCCAATTCAGATCGCTGGGTTGCAAGGATATGATCCAGATCCTGTCCAAGCATGTGCCGGATCAACTGGCCTTGCCGATACAGTCCATCAAAGGTCGTGATGAAAATGATCTTAAAAGCCTTCAAGGCCTCGGCAATGGCCAGCGCTACACTGTCCGAGTTAACGCGGTAAGTCTTGCCTTCACCATCAAATCCCAAGGGGGGAACAACAGGTATAATATTCTGACTAAGAAGTGTTTGCAGTAGCTCGATATCCACTCTCTCCACCTTGCCGGTGTAAAGATGATCCACTCCATGAAGGATGCCCAAAGGATGGGCAATAATGGCGTTGGTATAGGCGGCACGCATGTCTGTTGAGGCCAGGCCTTCCAGAATTTCATGGGTCAGCCGATTGGCAGCGGTCAACGCCAGTTTGAGCGTTTCGGCGTTGGTAACCCCGCTGCCATCCAGGTCCGATGCAGTCTGGTTTTCGCGAGCAGCCAGCAATTTGATTTGCGCTGAAGCCCCGTGGACCAATACAACGCGGATGCTGACAGACCGCAGCACCGCGATGTCGAGAAGAATGTTGGCGAAGTTCTCGTCAGTGACAATGGCGCCATCCACGCTGATGACGAATGTCTTATCCCTAAAGCGTGGGATATACTGCAAAATACCCCGCAGATCTGTGGGTTTCATTTCGTATCAACTTGCGTCAAACCAGCCCTACTTTTCCAGTACTTTTTGCAGGGCGGCAAGGCAGCGTTCATTTTCTTGGGGAGTGCCGACCGAAAAGCGCAGCCACTCAGGGAGTTGATAATTGGCCATGGGGCGCGTAATAACGCCCAGTTTTTGCATTTCGAGGCAGACTCGTTGTCCTTCTCCGACCTTCACGAGGATAAAATTGGCCACCGAAGGCACGTATTCAAGCTTGAGTTTCTTGAAGCCTTCCTCAAAGAACTTCAAACCAGCCTTGTTGTTTGCCTTGCTCTTCTGCAGGTGTTCGACGTCGTCCAAGGCGGCCAATGCTCCCACCTGAGCCATCATGTTGGCGTTGAAGGGTTGGCGCACTTTCTCCAAGGCTGCGATGAACTCGGGATGTCCCAGGCCATAGCCGACCCGGAGACCAGCCAGACCATAGATTTTCGAGAATGTCCGGCACAGTAACAGATTGGGATGACGCCCATTACGAACGGAGGGCAACAGGTCAACCGGATCGTCCACATAGTCGATATAGGCTTCGTCCATCACGATCATGACATTCGACGGTGTTTCATGGAGCAATTGAAGGACGTCGGCCCTGCTGGCCATGGTGCCAGTGGGATTATTGGGGTTGGCCACCAAGAGGAGCTTTGTGGCCGGTGTGATCGCCTTGACCATGGCGGGAAGATCATGCGCATAGTTGCGCGCGGGCACTGTGATCAGACGTGCTCCAAAAAGACTGGTCACAATAGGATAGACCGCAAAGCAATATTGAGAGACGACAACATCATCTCCCGGTCCCAGAAGCACATGTCCCACAAGCTCAAGCAGTTCGTTGGAACCATTGCCCAACGCCACCTGATTGGATGGCAAACCGAGCTTCTTTCCCAAGCGTTCCTTCAAATAGAATCCATTCCCGTCCGGGTAGAGATGGACTTGGGAGATGGCTTTTTGCATGGCCTTGACTGCAGCAGGCGAGGGACCCAACGGATTTTCGTTGGACGCCATCTTGATAATGCCTTCTGGAGCGAGTCCCAACTCGCGAGCCACCTCCTCAATGGGGCGTCCGGGCTGGTACACAGGCAAATGACTTAGATTCGAGTTCAGTGTGAATGGCAGTGACATAAAATGGATATCTATTCGCCCGGCAGCTTTTCACCCGCACCGGGATACAATTTATGATATTCGATGGATTGTACGCCCACAATGGCTGCAACACCCAGAATATCGTGAGCAGATGAACCACGTGACACGTCTGCTGCAGGTCGATCCAAACCGAGCAGGATTTGACCGTATGCATTGGCCTTGGCCACATGTTGCACGAGCCGACTGCCGATGTTTCCTGAGTTTAAGTCTGGAAATACGAGCACGTTGGCTTTTCCTGCCACTTTGCTTTCAGGCAATTTGCGTTCAGCAATTTCCGGAACGAGTGCCGCATCCACCTGCAGTTCACCATCAAAATCAGCGTCAAGTTTCTTATCGCGCGCACGTTGTTCAGCCAGGGCGGTGGCAGCCTGGACCTTGCCGATGGAGGCATGGGTGGCGCTGCCTTTGGTGGAGTACGAGAGCAGGGCAACACGAGGCTTAACGCCCAAGATCTGTCGCGCCAAACGTGCAATGTCTACAGCAATATCCGCCAATTCCTCAACTGTGGGATCCGGGATGACCCCGCAATCGCCCATGAAAAGAACCCCATTTTCGCCAAATCGCGAGTCACCGACTTCCATGACGACGCAGCTGGAAGGTGTTTGAATCTGAGGAGCCACCTTGATGATTTGGAAAAGTGGCCGCAAAACGCTGCTGGGCACATCGTTGGAGCCGGAGACAATCCCATCGGCCTGATGCATGGCCACCATCATGGCCCCGTAATAATTGGGCTTCATCATGGTCTCGCGTGATTCGCGTTCATCCAGGCCTTTATAGCGACGCAGAAGCTCAAAACGCTTTGCGAAGGAATCGAGATCTTCGCTTTCAGCTGGATTAATCACCCGAACACCTTCGAGGGAGACATTGAGCCTCTCCGCAGCGGATTTTACTTTGGAGCGGTCGCCTAAAAGGATGGGGACACCCAGACGCAAGGAGTAAAACTGCCTTGCAGCCTGGATAATACGAGGTTCGGCACCTTCAGGAAAAACGATCCGTTTAGGGTGCCGCTGCAACTTTTCGTAGACTCCGGCAATAAACCGCATGCACGTTTAGTAACCGAGTCTGCCTCAAACTACAAGAATGAGTTGAGGCTCAGAGATGGAATCCGGGGTGCAAGGTGATTAAATGGCATGGCAGTCAAATTGTAAATGGTTCATCATAAGTAAGATAAGAGCTATTTTGACCTGCCATGGTCTGTAATCAAAATATGCTGACTTGAAAAAGGGATGCATAGGTCGTGGAAAATGGAACATATTCATATTCAATAACATACCATGGTTAGCATCCCTGCGAAAAAGGAGACATTCGATCCGTTGAACCAGGATGAGAAAATGCCGTGATTCCATACCCGAAAAACCGGTCATTGACTTGGATGGAGGTTCTCCTTAACCTTCGTGGCCACGTTTACGCACGGATTACCAATGCTCGAAGCCATTAAACAATTGCTGGTTCTCCAGGATACGGACCAGAAAATCATACGCCTCCAAGCGGAACTGGCCGACTTGGGCCCCCAGCGCCTCTCCCTGCAAAGCCAGGCTACAACCGCCCAAGCCACCTTTGAGACGGTGCGTAACCAGTATAAGCAAATCGAGAACGAGCGAAAGAAGTCTGAACTCGAGGTGGAGACACAGAAAGAGTTGATTGCCAAGTATTCGTTGCAGCAATTCCAGACCAAGAAGAATGAGGAATACCGTGCTTTCGCCCAGCAGATTGAAACCTGCAAAGGGCGAATCCGTGCGCAGGAAGACATCCAGTTGGACCTGATGGAAAAGGCTGAGGGTTTTCAGAAGAAAGTACAGGCAGCGTCCACGGTGGCTCAGGATGCACAAGCGACGGTGAAGGCCAAATTGGCGGACCTGGAGCAGCGTCAGCAAGTCCTCGAAAAACAACTATCCGAGTTGAAGGCTCATCGGAACCAATTAACTCCGCAGGTGCCTGAATCGGCGCGCATGCGTTATGAACGACTCCTACAGCATCGTGGGGGCAAGGTGGTGGTGGGTATTGCACATAGTGTGTGTGCCGGATGCCATATGAAATTACCTCCACAAGTCATTGTGAGTTGCCAGGGAGATGCGGAAATCATCAACTGCCCAAATTGTGGCCGTCTGCTTTTCCATTCACCCGATATGGATTTGACACCCATCGACTGATGTCCTCTCCGGCAGGGGGTGACGGAATCCCTCTTGCGTTTTGGAAGATGTTGAATGCCTTATGGTTGAAAGGCCCTTATACTAAGGGGATTCCATCATCAGGATTCGATAAAAGAAATTCGTTTCAGGGTTGATCGCGTTGGTGATTGAAATTCCATCCTTTTCATTCGCAAGGACTTCTCCGTAAGAGTGCCAAAAAGGCTCATTGAGGTCGTTTTTGTATTCGATCTGATAGCGGACACCCGGCACTCCTGACCATTTTAGAACCATTTTCCCATCGACTGCGACAGGCACAGACAATTGGGGCATATCCGTGAGAATAATATCAAGCCGGCCCGTGGCAGACATGGAGGGTTGCCCATCGTCTGCCACAAGGATTTCGATGGTGTATTTGCCCGGTGGCTGGCTCGTGGTGGTATTCCATGTCAACAGGCCTGAATGAGGGTTGATACCTGTGCCTGCTGGGGCGCTGGAGGCCAGACTGAAGGACAGCGATTGCGGAGGGCTTTCGCGGTCCATGACGTTTATTGGGATTTCCACGGTTTGGCCGCGTAAAACAATTCTGCCAGATAGATCAATAAAGGATGGGGCGGTGTTGGCATTTAATCCGACATTGGCTTCCTGTGGGGTGGGGCGATATTGCTGGGTAATGGACGAACTGCCGTCGGGATACCGACCTTCACTCAGATCTGCAATTTGAGGGCCGAAAGTTATCAGATCAATTGTCTCTCCAGAAGGTGAGAACAGCCCAATGCTGTCTCCATCAGCATCCAATTTAAAATTCACATGCAAGGACGATGGGTCGATTGCGTTTTGATCGGACATGCCGTCTGCCCATATCATCAGATACCCATGGGGTGGAATGGGATATCCACCAGGTATCTTGAATTGTGTTTTGTTGTTAACATTGTCTGAAAGGTAAAATCCATTCAGATCGACCGGTGTATTGTTCGGATTATACAGTTCGAACCAATCCTCAAATCCCAGATTGGCTGGGTCTGACAGGGTACCCTGATTATCGGCCATCCATTCGTTAATAAAAACCTGTATTGAGGGCACCAGGCTGCTATTTTTTGCACCAGGTGTAGCGACATATAACACTCGTCGATCCAGTGGGTTGCCATCCGGAAGACATCCCCAGGAACGATCCGCGCCCAGCATGCTGTAATTCATATAGTCGAGGACCCTTACACCGTCCAAAAAACTCACAAGTGCAAGAGTGCCCTTGTCCTTGGGAAGACGGAAATTGGCATGCAAATCCTGAGGGGTGGATTGGCCGGTTTGGCCATCAAGCCAGACTCTTAAGAAGGATTTTGATGCCACGGTGATATTTGTGGGGAAGCGCCATTTTGTCAGGTTCGTATAGGAATCGCTCAAACCCAGACCACCCAAATTAACCGCGTTGGTGTCTACATTGAAAATTTCAACCCAGGGTGAGTGACGGCCTTGATGATCGACTGGACCACTGACGTTGTCACTTTGCAGCTCATTTAACCAAAGATTGGGAAATGGTTTAAGAACAGCCTTCACCGAATTGACTGAACCTGGGGTGGCGCTTTTAAGGGATTGTCCGGTGGTTTCCACTTCCACACCGAAAACGATGTCGCTGCTTCCCGTGCCTGATTGCTTTACTTCTACAGCCAACACATTTGTTCCGACAACCAAGGCGTCGCTTTCGACCAGGAATGGCCCTTCAAGTCCAGCATCACCAATTCCACTGGTTGTCAGCGAATTATACAGGACAGGATCAGCCTCCACCCGCAATCGGTACAAAGGGTGACCATTGAGATAAAAAACAGCCCCATCGTCGATGATGGTCATCAACTTCAAGACCACGCCCATTGTAGGGCCTTCGTAATTGAATTTTGTCCTGAAGTACCATGTAGGCGAAACGTTTGGAAGGAGAGTGTTTTTGGAGGCAGGCAGTGCTGCTGTCTCGACATACAGAAGAGCGTTGCCACGCGGCCAGCCAGAGTCGTTAAAATGGGGGGAATACCAATTGGTGTTCTCCAAATTAACATTTGTATAGAGCCAGACGTTGGTCATTTTGATGAGACTTGTGGACAGAACATTGGTTTGGCTTGGAACACTATCCCAGTTGGCTACTCTGAGGTTATCCTGGGTGGCATCCACCAATTGCAGAGAGGCTCCTCCTTCATCGGCTGCTGTTGGCCAGGGGAGTTGGTGGTCGTATGCAACAACATCCATCAGGTGTTCTGACGTATTTGTGGTCCCTGGAGCGACCAGCCTAAGTGTTTCCCCCTTTTTGAGCTCCCCAGGGTACTCCAGGGCAACGGGAATATCCGGGCCATAGACAGACGCAAAATACTGCCGGTTTTTGGCAATGACGAGATAGCCGCCAGCGGGAATTATGGCATTGCGGTTGAACGTCAAATCAAGCCCATCAATGCGGCAATTGCATAGGTCAAACGCGGTGTTCGGATTTCGATTGTACAACTCAACATAGCTCGCACCAGACCGAGCAGGATTGTACATAATCTCAGAAAACACCACGTCATTCCATGGTGGTTCCATGGTGGCGGTATTGGTGATGGTGAGGCTGCCGACCATGTCTGTGATGGGTTGACCCTCGGCATTCAGACCGGTCACAGAAAGATTGTTAACACCTGAAGCCAATGCAAGGGTCACTGTCCAGTTCGTCAAGGAAGTCCAGGATGCATTATATTTTATGCCATTAACCGCAATTTCAGCGACATCTATGGGGGCGGTTCCTGAAATCTTCACCAAATTGTTGTTCGTCGTAAACCCTGCGGTTGCGACGGCAAAAGGAACAGACACTTTCGCCAGCTCCTGTAGAATGGTCTGTCGTTTGGTCGTAATATAGTTGATGATGCTTTGAGGATGTTCAGGTGTGAAGCCGGCCCCCACAAAAGCGCTGTATCGAGCCAGCAACAAGGCATTGGCGGCTCCCTGTCGAAGACTGGTGGTGGTGGCATCCTTCAGGGCACGATAATACATTCGGCGGAAGGGGGGGTGATTCAACATTTTGGCCAGGCGATCGCCGCCAAAGGTAAACAAACTGGCATTGGCTGCCTCGGCCGAAAATGCGAAATCCAGGTCCCACAAAATCAACCGCCAGCGGTCGCCCGGAGGCTTGTAAACGTAGAGATTCTGGCCACCGCCGTAACAGAAACTGTCCGGGTTCCCGTACAAGTGTTCGCAGGCAACGATCCGAGCCCACTCGTCAGCATCGACCAGGGAAGATATGGCACTCGTGTAAGCATCAGCCGTGCCCGTCATTAACATGGTGTCATGAAGTGCAAATAGGTTGGTATAATCATTAATGGAATGCTGAGCGGCACGCCGAGCCCAGTTCCAGCGATAGCGGGCCAATTTCTTCACACCGCCCGAAGTGTAATTTCCAAAACTGGCACCAATGCTGGTAAAACTGCTGACTTGATCATCGAATTCAAACCAAAACTGGATTTTGTGCAGGTCGCCATTCTCACCGGGCCACCATTCGTCGGCAAAATCCCCGTTAGCCTGCTGGGAATCCTCCATCATCATGGGGGCACGGCGCATGTTATTAAAAAAAACATGCACATGGCGCCGATGGTTGTATGGAACACCCATTTGACGGGCCACCCAGAAGGCGGTTTGTTCACGTTGCATGGTGCTTTCGCAGCAACCATTTCCCGGAAGCAGCAAATTTACATCGGTTTCACCCAATAGCAGATCATCGCCGGGGAAGGTGAGAACATAATCGCAATAATTACCGAGGGGAGAATTGTATCCGGGGGAGTGATAGGGGCTTCCACTGTATTGCGCACCCATGTTGTAAACAGCACGATTTGTCCCATAAATGAAAGTGCAATCCAGCGGATCGTTGCTGAGCTTTTCTCGAGAGGACCAACGATTTACAGTATCCTTGGTCATCCATACATGATAAGTGCCAAAATTGCCTGCACCGTTGGCTGCCCCGAACATAAGCACACATTCCTGCCGGGGTGCGCTTTCCGGGAACCGTCTTGTCAGCCTTTCCGAGGGGTGATTATCGGTCGCTTGAATATAGAATGAGACCAAGGTGTTTGCTTTTTGTGCCGGAATGAATGCACTGTAGAGCCCGGCCCCATTAAAGGCCATGGGTACTGCAACCCAATTGGTGGTGGGATCAATGCGATATTCCAATGCGAGGGAAGCAAGCCCATCCGGATCGTTCACGCTGGCCAATATTTGTACAGGTTTGCCAGCTTGAGGGAGAATGGGGGTGTGAGTGACATTGTAAATGGCTGGTCCGACATTGGAATGAGGGTGACTATTCATTCGACCAGGCGTGCCCAGATGATGCTGGGTGAGGATGTTGGTAGTGGCATCAAGCCAATTACCCTTCACACGAAAGAATATCTCGGGACATCCTTTCAGCCAACGTGCCTTGGCTCGTATGGTGGCTGAAATACCTGTCGCCAGAGAGGACTTCAATTGTCCTCGAACATGATTGGCTACCGTATCGCCACGGCCCGTGGCCACAAGATGAAGGCAGGGCGACTGGCCGATTCCATGATCGAGGGACACATCAGAATGGGTCTGGTTTCCCTGGAAGAGCCAATTGTTTGTGCCATTGGAGAAGTCACCATTGACCACCAGGTTTTGCCCCCCTTGTGGAATGACTTGAATATCATCAACCAGTGCTTCCCCTGGTCCCAATAAAAACACATCAAGTCGGACAGGATCTCCGCTGCCATTATCCACCCCCCCCGTATATTCAACGGTCACCCAATCACTTTTGGCTGATTCATCACTGTCCACCCAATTGGCTGCCAGACGATGGTCGGCCCGCTCATCGAGCAACTCGAGGCTGCTTCCCCCTCCAGAACTCCAATGCCCCCAACGGCCTCCGGATCGATACATGACATGGTCGACGAGAACCTGAATGGTGTTGGTGATGATTCGACCTGTGGCATTGGTCGAGATCAATAAATCCGGTCTGGTAAGGATGATTTCGTCGCTTTGATTACCCAATGTCCCGTCGTAATCACCAAAAACAACGGTGTCATTGAGATAAGAATAATTCCGCAGGAGGTGCTCGTGGTTTTTGGCCACAACCACGTATTCGCCTGGAAGCAATACTGCGTTGGAAGGAAAAATGTAGTCAATGCCACCTTCCAAATGCCAACCCGACAGCGGAATGGTGGTGCCACCATGATTACACAATTCGATGTACTCATCATCATCATTTCCATCGACTGATTCATACATGATTTCGTTGATCACCACGGGGGATTGGAATGGAGGTTCATTTGCTCCATCAGGCGTGGCAAGGGCTAGAATGCTCCATTCGACAGCCCCATCGGGATGGCGGCCCCAGGAACGCCCCTGTTCCTGTCCGCGAAATTGTTCGGCTTCAAGCACCTTGGAGGCACTTGGATCAAGGAAATAGACGGTATCTCCACCGCTCTTCAATCCAAATCCCAATTGCGATTTCGTGAATGCAAGAAAACCGAATGGGGAAATGACGGTCCCGGCAGGCATGACAAACTTGTTGGCGGACGGATCGTCCGTCAGAATGCATCCCGATAAATCCACCGAGTTGCTGCTATAGTTGTACAGTTCAATAAAGTCCTCCTTCGCAATTGCAGGACGGGCGCATATTTCATTGATAAGGACGGTTTGGTAGGGATTGGCAGCGATTGTGTCAGAAGTTCCAGGACTGCCGCCGCGACGATCACTTGCCGACCACGCTGCAGGATCTTGTTGTCCCAGAGATGGACGCGCCAACACCAAGGAATGGCCAGCACCATCTGGACTTACAGGCCAGGGAGCTTCATCCTTGTAATGCACCTCACTGATGAGTGCTCCCAAATGATTGTATAGTTTGATATCGCCTGAGCGATTGGGAAGATTATGGGTGAATTGTCCAAAAGGGGCTAACTGATAAACAGTTTGAAAATCCGCCTGTGATGCTGCCAGCACCAAATATCCTCGAGATGCAATGCTTGCGTTGGTGGGGAACTGGTATTCAATGTCGCCTTGGATGCGAAACCCGCTGACATCCTCGGGCCAGGGTTGCGAATTGTAGATCTCGATAAACTCGAGATTGCGTCCATCACTGCGATCCATGGGGTGGTACATGATTTCGGTGATGGCCAAGGGAGACCGCCGGCTTGATGGGCCTGGTTGTTCCTGCGTGCCCGTAATGCGTGCGATGGGCAGTGGAGAGTATGAGGTTGAAAAAGTGATGTGCGAATCAGGAGTGATACTGTTGGGGGTGGCGGCACGATCGCGGACGTTATTTACCGTCAATATATATGATTCACCCAATGTTAGTTTTGTGACTCTGGCCAAAACCGAGGATTCATCGGGGCACATGGTAACTTCCTCGACCCGAGCATTCTTATCCATTTGATAATTATTGCGGTTGGTGGCCGAGGCGGCTTCAAGAGATTCGGAAAAATGCATCGTCATCCAATTACAGTCTCCCAGGAAGCTTACAGAGGTAAGAGTGGGCCGGGTTGTGTCGGGTAAAACTGACAGCCTGGCGACAGAACTGCTGGCATATCCAAGAGAATTGGTGACAAAACATTGGAAAACGGTTCCGTCATCAGAAAGGGTGACAGGCCCGACTGCCAGGACTGTGCTGGTGGTGTTGGAAACAGTAACGCCATTTCGAGTCCACTGGAACACGGCTCCCAACATGCGTTCCAATTTAATCGTAAAAAATGCCGACTCCCCCTCGGTGACAGTGACGTCGGATGGTTGCTGAATGATTTTGGGAGCAGCAAGACCGTAAGGTTCCAGATTGGTGCCAGGTATTATCTCAATGGCGGTTCCGGGTCGTGACCATCCGACTGAGAGATTGTCATCCCCAACGCCTTCCTTCTGCATTGCCTCCACATAATACCTTTTACCTGCAAGGAGAAAAACTGGAGCGGAGGTTTGGCCTGTTTCACGGGTCCATTCCCGCCATCCCGAACACCCTGTGACGCGGGCAATCAATTTTTTATTGTTGGGATTGTCATCGGTGCTGAGATAAAGAACGCCGTTGTCATCAGTTGCGATATAAAATGTATAATTGGTGGTGATGGATGGTACCAATATGGCACGCATCCGGGTGCCATAATTATCGGCGTAGTTATGCGGGGCTTCAAAATCGGAATCAATGAATTCACGCGAAGGATTGGCGGGATAGGCAGAATTTGAGGTCAGGTCCGCAATAGTGCTTCCTTCGATGTCCGTAAAGACTTCGCGCAATACGCCGTTGGTTGTCTGGGCAGAGAGGGACGACAGACATGCCAATACAAAAACAATAGTGGCTTGAACGATGCCTGGGCGATGGAACATGATCCCTATTATGGGCTCTATTCTGTTGGATTCAAGTCAGATGCACCAACACAACAACTTTTGCACCATCCTCCATTCCCATCCTTTGTTCGGATGGCGCATGTCTTCAAAGTACAACAGGTCATTTGCATTCCAGCGAATGCATATCGCATCTCAGGTGGAAACTGCCCCAAGCTGTTTATCGAGGCAGTGCCGGACAGTTTTGATTAAGGCCCGGGGCGAGAATGGCTTTGAGAGGAAAACGTCATTTTTCAACCAATCGGGACTTACGCCCAATAATTCCATGCTAAATCCGCTGATATAAATGACCTTCAAGTCCGCTTGATGGTTGCGCATACGCAGGGCCAGTTCGCGGCCTGAAACACCGCCGGGCATGACCATATCCGTAATGAGCAGGTCAATTGGACTTTGGGCCACAAGGGGCAGTTCGAGAGCATCACGGCCGCTGGCTGCCTCATGGACTTCGTAGCCACAAGGTTTTAGGATGCTGCAAATCATTTGGCGTACTGAAGGCTCGTCCTCCACAACCAGAATACGCTCAGATCCTCCCTGGATGGGGGCGGTATCTTCCTTTTGCGTAGCGTGAATGCGCTGGGGCGTTTCATTCCCGTTACAAATCGGCAGGTAGATGGAGAACTCTGTTCCCTTTTGGGGTACGCTATTTACATCGATCCAGCCTTCGTGTTGTTTGACAATCCCAAACACAGTGGAGAGGCCGAGTCCTGTTCCTTTGCTGGCCTCTTTGGTGGAAAAAAACGGTTCAAATAGTCTCCCGAGGACTTCCTTATCCATGCCACAACCGTTATCTGCGACGGTTAAAACAACAAACCGGCCGATCCGAGCGTCCGCACTCGCACGGTTGGAATTTGCATCCCGTACGCATACGCTTGTCTTGATGGTGAGTGCACCGCCTTTGGGCATGGCATCGCGGCTGTTCACAGCAAGATTCATCACCACTTGTTCCATCATGGCTGCATCAATTTTCACCAGGGGCAGGCGGGGGGAGCATTGAATCTGAAGGGTGATGCTTTCTCCCAGCAAACTTGGCAGCATGTGACTCAAGCCCGTCACTATTTCGTTTATATCCAAGGGCTTGGGTTGCATGATCTGTTTGCGGCTGAATGCCAGCAAGTGGCGTATCAAATCCGTTCCCTTGCGGGTGGCACATACAATCTGAGTCGCCGATTCCATGCACACGGGAGGAACGTCTCGGTGGGAGAGCAACAAACTGGCATGGCCATGGACAATGGTCAGGATATTGTTAAAATCATGGGCGATGCCCGCTGCCAAATGGCCGACAGACTCCATCCGCTGTGACTTGCGCAACTGTAATTCGAGTTTTCTCCGTTCGCTCACATCAATGAGAATGCCCCGCATCCCGTTGACTGTGCCATTTTGTTGGATGGGGGCTGAAAATATCAGGACGGGGAAAAAGGAACCATCCTTTTTCCGTGCGGTATATTCGTTGCCATTGGTTGCTTTGCCCGAAATCAGCGCAGCCATGTTTTCCTTGGCTCGCGCCACATCATCGGGCTTTAGCATATGAAAGACGGTTAAATCATTGACCGCATCGCTTGTCGAATATCCGAACATCGGAAAACTGGCGCGGTTGAGAAACAAGAACCGCCCCTGAAGGTCACATTCAAAGACAGTTTGAGGCAAAAGATCCGCCAGGTGCCTAAAACGCTGCTCGTTTTTCAGAGCGGCCTCTTGAGTCTTTTTGCGTTCTGTAATGTCTCGTGCAATACCTTGGATGCCAATGGGATGTCCATTTCTGCGAAGTGGCCATATGTTGATTTCGACAAAACGCACAAGGCCGTTCTTGCATATCACCTGCATCTCGTGCAATGGCAGGATTTCACCTGCAATACAGCGCGCAATGAGCGATTGCGCCAGAGGCAGATAATCCGGGGCAATGAATTTCTCCAGGGGCATGTTCACGAATTCGGCTGCCGTATAGCCGGTGATCTTCAAGCCAGCCGGATTCATCGATGAGAAGTGCCCGGCAAGGTCGCACGTAAATATCGCATCCGCGGCATTTTCGTAAAAATCACGAAAACACTGCGTGCTATCGCTGGCTCCATGGAACAGTCCCAGCCAGCGCCTCAATTGTCGCCCAATTGCCGTCATCGTGCTGCTATTTGGAAAACGCGGCCATAACAACTGATGCCGGACGTGTTTTCACAAGCGTTTGGATAATGATGCGAAGTTTGCACGTCTTAAGGTGGGGACGTCAAGAACGGCTTGGGCTTTTTTAACCTTTTCACACAAGACACTGGACGAATTTCGAAGCGTTTATTTGGGGGGGACGATAAAGAGAAGATAACGAGACCGGTCCTGCCCATTTGCACATCGCTCATTTGGAAGATGACCATGGAGGTCGATTACAGCCCTCCATTCATGGACAGAACCCTCTCCTGGAGTAACTGTTGGAGGGGGGAGTGAGATTGACAGCAAGGAGTGGGTGCCTTAATTTCCGGCACCGTGAAATCCATATCGCTTTCTTTCGGATTAGCCTGCTTGGTTTTATCGATCATGATCGTGCCAGCGGAGGCTGTAATCACTGTTCAGGACCTGAGGTGTGAGTACCGTTCGATACCCTTGGGGATCGATTGTGCTCAGCCGCGTTTGGGTTGGATCTTGTCATCCAACAGGCGGGGGGAGAAGCAGGCTGCTTATCAGGTGTTGGTGGCGTCGAGTGCAGAAAAACTTGCCCGGAACCAGGCCGATCTTTGGGACAGCGGCAAGGTGGTATCTTCAGAATCAGTTGAGGTGGTTTATGCGGGTACGAGCCTGCACTCCAGCCAACGTGCCTGGTGGAAGGTGAGGGTCTGGGACAATGATGATCAACCCTCTCATTATAGCAAGCCAGCCTGGTGGGAGACTGCATTATTGATGCCGCAAGACTGGCAGGCGCAATGGATTCAGCGCAAAACGATGGGACCAGTCACTGAAGCCCAGATGTTTGCCGATCATCCAGCACCGCTTTTCCGCAAGGAATTCGTTCTGGACAGGAAAATCGCACGTGCTCGTGCCTATATCAGTGGCCTTGGGTATTATGAACTCCGTCTCAATGGTGAGCGTGTTGGCGACCACGTGCTCGATCCTGGTTGGACCACCATTTCCAAGCGGGTGCTCTATTCAACCTACGACATAACGGATCAGATAAAACAAGGACGCAATGCGGTCGGGGTCATGCTTGGCAACGGATGGTTTAATCCGCTTCCGCTGCGCATGTGGGGGCACATTAATCCTCGTGATGCTCTTACCATTGGCGAGCCACGTGCTATTGTGCAACTCGTGGTCGATTTCGAAGATGGAACCAGACAGGTTGTTGCCACAGATGCTACCTGGCGTGTCAGTGGCGGTCCAATTTTGCGCAACAGTATTTATTTGGGGGAGAAATATGATGCACGTTGCGAGCAGACAGGCTGGGACACGGCTAATTTTGACGATTCAAAATGGGAGACTGCGGTGCCGGCTGTTCAACCGGAAGTCGGCCCCTTGCGAGCACAGGATGCTCCGCCCATTCGAGTCACCCGTACTCTCAAACCGGTTAAGTTGACAGAACCGAAGCCTGGGGTGTTTGTTTACGACTTTGGTCAAAACTTTGCCGGTTGGGTTCGATTGAAAGTGAGTGGCCCATCCGGCACATGCGTCCGCCTTCGTTCTGGCGAGCTGGTATATCCCGACGGAACTCTCAACGGCATGACTGCAGTGTGCGGCCAGATCAAGGGTGGAGGAGTCAATTACCGGTATGAAGGGGACGGAGATCCCAAAACGGCCTTCCAAATTGATGAATACATCCTGAAAGGGCGGGGTGTCGAGGTGTTTGCACCGCGATTTACCTTCCATGGATTTCGTTATGTCGAAGTGACGGGTTTTCCGGGCAGACCGACCTTGGAGACTCTTGAAGGTCTTCGTTTGAATTCTGATGTGGCGAGCGCTGGATCGTTTGAGTGTTCAAACGAGATGTTCAACCGCATACAGGAAATGGTCCTGTGGACGGAGCTGAGCAACCTTTTCAGCGTCCAATCCGATTGCCCGCATCGTGAAAAATATGGGTATGGCGGCGATATTGTTGCATCCAGTGAAATGGCCATGATGAATTTCGACATGGCGCGGTTTTACGCAAAAGCTGCACAGGACCTCTGGGATGCGGTCCGGTCCAATGGCGGTTTTACCGAGACATCGCCTTTTGTGGGAATAAGTGACGAAGGATTGGGTGACAAATCGGGACCCATTGGGTGGGGGACAGCGCAGCCGCTGCTTCTCCATCAATTGCGCCAATATTACGGAGAAACCCGGCTTATACGAGAACAGTACCAGGCAACCAAAAAATGGGTTGGACTGTTACATTCCTTGGCCAAGGATGGCATTCTGGACAATGGTCTCAGTGATCATGAGAGTCTGGTACCAAAGCCGCGCGCTTTGTCTGGAACGGCCTTTTATTACTATAATGTAAAATTGTTTTCTCAATTGGCTGCCTCCTTGGGACAGGAAGCAGACGCACGCGAGGCATCTGCCCTGGCAGAGGAAATCAAAGCGGCCTTCAATCGCAGGTTTCTGACCAGGGGCACAGGTCGCTATGATGCCGCCACGCAGGCATGTCAGTCATTTGCGCTTTATCACGGTCTGACCCCATCAGAAGAACAGGCGGTTGCACTCGATGTGCTTGTAGCGGACGTGGGCAAACACGACAACCACCTGACGACGGGTATTTTCGGCACCAAATACATGCTCAACGCCTTGACGGATGGAGGCCGTGCCGATGTCGCGTATCGTTTGGTCAATCAGCGTACTTTTCCTGGATGGGGCCATATGCTGGAGCTCGGAGGAACCACTCTTTGGGAACACTGGGAATTCAGTGACAATACATTCTCACACAACCATCCAATGTTTGGTTCTGTCAGCGAATGGTTCTATAAGGCGCTTGCCGGCATACGGCCTTCTCCCGATGCCGTTGGATTCGATAAGATTATAATCAAGCCCCAGCCGGTTGGTGATCTGCGTTGGGTACGCGCCACCCACAATACCGTTCGTGGCAAGATATCGTCAGCCTGGGAGAAAAAGGATGGAAAGTTCAGGCTCAGCATCGTGATCCCCGTAAATGCGATTGCCGACGTATATGTACCTGCCAGGGACGCGGCGCATGTGACGGAAGGAGGCAGGACAATCAACAAGGCGAGAGGAGTGAAATTCCTTCGGATGGAAGGAGATGCCGCTGTGTTCGCAGTTGGCTCAGGAAGTTACGAATTCGTGGCGGATTGATTTCAAGAGACTTGTCACCACATGCCCTGTCAGCAGGTAAACACGACCGCTGGCAGGGCACACGTATTCGAATTGCGAAATGTCTCCTGTTAAAACTGTTCTTCTGCAGTCCGAATGATTTGGCGGATTTTTTCCGGACGATCCGCCGTCAAAAGAGATTTGCGGACGCGTGAATCACGCAAAACTCGGCTCAGTCGCGCCAGAAGTTGCAGGTGAAGACTGACAGTGGGCGCCACTAACAGGAAAAAGAGTTGGGCAGGTGAGTTGTCGACAGCGCCAAAGGCAATACCCTTGTCATGGCGTCCAAAAACGATGACCGGATCGTTCACCAATCCCACCAGAGCGTTGCGACAGTGTGGCAGTGCAACGCCATCGCCAACACCTGTGCTGCACAATTGCTCACGCTCCTGTAACGCCTTGAGGAGTTTTGCCCGGCTCTCGGGATGACCTGCGAGTTGGGGGATTTTGGTTGTCAATTCCTCCAGAACAGCATCACGAGTGCTGCTTTGGAGATTGAGCTCAATCATTTCCGGTTTGAACAAGGGCGTCAGCAACAGCTGACGTGCACCGCTATCAACAGTGGATTCATTCATGGGTAATAAATATAATGGTAATCATGGATCGAGAAACTTCCCTGGATTGAGGATGCCATGGGGATCAAGGGCATCTTTAATCAAACGATGAAATTGATGCACCTCCGGCTTGATGGCCATTGGCCACCACGGTTTTCGCGACAGACCAATCCCATGTTCTCCTGTGATGACTCCACCCCAGGAGAGAACCTGTTGGAATAATTCATCCAAAACGGTACGGCACCGTTCATTGACGCCTGGGAGCGTTTTATCCACCATGACATTGACGTGAATATTCCCATCTCCAGCATGACCGAAGCAGGCCACAGGAAATTGATGCTTCTTCTGCAGGCGGGCTGTAAAACGGAACAAGTCCTCAAGGCGCCCGCGGGGCACGGTGATATCTTCGTTCAGCTTCTGCAGGCCGGTGTCGCGCAGTGCATAGGAAAATTCGCGGCGTAATTGCCAGATCGATTCACATGATTCCGCGCCAAAGGCGGAACGCACAAAGCGCGGGTTGAATTGACGGACAATTTTCTCCACCTGACGGAGTTCCTGGCGAACCGATTTGGCCTGACCGTCCATCTCCACAATTAAGTGAGCCCGGCAGCCCTCGAGCATTTTGCTGCCGGTGCGTTTATGCGCGGCGGCAAGGGTAAAGGCATCGGCCACTTCCAGGGCGGAGGGCAGGAAGCCTCCGGCAAAAATGGCTCGAATTGCTTTGGCGTCGTCGGCCATCTCGCTAAATCCAACAGACAGGCATGCCCGGAATGGGGGCAGGGGGATGAGTTTGAGTGTGGCCTCCGTGACAATGCCCAGCATCCCTTCTGAGCCTACAAACACACGGGAAAGATCAAAGCCGGTCTTGTTTTTATGGGTCCTGCTGCCTAATCGCAGCACAGTACCGTTGGCAAGTACAACCTCAAGACCCAGAACATAGTCGCGGGTGACCCCATATTTTAGACACCGGGGTCCCCCTGCGTTGGTGGCAATATTCCCACCGATGAAGCACTCGCCACGGCTGGCTGGATCCGGCGGGTAAAACAAGCCGCGTTTTTCGACCGCCTTTTGAAGCCTTTCAGTGATGACACCTGGTTGGACTACCGCGACAAAGTCTCCTGCATTGATTTCCTTGATGCGATTCATTCGTGTCATGGATAGCACCAACCCACCCCGCACAGGCACGCATCCGCCTGCATATCCGCATCCCGCACCACGTGCTGTAACTGGAATCCGGTGCTGATCGGCAAAGGCAAGGATTTTGGACACGGTCTCAACATTGCGGGGAAATGCCACGGCATCTGGCTGACAGGAGGCCATCCATTTGTCTGAGGCGTGCTCTTTGAGGACTTTCGGATCAAAACACAAAACATCCTGTGGAACAAGTCTCGCTAATTTTCGCAGGGTGGAGCGATCAATGGTTTTCATGAAAACATACGGTCCAGTGCCGTCGGGAAATGATGCGTTTTACTCGCTTGGATTGCATGTGCCTTGACCACAACGCGGCCGATAGTTACTGCGGCGAGGATGCTGGAAACAGCCAATCCGGCATGGAGGAGCGCCTGAGCACTTTCAGTCCCCGGAAACAAGCGCATCAAACGCGCATCGATGACATCAAACATTGGATGTGCCATGGTCCAATCCATGAGTTAATAATAATGCTGCTGAGTGGCGAATCAAGTGACCACTGGTTGTTGAAGATCCGCGAATACAATGACACCAGCACCTGTCTGGAGAAGACTGATGACATGGACCCCCACCTGCTGGCCGATCAAATTGTGCGCCTGGTTGACAACCACCATGGTCCCATCGCTTAAATAGCCAACCCCTTGTCCCTTGTCCTTGCCTTCGCGCACGATCCGGATATTGAAAGACTCTCCCGGCAGGATGACCGGCTTGAGGACCTGGGCCAGCTCTGCGATGTTCACGCAGGAAACCGATTGCAGAGTGGCAATTTTGGTCAGATTAAAATCCGTGGTGTACAGCCTCGCATTGAGGGTCTTTGCCAGACGTACCAATTTGGCATCCACTTGAGGTTCGTCCGGAAAGTCAGCTTCGTGGATTTTGACTTCATTCTTGTTGTTGTGACGAATGCGTTCGAGCATGTCGAGCCCCCGGCGGCCGCGCACGCGTTTGATCGAGTCCTTGCTGTCAGCGATCTGATGCAACTCCCGCAGCACAAAACGAGGCACCACAATGATCCCTTCAAGATAGTTGGCCTCAATAAGGTCGGTGATGCGACCATCCACGATGACGCTGGTATCAAGCAACAGGAGGTTTTCAGGTTTGTTTTGTGCTGCGAAACGCACAAAGGGGATGATGAGGTAGAAATCCTCCTTGTTGCTGCGCATGGCCAGAATCATGCCAATGTAGCTAAAACTGACAAACAGGCACAGCCGGACGACCCATCGGGTTGTTTCGTCCACATAGATGAATAGCTGGGAACGATCAATCATCCAGGCTACCATTGTGCCCAGCAGCAGACCGAAACTCGCGGCCGAGAATGCACGAAGGGAAAAGCCTTTCAGCATCTCATCAATGGCAATGAGAAGTCCGCCCAAACCGAATCCGATGATGATGCCGATCAGGCCGCCGCCCGCCACCAGTTCGGGCCGCACCTGCGTAATGGCGAATCCCCCTGTGCAACAGAGTAACAAAAAGAATATGCGTACGACCCAGAGTGACATAATTTACCAAACCGGACTTTTGCCTGGATAGGGTAGTTTTGCCGGCTGTTTAGTCGAGCTTTTTACCGTCTTTGGCCGGTAGAGCAAGCCGTATTTGTTGAGATTACTGCTCAGGACGGTGAGATTACTTGAAAGAGCCGTGAACTCCATGGCGAGAGTTTTGTCCGTTAAGAGCTTCCCAGCCACGCCCTCGCCGTTCTCCAGACCGTGCAGAAGATTGCTGGCGCTGGTGCTGGCGCTTTCCAAATTGATGGTCATGCGCTTGAAGGATGAACCGTTGGTGGACAAAACCTCGTTGGCCTGGGCAGCCAGACGATTGGCTTCGACTGTGAAGACAACCAGATTGCTTAACGCCGTGGTGACCGTCACGGCATTTGACTGAACCAGGCCATTAATGCCTGTCGCCATGCTGGTGAATTCCGATGACATCGTATGAAGGTTGGCCAGTGTGTTGGTCAGATTGACCAGGTTCTGCTCGGCTAATAGAATCCGGTCGATCCGGCTCATCGAATGATTGACTATCTGTGCGGTTTCATCGAGGCGCTTCATTAAAAGAGATGCCGAACGTGCGGTGTCTTGCAGGTTGAAGGGCTCCTGACATTGGACCACGCTCCCGTTTGTCATGGGGGGGGCTATGTTCGGGCCCGGTGAAATGGAGATGAATTGATCGCCAAGAAAACCGGCCTGATCGATGACAAATACGGCATCTTCGCGGATCATGTATTTTTTAAGTATGCGCGCCCGAATGGTGACCGAACGCCCATCCGGATTCAGATCGGCATCCACCACGTTGCCAACCTGAACGCCGGCCATGGCTACGGTTGCATGAGGTTTGATCGATCCCACATTTTTGGCCAGCAGTCGGATCTCGTAGGAAGGCTTGAAAAGGGTCGCGCCTTTTGTGAATTGGAGCAGCATGGCGCCCAATAGCGTCAGGCCAATCAAGACGAACAGGCCTACCTTCCAGAATGTGCGGGGTTCTTTCATGAATTAACGGAGTGAGATTGGGAAATGCCGTTGACGAAACAATGTATCACAGGGTCCTGGCTGTTGAAAAGCTCCGTGGGGGTGCCCGAGAAGTAAATGCGTCCCTCATGGAGCATCAGGATGCGGTGGCCGATGCGCCGGGCGCTTCGCATGTCATGGGTGACGGCGATGCTGGTCACCTTGAGTTGTTCACAAACGTCAATGATCAACCGGTCGATGCTGTCCGAAGCGACAGGATCGAGGCCGGTGGTGGGTTCATCATACAAAATAATCTCTGGTTGATATACCACCGCTCGGGCCAGGCCTACTCGCTTGCGCATGCCCCCAGAGAGTTCAGATGGTTTTTTATCCTCGATGCCGCTGAGGTTCACCATGGCAAGTGCCTCGGCCACCTTGTGGCTGATTTCTACATCCGAGTAGCGGGATTCACGCCTCAAGGGGAATGCTATGTTCTCAGCCACGCTCAAGGAGTCAAAAAGGGCCGCACCTTGAAAGAGCATGCCGAACTTGCGGCGAATGGGGAGCAGGTCGCGTTCCGACAGTTCGACAAGATTCTGATTGTCCACCAAAACTTCGCCTGAATCTGGTTGGGCCAGGCCGATGAGGTGGCGAAGCAGAACACTCTTCCCGCCTCCGCTGCGCCCGATGATGACGACCGATTCACCCGTTTCAATCCGGAGGCTGGCGCCATCAAGAACTCGATGTGTGCCAAAGCTCTTCACCAGTTGTCTCACTTCAATCATAGCAGGGCAATAAGTCGTGTCAGAGCCATGGTCAGGAAAAAATTGCTCATGAGCACAGCAATGGAGGAATAGACAACGGAGTCGGTGGTGGCTTTGCCTACCCCCTCAGCACCCTCGCCACAATAAATGCCCTTGTAACACCCTATCATGGCAATGATCGCACCAAAAACAAAACATTTGGCAAGCCCCATAAGGAGATCGCTCGGGCTTGTATAACGAAGCATGTTATGCCAGGCATAGGCGGCGTCAATTTCAAGCATCCCAACTCCCACGCAATAGGCGGCGCCAATGCCAACAGCGATGGCTTCGGAAGTCAACAACGGCATGGCCACTACGGTGGCCATGAAACGGGGCACAACCAGGAAATCCACTGGATGTGTGGCCAGGGCTCGCAACGCATCGATCTGTTCTGTCACCTTCATGGTCCCCAATTCTGCAGCCATGGCTGCTCCGACACGGCCCGCAACCATGAGAGCTGTCAACACCGGTCCCAATTCGCTGCACATGGACACACTCACCACGGCAAGCGTCGCTGTGTCCATCTTGACCTTGTGAAATTGGAAGTATGTTTGTGCGCAGAGGACCATTCCCGTGAAGGCACCGGTGATCAACACCACGGACTGGGATTTTACCCCAATAAAGTACAGTTGTTGCAGGAAACCCGGACGGTTGAATCGTTGGGTCCCGAGAGAACGCATGGTCTCCAGCCAGAGCAGGGTGATTCTGCCCAGGCCCTCAAGCCAATCCTTAATGGTGGTCCACATCATAGTCCGCACCCAACACCCCTCTCTTAGCAGGTGCCTGCTCCAAAGGCGAGCATTAAGAGAATCGCCTTAAAAAACACGGAGCCTTTTGGACTTGAAAGACATCGGAGAATCCGTTCATGCTGTGTCAGGTCTGATACCAGTCCTCGGGAGATCAGAAGATGCTGGCTCGCCATTGCTTTGTGAACTGTCCCTGACCTCTTGTTTCGCGGTGCGGGCCTCAATGGTTTCTATTTTGCGTATCCGCGTTTCGGAGGCGGACAGGCGGTTTTGTGCGGCGTTGCATGGTGTTTCACTGGGCGTGGGGGGGCTGGATGGGGCGCATCTGGTGCTGGGATGTGTTTAGCTTGGCGGTGGCATTTGCCGCAAAGTAGTGGATATTGATGCACCTAACTGCAGGTGCCCAATCGAGCCTCCTGGAGTTCTCCTGGCATGTCTGCAAATGAGGGGTATTTCAGGTGTTCGAAAATTGGGGCGGTAAATGGTGTGGAATGGAAGAATGAAACAGCTTCGTATTGAATTGAAAGTGGTTGATGGAAAACAACGCGTTGCTTTGGCGTGCAAAACAGCGGATCAGGCGCCATGGCAATACTGGGAACGGCCGTTTTTCTATCAGCTACCACAGCCTGTCCGGGATGAATGGACTTGGTACTGGAGTGAGTACGCCTTCAATCCTTGGGCGCCCCAAGAGGCGCGCGCGGCACAGTTTGAGCGCAATATTGAACAGGCTGGTGCTGATCTGTTTAAAGCCTTGTTTGATGAGTCGGAAGCCGCTTCCTTGTATTCGCAGGTCGCCGATGATCTTTCCGCCCTGTGTGTAACCATTCACCACGGGGGTGCCATTGGCTGTAAAATCCCATGGGAGTTGATCCGTGATCCCGCCCGGGGCGACTATGGCTGGTTGGCACGTTCAACGCGCGCCTTTTCCAGGACTGTTTCCCGCAACGTGTCGCCGGATCAGTTTCTTGAGAATCATCGGCTCAAAGTCGTTTTTGTCCCGGAAAGGTCTGACGCAGGGGCTTGTACTGATCCATCACTGATGCTCTCGATCATGGAAATGATGCGCGAGCATCAGGACCGTCTTGAATTGCAAATTCCAAGGGGAGATCTCATGACCTCCTTGCGGGAGTGCCCCGCAGGTTCGGATAAAGGCGCACATGTCGTTCATCTTGAATGTCGAGTCGTTGACAGCCCGGATCACAAGAAGCAGTTGGCCATTCGAGGTGTTGAGGGAGAGACCTGTTGTTCCGTGCTTGATTTTGTAAAGATGGCCCGGCCAGTGTTGGTTCTTCTGGACTGCGTCAATGCGTCATCCCGTTCAGTTTGGCAGGAGTTTTATGACGCATTAAGCGATTTGCTCGAGGAACACACACCCGTCGTGATTGCCCTGCCTCCTGGCGTGAGCCGATCCGCTCGTTTGCTCTATTGGTCGCGTTTATATGAGCATTTGCTGAATGGTGAGGACGCCTCCGCGGCGGCTACGGCGGCCCGGAATGAATTGTGGAATACCCCTCTTCGAGCGTCTGCAATCGGGGAGGTGATGGTTCGCGATTGGATGGCACCCGTTGTGTATGCTGACAGGTCGCTTCGAATGAATGCTGCAGGCCTGCCGACAGTCCGCTTTAAGGCTCCGTCGATAGTCGCACATCAGACAAAGGCCGCCAATGAAATGGACGCGCCTGAATTGCCTGCCTTGGGTCTGGTCGGGCGCGATCATGACATTCTGAACATTGAATGCCTGCTGCACAAACACACAACCGTCCTCATCGATGGCCTGTTTGGTGTGGGAAAAACCGAAGTGGCGATGGCCTGGGTCCGCTGGCATGCAGAATTGGAACGCTTCATGGGACCTGTTCTGTTCTTTCGCTTTCAAAACCACGTCCCTCCGATGCAGGTTTATGATCGAATCAGCCAGTTGTTCCAGGAGGAAATCCGCGCATTGTATCAGCGGGAAGTGCCTCAATTGAACGCGGTTGAACGCCGGAAGACGGTGGTCGATTTATTGCGGAACACCCCATGCGTGATGGTGTGGAGTAATTTTGAAATGGTAACAGGTTTTCCCCCCGGTTCCCCCTCAGCTTGGTCTGAGGCGGAACAGAAGGAGTTGCGTGACTTTATCGCCGCTCTCGAAGGAGGAAAAACGCGCATTTTGATTACTTCGCGACAGGACGAGCCCTGGCTTGGCACGGCATACGGGCGAATGTCATTGGGCGGGCTTGGCATGCATGATGCGCAGTTGCTCGCGGTTCAGGCCATGCGACGCGCTGGAATGTCGTTGCGTCTTATCAGGGATCTCAAGGACTACACCTGCCTCCTCGCCTTTGTGCGTGGCAATTCTCTAGGCATCCAGATTGTGGCGCCGGAGCTGCGACGGCAGGATGCCGCCGCCGTGTTGGAAAACCTCATGAAAGGCGAATCCGAGTGTGGAGAGGCCAGGGCATTCGACCTTCTTGTCAAGCATCGCTTGGATAGTCTCGATGTCGCTTTTCGGCGCAGGCTTGCTGTTCTGGGCATGTTTGATGGTTTTGTTTCCGCCCGTGTCCTGGCCGCCATGTCAGCACACCAATCCGCGCCATCCTGGCTGCGGGATCTCACACGGGAGGACTGGATTCGCCTTTTGGACGTCGCTTCGGAGTTGGGTCTGTTGCGAAGAGTGAATGAGGGGGCCTATGCCATTCATATGGCGCTGCAAAACAGCTACGACAGGTTGATGCGCGATTTTTACGCTGATCATATGAATTGGCTGGAGCAGGTCTTCTGTCTGATCGTGGGACGAACGGGTAATCAGTTGTTCCAGATTTTTCAGGCGAATGCGGAATTCGCCTTCAACTTGCTCAACGCCGAGCAATTTAACCTGTTCAAGGCCTGTCGTCTGGCACGACGCCGGCGCGATTTTGACTGCCTCAAGGAGATTCTGTGTGGGCTGCGTACCTTGCTGATCTCCACAGGCCGCTGGTCCGAGTGGGAGACGTTGATTGGCGATCTGGAGGCAGACATGGCAAGCCTGGCTCCGGAGCGCGATCGGAATGCTGAAATACTCTGGTTCCGTCTTGTGGGACATCGTGCTGAGTTGTGCGAATACCGCCGCGATTTCTCGGGTTTGCGTGCCCTTCATGCGGGACTGGGCACCATGTTCCCGGAATTGAGCGGCACCACAATGCATGAGGATGTCCTGGATGATCTTGGGGCCATCGCTGAGTCCCGCCAGTTGACAGAGGAAGCAGAGCGATTTTACCTCAAAAGCCTCTCTTTGAAACAGCAGTCTGGTGATCAGTCGGGGCAGGGGAGCACCCTGCTGAGGTTGGCGGATTTAGCTTTTGCTACCCGGCATTTCCGCGAGGCCGAGCAATGGCTCATCCAGGCACTGGACCTGGCTCGCCAGTTGGGGGATGAGGACAAGCAGGCCACCCTGTGCTGCAGATTGGGGGCTGTGGAGCAGGAACGTGGTTATTTCGAGGATGCTGAAAATTACTACGAGCAGAGTCTCGCCATCCGCACTGAACTCGGAGACCAACCGCGACAGGCCCTGGCACTGCATCAACTGGGTCGCATGGCTCATGAACGCAAGGATTACGTCATGGCCGCCCAGCGATACTTGGAAAGCCTCGCCATTCGGGAGAAAATTAGCGATCTTTCGGGCGTTTCTGCAACCCTGCATCAGTTGGGGCGCATGGCGCGTGATCAAAAGCAGTTTCTTAAAGCCAGAGATTATTTCCTGCAAGCCCTGGCCATTCGTGACAGGTTGGGCGATGAGCCGGGCCAGGCCCAAACCAGTCATCAGTTGGGAAACGTGGCCTTCCTTCAGAGTCAGTTGGATGAAGCCACATCATGGTATCAAAAAAGCCTCGCCATCCGGGAGAAACTTGGTGATGTTCACGGTCAGGCCCGGAATTTGAATCAATTGGGAAAAATCGCCCAGCTCAATCATGATGGTCCAGGAGCTGAGGCTTGTTTCAGCAGGGCGGAGGCCCTTTTTAAGGATCTCCAGAATCCAATGAGCGGATTGAAAGATGGCACCAAATGGGTGTCATCCTGATCTTCATCATGAGTTATCAGGAATACGCTGAGAATGATTTTCGTCTTCGGGTGTATGGAGACCCATGCAAGCCGTGTCTGGTCCATATACCTGGCATTCATGGGGACTGGACGCTGGTGCAAAGCTTCCGGGCTGCTGTAAATGGGAAGGTCTGCTTTGTCGGCATGAGCTATCCCCAATCCACTGAATGGCGTCTGCCTGAATATGCCGAAATGGTGCGCAAAATGCTCGCCAGGGCGGGGATTGGCGAGGCTTGGCTCATCGGGGAATCCTTTGGTTCTCAAGTGGCCTGGGAGTTTATCCGGCGTTTTCACAATCCTTCTCCCAGGCGCGAGGTGCCATCAGATGAAGCCTCGTTCAGGATTCAGGGCTTGATTCTCGCAGGGGGCTTTGTGCGGCATCCAACGCCTGCTGGCGTCTGGTTTGCGCATGGTTTCTGGAGGATCCTGCCCCTGGCATGTCTTCGAGCGTTTCTTCCTTGTTATACGTGGATCGCCCGCTTGAGGCACCGGCATGCCCCGGAAACGCTTGATTATCTTGACGAGTTTGTGAGTAGGCGAACCGCTCAGGATAAGGCCGCCATTGGTTATCGGTTTGAATTGATCGCCCGTAATGATCCACGTCGGATAGCAGAGGCGTTTGATCGCCCTGTGTACTATCTTACTGGAGGCATTGATCCGATTGTGCCATGGCCTTGGGTGCGCGCATGGTTGCGCCGCAACTGTGCCTCATTCAAGGAGTTCGTTGTCCTGCCTTGGGCCGACCATAACGTTCTGGGAACGGCTCCCCGTCAGTCTGCTGACATTATTTTGGGCTGGATGAGGCAGACTCCTTGAATTCAATCAATGAAAACGCGCCCATTCGGGGCGCGTCATCATGAAAGGGAATTGTGCGGTGAATCGCTTAATAGCGCACCATTTTTTCAAATTCTGCCAGACGACGCTTTACATCCGCCAGGGTTGTCTTGTTGGTTTGATTTAATCCAAATCCTTCACAGCAGAACGAGGCTACCACGGTTCCACAGACTATTGCTTTGCGCAGGTTCTTCTCGATGGCACCCTTTTGGCTGGCAAGATACCCCAACAGACCGCCAACAAATGAATCTCCAGCGCCAGTTGGATCCACGACTTTCTTTAACGGAAAAGCCGGTGCCATGAAAAATCCTTGGGATGAGGACAACATCGAACCGTGCTCGCCTTTTTTAATGATCACGAATTGGGGACCCAATCGGTGAATCTTGGCGGCGGCAGTAATGAGGTTGTCGTCTTTCGCCAATTGCTTGGCTTCGCTGTCATTGAGCACAAGGGCATCCACTCGTTTCAAGAGCCGCAGCAGATCCTTGAGCGCCGTGTTCAACCACAAATCCATGGTGTCAGCGACCACAAAACGTGGTTTCTCCATTTGATCCAGGACATAATGCTGGAGCGCTGGAGCGTTGTTCGCGAGCAGGACAAAGGGTGTTTTGCGATAGGATTCCGGCAAATCAGGCTTGAAGTCGCCCAGCACACCCAGTTCCGTGGAAAGGGTGCGTCGGTTGTTCATGTTGACCTCGTATTCACCCGACCAATGGAATGTCTTCCCCTCAGCCATCTGAAGACCTGCGAGATCGATGCCATGCTTGCGAAATAGTTCGATGTAACGTTTCGGAAAGTCCTTGCCGACGATGCCGACTAATTGCACAGGGGAGAAAAAACTGGCCGCAACCGCTGCATGGCTTCCGGAACCGCCCAAAAGGCACGGATTTTCGGCCTTTGGGGTTTTAATCGAGTCCAACGCAGTCGATCCAACAACAAGTACGCTCATAGGTATTATGCAAATGATTGAATATCAGGCTAAACGACGTTTAAATTCCTGGCAAGCCTTTGCAATATTGGGTGCCTTCAATATGGCAGAGACCACACAAATGCGCCGTGCACCTGCCTCCATCACCCGATCCAGTGTCTCCAGATTAATGCCTCCAATGGCGAACCATGGCAGGGTAATGTGCAGCGAGGCCCATCGAACATATTCAAGCGTGGCCGGACTGGCTTCAGGCTTCGTTGCCGTGGCGAATACAGGACCCACCCCCAGGTAAGCAGCACCCGCTTTAATGGCTCGTTGGGCTTGATCGGGACTATGTGAACTGAGCCCTGCTTGAATGGCACTGTTCGGTGGAATTAATGAGGAAACATGGTGCAGACCAGCGTCAAAGAAATCTTCCTGCCCCAAGTGGAAATAAGGGACTCCCAGGTCGAGTGCGACTTGATAGTGATCATTTATAACCAGCGCAATACCAGCCTCTTGTGTTATTGGTAATATCAATTCCGCCATTGTGCGAACGGCCTCGATGGATGAGTGCTTGGCCCTAAGCTGGATGATATCCGTGCCCCCCTCGCATAGCTCCTTGGTGACCTCTGCGGGCGTTTTGGTGCCCAGATAGGCGGTATCGACAAAGCCATACAAATAACATTGTTCGAGGGGTTTGATGAACATGCAGTGCTCCAATCTCTTGATCCAGACAGTCAAGAGTGACGAATCCTCTTTTGTGACAGGGTATTAGGCCCGGTCCTCGATCAATTCCCGGCGCGCTCCGCCCAGCAACTGTTCCACGAAACTGGTCGCATAGACCCCACGCCTGAAGTTGGGATCCTGCAGAATCGCCTGTTCAAATGGAATGGTCGTTTTGATGCCTGTGATCATGTATTCGTTCAAGGCCCGGCTCATCCGGCTCATGGCCTGGCGCCGATCCTTTCCGAAGGCAACCAGCTTGCCGATCATCGAATCGTAGTTCGGAGGAATCATGTATCCTGCATAGGCATGGCTATCCACGCGTATGCCAGGACCACCAGGCGCAAAATACATCTCAATCCGCCCAGGGCTTGGACGAAATTCATCAAATGGATCTTCCGCGTTGATGCGGCATTCAATGGCATGACCACGAATCTGAACATCGCTCTGGCTGATCTTGAGCGGCTCACCCATGGCGATAAGGATCTGTTGCTGAACCAAGTCAATGCCTGTAACCTCTTCTGTTATAGGATGTTCAACTTGGACACGCTTGTTGACTTCCAGAAAATAAAATTGGCCCTGATCATCCACGATGAATTCCACCGTGCCGGCATTGGTATAATGGGCAATCTCGGCAATTCTAACAGCCGCCTTGCCCATCTTCTTGCGCAAGTCCTTGAATTTGTTCTCGATAAGCGGCGATGGCGTCTCTTCAACCACTTTCTGATTGCGACGCTGAATGGAACAATCGCGTTCACCCAAGTGGATGATATTGCCCCGATTGTCTGCAAGAATTTGAAACTCAATATGATGGGAGTTCTCGATGAATTTCTCGATGTAAACCCCTGAGTTGCCAAAGGCCTTTTCGGCTTCATTCCTTGCCGAATGATATCCTTTGAGCAGCGATATATCATTATGCGCCACCCTCATGCCACAACCGCCACCACCGGCCACCGCCTTGATCATGACCGGATACCCAACACGCTTCGCTGTGGCAAGCGCATCTTGTTCATTATCAACGATGCCATCCGACCCTGGAGGAGGGAGCACACCCGCCTTTTTAGCCAGTTCACGACTCACCGCCTTGTCTTCCAGGGCGTTCATCGCACGCGAACTGGGCCCGATGAAGCGAATGTTGCAGTTCTCGCAAACGTCGGCAAAGTGAGCGTTTTCCGCCAGGAAACCATAACCGGGATGGATGGCATCCACATCCGCGATTTCCGCAGCACTTACCAACCGTTCAATCCGCAGATAGCTTTCCGAGGCTGGAGCCTTGCCGATGCAGATGGCCTCATCAGCCAGTTGCACATGCATCGAGTTGGCATCAGCCTCCGAATAGACGGCCACTGTGCGAATATTAAGTTCTTTGCAAGCGCGGATGATGCGGACTGCAATTTCTCCACGATTGGCAACGAGGATCTTTTCAAACATGAAACGATGCGGAAATGTAAACGGTTATGGTTGTGTCAATTATGACTATCAGCTGGGGCGCAGACGGAAGAGTGGCTGGCCGAATTCAATCGGCTTGCCGTTTTCGGCCAACACTTGCGTGATGACCCCACGGGCCTCAGCCTTGATCTCATTCATCACCTTCATGGCCTCGACAATGCAAACAACAGTGTCGGGACCAACTTCAGCACCGATATCCACATAGGGAGCAGCTTCAGGCGTTGGAGCCCTGTAAAAAGTGCCAACCATGGGCGACTTGATGTCGATCTCATTCGAGGCTGGTTGAGCCACTTGAGGAACCGGAGGTGCAGGAACCGCCAATGTAGCCTGCGGTGTGGCATACGCTACGATGGGAGTATCATCCTGGTAAACCGCGGATGATCCGCCGTTGGCCACTCGTTTGAGACGGATTTTGAAATCCTGTTTTTCCAACTCGAGCTCCGAGACGGCATTTTTCCTCATCAAATCAATGATGGCTTTAATGTCTTTTAAGTCCACAAAACCTTCTCCACTTAAATTCCTGACACGGTCTCCTGAGACCGCTCTGTCTATTTGTAAAAAGAGCAGTGATCGACTTGCCGACACTGCTCATCCGTTATTTCAATAACGCGATGAGATTACGACATGTGAACTTGGACGTCAAGTCCTGAATACGGAAGGTGAAATTGGGGGCAAAAAACGGCTATTTTTGCTCAATAATGCACAGAAAAGACGCGATTTTAACGCGTTAACGATAGCGACGCCTCGAGCGCCAAAAGGTAGGACTGAACCCCAAATCCCGCGATGACTCCCCGACATACGGGCGCGATCATTGATCGATGTCTGAACTCTTCCCGTGCATGGACATTGCTGAGATGAATCTCAATCGTGGGCAAACCGACACCTGCAATCGCATCGCGCAACGCAATGCTGGTATGAGTGTAGGCTGCAGCGTTAATGATGATAACGTCGGCTTGGTTTCGTGCTTCTTGAATCCACGTCACCAGTTCGCCCTCATGGTTCGATTGCCGAAAATCGACTGCGACTTTGAGCTGAGCAGCCTTGGCTTTAACTTGTTGCTCAATGTCTTGTAATGAGGCATTCCCATATACCTCAGGCTCCCGCAAACCCAGCAGGTTGAGATTCGGACCATTGAGAAACAAGACTTTCATCTCGCCCGACATTCTATCACCATCCCCAGTCGTTGTCGAATGCTAAAAGGTCTGACTCTTGGATGCTGTTGGGTTGGGAGTGGAAGGGGCAACAGATCCCCAGAGAATTCCCATCATGGCAAATGCAGTCCAGGATATGGCGGGTATATACAATCCGAATTCAACGCATCCGTGGAGCAAAAAACCCAAAATTCCAAGCCATATTGCAAAAACGGCAGCGTCAAAGTTGCTCATAATCCTTCGATACAGCAAAACCATGGTCGAGCATACAAATCCAAGGTAGAGGACGAATCCTGGGATGCCAGAATCGCTGCCTTGCTCGAGATAATCGTTATGGACGAGCCGAGCCATTTCAGCTTCTGGCGCTTTTAGCTGCCCATAGGGGATGGAAAAGGTACCTGGACCCGTTCCAAAGAGGGGCTTTTGCTGGATGATTTGAACGGCTGCCCGCCAATAATCCAGGCGCGCACCCACGCTTGTGGCTCCCTGTTGAAAGTAATGACTAAAACGCACGGTAAAGCCTGTGAGGCCAATAACCAGTAACGTGCTGACGAACAACCATTTGAGCCGGGATGAAAACTTAAGATGAAGTATGGCCACAGCGATAACGATCAACGCAATCAACCAGCCGGATTTGGAGCCGGACCAAAACAGACAGGCCAATCCCGCATAGAGTAGCACACCTGTTGCAACTCCCCGGAAAATGGAACTTTCGCCGACCTGCATTCGCCATGACAGGACCGTCAGAGCGGGTAAAACCAAGAGAATCAATGTTGCCAGGGCATTGGGATACACCAAGGTGGCGAAGATCCTTCCAGTTGAAATGCGAATCAGGAACTCGCGAGACATTTGCTGCCAATTGGGCTGCTCATAAATCCACTTCTGCGTGGCCTCCAAACCACCATAGTGCTGGCCAAAACCATGCCAGAGCACCAGAATGAAACCGGGAAGGATGCCCAGAAGAACATATTTCGTAAGTAACTTATCATTAAATACATACGAACATATGAGCAACATCAGCACACAAAGGGTCAGATGTGTAAGGGTTAATCGGGTCAGGAAGGTATCAACGGTAAAAACAGAAGCCAGCCATTGCCACCCAAGCCATCCCACCGCGGCTATGATGGGCAAGGAAAGAAGGGATTTACGCCATTGGCCCAAGACCAAGCCAAGAACGATTATTGTGATGATGAAACCGTAAGCCTGGGAGATGGACCACGGAGCAAACAGGTTTTCAAGAAAACCTTGTTGAACGGTGGCATCACCCCCAGCACCGGTCACTGCTAATTGTGGCTCCAGACTCAGCAGTGCTTCTGAGGGGGCATTGAGATACCGGTCCAGGATGACTGGATTCCCAAATTTGAGGAATGAAAACCCCAAAAACAACCCAATAACCACCGCATACAACTTGTAAAACCAATTGGGAATAAAGGATTTAAAAGTAAGATTGCTGACTTTTGCCGCAGAACTGCCCACTGGTTTTGAAGAAGGAGGCATAGATGCTATAAATGGAGTTTTAACAAGCCAACTTCAATAGCCAATGCTTCTTGCACATTGGTTTCCAACAGCTTGCGTGTCTTTTCAAACATTTGCAGGTTCTCCAAAGCCTGTTCCGAACTCAAAGAATTGGCGACTTGGGCTGTCGATTCGGCCAGTTCCACAAAATGAAGGGATTCAGTGGGTTCGCTCAAAGTCAGCATCCATACATCGCGAAGCCAGTGCTGGATGAGTCCAAGAGACAGGGTGCGTCGACGTCGGTATTCTGCTTCAATGGCTGCGGTTAATTCCTCTTCCCATTTGGTGCGCAGGGATGCGTCCACTTCATCGTATTTTTCCAATGGAGACTTTTCTGTAAGTGCTGTCTCGATCTCCTGGCGCTGGAGGGCCAGTTGTTTCATCAAGACGCCGAGCATTTTATAGCGCACCAACAAATTCTTTGGGGTAACCAGAGCAGCCTCGCAAAAGGCACGCAACCATTGAAGATCATTCTGGTTGAGGGTGGTTTGCAAGTTTTCTCCAAGGTTCAAACGCAAACACCTTGAGAGGATGGTTTCCAGCAATCGCCCTGGTTCAGTGGAGAGAAGGATGAGGACTGAACTGGGGGGTGGCTCCTCTAATGTCTTTAGGAAAGCGTTGGCTGCCTGAATGTTAAGACGATCAGCAGCCACGATAATCCCAGCCTTCCATCCCCCCTCGAGTGGTTTGAGATGGACCTCCTGCATCAATTCACGCATCTGATCAATGGTAATGATGCGTGACTTGGATTCCGGTCGAACCCAATGGACATCAGGGTGATTTCCCTCATTAATGCGTCGGCAGGAATTACAATGGTCACAACAATCAATGGGCAGAGAATTGCCGGGAACGCGGACCGGATTTTCGCAATTGAGCGTTTTGACCAGGATTGTTGCCAATGATTCCGCCAGATCACCATCACTTCCCGTGAATAGATAGGCATGAGCCAATCGGCCCCGTTCGAGGCTGCGTTGAAGCAGACCCGCACCATGCACTCGATCCTGGAATCCTGCAAAGGTCATGACTGCATTCAAGGTAGAACCAGCACGTTCCCGCTCCAAGCTTTTTATGGCAAGAGGCGACAAAATATGGGCCATTGTGACCCACTGCCAACAGCCGCAAACGATGGGATGGTCTTGGATGACGTGATGACACAGAATGTCATGCAGGGGACAATCGTTTGGATGTCCGGCCATCAAAGAAATGCAAATGCTCCATGGCGACAAAGGACGACACTTCATTCCAGGTCAGGTTCATCTGACGGAGCGGAACTTTGGCGTGAAAAGGGTGTCCCCCCAAGGTTGCAGCGATGACACCATGTTCGCCGCGCAAGCTCACTGCATGGACCTCCAACGGCAGTTTTACATATGCTCCTGTTGGAGACGTCTTTTGCCACACAATGTCGTCAGGACGTATTCCCAGCACGACGGGATCGCTTTCTGAAAAGCCAGGAGGGAAGGAAGGTGCTGTGGGAAACCCTAGCAACAGGGAGGAACCCGTAGCCTTAGAGGGGGGAAAAAAGCGAAAGCCCGAATGATTTCCATCCTGGACCACGGTTCCCGTCAGCAGATTCATGGATGGGGTGCCAAGGAATTGTGCGATGAAGGTGTTACAGGGGTGGAGATAGACTTCAATGGGACGATCGATTTGTTCAAGGCGACCTTGATGCATCACTGCAAGATTGCCAGGAAACGACATTGCTTCAGATTGATCGTGAGTGACATAGACCATGGGGACAGCCGTTTCACGATGAATTTGGACGATTAATGCCCTCAATTCCTCACGGGCGGGGGCATCGAGGTTGGACAGGGGCTCATCCATCAGAAAGGCTTGCGGTTGGCGAATCATGGCCCGTCCAAGAGCGACACGTTGTTGCTGGCCCCCCGACAACTCCGAAGGCAAGCGATCAAGAAGATGATCGAGTCCCAATCGGGCTGATATATCGGAAAGTCGCCGCTGGATGAGAGCGGGGGACGACTTTCGGAGTTTTAGAGGAAATTCGATGTTTTTACGAACGGTCAGGTGAGGATAGAGGGCTGGATCCTGGAAAACCATTGCAATATCGCGCTGCCCTGGAGGCAGAGCGGTAACAGGTTGGCCATGGATATTGATACATCCGGAGGTTGATTGTTCCAGACCGGCGATGATTCTTAGCAGGGTGGTCTTCCCGGAACCACTGGGACCGACAATGGCCAGAAAGGCGCGCTCATCCAGGGAAAGCGATATGTCCTGAAGGGCTGGGACCGTTTGCCCATCGCTGCCCCGGAATGATTTGCTAAGGTTCTGCAACTCAATGGCGGCCATGCCGCTTACTCTGGGCCCGGGATTCACTGCTTGTCGAGGATGTAAATCAAGGACATGATGTGCCGTGCTTTGACAGTGGCAGGTCCCGATGTAATGTGCGTGTAAGATTCCAATGTTATGAACAAGCTCCTGAACGCCGTCACCTGTTCCGTTTTTTGTCTTATGTTTTCGATGGTGATTACTGAGGCTCAACCGATCATCATCAAACCGGAGACCTTTAAACCTCAGACTGGCACAAGCATAAGTTCCATACGCGCCATCCAATCGATGCCAGGATCCATGGAGGCCACCGTGGTTATCCAGTACTCCTACGATGGATTGGCAGGGGCCACAGCCCACATCCTGCCCGTAATCGAAAAAAAGAGCCAAAAGGGTGTCTCTGCCTGGTTTGGCGCCAATGCACAAACCGTTGGCGCAGGTCGTGGCACTGTTTCCATCAAGGTGAGATATTTTGTTGACGAAGAAGGGGTTCCTTCGGAATTGACTACAGACCGCATCAAAGTACTGATTCTCAACCAGACTGGGAACGTGGTCCTATACAGTGAAACCCAGGGTAAAAAGATTCAGTGGGGCCATTTGACCGATGATAAATCAAAGACAGCCGAAACGGTAAAGAATGTTGACCGTGATGAGTCAACGAAGCCCTCCCAATCCACCCCAGGGGATAAAACAAAGAAACCCGAAAAAGACACCTCAACATCTTCGAAATCAACCGCCACTTCAAAGCCCATTTCACCTGCAGAGGCCCCTTTAAAAACTGCAACAACACCAGAGGCGATCCAGACACACACAACCAAGGCAAAATCCGAGCCTGCATCTGTGGAACAGCCATCTGAGAAGGTGCCACCCGTTCAGAAAACTGCCGCCCCAATCATTCAGCCTGTTCCCGTCGAACCCTCAACAGCGCCAGCTCAGTTGAAGGAAGAATTGAAGCAGGAGAAAAACAAGGGACTTGAGACCATCTTGCCGCGCCCCACAACCGTTGAAACGAATAAAGCCCCAGCAGCACAAGGTGAGCCTTTGAAGGCGCAAGACCGTACTCAGACAATGGTGAACAAGGAAGAATCCGGGAAAGAACTGGCCAAAGTGATACCGTCCCCGGCAGCCACTGCTGCAAGGGCAGACTCCATGGTCAAAAACGAGGAAGAACCAGTGGCCATGACCAAAGTATCACCGGGGACTCTGAAAACCCGCATCACGAATCTTGATGTTGTGAATCGTAGCCTGGATCGTTCAAAGGCAACTGTGGGAGTTGAATTTGAATACATGGATGATTTGTCAGATCCTGTGATGGGAGTTTATGTGTCACGCACAGGGGATGCGAAGTCACCAAACTTCTTCAAAACGGCTCCTGTCGGAATCGGTAAATCTCGCCGGAATTTCATTCTGGTACCTGTGTCCTTTGACACCCAGGCGGCTCGTTTGGCGGAAGGGGAAGTTTACTATAGTGATCGCATGACGGTCTTTATCGAAGAGACCGTCAAACGGCGTCGATATGAGCTGTTTACCGCGACCATGCTGCTCAAGTGGTCAGCTTCAGGGACCAGTGGCAGTGGGTTGCCGGCAAACCCGACGACCCTTGAAATGGACGATCTCAAGCAAATCAATCCGGGAGCCGGTTATGTTACCATTCGATACAACCATCCCAGTGGCGCATCGGTTTTGCATGTAAAAATTTATTCCTCCAGCAATCCTGCCACAGCCGATCTGTTAACCATTGAAGATCAGAAAGTACCCGCGGGACGGAACCTGCAACTCGTGGAATATGCGTTGAAGCCCGATGCCAGGATTCCGTCAGATGGGCTTAAAATGGATACCCTGGAAATCGAATTACGCGATGAGACAGGCAAGGTCATCAGCCAACTGCGGAAGGAAATTTCCATCACCTTGACCAGGCCATAGCAACAGCGATCCAAGCCGGCTTTACATGAGCTTCAGCTTGGGCAGGTCCTGAGAATCAACAAGGCCAACGGGTTCGTTCCTGGCATTGACGACCAAAAGATCGTCGATATTGCGTTCATTAAAAATCTTCAATGCTTCGACGGCCAGAGCATCTTCGCGGATGGAAATGGGGTTGGGCGTCATAACCTGGGATAGCGGTTCATTGAGAACGCCCAGGTTGGCTGACATGCGACGACGCAAGTCCCCATCCGTGAACACCCCGGCCAGTTTTCCCTTTGCATCTGTAATGCAGACACTTCCGCATTTGGCATGGGTCATTAGCAGCAGGGCATCCTTGACGGATGTAGTTAATGAAGTCGTGGCACACCGAGGACCCGAACGCATGATATCCCGCACCCGGTACAAAAGAGCTCGCCCGATCGATCCAGCAGGATGGAGTTTGGCGAAATCACCCCGTTTGAACCCCCGAGCCTGCATCACGGCCATGGCAATTGCATCACCCATGGCCAGAGAGGCTGTGGTGCTGGCGGTGGGGGCCATGTTGAAGGGACAGGCCTCCTTCGGCACCTTTACGTTCAGCACAATGTCGCTATGCTTTGCGAGAGTGGACTTTACACTGCCCGTTAAGGCGATGATATGGACCACAAATCTTTTGATGGCAGGGATAAGATTTATCAGCTCTTCGGATTCACCTGAATAGCTTAGAGCGAGAACGACATCCCCATCGTTTATCATCCCCAAATCCCCATGCATGGCATCCACGCTGTTCAAGACAACACTGGGACACCCCGTACTGGTGAGCGTGGCGGCAATTTTACGGCCAATATGGCCGGATTTACCTATGCCAACGACAACAACTTTGGATCGTTGCTGCAGGGCAGTCACGATACAGTCCACGGCACTACTAAACGTTTCGTCCAACTGGTCGCGCACAGCGGCCAGCGCGGCCATTTCGACATCAAACACTTCACGAGCACGAGCTAGATGACTCACGGGCGTCAGGTTGCCACCAGGTTAGTCTTCATGCAATCCTGATTCAGCGCGGGGAAACAGCGATCTTTTTGCGTGCGGCGCAGATGAAATCCGGTACAAAGGAGACGCATGGCGCAAATTTTCGATCAACTGCTGGAGGCCACGATTCAGCAGCTTAAAGAAATGAAGTCACGGGGAATACGTTATGTTCCGGTGACGGATGCAGCAAAGGCCCTGGGCACTGCTGTACCCGTCCGCCGTTCTCAACGAGCAAACGTTGCACCTTCACTTACTGGAAAGCCAGCAACCATTTCCGTCACTGCACCGGCTTCAACATTGAGTACAACCAACATGCCGAAACCATCGTCCAGCACACCGTCCTCATCAGTTCCTGATCAGACCAACGACATCCTTGCTTTGCGTAAAAAGGTGGTTGTCTGTCAAAAATGCGCGCATTTGGTGCGTTCACGAAAATCCGTCGTATTTGGGGTGGGGGACCCGACATCGCCTCTCATGTTTATTGGCGAAGCTCCTGGTGCTGATGAAGATATACAAGGAGAACCTTTTGTGGGAAAGGCCGGTCAATTGTTGACCAAAATCATACAGGCCATGGGATTTTCGCGGGAAACGGTGTATATAGCCAATATTTTAAAATGTCGTCCCGATACGCCGGGGCAATCCAGTGGAAACCGAAAGCCTACACCGGAGGAAATGCAGACGTGCATGCCGCACCTGCTCTCCCAGATAGATATTATCAAACCCAAAGTTATTGTGGCGTTGGGGGTTACAGCAGTCGAGGGGCTTTTGGGGCGGCCTGTCAGCATTACCAAACTGCGTGGGCATTTCCAGGAATTTAGAGGCATTCCATTGATGCCGACGTATCATCCGGCATATCTATTACGCAACCAATCCATGGCCACCAAACGGGAGGTGTGGGAGGATATGCTGCAGGTTCTCGAGCGACTGGAATATCCGATTTCCGCGAAACAGCGTGGTTACTTTCTTCCCAAACCCCAGGAGTAGAAAGATTGTAACAAATTGCCCCTCATCGGGGTGTTTTATCAAACCAGTAAGGATATACATATGGGTATGATGCATGAAGTGGATTATAAACTGTGTGGAGATGACATGCAGTTTGTGGAGGTGGAACTCGATCCGCAAGAGGCAGCGGTCGCTGAAGCCGGCGCCATGATGTACATGGAAGAGGGGATCGACATGGAAACGATCTTCGGCGACGGTTCTCAAGCCAACAGCGGTTTTTTGGGGGCACTGATGGGGGCTGGCAAGCGCCTGATCATGGGGGAATCGCTCTTTATGACCGTCTTCCAGAATCGTGGAGTCGGGAAGAAACGGGTTGCCTTTGGCGCACCATACCCAGGCAAGATCATCCCCATTCACCTGGCAGAGATAGGTGGGGAGCTCATCGCACAAAAGGATGCCTTTCTGTGCGCAGCCAAGGGCGTGAGCATAGGCATCGCCTTTCAGCGCAAAATTGGGGTTGGATTGTTTGGGGGTGAAGGCTTCATCATGGAGCGTTTGCAGGGTGATGGTTGGGCCTTCATACATGCCGGCGGCACGCTCTATGAAAGGGAATTGGCACCTGGGGAAGTGCTACGAGTGGATACCGGCTGCGTTACCGCATTCCAGCCATCGATTCAATTCGACATTCAATACGTGGGCAAAATCAAGTCCATGCTCTTTGGGGGCGAGGGCTTGTTTTTTGCTACCTTGCGTGGACCAGGTCGAGTTTGGCTCCAGTCGCTGCCTTTCAGCAGAATGGCAGATCGAATTGTTGCGGCAGCGCCTCGAGCGGGCGGTTCAAGCAGGGAAGAAGGATCCGTGTTGGGTGGACTGGGGCGCTTGATGGATGGCGATAATCATTAGATTGATTGAAAATCCTGGTCATTCGTGGCGGAGCGTTGGGTGATTTCGTCCTGACGCTCCCGGTATTTGAAGCACTCAAGGTCCGTTTTCCCCATGCACAAATAGATGTGTTGGGCTATCCAAGGATAGCCGTCATGGCCCAATGGGGGGGCTGGGTATCGCAGATCTTTCCCATTGAACACCAGGACCTTGCCACATTTTTTACCGAGACAAACAGTCTGAATCCGGGATGGTGTGAACGGTTTGGCAGCTATGATCTTATTGTCTCGTATTGCTATGATCCCGAAGGTGTTTTTCACAAGCGCTTACAGGAAGTAAGCCCGGCCACCTTGCTGCGTGGCAGACATCGGCCCGATGAAAAAGCCTCCATGCATGCCACAAAGGTGCTTCTCTCGCCCCTTGTTCACGTTGGGATTGAAAATCCGGATCCAGAGCCGCATTTGACCGTTCCCAATGGTGTTCACATAAATCCAGGGCCGGGATGTTGGCTTGCGACACATCCAGGGAGTGGAAGCACCCAGAAAAACTGGCCTATCGAGTGCTGGGACTCGTTGTTGAGAATGGTGTTGGACTCAACAAAGTGGAACATACTCGTTTTAGGAGGGGAACCGGATCTACAACGCATTGAAACATTGCGACTGGGTTTGCCTAAACAACGCATCGTTTACGTTGTAAATGAACCACTTGCAAATGTGGCGGCTTATTTGAAACAGTGCCACTTCTACCTGGGGCATGATTCGGGAATCAGTCACTTTGCTGCGGCTTTGGGGCTGGAGGGGATCGTGTTATGGGGACCGAGCAATCGCGAGGTATGGCACCCCTTGAGCAAGCGATTCAATGTCATCGAACATCCCGATGGGTTAATGCAACTGCCAGCAGCTCAAATATTTAAAACACTTTCTGAAAAGATCGAACACTTCAGTCGGTGACGAAAACCAAAAAGCCGTCCATGTCCGCATTGATCATGGACGGCTTTGACAACCCAAACCAAACTCAATTGCCCATTTGGACAATACTCATTACAGCATAAGATGTGGAAGCAAGTTGCATACCTTCGCAACATCGAGAAAATCAGGGTTCTCCCAGACTCCGGCGCACGATCTCGGCAAGTTTTTGAGGATAAAGCACGCAAACCGATTTTCCTTTCACTGAGATGAGTTTTTGATCTCGAAATTTTGCCAGAGTGCGCGAAAAGGTCTCGCTTACAGTGCCCAACTCTGCTGCCAAAGTGCGTTTGGTGGTGGTTAACTCAAAGATATGCGGCTTGTTCTGAAGCGGTTGAGGACAACGTTTCACCAGCCAGTGCGCAAGACGGGTTTCAACATCCTTGGCGGTCAAATCATCCAATCGCGATACAAGTACGCGCAAATGCATGGCCATGGATCCGAGCATGCGGACGGCCAGTTCAGGTTGGCGATGGAGCAGTGCAATGAATTCCTTCTTTTGCACCATCAACACCTGGCTGTTTTCCAGAGCGCGAGCATCCGCTGGGTAACCTGTGGCTGTGGCCAATGTGGCTTCAGCGAAGGAATCTCCGGCCCGGAACACATGAATCACCTGTTCCTTGCCGGCTGAAGAAATGCGATGCACGGTCAACGAACCGGTTTGCACGACAAAAAAACCGCAGGATGGCTCGCCCTCCCGAAAGAGGTATTCGCCCTTGTCCAAGGCCTTGAGCACGGTGATGTTGGCGATGGCCATGAGATCTGCCGGTGGCAAGCCGGCAAACAATTGGCAATTGCGCAGGGTGTTGATGATGGCGGTGTTTCTTAATGACGCTGCGTTCATGATTCATTTATGTCCGCTGTTGGGGAGACAAACGCAAACACAATTCCTAAGATAAAGCACGTTTGATGTAAAACAAACAATCAAAGAACATTGGCGATACGGCAGAAAAAAAGAACATGTGAAGAAAGATGTTGAATTCAAGCCGGTCTTCCTTATGATTTTGCCCGTGCCTGGCAACAGGTACAAGACATGGTCGGGGCTTAGCGTAGCTTGGTAGCGCGTCTGAATGGGGTTCAGAAGGTCGTGAGTTCAAATCTCACAGCCCCGACCATCCTTACTCCAAGGTTTTTCTTCCGAATGGTATGCTCACACCGTCGGTGAAACCGGATTTGCAGGCGCTCCCCAGATACAACATGGGATACATCTGGATGGTATCGCTTGTTGCCGCCCTGGGTGGCTTATTGTTCGGCTATGATTGGGTGGTCATTGGGGGTGCCGCAAGATTCTACGAGGCCTTTTTTTCACTTAAGAACACCGTAGATCAATTGGCGCCGGGGGCGGGATTTTTTGAAAAGGCATGGGCGAGCATCATATCGCCCACTGGATGGGCGCAAAGTTGTGCCTTGCTGGGATGCCTGGGGGGGGCCTTGGGTTCGGGTGCCTTGAGTGATCGTTTTGGCCGCAAACCCATCCTTGTTTTGGCGGCAACCAACTTTCTGATATCCTCGATTGGCATCGCCTTTGCGCAGAGTTTTTCAGGTTTTGTATGCTGGCGCATCCTGGGCGGCATGAGCATTGGTCTGGCCTCGAACATATCCCCGATGTATATTTCCGAAATCTCCCCGGCTTCTCAGCGCGGACTTTTGGTGGCGATCAACCAATTGACGATCGTACTGGGAATTCTTGGTGCACAGTTGGTAAACTGGTGCATTGCAGAGCGTGTGCCCGAAGGAATCAGCCCGGACGCTTTTGCAGCATCCTGGAACGTTGCGAAGGGGTGGCGTTTTATGTTTGCAGCCTGTGGCGTTCCCTCTCTCTTTTTCCTGGTGACCTCGCTATTTGTCCCGGAAAGCCCCCGCTGGCTGGTCAAAGCAGGCCAGGAGAAGAAGGCGGAGCAGATCCTGGGACGGATAGGGGGAAGCCAATATGCATTGAATGCCCTCCAGGAAATCAAGGGCTCGTTGGTCCACGAAAACAAACAGGTGCGCTACCGTGAATTGTTTGAGCCAAGGGTGCTGATTGTGCTGGGTCTGGGAGTTTTTCTTGCAGTGTTCCAGCAATGGTGCGGGATCAATGTCATTTTTAATTATGCCGGGGAGATTTTCAAACAGGCCGGATATGACATCAATGACACCCTGACCAACATTGTCATGACGGGCATTGTAAACCTGGCTTTCACCTTCGTGGCCTTGTTTACCGTGGATCGACTGGGGCGCAAGCCCCTCATGCTGTTTGGAGCAATGGGGTTGGCGGTGATCTATGTGGCCATTGGGTGGTGCTATCAGGTCAAGAGTGCTGGAGGAGTGGTTCCGAATTATGCATTTTTAAGTTTGGTGCTGGGGGCCATCGGGTGTTATGCCATGTCCCTGGCGCCAGTCACCTGGGTCATCATATCGGAGATATTTCCCAATCGAATTCGTGGCACGGCCATGTCGATCGCAGTGGGGTTTCTGTGGATTGCCTGTTTTATTCTGACCTACACATTTCCCATTTTTAATTCAAAACTGGGAGCCTCCACCACCTTTTGGATTTATGCGGGGGTATGCCTTGCGGGATTTTTTGGCATCCTGATGCAATTGCCGGAAACCAAAGGCAAGTCCCTTGAACAGATCGAAAAAGACCTGGTAAATCGATGATATGATATGAAAATTCCATGCACATCATTCCTGCTGGCCATCACCGGTTGTATCAGCATGGCCATGGCTGCAGAAACAGTCCGCCTGAACAACCTCGATTTTGGACTGGTCAGGCAAGGGTGGGGGACGCCTCAGATCAATCAGTCAATCCGGGAAAAGCCCCTGACCATTGGAGGGAAGGTGTATGAATATGGCGTGGGATTGCATGCCTCGGCCTCCATATGGGTTGATCTGGGCGGGGGATGCGATTCCTTTTCAACTGAAGTGGGGGTTGATGATGCCGCAGGGGCGCCAGGAACGATTACCTATAAGTTTTACGCTGATGGCAGGAAGCTCTGGGAATCGGGGATCATGAAGTGGGGTGAAAAGGCCAAAACAGTTCAATTGGATTTGCGGGGATGCAGGATGCTTTTGATACAGATTGGCGATGCTGGTGACGGCATCAGTTTTGACCATGCTGATCTTGCCAACGCCTCCTTTTCTGTAAGTGGTGCCAAACCGCACCTGGTTTCTGGCCTGGTCGAAACCCCATACATTTTAACGCCCAAGGCCGACAAGGCGCCGAAAATCAATGGCCCCATGGTATATGGTTGCCGCCCAGGCAATCCATTCCTTTACCGGATGCCCGTCACAGGAGAACGCCCCATGGTGTTTTCAGCCAAAGGGCTTCCTTCGGCGATCACAATCAATCCTGACAGTGGGATCCTCAGCGGCGTTGCACCGGAGGTTGGGGAATACCAGGTTACTTTTCAGGCAAAGAACGCTCACGGAAGGGCGACCCGGACTTTCAAGATCGTATCTGGTCAGACCCTGGCATTAACACCTCCCATGGGGTATAACCACTGGTACTATCACTATGACCACATTACTGAACAACTGATGCGGGAAGCTGCGGATGTGATGGTTGCCAGCGGCATGGCTGATGTTGGATACCAGTATGTCAACATTGACGATTGCTGGATGAATGCCGCACGGAACAACGATCCCATGCGCGTGGGGCCTTTGCGCAATGCGGACGGTAACATCATCCCGAACAAGCATTTTCCCGATATCAAAGGGATGGTTGACTATGTTCACGGAAAAGGCCTGAAAGCCGGTATTTACACCTCGCCTGGCCCGCGGACCTGTGCGGGCTTTGCGGGTGCATACGGATATGAAGAGCAGGATGCCCGGCAATTTGCGGCTTGGGGCTTTGATTTTCTGAAGTATGACTGGTGTTCCTACGATGAGGTGGTCAAGGGGGATCACACCCTGGAAATCCTCAAAAAGCCCTACAAACAAATGGGCGACCTTCTGAAACAGCAACCTCGCGACATCGTATATAACCTCTGCCAATATGGCATGGGAGATGTCTGGAAATGGGGGGCGGAGGTCGGTGGACACTGCTGGCGAACTGCGGGTGATCTTGGTTTCGAACTGAACCGCATCTTTGAAGTGGCCTTAAAGAACGCTGAGTATCGGGACTATTCTCACCCCGGAGCCTGGAATGACCCTGATTACATCCAGATCGGCTATATTGGCGATGCAAACGATATGGGGGCCCCCAAGATGTGTCCACTGACGCCTAGTGAACAATATTCGTTCATGAGCCTTTGGTGTTTGATGGCAGCACCATTGTTCTATAGTGGGGATATGGGACGACTTAATGAGTTCACCATCAATGTCCTATGTAATCCCGAAGTCATTGAAGTGGACCAAGATGCACTTGGACAATGCGCCCGAGTTGTGAACCTGGAAGGTGAGTCGTTTGCCATGGTCAAGGACATGGCGGACGGGAGCAAAGCGGTGGGGTTGTTTAACCGCGGTGAGATGCCAACGCGCATCAAGGCCACGTGGTCTGTTTTGGGGATCCAACGCGTTAAAAAAGTGCGCGATCTCTGGCGTCAAAAGAATCTGGGTCGGTTACCCTTGGGCTATGAGGCAGAGATACCACGTCATGGGGGAGTTCTGCTTCGGGTTTGGTCCAAGCCAGAATAACCGAATACGAATAACTGCATATACGTCAAATTCTTGTATCTTGATTACCCGGATAGGCCGGGGTAGGATTCAACCAATTAGCCATGATCAGAGACAGGCACATTGTTGTGCTGTAGCTATTATGGCAAGAACACAGACCAATAGATAAGGACAAAAAATGAGCGAGAATTCGGTCAATCTTTCTACGCGTCGCGAGTTCATCAAGAACACCGGTAAGATCGCTGCAATGACGGCCCTCGCGGGCACGATCATTCCGCATGTTCATGCGGCAAGCAGTGATACCATTCAGGTTGCCCTGATTGGATGCGGCGGACGCGGCACAGGCGCTGCGGAGGATGCGCTTTCCACCAACAGCGGCCCCATCAAGCTCGTCGCAATGGCTGATGTGTTTCCTGAAAAACTCAAGAACAGCTACAATCAGCTCAAAAAGAACCGCGGCACCCAGGTGGACGTGCCGGAAGATCGTCAATTCATCGGCTTCGATGGATATAAGAAAGCCATGGATTGTCTGAAACCCGGTGACATTGCGATTTTTGCGACACCTCCGGGTTTCCGTTGGGTGCACTTCACCTACGCCATTGAAAAGGGCCTTAACGTATTCATGGAAAAACCCGTCACCGTTGACGGTCCCACAACCCGCCGCATGCTCAAGTTGGCCGAGGAAGCCAAGAAAAAGAACCTCAAGGTGGGCGTGGGTTTGATGTCCCGTCATAGCCGTCCCCTCCAGGAACTGGCGGATCGTGTTCACAATGGTGAGATTGGCGACATCATTTTAATGCGCGGTTATCGCGTGCATGGCCCCGGCGGATCGTTTGCCTCGCCGCCGAAGCCCGAAGGCATCAGCGAGTTGATGTACCAGATTCAGCGCTTCCACAGCTTCCTGTGGGCCAGCGGCGGCAATTTCAGCGACTTTTACATCCATGTCATTGACCACCTTTGCTGGATGAAGAATGCCTGGCCTGTCAAAGCTCATGCACTGGGCGGACGTCATTACAAGAAGAGTCCGGAAGGCGTGCCTTTTGTGGACCAGAACTTCGATGTGTATGCTGTGGAATACACCTTTGAGGATGGCAGCACCATGTCGTTTGATGGTCGCTGCATGGTGGGTTGCAGTGAGATATATTCCAGCTACCTGCACGGCACCAAGGGCATGGCTGTTGCCTCCAAGAGTGGCGACTGCGGCGCCCCTTCCAGTATCTACAAAGGCCAAAAAGTGGATCGCGCCGGCATGCTTTGGGAATCCAAAACGAAGCCGGGCGAGCAGAATCCTTACCAAAACGAGTGGAATGACCTGGTCAATGCCATTCGCAACGACCAGCCCTATAACGAAGTCAAATACGGAGCGGAGACCAGCCTGGTCACCTCCATGGGACGCATGGCGGCGCATACGGGCCAGATCATCACCTTCGACCAAATCATGAACAGCACGCATGAATTTGCGCCTGGTGTTGCAGATTTGACCATGACTTCGGCCGCACCCCTGGTGGCTGACGCCAAGGGACAATATCCAGTGCCTCAACCTGGCATTGTAACTGATCGCGAGTACTGAGATCGCGCGGGAATTGATCTAAAAATGCAGACGCCGGGACTCAAATCCCGGCGTCGTTTTTTTAAGCTGGAACTTACGAGAAGAAGGCTGGTGGCGTCCGTTAATCAAGGACAATCGAAATGGCTGATGCCCCCAAGATCTGTCTTCTTGACCCAACCCGCAAGATCATTGGCCCCTCGGATGTACCAATAGTCACTGCGTTCCCTTTCGAATCGCACCACTTCACCCCCGACCAGTTTCGTGAGAATTTCAGCGTCCTGCGTGGGGGTTAAACGCAGTGGGGCCTGAGAGGGAATGACGACGGCCAGTCTGGTGCGACTTTGTATTCCCACCAGGGCCGGCAGCGTAAAGAAGAAAATGGCGAAACATGCAGCTGCACATCCCTGATGCCAGTCCTTTTTACGCCATCGAAAAGTGCCGGGGAGCATGATCAGTACGATGGCACTCCACAAGGTGATGGCTGACAACCATGCCCACCAATGGGTGGGGAGCCATGTGCTGCAGATCTCATACCAGGTCAATGGTGGAGAATCCAATTGTGCGCTTTTACGGGCAAACCGAAGATTTGCCTGGGTGCCAGCGCTGAAGGGATCAAGCCACTGAGCACGTTCCCAAGCCAGCATGGCAGCACCGGTGTGGCCTGATTTCCATTCTGCGTTGCCCAGATTGTGAAATGTGCCGGCGGACGGGGCCAGTTTCGAAGCGTTTTGGAAACACACGACCGCCTGGGTATGGTTTCCTGAAATGTAAGCCCCGACTCCTTGATTGAAGTAATCCTGAGCGGTAACAGCACGCAAGGTAACTCCAGAAACAATGGCGCAGCACAACACCAGGGCGATTATCCAGGGCGACCGATGGCAGGACCGGAGCGGCATGGGAACATGGAAGCTGGATTTAAAGGATTTCAATTGCCAGATCATAGCCGTGCCTTTAGTTGATCCAGGACGGACTGAATTTGGGGATCCATCTGCGAACATGAGAAATCCTCGGGCGGTTTGCCGGCATAGCGCAGGGTATCGGCCGCCTTGAAAAGACGTTGAACCACACTTGTGGCTTCACCGTTCAGACCATGCATGTGCAAATACTCCAGGATATCAGCACATACCAGGGCGTGGGCTTTGGCCTGCAATTGGGGCGCGGATATTTCGCTCAAAGCCGTGACTGCGGCGCGAATATAGTCGGTGCTGGCATTGTCATGAGCTGCGGCATTCATGGCTCGGCGATGCTTTCGCAGGGCGCGCCGTGCTCGTCGCTTAAGAAGGACCTCAGGATGCTCCTTCAAATAACGCTTGCGTCTATCTGCAACCCAAATGCCAAGGATGGTCAACGCAGGAACCATTTGCAGACAGATAAACCACAATCGATCCTGCAGGGGAGTGAGAGTGACTACATGGTTGCCCATCGTTTCACTAAGTCCCGTAAGGATGAGGCCTCGTTCAGATGGCGCTTCAGCACTTCCGGGAGTCTGTACTGAAGCGGTTTCAGTCAAGGCCTCAATACCCACGAGGCCGTTCGTGGACGGTAGCACTTTGATGGCTGTTGGAGGGATGGTGAGATCCACGTAGGCATTCTTCTTCGGATCAAAATAGCTAAATGGTATGGCAGGTGTGGCAATTACCTGAGTCGATTTTGGAATTAAAGTAAAATTCAGCTGACGGTAACCTGTGGTCCCAGACAGATAAACAGGAACACCATCACTGAGAGGATTAAATATTTGCCAATATCGAGTCCCCATGGGACGCGGGGAGATCAGCCTGGCAAAATTGCCCTCTCCTTTCACGGTGACTGACATTTGGATTGGTTCCCCGGCACGCACCTCGGTGGCGGAGAGACGGGGCGAATCCAACGCAAAAGTTCCAATGCCTCCAGTAAAACCAGGCAGTTCACCCTCCTTGGGCAACGTCTTTGCAGTCAGTTCCACGGGGCCCGAGTCGAGCAGCGGCATGGATGTGGGAATGGTGCCTGGTTGGGCCGGTCCCGGCCGCGTGATGACGGCATGGACCTGTGCAATAAAGGTTCGTTTGCCCGGCATGATGGGAGTTATAACAACCTCGTTAATGAACGCTGTTTGCATGCGACCATTTCGCATGGTCATATCCCGTCGCTGACGCATGGTATTCATGTCAACCAGAATGCCTTCGCCCTGCAACTGCAGCTGAGTCATGCCCAAAACGGTGTTGTTACCGGGGTCGATAAGCAGTACCTTGATGGGAACGGACTGCCCCACATACCATTCTCCCGGAGGCATCTCCACAGTGACAGCAGGTGGCGGCAATGTCTCACTCCCCTCATTCTGTTCGATAACCAATAACTGTGCGGCCGGCACCGTGTAAGTCTTGTTGTAGACTGTGATATTAAAACCAGGCATGAGAATGGTTCCTGATGCCTGTGGAGTCACACGGTAATTAATCGACGTGCGAGGCAGCAATTTTTGCGCAATGGGCATGTAGTATTGACCGCGTCCTCCTGGGACGAATGACACGCCAGGTGGCATCGGCATCTTTTCCGGAAGGTGCACCGATTCGTTCATGGCGGTAATCAGGATACGATAGGTGCTGGATTGTCCCACCTTGATGGAAGGGGGATCAAAAGATGCTTCAACAACGATGGGAGAATTTACATCAATTTCGGGCTGCTGGAGCATCAATGTCGTTAATGGATCATTGGTCGAGGATGAAGGAAGGGGGGCCCCTTGAGAACGTATTACTGGCCTCAAAACCTGTGAGCCTGCTGGTGGGGGAGGCGTGTTTGTGTTCTGCCCCATCACATCAATGGACGGACCGAACCATCGCGCCAGGAAACAAAGCAAAACGAAGAGACAAACATGACGGGTGTGTCCCTTGGGAGTTGCACAAAGACGCTCGGCTGGATGATGGTTAAAAATGAAATTGTGCATTACCAATCCTTGCCTGTTTTGTTCTTCGTTTGACTGGTGTCGTTCGTGCCCATAGGCAGTTTGCGGTTTGAGTCGAGCTTGAGTGATTCCAGCAAGCGCATGGCATCGTCGCGGTTCATATCGGTCTTCTTTCCGTCCTGTGGTGGAGATTCCTGTTCGCCTTCCTTGGGCTCTTTCGGCTTATTCTGGTCCTCCTCATCCTCATCACCTTCCTTACCCTCTTCACTGTCTTTCGGAAGCCGTTCCTTGAGCATTTTCATCATCTGTTTCAACTTTTGAGACTGCTGTGACATCTTGCCCATGGCCATCATATTCTTTTGTTGCTGGTCCACCAAAGCCGCAATGCGCTGATCCATGATGTCGGCGTTGGTCTTTGCCTGGGTGTCGGTTGAATTCAGTTCGAAGGCACTTTTGAAATCCCCTGCGGCTCGATGCCAGCGGTTCAGCACAGTGCTGTGTGTTTCGAGCGCCTTTTTAACAGCATCAGTGGCGCCTTTGAGATCCTTGCGGGCGCCGCGCCCCTGGCGGTAGGCGGCTACAATGGCATCAACATCATTACCATCCAAAGCCAACTGTCCTCGCTGAAGAGCGGCATCAACCCTATCGAGCGACTCGTTCGCCTGGGTGTGCACACGTTCTCCTTCTGGACCTTTTTTAAGTGCTTCAAGCCCCATGGCGTAGCGAGTATGTCCCAAGTTAAACAAGGCCCTTGGTTGAATACTCTCATCATTGCTAGCAACTGCTGCCTGCAATAAAGGCTCAGCCTCAGCCAGTTTCAACTCGTTGAGCCGGGCTGTACCCGCATTATAGAAATCGCGAGGCGTGCGCAATTCATGTGTATTCGTATCTGAGGCCGCGCAATAGATGGAAAGGCCTGGGAGCACACCAAGACAAACAAGGACAAGGAATGGCAGCACACCTGTTCCCAGACCCCGTAAGAAGCCCGGCTGGCCGGCGTGGATCATGCAAATTATTGTTCGAAGGGCCTTCATGAGATCACATGATCAGGAGTGTTTCTTCGACGTGTTCCGACGAGTGATTCCGCCACCAGCAGGAACAACACAACTGCCAGGGGAACATGGAAACGATCCACTCCTCGTTTTCGGGAGGAGACGCTGCTGCCTGCGGCATTGGCGGATTCAATACCCTGTCGCACGCGGTTCATGCCTTCTCCAGTGGCGCCCAGTGCCGCATAGGAACCTCCTGTGGCACTGGCAATGGCCTTTAATGTTTTCTCATCCAATCGACTTTGCACCACTTGACCTGCGGAATCCCGCTGGATGGACGCCTGGCCTGTTTCCGTGATCGCGGGTATGGTCGTACCGGACGGACTGCCTACTCCAATGGCAAATATTTGAACACCCTGTTTCGCCAGATTCTGGGCTGTTTTAATGCCTGTGTTTTCAAGATCCTCACCATCGGTGACCAGGATGATGATCTTGCGGCGATCGAACTTTTCAGCCGCCAGCAGGGCCTCATCAATGGCCCGTCCGATATCCGTGCCAGGCACGGGGATGGTTTTGCCATCAATGGCCTGCAATGACTCGCGGAACGCATCATAATCCAGCGTCAAGGGACATTGAAGAAAGGCTTGTCCGGCAAAGGCCACCAAGCCCACCCGGCCAAGGCTGTGTCGCTGAACAAAATCCAGGATGGAATACTTGGCCCGGGCAAGACGATTGGGGCGCACATCTTCGGCCAGCATGCTCCTGGAACAATCCAGCACAAACAACAAATCCTCGCCCACCAGGACCGTTTCCTCTGTTTGCTCCCCCCATTGCGGTCGCGCAAGCGCCACTCCCAAACCCACCATGATGGCCACAAGGAGACAGTTTTTGAGCATCCTGCGGCCGGGGCTGTGGGATCGTGACAAAGTTGCATTCAGTCCATCACCAACCAAAAGCGCCAACTGTTTGCGGCGGGCTCTGGCCGCATGGCGGTGCAAGGCAACCAGACATATGGCCCCCAACAGCCCCAGCGTGAGCCAGTGCGGTTCTGCAAAATGTGGGTTGGCGAAATCCATGGCAGTTCAAGGGATGCGTCGATATCGTGTATTACCCAGGATCACTTCCAGGCAGAACAGGGCCACGCCTGCCAGAAGGGGCCATTGAAACAGCGGCGTGTAGGTGGTGAAACGGCGCAATTTAACCTCCGTTTTCTCCAGCTGATCAATCTCGTGATAAATGTTCTCCAGTTCGCGACGATTGGTGGCCCGATAGGACTTGCCCCGTGTCAGAGCCGACATTTGGGATAGAACTGCATAATTGGCCGGCTGGAGAGTCATTGTCGGGATGATTTGACCCGAGGGATCCAGACGCAATCGGCCACTTTGAGGATCAAACGCAGGAAGATTGCAAGGTTCCTCACGGCCAATGCCGATGGTGTAGAGTTTGGTGTTCAGTGCAGCAGCCAACTGAGCTGCGGGGATGGGGTCGATATCGCCCTTATTATTGTCGCCATCCGTGAGCAGAATGATGATGCGGCTTTTACTGTCCTTGATTGTTTGCAGGCGACGCACCGCTGTGGCGGCCGCATCGCCAATGGCTGTTCCCAACTCGCGGATCATTCCCACATGGAGACGGCGGAGGTTCTGGATCAGCCAGTCATGATTGAGGGTCAATGGCGAGGCAAGATAAGGAACCGCTGAAAATACAACCAGGCCCATCCGGTCGTTGGTCCGTTTGCGAATGAAATCCTCCAGGACGGTTTGGGCAATATCCATGCGGGACACTCTTTCCTGGGGGACACCCATGTCCAGAGCCATCATTGACCATGAAAGATCAAGCACAAGCATGATATCCACGCCGCTGGCCTGAGTCTCCGTTCGATCATGAGCAAATCGCGGACCTGCCAGGGCAACGATACACAGTGCCACGATAAGGAGGCGCAAAAAGAGCAAAAAATGCCCAACAGAAGAATGAGCCATGGTCCCCGCTTTGCGAGCCAGATCGGCGCTCGAAAACAACAACGAGCTCAGCTTGCCGTTTTTCCCCATCCAATATGCATAAATGGGCAAAAGAGCCAGAAGCCCAAGAAGCCACGGATATTGAAATTGGAAATGGGAATTCATGAAGGCGGCATGGTTTGATTTGCGGACACATGTGCGGCTTCAATGGATTCCATCAGACATGTCGCCCTGGCCAGCAGTTCAATGGAGATGGCACTTCGATCGTCGGATTCACCAGTGGCAGCAGAAGCAAACAGGATCCGCTCACATTCAGCCAGAAGGGAGTCCAGGTGCTCCCATTCATCACGAAGACGACGGCTGTTCTTAAGGGCGGTTAGTAATTCCTGACGGGTATACTTCATGGAGGGCAACTGCTCCCGCATGGTGATGTATTCGCATAGTATGTTGACAATGCTGACGGCCATGGACTTTGGATCGGATGTGCCCCGCAGCGATGTGAGACGATCACGCGCAATGTCTGCACAAGAGCGGGGAAGGGGGATGGCTGATTTTTTACACCTCAGGACAAGGATCAGCATTAAAACAAGGACCAACACCAGACAGGGGACAATCCACAGGTGTGATTCCCACCACGTTGGCTCCAAGGGTTCCTTGGGCGGAAACAGGCGCTGCACGTCCGCCAGGATGGGATGAGACCATGGATATGCGAGCGAGTTCATTTCTTACGCCGAATCTCGAAAAATGTCTGCAGCTTGAAGGCAAATGGCTCGTTGATCGCAAGACGTATGGTATTGACGCCTGTCCGACGCAAGGCCCGGTCCAATGAAGCCAGACGCTCTTCGTTGTACTCGCGATAGGTTTCACGAATGGAGTTGCGATGGGTATCCAACTCGAGAATCTCTCCAGTCTCGGCGTCTTCAAGCGTTGCAAGGCCGGCGTCGGGCAGGGACTGCTCCCTGGCATCGTGCAAATGCACGCAAACAAGGTCGTGGCGGATATTGGTCAATCCCATCTCCTGAACGATGTCCCGTTTGTGCTCGCCCACACCCGTGGCCACGCCGCGACTATGAAGGAAATCCGTCATCAAAAAGACGATGTTTTTACGCAAAAGGACATGGTTTAAGAAGGTTAATGCACGGGCAATATTGGTGCCCTTTTCGCGCGCCTCGTGCACCAGCATGTCGCGAATCAAACGCAGGATGTGTTTGCGCCCCTTCCGGGGCGGCACAAACAGCTCCACGCGGTTGCTGAAGAGCAGCAATCCAACCTTGTCGCCGTTGCGGGCGGCTGAGAAGGCCAGGGTGGCGGCGACCTCCACCGCATATTCCCGTTTGCTTAGCGCGCCAGAACCGAATAGCGACGATGCGGAAATGTCCAGGGCCAGTATGACGCCAAGCTCCCGTTCTTCGCGGTATTCCTTTACAAAGGGCCGCCCCATGCGGTTCGTGACATTCCAATCGATGTCACGCACATCGTCTCCAGGGATGTATTCCCGGAGCTCCTCAAAATCGAGGCCGTGGCCCTTGAACTGGCTCAGGTATCCCCCCACCATCACGTCATTCACCAAACGGTTGGTGCGGATTTCCACCCGGCGGACGGTTTCAAGAATGTCGCGGACGTTCATGTGCTCAGGGCACGGGGATGGTGTTGAAGACCTGTTTGATGATGGTGTCGCTGGTCACCCCTTCCGCCTCGGCCTCATAGGAAAGAATGATTCGATGACGCAGAACATCGTAGCCAATGCTCTTGATGTCCTGAGGAACGACGTAAGCCCTTCCTTGAAGCAAGGCCCAGGCTTTGGCCGCCAGCGTCAGGTAGATCGTGGCGCGTGGGGAGGCGCCGTATTGGATCAGGTGTTTAAGCTGGAGCTGATGTTGCTCGGGATTGCGGGTGGCAAAAACGACCTTCACAATGTAATCCCGGATTTTGTCGTCCACATGCACGCGATCCACCAATTTCCGGGCGCGCAGAATTTCATCGAGTTGAATGACCGGCTTAACCGACAAGTCGGGGGATGTCATGGCCATGACATCGAGAATGCGCCGTTCTTCTTCAAAGGTCGGATAGCCGATCATGACCTTGAACATAAAACGGTCAACTTGAGCTTCAGGCAAAGGGTAGGTGCCTTCCTGGTCGATCGGATTTTCGGTCGCCAGCACCAAAAAAGGCGAGGGAAGCGGCATGGTTTCGCCTCCCAGGGTGACCTGCCTTTCCTGCATGGCCTCCAGAAGGGCGGATTGCACCTTGGCGGGCGCGCGGTTGATTTCGTCCGCGAGCACAAGATTGGCAAACACGGGTCCCTTGGTGGCGTGATAGGTGCCATCCTGAGGGTTGTATATGAGGGTGCCTATGATATCCGCGGGCAAAAGGTCCGGTGTAAATTGAATGCGGTGAAACTGGGCATGAACGGCGGCTGCCAGGGTTCGCACCGACAGCGTTTTGGCCAGACCCGGAACACCTTCAAGCAGGACGTGTCCGTTGGCCAGCAGTGCCAGCAGCAATCGCTCCACCAACTGCTCCTGACCAACAATCACGCGCCCCATTTCCTTGCGCAACGCGCCTACCCAGCGGGTCATTTCTCCCACCTGGTTTTCCAATTCTTCCATGCAAACGTTCATGCGAGACCATCATGATTACACTGGCGATACAACATACTCAAGTACACATCCTGTAGAATGCGTGAAAGGGCTTGAGGTGGACATGATCGCATGCCGGGCATGCCCCCCGATTACCAGAGTTTATAGCGTGGGAGCTTTCCGGATACTTCCATGCGGTTCTCCAGCTTGCCATCAGGAATGATGAGCCCCACCCACATCTGCTGCCGGTTCTTCATGTGGCAAACCCATCGCAAGGTTTGAGCCTCTCCGACTTTGAGTTGGACGGTTTGCACGGGCTGTTCCACTTCCAGATTCCAGGACTGCAGGTTGAATGTGTGGCGTCCATCCCCTTCAAGATAAAGATCCACGACCACCCGTCCGGTATCCACCGTGTCGCCTCCAACACGCCATTTCAACGAAGATGTCAGATCGAGGCTATGCCTGCTCCCCGGCAAGACAATCATGGTGCGTTCGCGCTCCCCGTGGGTCACGAGATAGTGTCCCTCAGGCACCTTTGCAGTGAATTGTCCCGTGGTTTGGTCAGCTTCGAACGTATAGGCGTAACCCGTGCCCATGTCTTTGAAAATGACAGGCCGGTTGATCTGAGGGCGCCCCACGCCTCGAATGACCGCAGGACCGTTCAAGTCGGTCATCAACCAGAGCCATCGGGAGGATGGGTGAACCCAAACTTCCTTGTAGTTATAGCAATTGGCGGCAGGCCAATAGGGAACATCCTCATTTCCCTTGGTTTGGATGCCGACTGGTAAAGAACCTACCATGTTGCCCGACATTGCGGTGTATTGGGGGGCAAAATCGTACCCTTCGCCATACATGGTGGACTGAGCAAAGGGGTTGCGTCCCACAACCCATTGCATCTGCTTTTGGCCCAGCGCACTCAGATCCAGACTGTTACGGAGTTGTGCGGCACTCGACAAACCTTTGGTCTGCGACAGTATGGTGCCATGGTTGCCCCGGAAAGACGTCCAGACAGGGAAACACCGCAGATAATTCTGCGAACCAAGGGCAAATCCTTTCTGCACTTGGGCCACATACCATGGCTCATTGGAGTCCTTCAGGTCGTAAATCCCTGCAGGAAGCATGCCGTAAGGATCGGTGTAAAACGAAGCGGTCTTCAGGTATTCTGAATACAAAGCAACCGCCCCATACCAGGCCATCCACTCTGCATGACCGGGGAACAAACGACAGAGGCGGGACAGTGCCACCACGGGGGCCTGCTCATGTCCGCGATGGTTGTAATGCAGCAGGTGTTTTTTGCCGGTTTCAGTATAGAAGAAACCTGCCATGGGCACTTGCCAGGAAGTGTACTCTGTTTGCTGACAGGCCAGGATGATGCGTGCAAGCTCCACAGCCATGGAGGAATAGACCTGATCTCCAGTGGCTTCGAACAAATCCAACGAGGCCTGAGTCCCCGCTGCAGCCCATTCCAGGGAAGGAGTAGAGCCCTGTGCCAGGGCAAAATGCCAGTCTTCCTGAGCTGCTTTGAGGGATTTGGCGGCCAGGACCGGATCGGAGGTTTTTAACAAGCGGCCAGCCAGTGCCTCGGTGGAGGCGGCGATAAAGTTTTCAAAGGCATTATTATGGACTTCACCCTGCATATCATCAAGGGTGCCAGCCACACCATCGGTCCAAAAATCCATGGTCGCCCAAGTGACTCGTGATCCATCCCCAAATCTGGTTTTTAAGACCCAATCCAAACCCCATTTGGCTTCCTGACTGAGGCGAGCGGCCAAGGGATCCATTGTATTTGTCCCTGTCCAGCCAGCATTTGTCTGCAAATGCTCGGCCAGGGCCAGCATCGCATAGGTGGCTTCAGCAGTGTTGACAAGCCCTTGGGAGAGATCGCCTGCGTCATGCCAACCGCCGTTGATGGTGATCACTTTTCCATTGTGTGTTGCCCGCCAGTCCTTGTGGCAGACATCATGGATGCCCGAAATGGCATCGCCGCATCGCTCACAATAGAAGAGATTAACCGTCTTCCAAATGGTTTCGCGCCATACATCGTCATGTATTGAGAATGGTTGGGTTACAGCATCACCTGCGCGTATGACATATTCGCCTGGTTCGCGGATATCCGAAAAATCAAGCAACTGTATGGAACCAATGGTGTTGGACACAGTTCGGACTGGGCGGATGGCCGTCTTCTCACCCGTCTGCATGTTGATGAGATGGAAATAACCTGCCTCCACACCCGTAGCCAGGGCACTTTTGGTTCCACCTGCCAGATAGCCCGAGTGACTGTACGCGATCGTTCCAGGAGCCACAGTCCACCCTTCAAAGTGGTCTTCCATGACAGCCTGCAACTCAAGTTGATCGATGTCGAAACAAACGGTGCTGGCAGCCCCGGGCTCGTGACCCTGTAAGCGATAAATAAAACTGACCCCCGTTACCTGGTCGCGCGGCAAATTGGGAATTTCCCACACAATGTGGTTCCATTGGTTTGGTTGCAGAAGGAAAAAGTTTAATCCTTCACGCAAATCATGATTGGGAAGTTTGACGGCTCCATCATTGCTCAAAGTCACCAATAAAGACAGGACCTTAAAACCGGGCACTGTGGGGTAAACCCAGAAGGAAAGCCGGTTGTATGCGCTCCAATTCTCGTGGTCAAAATCGCGACGAGCCACCGCTTCCCCAAAAGGCCGTCCACCCGTTGCATTGGGCTTGTCGCTCACCGTGGGCGATAGGAGTCGCAAGGAGGTGTTACCATCCGTCGAATGCGCCTTGGTCAATTCCATCGAACCAAACCCGTGGTGTGTCCAGTGAGCCAGGGTTTCCATGCTGTCCAGCGGTCGAGCGCCCAACAATCCCTTCTGCAACCACCGGGCTGTCAGGGCGTTCGATTCATTAACCGACATGGGCATTTGCGGCAATGCGGGCTGTGCCGCCTTAAGCGCGACCGCCACAATGCATAATAACAAATATAAAATCCGGTACCTCATAGCACTATATCCACACATTGATTCACCACAGATGAAACAGTAAACAATTCAGTGTTAGTGTCTTGTTTATTACACTGCGAATCACTTCCTGCTGTCCTGAACTTCCTTGGACCAGGTCATGACGGCGTTTCTCATCTGCTCGGCGCCATTCATGCGGGGCTTGATAAACTTGGGGGTGAACCAGGGAAAAATACCCACCAAATCGTGTATCACAAGGATCTGACCATCACAGTCCGCCCCGGAACCAATACCAATGGTTGGAATGGAAAGGGATTCTGTTATGGCCTTTGCCACCGCTGGCGTAACCAATTCCAGAACGATGGCAGATGCGCCGGCCTGTTCCAAGGCTTTTGCATCATCCATCAAGGCCTGCCGTTCTGTTTCAGTCCTGCCTTTGATCTTATAGCCGCCTTCTTCCCGCACGCTTTGCGGCAGCATCCCCAAGTGGCCAATAAAGGGGATCCCGGAAGCAACAATGGCTTTAACCTGGGGCAAAATTTTCCGACCACCCTCAGCCTTAACTGCTTCGGCCCCCGCTGCAGTAAGACGGCGGGCGTTGGAGAGTGCAAGCTCAACCGTGTCGTAGCTTTTGTTGGGCATGTCTGCCGCCAGAAGTGCCTGCGGTTTGGCTCGCGCGGCAGCTCGGACGTGATGTTCCATCTCTTCCATGGTTACCAGCGTTGTATCCGGATATCCCAAGACCACCATACCCACGGAATCGCCCACAAGAATCAAAGGAATTCCCGCTTCGTCGAGCAACCGGGTTGTCGGATAATCATAGGCAGTCAGCGACGCGATTCCGCGTCCCTGTTGCTTCATGACCTTTAATATGGCCGCTGTAACCTTCATAACATCAATGTACCAGCATCGGTCCAGTGACAGGGAGATACAAGTCGATTTTAGACACACTACCAAGGCGTTTACATGGTGGGGAGGCGGTGGTATGGTTCGCTGAATAGTTGCCCGATGGCAACGTCAAAAGTGCTAGGAATGATAAAACGCTTTTTACTGATCGGATGTGCGCTGCTAATGGCCTTATCTGTTGGTGCCCAGCCACATCCAGGCCCTGGTCCTCGGCCTCCAGCAGGGCCATCCTTTCATGGCCATCATCACCATGGTGGTGATATTGCGGGAGGGATTGCGGTTGGCATTGTGGCTGGTGCCGTTCTGCACGATATTCTGAGTCCTCCGCCACCGCCATATCCGTATCCTCCTTATGCTCTGGTACCTGCACCACGGCCAAGACCCAATTTAATGGTGGGCGGAGCCATCGTGGGAGGGGTGGCTGGTGGCATTATTGGCCACAATAATGGTCGCCACGGTTGGGAAGGGGCTGCGATTGGGGTGGGGGCAGGATTGGTGGTCGGCGGGGTAGCGGAATGCATAGTCCGTCGTCCTTATTGGTATGCTCCTCAACCACAGCCAGTTGCGCAAACAACGGTGTATCAAACCACAACGGTTACCACCTCACAACAACAGGTGGCCACGACGGCGCAGGCTGATTCTGGTACTTCCTCGATGGCGGCCGCCAATGCGCTTTTTGGACGGTAACCTTTTGAACTCTCAAGTGTCTTTTAAACTGAATATGCAAATCCATATTGTTCGCAAAGTGATGCTGGCCAGCGTAGTTGCCGGCATGGGCCTAATGATGGGATGTGCCTCTGGGGTAAAAAATCCTTCGGGTGTTCCCGTTACGGAGATGAAGGCCGATGAGCGGGGATTCGTTGCGGGTACCGGCGTGGAATCCCAGGATCTGGTGATGGTGACTGAAAAAATGGCGCGGAGCATTCTGGGGATCCCCGAGATTGCAAATGCCTCAACAGCTCCTCGTGTTGTCCTCGAACCGGTGGTAAACGATACCCGTTTTGCCTTCAATAAGGATATATTCCTCAACCGAATTCGTATCCAATTGAATTCGAAAGCGGCAGGGAAGGTGCGTTTCTTGGCGCGCGAGCAAATGGCTGCCCTGGAACGTGAACGCCAACTCAAACAGAGCGGTCAGGTTACCAGCAGCAGCGATCCCAATGTTGTTGAGTTCAAGGGGGCCGATTATTTTCTGACGGGCAAATTGCAGGGAATGACGACCAAGACCTCAACGGGGGTCAGCGATTATGTGCTTTATTCCTTTCAATTGATCAGTGCTCGTACCAGCGAGATTGTCTGGGAAGATGCGGCTGAAATTAAAAAACAGGGTCTGGAGGATGCCGCATATCGGTAATCCTTTTGCATCAATTGACATATCGAGATGGTGGCAATGAAGAACACGCGCTGGATCGGGGTGCTTTGCGTTGTGTGGCTGATGGCCACAGGATGCGAAACCACCAGCAACCAATGGGCATCGACGGGCAATCCCCAGGCCGATGCCAAATTGGCTGTGGAAAAGGGTCCCGCCAAGGATCGCGTCCTCTGGGAATACCGCCTTGCTGCCAATGGCATGCGGTCGGGCAATTTCACCGAAGCACGCCAAACCCTTGACGATGTTGTCCTTCATTTGGGGGGCTTGACCGCTGGCGATAAAAGCGCCCGCCAAGCCCGGGGGTATTTTCATGCAGAAGACAAGAAATTCTTCCGGGGCGAGCCGTACGAGCGGGTGATGGCTTATTATTATCGTGGCATCCTCTATTGGATGGATGGAGAGCCCGATAATGCCCGTGCTTGTTTTCGAAATGCTCAAGTTCAGGATAGTGATACGGAGCAAAAGGAATATGCCAGCGATTACGTCCTGCTGGATTATTTGGAGGGTTTGGCTACTGCGAAACTGGCGGGCGACGGCTCGGATGCCTTCAAACGCGCCGAAAAAAATGCCAAAGGAGTCCCGCTTCCCCCCAAGGATCCCAGCGCTAATGTCCTGGTCTTTATCGAAGCCGGACGCGGGCCTGTCAAGTATGCCACAGGCGAATATGGGGAAGAATTAAGGTTCATGCCGGGAAGGTCGGATGCGGTCCAATTTCGGGTGAGAATCGGAGACGTCGTGCAGGAGGCCCGTGCGATCGATGATTTGTCCTACCAGGCCACTACGCGTGGAGGCCGTGTCATGGATCATATTTTGGGTAACAAGGCCGTGTTCAAATCCGCAACCGATACCATAGGCAATGTGGCCATCGTGGGCGGTGCGGTGATGGCCACCCAAAGACAGACTACAGAAGCAGGATTGGGATTGCTGGCCTTTGGGTTGGCGAGTAAAATCATCTCTGCCTGCACAACCCCTGCAGCCGACACGCGATGCTGGGATAATTTACCCCAGTGTTTGAGCTTCACTGCCTTGAAGGTGCCTCCCGGCCCCCGTCAGGCCATCATTGAATTTTTCGATATCGGTGGACGTCCACTGTACGGACTGACCAAGACGATTCAATTCACAGTGCCAAACGGACCGAAAGATTTGGTTTTATTCGTTAGCGATCAATCGAAAACTCCTCAAATTTATGAAAGCAAATAAATGCCTCATGGCGCTGGCCGCCGCCTTCGTGTTGGTGTTGCCTGGTTGCCATTCCGGCGCCTATGCCCCCAAAAACACGGCCAAATACGACCTGGAAAACCAAATATCATTTGTCCTGATGGATTCGGGCGCCCGCAAGTCGATCACTTGTTCTGGAATTCAGCAGAAGACTCTGCCCGACGGCCGACTCGAGGTGGTGGCCAACATCCGAAATCGTGAAAACCGCCGCATTCAGGTCCAGGTGGACTGCGTCTTCAAGGATGAACAGGGTTTCCCCACTGGGGATGAAACACTGTGGCAGACCTTGATTTTGACAGAAAACGGCCAGGAGGGAGTGTCCTTTACTTCGATGAATAATCTGGCCAAAAAATATACCATCCGTGTTCGGCAGTCCCGTTAAGCTGGGGCCTTCAAAAGGATAGTTATGAAATGTACATTTGCTGTTTTAGGTGCCCTCATTTGCGTTGCGATGGCACATGCGGCCAAACCGGAGCCAGTTACCCCCATGAAGAAGCTGCCTCCGGAGCAACCCGCAACGGTTGTCGTGACCACGACAACCACCACAACCACGACGACGGCCAACGTTGTTGCCCCGGCGGAGAATCAGAAGCTCTACGGCGGCAGGCCGGTGTTGATAACTCCCGAACAGGCTCGTTCCGTAATTGATCGTTTTAAGGCCTTTTACCCAAAACTTGGCAGCCCGCGAGTGCTTATCTATGTGAATCGAGAACTTGTGGATGAGGAGTCTGGTCTTAAACTGGCAAGCCGTTCACAAAGCGTGCATGAATCCCAGGGATCCATCACCAGTGATGCCCCTGCAAGCAAGGAGGTGAAAGTGGATTCTCCAGGCGTTTCTGTCAAAACTACTGGCGATGGCAGCCGGACAAATACCTATATCAGTCAGCAAGCATCGCACGATACGAGCTATAAAACACAGGATCCCCGCAAATTATCCCTGGCTGACCGCCAAACCATGCGCGATGTCGAACGTTTATTCGGACGTCCCTTGCGCATGGCAGGCACGAAATTGGCTGATCAACGACTGGCCACCCAGATGCTCGATGGACGCCCCATATCCGCCTTCGATGTCACGGCTGACAACGAACAGTCCCGCAAGGATCGTGAGGCGCTCAAGAAGGTGGCCGACGTGGTGATCGAGGTATTGATTTCCTCACGTGAAATAACCGCTGTCGAGGTGTCTGGGGATAAGACCTACAGTGTGCCGGATATTCATGCGACAGCCTTGCGTTTGAGCGATGCCCGCATTTTAGGGCAGGCGACTGCGGCAGATATCCTGGGCAAAGGATCGCAGACGGCAGACATTGTGCGCAGTTACGGGATGAATGATATCACCGAGGTTACAGTCTTCTCACTCATGGAAGACATGATGCTGGAATCTGCCCAGCAATAGTGGACTGCTTTTATCGGTTGGGAGGCGGAGGTCAACCCTCCGCCTCCCAACGATGGGTATCCCAATCAAGCCATGATGCTGGCGAGGTCTTTTTCCGCAGTCGTGATGGGCATCAGGTTAAACTTGTCTACCAACACCTGCAGCACTGCCGGTGTCACAAAGGCAGGAAGACTTGGTCCCAGCCGGATGTTCTTTATACCCAAATAGAGCAGGGTGAGTAGAATGCATACGGCTTTTTGTTCATACCAGGACAGGATCAGGGATAGCGGCAATTCATTCACTCCACATTGAAATGCCTTTGACAGGGCCACCGCGACCTGAATGGCGGAATAGGCGTCGTTACATTGACCCATGTCCAACAGACGCGGGATGCCACCGATGGTGCCAAAGTCCAGCTTGTTGAACCGATATTTGCCACACGCCAGGGTCAGAATGACGCAGTCCTTGGGGACGGACTCGGCGAATTGTGTGTAATAATTTCGTCCTGTTTTTGCGCCATCACACCCGCCAATAAGGAAGAAGCGTTTAATGGCTCCGCGCTTTACTGCATCAATGACCTGTCCGGCCACACCCATGACGGTGTTATGCCCGAAACCGACAAGGATGGTTTTGGCTGAACCCTCCTCGGCAAAACCTGGTGCTTCAAGGGCGGCAGCAATTACTGGCGCAAAATCCCGATCAGCAATATGTTTGACGCCTGGCCATGCAACCAGGCCCGATGTGAAAATGCGTGTCTTATAGGTTGGCGCAGGTTCCTGAATGCAGTTGGTCGTCATGAGAATGGCACCTGGAAATGCATTGAACTCGTCTTTTTGATCCTGCCAGGCACCACCATAATTTCCAACCAGATGCTTGTACGCCTTTAACTTGGGATAACCATGGGCAGGCAGCATTTCACCATGGGTGTACACATTGATCCCAGTGCCCTCAGTTTGTTTGAGCAGTTCCTCCAAATCCTTTAAATCGTGACCGGAAACAAGGATCGCCTTGCCTTTCACAGGCTCAATACGAACCGGGGTGGGTACAGGGTGGCCATATGCACCCGTGTTGGCAGCATCCAGCAACCCCATGACCTTGAAATTGATCTCTCCGCACTTCATATTCATCGCAAGAAGAGATTCAACAGATATATTCTCAAGCGTCAGGTAGTTTAGCGCCTCGTGGAAGAAGGCATAAACATCCTCGGACTCCTGTCCCAAAAGCATGGCGTGATCAGCATAGGCTGCGGTCCCTTTGAGACCGTAAGTTAATAATTCCATCAGACCAGTGACATCCGGGCCCACAGAATCCCTGCGTGCCAGAATGCCTACGGTTTGCCCCTGTCTGATAAGGCCTTCCGTTGTGGGGGCTGGAATCCAGGTTGCGGGTCCCTTGATCACCTCGGGTGTCCCTCCAGATCTGCGACAGGCGTTTTCATAGAGATCCTTCGCTTGATCGCGGACCATGGCGGCCCTTTTGGCCAAATCTGCAAGACGATCCGAGTCGAAGTTTACATTGGTAACCGTCGTAAAAAGTGCCTCCATGACAAACACATCCACATCATGGTTATGGGCGCCCAAGAGGCGTGCGCGGTGTGCGTATTGGGCGATCCCCTTGGTGGCAAAGACAATTAGATCCTGTAACGAGGCGCTGTTTTCATCCTTGCCGCATACGGAAAAGGTGCAGCATCCCGTACCCTTTGAGGTTTGTTCACATTGGTAGCAGAACATATGTTTTGGCTTGTTTATGTTATTCTAGTGCAAAGCGAGACCACCCGCCTGACAAACATCGATTTCAAATGTTGACTCAGAATAAGCTGTTGGCTGGGTTCACGCCTTGACCTGAGTCAAGCCCATCAAGGATTTCGGCAGCAATTCCATGGGGGTACGGCCTTTTCATGCTTCTGACAGTATAGCTTCGAAATCATTTACTCACAACCCATGAAATGACGTGTTGCCCATGATCACAGCATACCTCTGAGCACAAATCGAATCGGAGGGGGAATGGCTCGACCATTGTCCCACCGTGGGGTAAATTAGACGAAGGGTGAAGTTGTTTTTGGAGAGTTTTGAGGGATTATGGAAGCTGTGTGGCGCATTTTGGCGTCAACACTGGCGGGGGGCCTTGCGTGTTCGCGAGCGTCTGAAGATCAGCGAAGAGGCTGTCCATCTTCTACTGGCGGGCGTGGTTGGCATCATGGGAGGAATCGTCAATCTGGTGTTTCACGTGGCGGGTGCCGGAATTGAGCACGTCGTACGTCCCGCGCGATCATACTATGAAAACCTGAGTTCATTGTCAGATGCATTGTGGCCATTGTTGATGCCAGCCGTTGGAGCTTTGATTGCGGGCAGTGTCTTGTATTGGGGCCTCAGGCTGGCGACACGGAAGGGGCCGGGCAACCTCTTGGAGGTTGTAAAAGCAGGGGATGGTCGGTTGCCCATGGGACGAGGTGTGGCTTGTGCCTGTTCTTCTTTGTTGAGCATCAGTTCAGGGAGTTCCATAGGGCGCGAGGGAATGATTGTCCACCTGGCATCAACGTTGGCATCGAAATGGGGGCAGGTGGCACGATGGCAGCCCTACCGGTTGCGGCTGCTTGTTGGATGTGGTGCGGCTTCGGGGATGGCGGCAGCCTATAATGCCCCTGTGGGCGGCGCCGTTTTTGCAGCCCAGATCGTGTTTGGCAATTTCAGCATGCACCTGTTCGCGCCCTTGGTGTTTTCTGCGGTGGTGGCATCAATGGTATCGCGTACCTTTTTCGGCCTCAAACCATGGTACCAGCTCCCGTCTTTTGAGTTTTCGAATCTGCAACAATTGCCCTGGTTTCTTGTGCTGGGTGTGGTTTCCGGGGTGGTTGGAGCCTTGTTTTTGAAGGCGCTGAATTTCAGCTCTCGCATGTTTGCCAAAACTCAGTGGCCGATTTATTTGCGAATGGCGTTTGGAGGCCTGCTCGTTGGCGCCATTTCACTGAAATGGCCCGAAGTATGGGGAAATGGATATGAGGCAACCAATACTGTCCTTCTTGAAGAGTTAACACTTTTATATTTGGCTGGTCTCTTGGCGGCAAAAGTGTCTGCCACGTTGATCACCGTGGGTTCGGGAGCGGTGGGAGGTGTGTTTACTCCCACAATGTTCATCGGTGCAACAGTGGGGTGCATCTTCGGCGTCCTGTTGCACACCCTGGGAATTGCCATCACTTTGCCCACGGGTGTGTTCGCTGTGGTTGGCATGGGAAGTGTTTTATCGGCAACATTACATTCCCCATTGCTGGCCATGATCATGGTATTCGAGCTATCCACCAACTATACATTCATGCCTCCCTTGATGCTCGCCTGTGTCATCAGTGTCCTGGTGTCGAAGTATATCCATGCGGACTCGGTTTATACCGAGCCCCTGCGCGCGCGCGGACTGGCCTTTGAAACTGACCATGTGGAAGCAGGATTGATTTCCCATAAAACCGTCGGAGACCTCATGCGGGAACCTGTGACACCTCTGTTGGTGACCACACCTTTTCGCCAGGTGGCTGATCGATTTCTAACCAGCCCGAATAATTATTTGCCCGTTGTCGATCTTCAAAATCACATTGTTGGCGTGATTGCACTCCACGATCTCAAGGAACATCTGAATGCCGGCGAGGAATTGAGCCTGGTGATTGCCTATGACATCATGCGCCCTCCACCAGTCGTATTGACACCCACCCAAAGATTGATGGATGCCTTGCCCATGTTACTCACCTGTGATTTACGCAATCTGCCTGTCGTTAATAGCCCACAGGAGAAACGACTGGTCGGCTCGCTATCGCGCGCGGAAGCCCTGGGATTGTTGTCGGAAGCGCTGGCCCATCCCCCTGGCAATGGGAGATGAGTCTGTTTATCGGGCGACAGCGTTGCTTCCGGATGGAACGTCTGACGCCGTGGCAGTAACAGGAGACGACACCCAGCCCTGCCACCGGTACGCATGCCATCCCATGACTTCATGCAAATACAAGCTCAGCAAGTAGAAATTCTCCAGCCTCGGTACAGGATTGAACCACCGGGCCGTGGATGCAATCCCTTCCGCCTGAAAATCACAGGCCATGGGCACAACCGGAAGTCCTGTCTTCTTGAAAACTGCCTCGGCACGCTTCATATGGTAGGCTGATGTCACTAAAATAATCCGCTGCCATTTCTGAGTTTTGCATAGATCCAACATCGCCTCGGCCTCATCGTGAGTATTGCGGCAGGGGCGCAGATGCAGGACTTGAGTGCTGGGAATGCCCCAGCCGGGGAAAAATCCCGAGAGAATGACAGAAGGATTGATCGTCTGTCCCGAAATGTTGGCATGCCCCCCACTGAGGACAAGAGATTTGGGCTTTCTCAAGCGCGTAACCTCGATGCCAGTAAACAATCGATCCGAGGCATCCCCGAAGTCCACCCCCAGATAATCGTGCTGTGAAGGGCGAAAACCGCCCCCCAGGACCAGCACGGCATCGCCCAAAGGCGCATCAAGCCGACTGGCTCGCACGTAGGGCTTTTCGAGCTGACTCACCAGGTCGAAAGCGAGGGTTCCACCGCCCATGAATGACAGAACAGCAGCGGACATCATCAGTACAAGGGAGGCCAGCCATCGGCGTCGAAAAATGAAATAAAAAGCCAAAACGATTTGGGCCATCCAAATAAGACCCAGTGGCTCGAAAATCGGGGTTAACGCCCTTAATGCATCCATAGCCATGCTCATGTCCAAGTTGTTATCAGAATTCGTTAATTCCCATTCTTTGCCAAGAAGATATATGCGTCCCCATGCTGTGCCCCCTCCGAAAAATGAAATGATCGTAACGGGTGATCAGAAAACAAAAACCTCCTCGACTTGAAGTGTTTAACTTCGAGTGAGGAGGTTTAAGATAATCAGGAATTTACCGTTTGTATGAGGTCCTCTGCATGAGCCAACTGAAATCCTTCGGCTGGTTGGCCGGAATGGACAGGCCACCCCAATCGGCTGTTTTGACTGGCTGTTTGGTGGTGGTTTCGAGCCATTTATGGATTTCCGAATGACCATCAGCAAAACTGAATCCACCAGCTCCGTTGTGGAATGATGCGGGCAGGTCTCCCCATGAACGAACATCGGGATTATTGAGATAATAACCGTCGTTGATACTGTCAGGATGTTCGTCGAGGATGACAAAAATCATGGCTGGCTGACGGAAATCTGTCATTTTGAGGAACTGACGATAACTTTCACTGAAAGTATTTTTCCCCTGCGCCCATGTGTCTTTTGTGTTGGGGTTAAATGCTCCTATGAAGGCGTTCATGGAGAAGCTACGCGTGCGTCTGGTCCACCCCTTGCTGCGCTGGACCTGGCTTAAGAAATTATCAGCCGGGCACTTGAACATGGCGACATTCCCGGAGATGTACTTGGCAAGAAGGCCGTTTTTGAGAAGGTCAGTGTTGGTGTTGCTCTGATTGAGATCCCAACTCATGTTGTTGTTCACCCAGTTGCGATAGGTACGATTATTAATCTCGGTCTGTGTTTCGGTTACCCCGTAATTATTGACCACCTTGTCGTTATTATCGCCAGCATAGAGATTCCATGCGAGCATGAATTGTTTGGTGTTATTCATGCACATGATGCCTTGGGCCTTGGTCTTGGCTTTGCCGAGGGCTGGCAGAAGCATGCCTGCAAGAATGGCAATAATGGCGATCACGACCAGGAGTTCTATGAGGGTAAACCCACTGGTGCCACCCCGGTGCGCCAGGGTGGGCCTTTTTTTGTTTAAATGTAATTTCATAGTTTGTTAAGCTAAGCTCGTCGTTGGTAATTAAAGTCTATCTCTTTTAAGCTCACACACAACTGTGTTTTTGACAGCACAGTATCCTCAGCCAAAACACCTTTATCAGCATCCGACGCGCCGAAATGTTGCCGAGTGGGCCATTCGTCACGCATGTATTTCTTGTTCAACATATTTCGTGATGTTTTGTGTGCCGATATGGCCTGCCGGTCCTGGCGGGAATACTCTTGAATGCCATCATTTTGAACGGTTTCTTTTTATATGCACAATTGGTTTGCCATTCTGGTCCTGCATGGCATCGTCCTCGGTATGAAGGCATTAATATACGCATTAGTAGCAGGGCTGTGCCTTGGCGTGAGCGTCCAAGCAGGGTTGCGACTTGCGGTAAACGGCAAACCTGCAGTAGTCATTGTGACTCAACCAGGTGCAACTGAACCAGAGAAATGGGCCGCCAAGGACCTGGCAGACACCTTGGGTAAGATCGCTGGCGCCAAGTTTGAGGTTGTAGAAAATGCCTCCAAAGTACCGTCCAAGGCGATCGTCGTGGGACAAGGCACCTGGGTGGAAAAAACACTTTCTGATGTGCCGTGGGCTTCCCTGGGGGATGAAGAAATCATTATACGGACCAGTGGGTCACGGCTTGTGCTGGCGGGAGGGCGTCCCCGGGGAACGCTTTATGCCGTATCACGTTTCTTGCAGGATGAATGTGGTGTCCGTTGGTGGACGCCATGGGCCTCGGAAATTCCAAAACGCCCCAACCTGCGCATCGATAAAATAAACCTGCGCGCCCAGCCCGTTTTTGAGGCCCGTGATCCATTCTGGTTCAGTGCCTTTGACGGTCCTTGGGCAGTACATAACTTTTCCAACAGCCAGAGTGCCAGAATCACCGATGCAATGGGGGGGCGAATTGTTTACAAAGGGTTTGTACACACCTTCTTCTCGCTCGTGCCGCCTGAGAAGTACTTTAAAGACAAGCCCGAGTGGTTCAGCATGATTGATGGCAAACGGAAATTTGAACAGGCGCAGTTGTGTTTGAGCAATCCCGAATTGCGCGATTTCGTGGTTGAACAAGTGCGCCAATGGTTGAAGGAGTCCCCGGAAGCTCGCATCGTGTCGGTCTCTCAAAATGACTGGCACGGAGCCTGTCAATGCCCGCAGTGCAAGGCGCTGGATGATGCAGAGGGCAGCCACGCTGGATCATTACTGGCCTTTGTAAATTACGTGGCTGAGAAGATAGAAAAGGACTATCCCAATGTTGCGATCGATACGTTGGCCTATCAATACACACGTCAGGCGCCGCGTACTCTCAAGCCACGTCCAAATGTGATTATACGGCTCTGTTCGATTGAATGTAATTTCGGCGTGCCCTTGAGCGATCCTGCCAATGAATCCTTTGCACGTGATATTCGTGACTGGGCGAAAATCTGCCAACGATTGTATATCTGGGACTATGTCACTGATTTTGCACATTACCTTCAACCGCATCCCAATTGGTTTGTGCTTGGGGATAATGTGCGCTTTTTCCATCAAAACAACGTTAAAGGATTATTTGAACAAGGTGCCTATCAATCCAGTGGCGCGGAGATGGCAGAAATGCGCGCCTGGGTTTTGGCTCAATTGATGTGGAATCCAAAACTGGACGATCGGGAGCTTATCCATGAGTTCCTTAATGGCTATTATGGGGCCGGTGCGGCTCGTTACATTCGGGACTACATGAACCTCATGCATACGGCCTCACGCGGACACAATCTAACCTGTTACTCACCCACAACAGCGCCATTCCTGAAATTCAAGACGCTGGCCGAAGCCGAGCGTTTATGGCAGAAGGCTGAAGCTGCTGCTGCTCAAACCCCCGACTTATTATGGCGCGTGCGCCTGGCGCACATGCCCGTCCGGTATGTCTGGTTAAGTGAGTGGACCTCACTGCGCAAGGAATGCAAAGCGATGGGGGCTGAGTGGCCTTTGCCGTCTTCGCGCAAGGCAGTGGCCGATGAATTTTTGTCGCTCGCAGTGGGGCAGGGACCTGAGGGGTGGAGTAAAATCACCCATCTGAACGAATCGGGCCTCAGCCCCAACACGTTTGTCGCCCGGTTTGTGAACGATCCTGCCGAATAATGCCGGAGGAATCAGGCAAACCGGAACGCACCGGAATGCCATTCCTTCTTCATGCCCGAGGCTTGCAGTCGCAATCCTGCTTTCTGATAAGCCGAGAGGATGAGGGGGAATTGTCTCTTGAGGATGCCCGCCAGAATGAGAACGCCATCCGGTTTGAGGCGCTGTATGATTCTTTGATGTTCGGCCAGCAGGATATCATATTCCACGTTGGCGCAGATCACGTCGTAACGATGGCGTGAGCGCAAAGGGATCTTTTTGAGATCGCGGCGATTGATGGTCATGGCATCAGCCACAGCATTGATGTGGGCGTTTTCACGCGCCGTTTTTACGGACTGGGGATCAAAGTCGAAAGCCGTGACTTGCTGGTAGCCCATTTTGACCGCAGCGATCGCCAGAATGCCTGTCCCTGTGCCAATATCCAGAAAGGATTGAGGCGTGTTGGGACAACGAGCCTTGACCAACTGCCGAAGACAAAACTCCGTAGTGGGGTGCTGGCCGGTACCAAAACTCAATCCCGGGTCCAGAATGATGACCTTTTGCCCCGCTTTTGCCCTTTGCTTGTGCCAACTGGCTTTGATGAGGAGGTGATGTCCGATTTGCAGCGGCTTGAAATGCTTTTTCCATGACTCCGCCCAATCTTCGCGTTTGAGCTTCCGGCCGGTGACGACAGGTCGGGCTACAACGCCCCGAACGCCTTCCACAAGTTGGGCCTTGAGGGCTGGCGTCCACTTCAGAGACAAGGGGGCATACACCGAGACCACAGAGGTCTTGCTCTCCTCACGATGAAAGGTGACGGGAGGCTGCTCCAGGATAAGTTCGAAGGCATCCGCAACAGCATCCGCGGATTCATCCGGAACCTCGATGAAAATGTGCCAAAGATAATCGTTCTTCACGGAATGGTTATATGTTTTTTCAATGGATGTTCCCACTATGCGATGGGCTGTGCGTCCAGAATATTACGCTGCAACTGGAAGATTTGTCCTGTGGCTTCACGCCCGGCGTCCAACAAGGCCATCAGCTGATCGCGAGAGAAGGTGGATTCCTCCCCTGTACCCTGGATTTCCACAAATTCACCCTTCGAGGTCATCACCAGGTTCATGTCAACCTGAGCCGCAGAGTCCTCAACATAACAAAGATCCGTCATGACCTTCTCGTTGACGATGCCCACACTAACTGCAGCCACAGCACATTTGATGGGATTCTGTGTGATGGCACCGGTCTTGATCAGGCTTCTGATGGCGAGCTCGAGAGCCACATAACTTCCGGTGATGGCCGCTGTACGTGTGCCTCCATCAGCCTGGAGAACATCACAATCGACCCAGATGGTTCGCGGACCAAGCTTTTCAAGGTCCACCACGGCCCGTATGGCGCGGCCGATCAAACGCTGGATTTCCTGTGTGCGCCCTTCGATCTTACCCTTGGTGATATCACGGGGTTTGCGCTGAAGGGTGCTGTAAGGCAGCATTGAATATTCAGCGGTAATCCATCCACCGGTGACTCCCTGTTCCTTCATCCACCGAGGAACGGATTCATCGACAGTCACGCCGCAGATCACCTGGGTATTTCCCCAGGAAATCAACGTTGAACCCGACGCATGGGGTGCGATGTTGTTTTGAAAACGTATGGGGCGCAAGGCGGCTGCAGAGCGGCCATCCGAGCGGCTGGCATTGGTGGCAGAGGTGGAGGATTGACTGTTCATGGCACTGGGTTCTTTTGGCTGACAAAAGGATTACGGTTTCACCGCATCAAACAGATTCTCAAGACTATTGAGAGCGGGCTGGCTTGCAACAGTTGGATTGAGCACTTTGCGCAGGTATTCCACAGCATCCGGAATGCGGTTGATGGAGCGGGGCAGGGTGGCTCCTGCGGCATTGGGATGTCCTCCCCCATGCAACTTGGTTGCCAGAGTCAGGGCCTGACCGTTCCGGCTTCGCAGACTGACAATGACCAGGCCGTTGCCTTTGCGGAAAAGGGTGATCAGGACATCATATTGATTCGAGTGACGCTTGAGCAGTTGATGGACAATCAGATTTACATTCCCCACCACCGTATCCACATAACCGACTTGGGGGGCCAGATCCACGATGTTGTTTTCACTCCAATTGAACCCAATGGGATCCTCAACGCGTCGTTTGGTGGCCATGACCTCCAGCAATGGATGGTCGATGAGTTTCTCAAGACTGCCTTCGATCAGGGCATGAAGATTCCAAAATTGATAGGATTTGACGAGGTTGGCGTAATCCATGGCCACACCAAAATCGGGATCGTCCTCCAGAAAAAGATCCGCGATATTGCTATAACGCACGAGGCGGGTCAGCAACTCGGATTCAATACCGTATTGTTGACAAAGGTCATAACAGAGCAGGCTGGCGGACTTGGATGGATCATGAAGCACCTGGGCATTTTTGATGGCAACACTGTGCGGATGGTGGTCAACGATCAGCCAGTTGGGCTTGTCCAGCCGCGGCTCAAGAGCAAAGTCCGACACCCAGGCGCACGCTTCCTTCATGTTACGTTGCTTCCAGATGTCATAGGGATAGGACTCCAGACGTGGGCTGTGATTGAAGACCTTTTCCGACAAACGCTGAAGGAGCAGTCCGGCTACCAGGCCGTCCAAGTCGCTCTCGTGTGTCAATACCACATCCGGTTTCGTTAAACTTAACATGCGAAGAAAACGGTATATGATTCGGGGCAGTCTGGCGAGGGAGGAATTTATCATCCACAGCCTGGAGTTGCGTGAAGAAACAGTAAGGAGTAATTTGCGCCCGTGAAATTATCGGTAAAAAGCGATTATGCGACTCGCGCCATTCTGGGCCTGTCCCGGTATTATCCCAGCGGCGAATCGCGACGGGTCGAGGATTTGGCCAAGGAACAGGGGGTGCCCGCCAAATTTCTTGCCCAGATTTTGATTGAACTTAAGGCGCGGCATATAGTGAAAAGCTTTCGCGGGAAACAGGGAGGGTATCAACTCACGCGCCCCCCAGCTGAAATTTCCATGGCCGAGGTGCTCAAGTCAGTCGAGGGTGAAATGTTTGAACCACCTGCCATGGGAGACGGTCAGTGTCCTCCCGCCCTGCGAGAGGCATGGAAGCAACTCCAGACCACTTTGGAACACACGGCGGAGAGCATTAACTTTCAGCAACTCCTGGAGAGCAATTCCGAGAAGGAAAAAATGTATTATATTTAGCCTGCTGCGGAATTATCGCTTGAGGATTTGGAGGGCACGTTCCACCACAGAGGCAGGAGTAATCTTTCGCATGCATTCCAAAGGTTTGGGATGGTGGCATATCGATTGCATGCAGGGTGCACATGGAAGGGAATCGCTCAAAACCGAATCCATGCCACGATACGGGCCGGTGCGCCGCGGCTCAGTCGGCCCGAAAAGGGCAATGAGTGGCCGGCGCATTGCAGCGGCAACATGCATGGGGCCGGTGTCATTGGTAAGCATGAGACTGGAGAACCTGACCCACTCGATCATTTCAGGAATGGAGGTTTTACCGGTAAGATCCAGGCATCGATCCGGTGCAGCCTGGGTAATTTGACGCCCCATGGCGGCATCGCTGCCACCACCCAGCACCACAAAGCGAAGATCCCTTTTGCGCTCGGCCAATTCCTTCAATGTGGCGGCATAGTATTCCACTGGCCATCGTTTATTGATCCAACGAGCCCCAGGGTGGATGGCTACCCATTGTGAGTCCTTCACCAGCCACTTGGCCTGCATGTTTTCCACCACGGCAGCCCTGCTGGGCAGCCACACAAATTCATCATTCACAGGCACCTGGAGTGCCTTAAGAACCGCAAGGTACCAATCAACAGCGTGGGTGTGATAGGAGGGGCGGGGAATGGCGATATCATAAAAGGCCTGTGCACCTTCCCGGGGATCATCCAGGCCAATGGTCAATTGCCCCTTGGCAAACCAGGAAATAAGGGCGCTGCGAGCAAGGCTCTGAAGATCGATCACCAGATCGAATTGAAGGTGTCGCATTTGCTGCATCTCCTCGAACAGACGCTTCCAGTAGGAAGGAGATTGCCATCCTCGCCGATAAAACGGGAATAATCCCGCCAAATCAGGATCACCTTCCAGGAGTGGAAAAAGCTCTGCGGAGATCCACCAATAGATGGAACTGTCAGGATAATGCCGCTTCAAGAGCCGCAGAACCGGCAATGCCTGGATCACATCGCCCAGCGAACTGGGCTTGAGGATGAGTATTCTCACCGATGATCCTTCGTCCCTTGATCACAGCCACGTTCGATCGGTTATTTTCCGTAGGCCAGACGTTCCGCCAGGCGTTCAGGAAGTCCTGCTGCCCTGACCTTGGCTTGCACGGCCGGAATATCGTAGTCCAACCGGCGCAGTTCAATGGTACCCTCGTCCAGGTCATACACCCCATAGGTGGCCTTGGCGACACCATCACGGGATTGGCCCACGCTGCCGATATTAACAAAATACTTTTTGCCGGGTTCAACCTTGAACTTGGAGTACGTCCCCCCTCGCACGACGCTGTCGCGTATGAAAGCAACAGGCACATGAGTGTGGCCGAAAAAGCACACATTGGTGTTTTGATAAGTGAAACTCGCAGCGGCGGCGAGCTTATCAAACACATAGCCCCACCGTTGGGGCCCATCCAGGGTGGCATGGACAAGTGAAAAAGTTGTGATCAGGCGGATATACTTTAACTCACGCAACCACAGGCGGTCATCCTCAGTGATCTGGTGACGAGTCCAATTGATGGCTTCCTTGGCATGAGGGTTAAAGCCCTCCAACTCGCCATCCATGCTACAGTATTCGTCGTGGTTACCCTTCACACAGGGCATCTTCATTCCCCGCACAATGTCCAGACATTCCTTGGGATTGGCATTATAACCGACAATATCGCCCAGGCAGGCGTAATGTGTACACTTCAACTGTTTGGAGTCTTCCAACACCACCTGCAGTGCTTCGAGATTTGCATGAATGTCGGCTAGTATCGCGTACTTCATTTCGTGTTTACCATCAATCAGTTAGCGTGTAATTTCAAATCCAATGAATCCACCCCGTGCGCCTTCCCAGGATTCCTGGGTATCGCGAATCATCGGCCCAAGTCCAGACTCAATGATCGCCTGTTTAAAGGCCTCGAGTTCGTTTTTCTCACCCTCAGCAATTAATTCCACACGACCATCGGGCAGATTCCTAATGATGCCAGTGACCTCGAATCCAGGAGTAAGGGACTTTACAGTATACCTAAACCCCACACCCTGAACGTTTCCCGCATAAAATATGTGTGCTCGGCACCGGGCCATATTCAACATCCTGGCTATAGCTGGTCATCATGCCCGCATACTGGACGACCAGCACTCAGGTCATATGCTTTATTAGCTATTTCCATGCCACGATCAAGCCACAAACCTGCGTTGGGATGCAATGTTTAATTGTGTACGGACACAGGTTTATTCTCTTTACGGTTTGCGGCGTTGAGCCCTGCGTTTGGCAGCCAAAAGTCGATCTGTTACATCTGCTTCTGTTTTAACATGTTGAGTTTCATTGTTTCCGGGTGTCTCAAGGGATGTTTCCGGTTTTGGGGGCGTGGGTGTGGCTGCGCTCCCCATACCAGGAAGGATAACAGTGCTGGATTCAACAGGTGTGTAAAGCCGCTCGGATGAAGGAGTTATTACTGCGGTTGTGGTGGTTTGAACCCGATGTTTGCGAGCCAACAATGCTGCCAGAGAGGCCTCTGAAGCCACAGGAGCAGGTGTTTTTTGCCAAAAAAGAAGGTAGCGACGCAAAGTCATCGTTGCTTGGATCCACTCCGATCTGTCCAATTGAATGCGTCGAATACCTACATCGAGCGGGAACAGCACGATAGCCAATTTGAGAAGCCATTCCCACAAATCGAAGGGTTGAAATGTTTTCTGACGATCATGGAGGAATGGATTCAATTGTAAATCACTTGGATTCAACATCTTTCCAGAACCTGCCTCCATGAGGCGGTTCAGGGTGTTTTCATTCGGGCCCAAATCTTCATACTCTGGCGAATAATTGACGCTTGTGCCTATGACTTGGGACGAAACCACCTTTCCTTTCTCCATCTCGGTGAGGTTAACCAAGTAAGCCCCAACATCCCGGGTTTGGAATCGTGCCTCATAATGACCGGGGCCTGTCTGTTCAAGACTGACTTGGTTTCGCTCACCCTTCGGGCTAAGAATAGTGGCCTGGAGGGATAGAAAATTACGGTAATTCCCTTGAGAATCAATTACTTCCACATTTAAGTGCCCTTCACCCTTCTCGATGCCAACATCGGTGGAGAACTCTGAGTTTTCCAATCTTTTGATGCTCCATTGAGCCGTCTGAACCCAGAATTGACGGTACTGATTCCAATGAAGCCAATCCACAGCCCATTTACCCCTGGCATCGGAAGTGAAGGCCACCACGCGTCCCAAGCCATATTGCCAATGAGCCAGAAGAGGGTCTCCTTTGTCGGTCAGGAGAGGTACTTCAGCACGTGGCTTGGGATTGACAGCCACATAGCCTTTGAGTGAGGGGAGTGTGTCGGATGAAATACCACGGATGGGTTCAGTCACAGCACTCATGCGCGGTTTGAAGGGGTCTTCGTAGATGGCCGATTTCAGGATAACAGCAGCCTCCTTGATGAAGATCTGTGGAAGCTGGCCTGGAGAATTGACATCGTAAAAACGCCCATGTCCTTGATCGGCAAGCCATAGCATAGTGTCAGGTGCCACATGGCCGCCGATCATTACGCTGCTGATCGTGATCCGGCTTCCGGTAATGGAGTTCACGAGGTCATTTGAGGGGCGGGTGGGGTCTCCATCACTGAACACGACCATATGCTTGAGGTTGGCGGTGGATTTCTTTAATCCATTGTAAGCCATTTCCATGACTTTTTGAAAACTCGGCATGTCGCCTGGTGTCATGCCGGCGATTTGACGTCCCAATGCCTTTTTATCACCCACCTTCGTCAGAGGAAACAACCAGCGGTCCTTGCCGTCCCACAAAACGATACCCATCTCATCCTGTGGCCCCAAGGCATCCAGAGCAGCAAAGGCGATATCGCGTGCCCACTGGTTTCCATTGGGAAACTCGGTGGCGTGTACGACCAAAACCAACGCGCCACTGGGAAGGACCTTTTTGCTGCTCAATTCCATGTCAACGGGCAGGAGGGATTCAAGGGGGGTGCCCCTGTAACCACCAGCAGTAAAAGATTGGTCGCCACCGATGCAAACCATGCCCACGCCGAAATCGCGTACCGCACTCTCCAGCAGAAGCATGATCTCCCGACTCAGATCCCCTGCGGCAATGTTACTGAGGAAGATGGAGTCGTAACTTTCCATCTCCACCAGATTCCGGGGCAAGGCGGTGAGGTCTCCAGCCTTTACCTCACAGCCGGATGATTGGAGGGCATCCCGCAACGGAATGTCCGCAGAGGGATCAGAAGAAATGAGAAGAAGACGGGGATTGCCACGAACAAAGGCAAAGCCACTGGCTCGATTGTTCTGTGGAACGGGATCGTCCGGCGTGTCGAGTTGGACGTCGTAGTAATAAAAACCAGACTCTGTGAGGCTTTGAGGCAGGGCGAACAGGTTCTTGCCGGGATTAAGTTGGATCTGTTGCTCCCCAAGGAGTTGATCATTACGAAAGACTCGTAAAGCCCCCCTGCACGCTTGATCCGACGTGGCCAGTATCTTCATTTCAAAGGTCTGGCCCTTCTTCAATCGGGAGGGAATGCTGACCCGTGAGATCGCAACATCGCCACCCCGAACGGCTCCCAGCGGCACGATGTCCACAGAAACCCCAAGGGGCTTGGATGCAAGAACACCCCCGAGTGCATCACCCCGGTTTTCATTGCCATCGGAGAGGATGACGATGCGTTTTTGGCCGTGTTCCGGAAAGGCGGCAGCAGCCAGGCGAACGGCTGCGCCGATGTCAGTTCGCTCTGTGGGCACAACGGCGTGGATTTTTGCAGGATTGAAGAGGGGATTGGCTGTGGATTCAATGCTGGCTTCGGTCCCAAAAACGATCAATCCAGCCTTGTCACCGTCCTTTTTGGCTTTGGCAACCTGGCTGACATATTTCAACGAGGAGTCCTGCTGGGTTTGGGGGATGCTGTCCGAGCGATCCAGGAGGAAAAACACATTGACCCCTTCCATCGGTTTGAGCCATTGAAGACCAGCCAGAGCAAGAACAAAAAGCAGCCCAATAAGCAAGCGAAGGATGAGGGAACACCATCTGCGGCAGGGGCCCAGATCCACATACGAAGTTCGGCTCAGCCAGAGGATCCACCCGACGACCATCGGGGCTGCCAACAACCAATAGGGATGGGGCAGGTGAAAGTTCATGGCGTAGTATGGGGTGGAACCGGAGTTGATGGGATTCGTGCCATGGAACCCTTTCGGCGCTGATACTTCAGCACACGATGGTTTCCGGAGTCGGCGACAATCAAATTACCGCTGGAATCCAAAGCGATGCTCCAGGGATTGTTCAGACGATCCAGTTCAGTACCGGGGCCTCCGATGGTTTCGACGCTTGCATGCCGCTCGTCAAAGACCTGGATGCGACTGTTTCCAAATTCGCAGACAAACAGATACCCTGATGAGTCTGAGCGCACATCATAGGGATAGCTCAATTGCCCCGGCTCGATTCCTGGCCGGCCGAAGGAGGATTCGAATCGTCCATCCTGGGAGAAAACCTGGATGCGATGGTTACAGGAATCTGCCACATACAGGCGATCCTGGGAATCGACATCCAGTCCTTCGGGACGATTAAATTGTCCCTGTCCACCACCAGGCTCCCCAAAGGCACGAATGGGTGTCCGCCCAGTGGAATCAAACTCCTGCACTCGTTCCACCACGCCGTATTCACTCACAAAGAGATGGCCTTTGGAGTTGACGGCAACGGCACGGGGAAAGGCAAGTTGGCCCGCATTCGTGCCGGTCACCCCCCATTGAAAGGCGAGGTGGGTGTCCGGTGCATAATGATTCACGCGGGAATAATGGGGCTCAACAACGATGATGTTGCCCGATTGATCTCGCCCCATGCCCTTGGGTTTGCCCTTGTCTGTCTGCTCCATTTGCCAAAAGGCAAGGAACTGGCCATTGGGCGAAAACTTTTGAACACGGCCGGTCATGTCCACCACATAAATGTTATCATAACGATCCACGGCCACGGATCTGGGTTTGTTAAACTCACCCAATCCGGTGCCACGGCTGCCAAGGCATATGGAACGGTCAAACAACCGACTACGTAAAGGTGTTTCGAGCGAACGAGGCTCTGGACGGCATCCGCCCACCATGCAGAGGAATCCCAGCAGCATGACAAGCAACATGCTCCATGTTCGCACGGTTCGATGTCGTTTGTAATTTTGAGTGGGAAAACACATGGGCTATTGGCGCTTTCTTTGTGCCAATTGAGACACATGAAACATGCCGTTGGCCATATGATAGACCAACAGCGGCATGATGGCGATGAATAGTAACGCGAGGCAAAGTGCATCGACCTGATCATTATGCCCGTAATGCAGGAGGTTGAAGATGCGCAGGGAAAGTGTATCTCCACCGGGCGGCACCAGAAGTATCAAGGTCTCAACATCCCACAAACACAAGAGATACACCGCATACCATCCCAATGACGCCAGAGGTTGCATCTGAGGCCATTGAACATGTAGAAAACGCTGCCAATGAGACGCGCCGTCCACCAAGGCAGCATCGTTCAACTGGGGATCCAGGTGACGTCGGGACCAGGTTAAAGCAGATCTGGAGAACACAAAGTAACGCAGCACCCATACTGCTATTACCACCAGAAAGGTCCCATAAATCCAAGACAAGGCGGATCGATTAAAGATCCAAATGGCCGCCACACCAAGCAGGACGCCTGGCAATGCAAAAGGGAGCCACCCAAGCCAGCCAGGTTTGATTTTACAGACCCCCAGCCCCATTAAACAGGCAATCGTTGCAGTGATGGCTGGAATGGCTGCCGAGTTGAACATGACGTGGAAATCGGTGTGAAGTGTCTGTAAAAGTTTCGCCCAGGAAGCCCCTTGAAACACCAGGTGGCCCAGAGGAAGCAGGAGGGAGAAAAACAACAGGGCAGCCAACACGATGCGTGAAACCATTACCCAACCCATGCCCAATAATCCGCCAAAGTCAAACGTGCGTTGCCCTGCATATCTCCACCCGCATGGAGGCTCCTTGGGGGCCAGTGCCAGCAATAGTCCCAATACAAGGAGACACGGCCAGGATAAACGCATGACTTCGACATAGTCAAACTGGGTGTTGAACGCCAACCATATCTCAGCCGGAAACACCTTAACCTGCAGAATGGCAGGAATCGCAAAATTGTTGAATGCGAGGATGAAGATGACCAATCCCGCATGGAAAAGCGGTTGGATGGCCACGGGAACAAGAACCCATCGCAACAGATTTGTGCCGCGGAGACATGGATCCACGTCAAAACACTCTCTCGGCAGATGACGCCAGGCAATCCATGCAGCCAAGGCAGCTATGGGCCAATAGGCCAGAGTGAGCATCCATAGGGCTCCCACTGGACCATAAATGGAAAACGGCACATAGCCACGCCATGCACCAGTATTGCCGAACAAATCCAGATGGCAATTAATCGAAAGAAAGGGGGGCAAGGCGAGAATGCCAATGGCTGCTCCTGTCAACCACCCCCTCCAGCGAGGCGGGAGGGATGCAATGGCGAGCGCGGCAAACAGTCCGAGCAGACAAGCGGCAAACGCTGTCCCCCCTGCAAGGAGCAGACTGTTGATAAAAACCGGCCAGTTCATCGCAGAAAGATACCCTTCATGGTCGCAGTGGTTGCATCCAGTTCTCCAATTATTCTGTTCCAATCCGGTTTGATCGGAAGTTTATCTGGTTCAATATGATCACCCTCCAAGGCGCCTAGACTGACCAGTTTCCAGCGTATGGTTGGGGAGGCCAGAAATTCCATGAGCCTCCGACCATTATTGGAATGGGGAGCGTTTTTGACCAAGGCCACGGTATTGGGAATCATCAGGGTCTCAGGCATGATGGGCAGGGCTGTTATGGGAAGTCCCTGGCGTTGACCGGCGAAAATATCATCCATATCCGTCATGCCGATGGCCGCTTCCCCCTTTCCAACGAGTCGAACAACAACTGAATTTCCATCCACAATCATGGGGTGGTTGGCTTGCAGGGCACGGCACCATTGCTCCCACCCAGCCTCACCCCAGACCTGTTTGAGCACAATAAAATGGGTGCAGGTGGAACCGAAAAGAGGGTATCCGAGAACAAGTTTGCCTTGCCAGGCTGCGTTGGTGAGATCTGTCCAGCATTGAGGTCGTTGGGATTCTGAAAGGAGGTTGGTATTGACGACCAGACGCCTGGTGCGATAGCCAAACGGAATGATGTCGAGGCTGCTGTTGAAAACACCTGCTGCTGCCAACTGCCGGGTGCGCAACTCTTCGTTATTCCAAAATACATCACATTGTGGGCGGGAGGCTTCACTGAGCAATCGATTGGCCAACCCGACTGTCTTTGTGGCCTCACTATCAAAGACCGCACGCACCTGGATGCCTGTTTGACGTGTAAACTCCTGGAGGAGGGGTTCGGCGTAGACCTGGTCTTGTGTTGCGTACACCACAACCTCCTCATTGTTATGCGCGCATCCGCAAAGCAAAAGAAGGAACGGCAACATCACGCTTAAGAGCGCATGACACAGGAGGGGTGTTCCAAACAGTCCATGACGAACATGCCGTGTTTTCCGAGTCATTGTTGGTAATTCCATTCTGGATATCAGGTGCATCACAATAAAGTACGTTGTCAGGCGGTTCTGCGGTGGTAATACCACCATTCCCAGAGGAGGAACAGCAGCCCCAGAACGGCCAAAGGGCGCCATATTTCAAGGTTGGCACGCCGCAGTGTTGTGGATGCCACCCGACCATGTTTACCAACCGCAATTTCTGTGTGGGGCAGTAAGTCACTCTCCTGTGGATCGAGTATGTTGGCGCAGTAAGTCATGTCGTTGGTTCCTTGTCGCACCTTATAGATACCCTGGATGGTGGTATTACCGTAAACGAGGTCGGATGAGCGGCCATCCAGACGAAATTCAAGCGGTGAACCCAAGGGGGGAGTGATGGTCACCAGACTGTTGGTCGTGTTGGTGGGCAGGGGCACCCGCAATGGATCACCAGCGCGCAACATGAAATCGCGCTGTGCGGTATTGGCCGAGTCCAGCCACTCCATCGCATTCGCAACGAAAATGGGAAAACTGACCCGCAATGGCCAGGTGCTTTGTAAAAGATCGAATCCAGCCCAGATCACCCGCTGGCGTTTGATTTCACCCGCCAGAATCAGCGGGGTTTGCGAAGCCTCAACCAGGGGGATGGCCCAGGGGGGTGGTTTGACTCCGAGTGATGAGGCAATTTGAACATTCTCAAAATTGGCAAAGCGCATCAGGGGATGCGTGCTTTTCCAGTCAACAACGACGGGTGATTGCACCTCTTCCGTGGCAGGAAACCAGGCAGGGGGCGCAACGTGAAATACGAGAAGGTTTTGGGTGGGCAACTCCCCCATGGGCATGTCGTCCAGCACGACGATGTCAGGCCGATGACCGGAAATGACTGGTGTTTGCGTGGTGACCAGGTTGACGCGCGACGCTGCGCTCAGGGCCTTCTCCAGAAAACGATTCCCCTTTGTAACGAGCAACACGTGAATCGGCCTTGGCAGGATGCTCACAGCACTGGCCTGGTTGTCTGCGATTAAATCATCCGACAGTGTCAGTCGTGCAGAGAAAACGCCATCCTGCTTTTGGCTGGCAAAAAACACCTCGGAAACAGTTGATTTTCCTGGAAGACGCACGGGGCGTGTCTCAAGAAGATCTCCCTCAAACCGCAATTCCAGCTCGGTCTGAAAGGTGTTTGCGGAGCAGTTGACAATGCCACAATAAACAACACGGCGTTGTGGATCTTCGGGATGGGCTCGAATGTCGAAGGACACAATCGCAGCGTTTTCGTTTCGTTTTCCCACGCCATGAAATATGAGAGGCAGGTTTTTATTCTGAAAATCACCCAGATGCGCCACTGCGCCATCAGAAAAAAGATGAATTTCTGCAAGAGCCCGATCGCGCACGAGGGTTTCAGCCAGTTTCAGGGCCTCATGCAGGCGCGTGGGACCATCAGTGACTGCAGAATTTGCAATGGCCTTTCGCAAGGCCTGTTTGGAGGCGGTTGGGGATTGCCGGACATCCACCCCGGCTGCTGCTGTCAGAAGGACCGCCTGATCTGTGTCTGCCAGGCTGTCAACCCACTTGAGGGCCTGCTCCTGGGCCACCTTGAATCGCGAGGGAGACTCGTCTGAGGACTGCATGGAGGCCGAGGTGTCAAGGATGAACACCAGGAAACGCCCCGCAGGAGTGGGGCTGCTGAAAAAAGGACGCGCGAGGGCCAGAACCGCCAGAATCAGGATCAATAACTGAAGCAGGAGAAGGTAATTGTGTCGCAGTTTTTGAAACGGTGAACTGGCCTGCGATTCGGCCAGAAACCGTTGCCACAAGAGGGTGCTGGGTACGAGCTTTGCCACACGCTTGCGCTTGAGCAGATAAAACAAAACCACCACCGGGATGGCGGCTGCGAAGGCAAAGGCCAATGGTTCTACAAAATGCATCTGGTCAGTCAGGCCGTCTCACGCAGTTCATGGCATTTTGGAGGTTTTGGCTGTAGCCACGATCAGGTTGAGCAATTCGTTGGCCTCTGCAATCAACTTGCGGCTGTCTTCCTCCTTGATCTTCCCCGACTCGAGCAGCAGTTCCATGAGGAAAATGGATGCATCGATTTCATCCTCCACGGCATCCAGCTTGGCAACATATTCCTTGGAAGATCTCGTGCGGCACGCTGCGCGGAAATTCGCAGCCACGGAGGTGCCTGCCTGGAGCAGTTTGGGCCCCAATACATCGCTCGTGCTGCTGGGGGGGATGTTCTCCACCAGTTGAATCACCGCAATGGCAAACTGCATCGTGCGATCCTGTAATTTCTCATTGCTCATTTGATGTCTCCCTTATTTGAAGTGTGTGATTAACTCCAGATTTCCGCTTCGCGCAGCTGACGCAACAGCAGGTCGGCAAGCGAATCAGCAGAACTGGAGAGAAAATAGTGAATGCCGCGTGCCTGACAATGCTCCTTAAGCCTGACACAGAACGCGTTGACCATTTTGCGATACACTGGCAGACGGTATCGCGCAAAAGTGACTTCCTGCTCCGCGCCGGTTTCTGAATCCACCAGCTTAAGATCGCCGAAAATATTCGGATTGAGTTCTTCCGGGGAAAGAATTTGAACGATGCTTACTTGAAATCCCCGACCGAGCAATGCGTTGAGGCCATTTTCGTAACCCTCGGGATCCAGGAAATCACTCAGAATGACCGCCAGCCCAGTCTGGCGGCTCTCCAAGGCACCCTGACGCAATTCCTCATTCAATCGAGCGGTTCCCCCCGCCTCCAGCTGCGATAAATGAGAAAAAAAGGCCGGAGAGGAGGAACGCCCGCGTATCAAGCGTAACGCCATCTGCACATGAGGTGGGGTGGGGGAGGAGGGAATGACACGCACACTGACCCGATCGAATCCACATAATGCCACATGCCCCATGGCTGCTGCAACCTGACGCGCAAAGAGGAACTTCGCAGGTTCTCCAAAGGACATCGATTCGCTGGCATCCAGAAATATTGTGACGGGCAGCTCGCGCTCCTCTTCGTACAGTTTCAAAAACAAGCGGTCCAGCCGGCCGTACAGGTTCCAGTCAAGGTAACGCAGATCGTCGCCAGGAGCATAGGGGCGGTGATCTGCAAACTCGACCGAGTGGCCGCGGGCATGACTTCTGCGTTCACCACGCAGCGAACTGCGGGAGCGCCGGCGCGCCAGCAACTGAAATTGCTCCAGACGCTTTAACAGATCCGGACCAAGAAGATGGTTATTGGCGCCGTCCATGAGATACATCAGGCCGCAGCCACCGCAATCTCGCGGGGTACGTCCTTGAGCAGTTGTTCGATGATGTGATCGGTGGTTAATCCTTCGGCCTCAGCCTCAAAATTGAGGATGAAACGATGGCGTAAGGCGGGCGTGGCCACCGCATGAATATCCTCGAAGCTTGTATTGTATCGCCCTTGGATCAGGGCGCGAACCTTGGCTGCCAGCACGAGTGTTTGTGCGCCACGAGGGCTGCTGCCAAATCGCAGATACTGGCTGGCCATGGGATGAGCAGTGGCCGTTTTGGGATGCGATGCCAGCACCAACCTCACGGCATAATCCTTGACTGCGGTTGCCATGGGAACCTGGCGCACCAGACGTTGCATCTGAATCAACTGTTCGCCTCCCAGCACTTTCGAAGCACTCGGGTGCACATCGGTAGTTGTTCGATCAAGTACCTCGCCCAGTTCCGAGGCCGATGGATAACCGACGAGCAGTTTGAAAAAGAAACGATCCAACTGCGCCTCTGGCAGGGGGTAGGTGCCTTCCTGATCAATCGGGTTTTGGGTGGCGAGCACGAAAAAAGGTTCAATAAGGCGGCGCACCTCTCCACCAGCGGTGACGCTGTGTTCCTGCATGGCTTCAAGCAAGGCCGACTGCGTCTTGGGAGTGGCACGGTTGATTTCGTCTGCCAGGACGAGATTGGCGAATATGGGCCCCCTCTGGAATTGAAATTCACGCCTTCCATCACTGTTTTCCATGACGAGATTGGTGCCGAGAATGTCCGCCGGCATCAGGTCTGGCGTGAATTGAATGCGGCTGAAAGGCAGGTCCAACACTTCACCCAACGTGCGCACCAGGAGGGTCTTGCCCAAACCAGGCACCCCTTCCAGCAGAACATGCCCGCCGGAGAAAACGGCTATCAGCACATTCTCCACAATCGCGTCATGACCCACCAGGATCTGGCCAATCTGTGATCGCAGGCAGTTGTAGGTTTCCTTGAATTGTTTGATGTCGTTTTCGATGCTCATTTTTTCAAATCGTCAAAGTAATCCTTCACAGCACCCTGATAGGCCTTTGGAATATTGTCCTGGCTCAGGGCCTCCTGGGCCTCAGCCTGCGCCGCCAATGCAGATTCCTCCAACTTCGCCTTGCTGATTCCTTTAATGCTGATCCCCTTAAGCGTAATGGCGGGCATGGAGCCGCCGGATGACATTTTGCCGCGCAGCCGGGTCGGATCGAGATTCTCGGCCAGCGTGCCATCTGCGAGTCTGCTTCGGGATTCCATTTCGCCCCGGTTGTCTGGAGGATTCTCCCAAAGATCGGATATTTCCGGATAATCCATCCATCCTTCCTCATCTGCCCAGGTGCCAAAGCCTCGTCCAGGTTTGTTGCCCTTGCCCCCCTTGGGAGCCCCTTTGCCAAAACACTGGCCAACACCCACACACATCTGCGCCCGTTCCAGCGCTGCCAGTGATGCCGTGAGGTCGCTCAAACCATCCATGTCACCCATCAATTTTTCGAGCTCCCTGGCTGCCTTGGCCAGGTTTTGAGATGCCGTGCTCTGATCCTTGCCTTTCAGTGAATCAACTGCCTGTTTGAGGTAGTCCTGGACGGGACCGTAGGTCTTGGCAGGATCCAATGCCCTGCCGACTTCTTCGAGTATTTGTGATACTTGTTGCGGGGTGGCGCCCGCTTTTTCCAGATTCTTCTCCATCTTTTCAAGATTCGCCTTGGCCAAAGCCAACTGGCCAGCCTGGAGTTGTTCAGCAAGATCGCGTGCCTGCCGCTCGCTTTGTTGCATGAGTTGTTGGAGATTCTGGGACAACTGTTGCAGTTTTTCCAAATCCTTCAGTGCAACATCCAAATCGCGAGTCAATAGACCTGTCTTGTCAGCAGCGAGGGCTTCAATGGCTTGTTGAAGGGCGGGGATGGCCAGACCGGCATTGGCTGCCTGCTGAGCGAGTGAATCGAGGGCCTTTCCAAGTTCATCGCGGGCTTGCTGGCTGTCACTGGAGGGCTTGCCAGCCATGCCGGCAGCGGCCTCCCGCGCTTTCTCGAGATCGTTTTTGATCTTGTCCAGAGCATCGGTGTCCTTGATTTGTTTCTCCAATTGTTTCTGCAGGTCCTGAATTTGTTTTTGCAAGGATGGCGATGGATTGGAGGTGGGGCTTCCTGTGTTGTGGGCCGCATTTTGCATGCGTTTAAGGCTGGGGGATTGAGCCAGTTGCCGTGTCTCCTGCTTCAGTTTGTCATGGAGGTTCGCAAGGTCCTTCAATGCTTCACTCCTGCTAAAAGTGCCCTGATGGAGGTGTTCACCCAGGTTCTTAATGGATTCCAGCGATTCCTTCGTCGCGCTGTTACTGGCGATGTTGGGGTGCGTTAAGCGTCGTTTGGCAAAATCCGCAAGCTGTTTGCCTGACTCGCGAATGGCTTCAGCCTGTTTTTGCTTTTCCAGATGTTTGCTGCTGCGATACTCTGGCACAAACCCCAATCCCGCCCCCAGTGTCAAAACGAGGAGAAGCCAGTAGCTATTGACGGGCATGCGAAAGGGCAGCGCCCGCCGGATATCAAAACGTGCCACCGCTTGAGCAGCGTCGCGCATGACCAACTGGGACCATTCCTGGGTGCAATTGTGGTCCTTTTGCGAAAACTCCACCGCAGTGGCAACCCGTTCATGGAACCCCCCGGATTGATCCAACCAGGACGCCAATGCTGCTTCCGATTCATGTTTGCTCCAGTACCTGAGTATGAAACAGAACCAGATTACCAGGCTGGCAATGGCTCCGTACCCAAGTACGGCAAGTGGCAATGGAAAGACCTTGTAGGCGCCCAGCACCAGCAACCATGCCAGACCAGCAAAACAGAGGCCGCGCCACAAACCATGCCATACCCTGTGCAACGCCCGTCGACGCCCAGCCAGAGTTATGCACTCCCGAATGATTTGTTGCTCGTGCATTTGAGGTGTGTCCATTCGACACATTGAAAGATCATGCTTCCGAAAGCCATCGGTTCATTCTAATTCTGTCAAGCGCACTCGCTTTTGCTCCCGGCAGACTTCCACACTATTGCGCAAGTGTTCGCGAAAGACCTCAGCATCGGGAATGCCTTCAATCACAATCTCCGGACTTGAGTCATCATGCGTCGTCAGCACAACCCGTCCCAGACCCATGAGGCGCATCCAGAAGGGCTGGATCATGGTGATGTCCTTGACCCGATAGAGTTCCAATTCATCCGTGCGACGAGTGAACACGCCTGTGCTTGTTTTCAACCGCTGGCTAGTCAATTCATAGACTTGACTCCGAGTCTGAAGCCATTTCCACAGAAAAATAACAGCCGGGATGGCAAGCCAGATTAGCACAATGCAAAGCCTGCTCCCAATTTCGAGCCATCTTGAGAGGAAAATAAACAACGGTATGGCGAGTCCACAAAATAGGATGCACAGAATGTACGTGGTCAAATTGACGTACTGTGAAGGACTTCCCTTCCAGAGCGTTGTCTCCTGGTTCATGTCGTGTGGTTGTTTAACGGCTTGATCTACCTTCAAACCTACCGAAATTCCCCCCTTGCGTCAAACGTATTTGATTGCAGTTAATTCAATATCAAGGACTAACAGGATGTTTGCCGCCACTCCAGACGGGGGTGTTCCCTGTATTGTGAATCATGTTCAAGTTTGGCAGCGTGTCTGACATCATATTTGCCGCCATTCTTTACATGTCACGGACCGCAGGGGGGCATTGTAATTACCCTGTAGGGATGATCTGGGAGCCTATCGACGGGGGGGGGAGAATTTCGGCTCTGCGGAACTGCAGATGCTCCACTGACAACTTTAGTCAGTGCGCCCTGCCGGGTGCGCCAAAAAAACAAGGGCGGGGGAAACCCCGCCCTTAATTGGTACGCGCTGTTAAAAGGCGCTTACTCCGCGTGGGCTTCAATGTGCGGTAAAATATTAGCCGCCTGCGCCCAACGATTGATTTGTTCAATCTCTGTCGAATTGCTGGCTCCGCTCAGTTCGATACGCCAGCGTGCCATGGAGCCTACAGGAGGTTCCATCACCCGGTTGAGACGAGCCTTCACGTGCGGATATGTTGATAATATACGATTTCTTAACTCTATTTTTCTCACAATACGTTTTCTCTCTTATAGTTGCACGCACGCTCCCTGACATCCCTATGGTGCGCCGGTGGCCGACGATTAAAAAACTGCGGCTCCCGTTCCAGTCAGCCTCACACAGGCAGGTTTTCCTCCCATGCGCAGGCAAAGCGTGGAAATTTACACGAATCAATTTGGCGGTCCAGCCTTTTAAACGAAGATTTTACCGCGGATATCATCAAAAAAGGAAAAATGTCCCGTATCTGAGATGATGAGGGGTTATCGATACCGAAATAACGTGGATCGTGTAACCTATTGAACACGTGTTGGATCTGTTGCGATGATCACGAAGAGAGGGGGGGAATTATGTCGTATGTCCTAATACATTTTCATCTTCCCGTTCTCAAATTCGTGTTCCGGTGAGATAATCAGGGGTTCCGCGTTTTTGGTACCATTGACCCACGCGATGGCTGAAGAAAAGTGCCAAGGCGATATCAATCAATAAACTCAGTTCGCTAAATCGGACAAAAGAGTCTCTGCGACGCCAGAAAGAATGTGGAAACCCCATGGTCTGATAATCCTGAGTTGAAAACCAGAAATAGGGGACCAGGTTGAACATGGAAAATGCCAGAAGACAAAGGCTGGCGGCCTGAATATAGCGAGATTTACGTGAGGACAACATGATACATGGTCAATGGCCTTCGGTCTCAAATTAAGCCTGATAGTCCACTCATTCACCATTCCTGTAAAGATTGTTCAAAGAGTTCCCCCGTGTACCTTGCTTGTCTTTTCTGGTGCGGAGACAATTCCTGCTTCAACATGGTTTTACCTGCATGAGCCACCCGGGGATCGATATAATTCTTCAAAAACTGTTCAACCATAATTATGTGGCCATAACGTGCTAATGAATGGCCGAATTGTTAAGGAATATCAAAGTCAAATCCACTAAAATTTAATTCAAATAATTCCCATTCAACTCAAAAAGAAACGCCATGAAAGCAATGTCTTTTTGTCTCGGGGCAGCTCTAGCACTCCTCGGAGCAACCACCAATGGCCATGCCCAGCCGGTCTTCACCATGGATTCAGGTCAACCAATCAATGATTATATATCATTGGGTGAATTCAATGGAACCTCAACCGAAGGATGGGGCGACCAACCCTCTGGTGCCACCAAATCAACTGTGGCCAACGGCTACATGACCACAACAACATTGGCGGGTGATCCGTGGATCTATCGACAACATCTGACCAATCTAACGACAGAATTAAATGTCGTCGAAGTGCGCTTGCGCCTGCAAAAGGGGACACCCAATGGTTGGGAAACATTTTGGGGGCAGACGGGCGCTGGGGGGTTTTCCGCTGCGCGCCGACTGCCGTTTGACACGTTCATCTACGACACTGAATTTCACGTCCTCCAATTCGATTTTAGCGGCGTATTCACATCAGGGGAAGCACTGACCGACGTTCGTTTCGACATCGGACAGGATGCCGGAATTGTTGTGGATATTGATTATATCCGCGTGGGTCGTGTGGCTCCGGATACTGATGGCGATGGTTTGCCGGATAATGTTGAAACCGGGACTGGCATCTATGTCAGTTCGCGCGACACTGGCACCAAAGCGGATGTAGCGGATTCCGACGGTGATGGCGTTGACGATGGGATCGAGGTCACATACGGGACCAACCCTAACGACAATACCGTTTTCCCCAAACCTGCCATCGAAAGGTTTACGCAAAATCCTGCCATATACATTGTTGGGACCGAAATTGCTCCGAATGTTCCTTCAGTCATCATGGGCACGCCCACAGGATTCTCGTTAACGCCCGCCTTGCCTGCCGGTCTGCAATTCAGCACGACGGATGGACAAATCACCGGTACACCCACTGTTGTACGCGAGGCCACAGATTACACCATGATAGCCACCTTCACCAGCGGTCAGAAAGCCACCAATGTACTCAACATTACCGTGACCTATCCCTACGTGAACTATGTGGTGACCAACTACGTATTCAAGGTGAACTCCTTTGTAAATGCCTTTGCGCCAGAAGCCATTGGGGCTGCGCCGCAATCCTATGCAATCACTCCTCAATTGCCTGACGGCATGTCTTTTGATGCAGGCACAGGGGAAATCTCTGGCACGCCTACTGCCTATACCGCAACCAAGGTGTATACTGTAAGCGCCACCTACGCAGGCACCCCAACATCATCGGTCTCCATCGCCATCACTGTGCTCGAGGATCCCATAGAAACCCTGGATCCCTCCAAGACCATGGCTGAATACATCTCTTTAGGTGAGTTTGAAGATGCTGCGGATCTCACTGGCTGGGGCGTAAACGATGTTGAAACATTGACAGTGGCCAACGGGGCATTGGTGGTGAATACCACTGGAGGTGACCCCTATTTTGTGAAAGGCCTCACTCTTGAGAACGATTACAGGATCCTTGAATTCCGCATGAAAGTCCTGTCAGGCGCGGATTCCCAATTCAGGACCTATTGGTCGGAGGATGCGGCGGGGCGTGGTATGAGCGAAGCCACCTCCTTCCTATTCCCGGAAATCGCCCAGGATGGTGAATATCACGTGTATCAAATCGACTACACTCGGGCCACAGTCGCCATGTTCGATGCCATGCGACTGGACCCAAGCACGACAAGTGGCAATAGCTACCTCATTGATTACATCAGGTTGGGGTCTTTCACAGCCACTGTGAAACCCATCCTTAAGATAGCTGTTCAGACCAACGGCACCGTGCGGATTTCGTGGCCATCAGCCGTCACGGGATACACGCTGCAAGCCACCTCCACGCTGCCAGGAGAATGGGCTGCTGACAACGCTACTGTGCAAACCCAAGGCACTGAGAGTTATATAGAAGCTCCATTGGCTTCAGGGCCCAAATTCTACCGGTTGGCAAAGTAGCACAAGCAACACCTTCAAAGCAGGCGGGCGCCGTCGAGTGCCCGCCTCTTTTTTATTCGGATTGCCTACACGGATTTTATAAATTCACCTTGATATGATTACGACGCAGAGATGGATTCACGGTTGGATGGTACTGATCGTGCATGTTCTGATTCCTTATGTAATTGCTGCCACTGACATATTGCCCGAGGTCAATGTCAGTTCGATTCGACGTGTGTTTCACAATGGCGAACATAATGCCTTTACGGATTTATGCCGGTTTCAGGATCACATTTATCTGACTTTCCGCAGTTGCCCTGATGGCCACATGGTTCACTCTACGGCATCCATCATGATCATGTGCAGCCGAGATGAAGGGATGAATTGGGACGTGGTTCATCGTTTTTCGGTAAAGGATCGTGACACGCGGGATCCTCATTTCCTCGTCTTCCGAAACCGCCTCTTTGTTTACACGGGCACCTGGTACAATGGCCCTGGCACAATTAAACCCGAGGATTATGACATGAACAAGCACCTCGGATTTGCGGCCTGGTCGGATGATGGCATGAAGTGGAACAGTCCCGTTCTCATGGAGGGCACCTTCGGCCACTATATCTGGCGTGCAGCCGAGTTCGATGGCAAGGCTTACCTTTGTGGAAGACGCAAGCCAGGTTTCGATATTGGTCCCCGTGGCGAGGGTGAGAATATCCAGTCGTTGATGTTGGAGAGCGATGATGGTCTCGTTTGGAAGAAACGGGCTTTCTTTCAGGAAACAGGTGGGGATGAAACAGCCTTCCTTTTCCAAAAGAATGGTGACGTGCTGGCAGTAGGACGTCACGGCGGCGGCAAGAATGCGCAGTTACTACGTTCGAAGCCTCCTTTTACCGAATGGGATCGCAAGGACCTCGGTTGTCCCATCGGTGGCCCCCTGCTTGTGCAATGGGGTGATCAGATCATCGTCGGTGGCCGCAAGACCACACCGGAAAAGGGGGCGAAGGCCTCGCTTTACTGGTTGGTGGGTGATGAATTGAAGGAATTCGCCGAACTGCCAAGTGGTGGCGACAACTCCTATCCTGGTTTTGTCGCGCTATCGAAGAAGCGAGCTCTCGTATCCTACTATTCAAGTCATGAACGCGATGCCTCTGGCAATGTCATTACAGCAATATATCTGGCGGAATTGACCCTGAAGCCGCGCATCAGCGAGAAATAGGAGCTGAATCGGCATTTGGCAGCTTTTTAAGGAGCAAGACGCAGTCGAAAAAAACGTTGTTCGGATTTCGCCGTGTCGTCGGTAAAATGGAAACCGGACGAATTACTTACTGTGGTCCCCACCATCGTCCAGGTCGCATTGTCACCCAGCGAACTGGAGGCTTCCAGAACGTAGCAGGCCGCTTGCGTTGGCCATTGTAAATTGATCGTGGAAGGAGCCGAACCACGTTCTATACGGAGTGATCCACTGGCGGGATAGAGAATCTCAATGTCTGCATCGTTGGTTACAGTGAGCCTGGCACGCCCACTGACCCAGTCGTATTGATGGGGCGTGGTCAAAGTCGCATTAACGCCATTGATCTTGATTTGCGGAGTCTTCCATACACCCGTCACAAGAACATTATACGGTTGGGGCTGCCAGCAATGAACGCTGAATCTGACGCCCGTGATGGACTCAGCCACTGAGTCGATGCTGCCAGGTGCATGCACCATCATTCCATGCCGCAGAAAGCTCTTTGAATCATAAAATGAGGGCTGATCGTAAAAGGCTGCGGCGGAAGCCAGCAGGGTGGCTGGATTAATGGGAGGACCATCACTGGTTTGCGAGCGAAGGACATACGAGTCGGGCAGCAATCCCTGCCGGTTGGTATCGCTGTCCGGCCAAAGAAATTGGATGCCTGCAACTGTAATACCACGGGCCAGTTGCAGCCATGGTCCATTGGGATCGTATTGAGCAAAACGGTATAGGGCATCGGAATAAACCAACCCACACCATTGGACGGGCAATCCCATCCACACAGGTGCAATCCAGCCCGTGGCACCCAAAACCGCAATCGTGCCATACACACCAACAGGCTGTGAGGTTGGAGGCGTCAAATAGACAAACGGCACGCCCGTCCACGCCCAATATTTGGCTTGTTCCAGAAACACTGGATCACCGCTCAATTCATAGCCTAATGTGTAGGCACGCAACAGGTAGGCCGAGGCCAGGATATCGGGCGTGTGCAAAGGTATTTCCCAAGTCTGAGCGCCCCTGGGTACGGTGAAAGAGAACTTACTCATCGCCCGCAAGTGCTTCAATGATTCTTGAATGAGACTACGATTTCCGCTGAAGGCGGCGGCCTGCAGTGCCTGGACCAGCGAGGCAGCCGTTAAACCATTGGCCTCATTGGTCCAATAGGTGGACCCGTAATCCACACTGCCCGGATGGTAGTACAGCGTGCCATACCCAGAGAATTGTTGCAGCACATTGAGTCCCTGGTTTTGCGCATTCGCCGATTCGACGGTGGAGGTTTGCAGAGCCAGAGCGGGGGAGGGCGTCCGGACATGGCCGATTTGATAAGAGTTGTTTAAATTTGCAGGCACCTGGGCAACTGCATCCGATGAGGCCTGCAAAAGCTGGTTGGCAAGGACAGAATCATCCACACGACTGGCGAGCCAACGCATCCACAATGCAGCATCCGAAGCGGGCTGTGGCGAAAAATTCGACGCAGCAGCATGGCGATAAAGGTTTGATGCACGGATGCCGCTGTTCAGCCACGCGTGTGCCTCCAATCGCGCAAAACCCACAAGTGTCCTGCCTGGAACGGGAATGGCGGGCAAACCTTGAAGGGCCACATACTGCTGCACGGCTGGGACTATCGACTGCCCCGTGCCGCCGATGATGGTGCCATTAAATACGACAGGTGCGCCGGCCTCAAGCCACTGGCCATCGTAAGGGAGCAAGCTGCCTTCTACACGATTGGCTCCATCCGAGCCTGGAAACAGCACTCCCATGAGGTGGCCCCCGGAACCGAATTGTCTATCAGGCGAATCAAATAAAGCAGCAAAATGCTCATTCGGCTCCCAAACCAGCCCCACATAATGTCCCTCAGCTTGGATTGCCATGAGGGGGAACGTAATCTTCATATTATCAGGAACCTGCCTGTGCGAGGCAGCGCCCTTTACATCTGCCTCCGAACTGCTTGGTTCGTTCTCCAAGTATTCCAGGCCGGCAAAAATCGCCTGAGTTTTATTTGTGCCGTAACTACCCAGACCAGGTAGGAGAGTGAACATGGGCAAGTAAATCACACGTCGTGGTTGGTTGACTGACACCGTGCATTCAACTCGGATGGCATTGGTTTCTCCTGATATAAAACGCTGGCTCAAAGTCCAAATTCCGCCTTGATCATCCCTATACACCCCCTCAATCAACAAACCGTTGGTTTGCGTCTGAATGTGCAGTGGCTGGGTCGCGGCATTGGTAAGCCAGAGCCAATGCTCTTGTTGACCATCCAGATAGCCGATTGCACCCTGGCTATTCCCCACAGCCATGCATGTTTCGCCGACATGCACATTAAAACCGCCCATAGCATTCGTGTTGTGCTGGAGACGCAGCTGGCCGGAGGCAATTTCGATCGCCGCAGTGTCCATCGCCGGCACCGTAGGCAAAGGCCAGGGGGGGGCAGATAAAAGAATCCGCTCTTCAAACCACATTCGCCCCAGCAGACAAGTGCCCGCCTGCCCGGGCGGATCGAGGCGCAAATAATACCCCTTGCCCAAGGCGGGCACGGGGACCCTGGCCTCATGCCATTGGCCTGCGGGCACACTGAATCTGACCGAATTTTCCTCTGTTGCCCCGTTTTGGTAATAAAACACCTGGCAGGTTCCCGCTTGATCCGATTTCAAGCGTAGATTCAACCATAGCAAAGTATTCGTGGGGTAATTCCGCGAAGGCCCATGCATGTAGGGATCGCTGCCCGAGATGTTCACATTCAAGCCATCGACTGAATACGACAGCTTGGAAATATCGTGATCTGCGACCCACGTGCTGGCGTCGGGAAGGGTGGTGAAATCGAAATCGGGAAGCGAGCCATCTATTTCGAACGAAAGTGTCTTAATCATGACTTTACCCCCTGTGCCAGGAGGATCGATGCGCAGGCGATACCCCGCCCCCAGGGCGGGTAATGGAACCCGGCCGTCCACCCATTTCCCGGCAGGCACACTAAAATGCACGGAATTGGCCTCCGTGGGCACAGATTGATAGTAAAACACCTGGCAGGTGCCACCTTGTGCCGAATATAATCTCAGGCGCAATCTTAATGCCTGGCCTGTCGGATAATTCCGAGCCGGACCAGTCATATAGGGATCAGCTCCGGTGATGGTGGTCTCAATGCCGTTGGTGGTTTGAATGAAAGGGGTCAGATAATTGGCTGCGATCCAATCTGCCATTTGTCCTTGGACTGTAAAATTCCAGGCCGGGAGGCTGGCAGCCCGTGTCGTGCACAGGCATAATGCAAGCCAGACGCCACAGATGCACCAAACGACTTTCGATTTGCATGTCATGACAGTCCTTTTGCCAGCCACACATGGTCAACATTGCCACGCCGGTTTCTTGCCACGAACAGGCTGGTGATTGTCTCCAGATTATCGTCGGCATTCACTAGTGCCACATTAAAATTAAAAACTTGTCTCATATCGCCCGACATCCCGGCTTGTCTTTGGAACACAGAAGCGAAATGGGGGGGTGTCTGGTCACCTGACTGGGCAAAGTATTGAGTGTTTCGATGTCGACACCCTTGTTAAGGGCTATAGAATGAACAACATATAAGTTACACACATTGAAACAGATAGGCATTTGTGCGAAGGAGCATCTGCGAAAGTCTCCTCATGTGGGTTCGCACCCGGATCTGGATGCTGGATGTGCTGGATGGTGCCTTGGAGATTAATTAAATGAAACCTGTGGAATCACTTCAACCGAACCATGGCCGCAGTTGGATTGCGAAGCCTTGGGTGGTCGCTATTCTTGTTTTTGTCCTGTCGTCCACTGTTTGGGCGAAGATGACAGTGGACGAATTGCGTTGCGAATATGCCATCAACCCCATCGGTATCGATACGCTTCAACCGCGCCTGAGTTGGACCCTGAAGGATGAAAAGCGAGGCCAGACACAGTCTGCCTATCAGATTCGAGTCGCCGAATCGGTGGAGAAGTTATCACAGATCAAGGCCTTACTCTGGGATACGGGCAAGGTTACCTCGGACCAGACCACTCATGTTGTGTACAAGGGAATGGCGTTGCATTCTGGATCCCGCTGTTATTGGCAGGTTCGCGTTTGGGACAAACAGGGCAAGGCTTCACAGTGGAGCACTCCAGCTCAATGGCAGGTGGCCTTGATGCAGCCCTCAGACTGGAAGGCCCAATGGATTGGGCTGCCCGACATGAACAAGAGCCCATTGACATCGTCAAACACTCCGCCGTTGCCGAAGGATTGTCCGCGTTTTCGCAAGGTGTTTACTTTGCAAAAGCCCATTCGACAGGCCATGGCATCGGTCTGCGGATTGGGTTTTTACGAGTTGTATTTGAATGGAAAGAAGGCTGGCGATCATGTGCTCGCACCGGCGAATACCACCTATGCGCAGCGATTACTTTTTGACACCCTTGATGTGACGGCTTTGGTGAAACAAGGCGATAATGCGGTTGGCCTATGGCTGGCGGCTGGGTACTCAGATGACTATTCCAAGTGGGGGTGGAAATGGGAATCGGCCAAACAGGCCATTTTTCAACTCGATGTAACTTATCAGGACGGCACAACAGGCACCATTATCACCGATGGCAGCTGGCAGGCCGGTACAAGCCCGTTGACCTTCGCAAGTCTCTACCATGGCGAAGTCTTTGATGCAGGCTTGGAGACACCCGGCTGGGCGACTGCCGGTTTCCAGGCCCAGGGCTGGCAGCCTGTTCGCGTACTGGAAGCCACCACAGCGAAACTCGTGCCCAATACCATGCCACCCATTCGGGTGATCGAGAGAATCCGTCCGGTAAGTGTATCTGAACCGAAGCCTGGCGTGTTTGTATTCGATTTGGGCCAGAACATCGCAGGCTGGGTTCATATCCGTGCCAGGGGGAACCATGGCACTCGCATCGCTCTGCACCATAGTGAACTGATCGGCAAGGACGGCATGCTCGATCCATGGACCAATCGCGATGCCAAAGCGACCGACACCTTCATATTGCGAGGTGAATCGATTGAAGAATACGAACCTCGCTTCACATATCACGGTTTCCGCTACGTCGAGGTCACTGGTTACCCCGGACGTCCCACGCCCGATGATGTCACTGGATGCGTGGTCCATGCCGATGTCCAACGTTCGGGAAGCTTTGTGACCTCTGATGAATTGATCAACAGAATTCACAGCAACTGTCTCTGGTCCATGCGCGGCAATTTTGTGAGCATTCCAACCGATTGCTGCATGCGTGATGAACGGACTCCCTGTCAGATGGACTCTCAGGCCTATGAGGATGCCGCGTTGTGCAATTTCTGGATGAATCGCTATTATGCCAAATGGTTGGGCGACATTCAGGGAGGACGCGGTAATCCCGACTGGAATGGCGACATGGTCTTTTTGCCGTGGCGTCTCTATCAGTGTTATGGGGATACCCGTGCGCTGGAGGACAACTACGAGAACATGAAAGGTTTCCTCGAGACGCTTCATGCCAAAACACCGGGTCATATTTATACGGAGGGCTTTGGCGATTGGTGTGCCCCCAATGATGGGAGTTGGGATGGTTATCACCGAAACGTCACAGAGTTGAATACAAGCCTCTATGCTGCCATCGCCAGGATTACGGGGCAGACCGCAGCCATCCTTGGCAAAACCGATGATGCGGCTCGCTATGCCGGCTGGTCGGAGGAGATCATCAAGGCGTTTCATGAGAAGTGTTTTAATGCCAATACCGCAACCTATGGCAACGGCACTCAAACAGCCGCCATCCTGCCATTAGCCTTGAATCTTACTCCTCAGGATTTGCGAACCAGGGTTTTTGCCAGCCTGATGGCTACAATCCAGGACCGGAATAAGGGACACCTCGACACTGGCATCTTCGGAACGCGCTACCTGGTCGACGTGCTTTGTGATTTTGGCCAGCCCGATCTCGCAATCTCCATGCTCAAACAGCCAACCTACCCTGGTTTTGGTGACCAGATCGCCCAGGGTGCCACAACCCTCTGGGAACAGTGGTCATTCAAAGGCGGGATGAACTCACACAACCACGCCATGTTCGCAGGTGTGGATTCCTCGTTCTTCACACGTTTGGCAGGCATTACGTCCCTCAAACCCGGTTATGCCCAGATCGGCATCCGCCCTGTCATTCCCAGGGATCTGACCTTTGTCGAAGCCACGCAGTGGACTGTCAGGGGACAAGTGGCCGTGAGGTGGCAGAAAAACGGCAATAAAACGGAACTTATGGTAACCGTTCCGGCAAACACTTCGGCCCTGGTCAGCGTTCCTGCCTCCAGTGGAGATGAGGTGACCGAAAGCGGCAGGCCAGCAAAGACAGCGGAGGCTGTCAGGTTCATGGGTATGGATGGAGGATATGCCGTCTTTTCCATCGGTTCAGGCAAGTACCACTTTGCAACACCCCAAAATCGGTAATCGGGAAATGCTGCATTCCGCTAAGTCGAGTGGATTGGTCTGCTGACGATTTCAAAAGAGCAGGGGGCAATCCTCAGCCTGTCTTTTGGACTCGTGAGTAAAAGAATTGCACAAAAAGGGTGGGGGAAGGGTGAGTGGCACCTTCCGCTTATGTTTACTGCGGGAATACCAAGGGAAGAAGGGCGAAGGCTCCTAAAGCAAGTTGGCGGTATTGTTGACGCCCATGAAATTCCATGAGATGCTCCATGCCTGTTCCCTGAGTAAGTTGGTGATGGAGCTATTCCAGGCTCCGGACTAGCGGACGTGCATGCACGTCCTAGGTCTGGATGCAAGTCAGGTAATGAGGTGTCTGTCGGTCATAGTTTATTTTGATGGAATATTTTATGAACGATTCAACAACTGTAGCAAACGGCACGGATATCAATCGGCGCGAATTCATGAAAACAACCGCGCGCGCTGCAGTCGCTGCCACTGCAGTGAGTGGTTTTCCGTTCATTTCCAATCGTGTTCTGGGTGCCAATGAAAGTCTTGGAGTCGGTTTCATTGGCGTCGGTGGACGCGGGACAAGCCACATCGCGACCGTTACACGTTTGATAAAGGACGGGGCCAACTTGCGCATCGTCGCAGTCAACGATGCTTACGATTTTCGCCTCCAGGAGGCGGCCCATCAGACGGGCGCCAAACCATATGCAAAGCACAAGGATTTGCTTGCGAGTAAGGATGTGGATATCGTGTGCATCGCTACACCTGATCGACTTCATGTGCCACAAGCCTTGGATGCCATCCGCGCAGGCAAGGATGTCTATTGTGAGAAACCGATGGGCCATTGGTCGCAAGCCAGTCTGAGCAAGGAGTTCTATCTGGAAACGAAGAAACTGGGGCGAGTCGTGCAAATAGGTAACCAGGGCAACTCGAGCCCCGCCTGGAAAAAAGTCGCGGAATTGGTCCAAAAAGGTGCCATCGGCAAAGTACAGCTTGTCCAGGCTGGATTCTATCGACTTGGTGATTGGGGTGAGCGCATGCCCATTCCAGATCGAAACGCAAAGCCAGGACCGGAGCTGGATTGGGAGGCGTTTTTAGGGGATGCGCCCAAGGTTCCCTTCACCGCGGACCGTTTTTTTAGCTGGAGAAAGTACCTCGATTACGCAGGCGGGCCTTGCACCGATCTGTTTCCGCACGTTTTCACCCCGTTTGTCAGTGCTCTGCGACTCAAATTTCCTTCACTCGCAGTCGCCTCAGGCGGTATTTTTAAATACACCACATATGATCGCGAGGTGCCCGACACCTTCAATATGTGCCTCGATTATCCGGAAAAGCTCTCCATTGTCATCGTCAACACCCTGGCCAATGAATACCCCACCGAACCCGCCATTCGCGGCGATGAGGGCACCATTACGTTGCAGAATCCAGGGAGTTGGAATGTTGGCTTCGACAGCATCACCTTGATTCCTTTCAAAGGCGAGCCCCAGGTGATTCCTGCGGGGAAAATGGATGCCACCTACCCGCATTGGCAGAACTTCATCCATTGCGTGCGTACACGCGAAAAACCAGCAAGTGATGTCGAATTCGGCTACCAGGTGCAGGTGGCCCTGAATATGGCCATGCTGAGTTTTTTGAATAAAAAAGTGGCCCAGTTCGATTTCGACAAGGAAATCATCGTGATCTAAAGAAAGGGGGTATTGGCCAATCCAATGACAATGGATTGAATATCCCAATAGACTGCTTCAGAAATATTCTTATGAAATTCATGGCTGTCTTGTTGTTTGCAGGTCTCTTTGGCTGCTCCGCAGCGGAAAACACCCTTCTGGAACTTGATGCCACCCAGCAGTCCGTGGCTTGGACCATCCGCTACCATGGCCACAATGTCATGGTTTACTCATTTGCACCTGGAACCTACAAACCGTACGTCAAGGAACTCTGCACTCTCCGTGGCGACAATCTGCTTCGCGATGCGCCATCGGATCATTTGCACCACCATGCCCTCATGTATGGCATCGCAATCAATGGTGTTGATTTTTGGTCGGAAAAACCGGGTTGTGGCGTGCAGAAAGTCGTGAAAACGACTCAGCCTGAAATGACGCTCAACACACAAGGCAAGCTCCAGACCAGATTTACACAGGCGATTCATTGGCTTGCACCACAGGACGCTTTTCTTCCCGATACATCCAAGGCGGCACTATTGATCGAACAGCGCACCCTGACATTGATCCTTGATGAGAAAACCTCGGAAACGGCATTGCATTGGGTTTCCAAGTTCGAGGTCGGATCAAAAACAAACCAGGTCAAACTGACGGGCGACATTTATTTCGGGTTGGGTGCGCGTTTTCGCCAGGATCTCGATCCGCTGGCGCGACACATCAATTCCGGCAACGTTCCTGACCTCAACGATCGAAGACAGGACGTGTCGGCCGGCAATTGGGGGTCCGTTTCTTTTGATATGCCAGGAGAACCAGCCACCTTCGTGATATACGGCCACCCTGATAATCCGGGAGGTCGCACACGCTTCTTCACCATGAAAATGCCGTTTGCCTATATCACAGCCACTCAAGGTCTGGATAAGGATCCACTTGTCTATCATTCCGGTGAGACATTCCAACTCCAATACACCGTCCTTCTTTATCCCGAAATTAAGTCTCCGGAATGGATCGACAGTCGGGTCAAGTCAGGTTCTGACTCGGTTTTGGAGAAATGATCTCCTTCCTTTTTTTGCTGGAACACAATGAAAGAAGTGAACGATTGTATGTGGATGTACTCACAATCCACACTCCAGGGGCGTCTGTGATCAATGGGCTTGAATGCTGATTAGGAGCTTGCGCTGGTGTAATGGCGAAGGGCAAAGCGCCACCATGTCTCCGACACGGCAAAGCATGCGAGGCTCATGCAAACAAGAAGCGCCATTTCCCATGGTGATCCCAGCCGTTGAGCCAGCAGTTTTGCCGGGACATTGGCCACCAGCAGCATGGGTAATACAAGGGTGAACACGGTTTTAAACAAACCTCGAAACGCCTCGTCGGGTAATCGGGCGACATTGAATAAGTTGTAGTACCCCCATACAAACCCTTGGGCGCGCACGGTCCAAAAACAGACGCTGGCCATTAAAAGCATCAGGGAATAATGGATCAGGATGCCGGCAATACATAGAAAACCAAAACCCACCATTTCCAAAACACTGGGTGTGATATGCATTTGGCGCGCAGCATAGGCCATGACGCCGATGCCCGTGGCTGCATTAACAAAACCACCCAAATCCACCTGGCGCAATGAAACCATGAAACGGGTGTTCACGGGCAACAATAACATAAAATCCAGTTTTCCAGTACGGACCAGTTCAGAGAGATTTGCACAATTGACCAAAAATATGGCTCCGAATGTCTGCTGAATGAAATGACTCGCCCCGATGAGCAGTACAACCTGCCACTTGGACCATGAAGCGATCCGATCCGTGTGCTGATAGATGACGGCTACAAAGGCGAGTTGGAGTGCGAACCAAAGCAGTTCCACAACGATCCACAGAATGAAATTGGATTTGAATCCCATCTCCCGCGCAACTGAGTTTCTCCAGAGCGAGGCGTATATCGAGAGATATCGTCGAAGCGTTCGGGTCATTTCAGCCTCCAACAGCTTCATAATGCTTCACGCCTTGTTTCCAAATCCAGCGGGCAAGTGTATAGCTGGCCAGAACCCAGAATAGCTGCATGCAAAGTCCCCTCCATAAGGCGCCGCCAGTGACTTGTTCGAGAAAGATGCTGGAGGGAAAGAAAAGCTCGTAGGCGAACGGTGTCCAATTCAATGCGCTGGCAAGGGCAGGGGGGAGAATGTCCAATGGGAATAAATGTCCCCCCACCACGTATTCAAAGGCATAGACGATGAAAATGATCGTCGAAATCTCAAGCAACCAAAAAGCCAGCAACGCCAATGTGTAGGATATAAAAAACTGGAGCAAGGCGGTCATGATGAGAGAGAGACCAAAGAGAACCCATGTGGCATGATGAGTTGGCCAATAGACATATTCATGATGCCAGGCAATAAACAGCACCATGGGAACGAGTGCGATGCCTGTAAATACAAGGCGTCCAGCCCCAAACAAACAGAGACGATATGCGAGGTAATCAATGGGTTTCAGGAGAAATTGACTTATGTTCCCGTCCTTGATGTCCGCTGCAATCTGCCAGTCGTCGTCCGTGACCGCTGTCAGCGAATCCACCACCATGACGACAAGGTAGTAGGAAATCATCCTGGCCAAGGTATATCCCGCAATGGCCCCATTGTCAGAGCGGCTCTCATACACGGATTGCCACAGCATGATGGTTGCCGTTAACGGAATGAGACCGATAAGACTGCGAAAAAAGAAATTTGCCCTGTAAACCAGGGTGTTCTGGATGGCTATGTTGATGACACGCCAATATTTACTCATGCTGATGGAGTGCCAGAATCGCCGTTCGAGCGGTAGCGCAAGATTTGGACTTTTTCAAGGGTTACCAGGCCTCCACCCATCACAGTGTCCAGCCATGGCAAAAATGCGTCAATTTTTTGTGGTTCATCCACAATTTCGATGATCACAGGCAGATCATGGGAAAGTTGGAGAATCTTTGCCGTATGCAAGCGACTTGTCCGTCCAAAACCCATGGCCCCGCGAAGCACAGTGGCTCCTGCCAAATGCGATTCCCGCGCTTTAAGAACGATGGCTTCGTAAAGAGGTTGATGCCCCAGTCGATCACTTTCCCCAATAAAAATACGCAGTAACACGGATTCACGAGGCAGACTCATGATATGCTCCTCCCTTGATTAATGAACTGTGCTGTCATGGATCCCAACCATACTGAAATCATGCAGGCCAGGACTGATCCCACAATGTTCGCTCCGGCACGCAGCCAATCGCCATCGCGTAGAAGGTTGAGGGTTTGCAGACTGAAGCTGGAAAACGTAGTGAAGCCACCACAAATGCCAATCATGATAAAATCCCGAGTGGCTGGGCTTAGCCAAACGCGGCCTTCTGGAGCGCTCAAGCCCGCAATCAGACCAATGACAAAGGAGCCCAGAACATTGACAGTCAATGTTCCCCAAGGAAACGTTGGTCCATAGCGCATCGCGACCCAACCGGACATCCAGCAACGGGCCATTCCCCCCAGGGCACTACCAAAGCCGATCCATAGAATTGTAGCAAAATTGTTCATTGAGAAAGACTAAAGCATGATGGCCTTGGCGGTGCTTTCGCCTGCCGGGGCTCCTGCCAAATGCTGGACCAGTGCCAAACCAAAATCAATGGCGGTTCCTGCACCGCGCGAGGTCATTATAGGACCATCCACCACAACACGCTCATTTTTAAGTGCTTGTGGCAGTTCGTTGTCGGTTGAAAAATGGGCCGTGAATCGGCGTCCTTTGAGCAAACCAGCATCATGCAGGACCAAGGGGGCTGCGCAGATTGCGGCTACAGGTTTTCCTGCTGCTACGAAAGAGCCCGCTAATTGAGCCGGCCGGGTGTCATTTCTTAATGTTTTGACCCCTGGCCCCCCCGGTATGAACAGAAGATCGTATTGGGAGGCATTAATAGACTCCAGAAGGGTATCAGCCATGAGCGTCATCTGACAGCGGCCTGTAACAGCTATTTGTCCTGTCAGTGAAGCCAATGTGACTTCAATCCCAGCACGGCGCAATAAATCGATCGGTACAACGGTTTCAATCTCTTCAAACCCGTTAACCAACAAGCACAACACTTTCTTTGTCATATGAACCTGCTCATGAGTTTTTCCACGCCAGCCCAACCAGAATAAACCCTGCCGGTTTTGGAGGCAACCACGTCGTTCAAGAGGGCCGTCTTCATCCATGTGACAGGAGTGAACCCAAGAGGGCAGGGCAGGCATGAGATTTAACTTTTCATATGACCATTAAACAGTAATTTGTGTGTAGGGCGAGACGGAATGAGCCTCGCCTGGGTCCGGTCTCCGGACCAGTGGAAAGTTTGGTAGTGACATGGATATCAATCACAT
>CAZIDG010000003.1:0-14659 GCA_964538065.1 uncultured Verrucomicrobiota bacterium
TATGTAAACCTCACTCCACTGTGACACTCTTGGCCAGGTTGCGGGGCTTATCGACGTCGCAGCCACGGCCCACGGCGATGTGGTAGGCGAGCAACTGGAGCGGCACGACCGCCAGGAGCGGAAACACGGGGTCCACCGTGGCCGGCAGGGCGATCACGTGGTCGGCGGCCTGGCGCAGGGCATCGGTGGGCTCGGTGGTGACGGCGATGATGGGGCCTTTGCGGGCCTTGATTTCCTGGAGGTTGCTGAAGGTTTTTTCGTACCACGCGCCGGAGGGGATGAGGATGATGCTGGGGGTATGTTCGTCGATGAGGGCGATGGGGCCATGTTTCATCTCGGCGGCGGGGTAGCCCTCGGCGTGGATGTAGGAGATTTCCTTGAGTTTGAGGGCCCCTTCGAGCGCCACAGGGAAGCAGTACTGGCGGCCCAGGTAGAAGAAATTGGAGCAGCCAAGGTACTGCTGGGCAATGGCCTGGATCGCGTTGTTCAAGGCCAGGATCTGTTCAAGCTGGGCGGGTATGGCTTCAAGCGCTCGGATCAATTTCATCGCATGGTGCGTGGATAGCATGCGCATGCGACCCATGAGAAGTGCCAGCAGCGTGAGCACGGCCACCTGGGAGGTGAAGGCCTTGGTGGACGCGACGCCGATCTCCGGCCCGGCGTGGAGGTAGATCCCGCCATCGGCTTCGCGGGCGATGGTGCTGCCCACCACGTTGCAGATGGCCAGGACCTTGTGTCCGCGGCGCTTGGATTCACGCAGCCCGGCCAGGGTGTCCGCCGTTTCGCCCGACTGGGTGATGGCGATGACGAGCGTGTTTTTGTCGATGGGCGCGTTGCGGTAGCGGAACTCGCTGGCGTATTCCACCTCGACAGGGATGTTGGCAAATTCCTCGAACAGGTATTCGCCCAGCAGGGCGGCATGCCAGCTCGTGCCGCAGGCGATGAGCACCATCCGGTCCACGGCGCGAAGTTCGGCGGGGGTGAGGTTGAGGCCGCCGAATTTGGCTGTGGACTCCTCGTGATCGATGCGGCCCCGCAGTGCATTTTGGATGGTATGGGGTTGTTCGAAGATTTCCTTGAGCATGAAATGCGGAAACGAGCCGCGCTCAACCGCCTCGGCATTGAACTCGATCTGGCTGATCTGCACCTTGGCGGTGTCGGATCCCAGGTTGGTCACGTTGAACTGGTTGCGGGTGAGGGTGACGACATCGTAGTCGTTGAGATAGACCACCTGGCGCGTGTGGGCCACCATGGCGCTCGCATCGCTGGCCAGGAAATTCTCCCCCTGGCCCACCCCGATGATCAACGGCGATCCCCTCCGTGCGCCCACCATGACGTCCGGGAAATCGGCGTGGACCACGGCAATGCCATACGTGCCGATCACCTCCCGCAGGGCATTGATGACCGCCTCAGTCAACCATTCCGCGGGCGGCAATTGCTTGTCGCCAAGTCTTTGGAAATGTTCTCCGATCAGATGCGCAAGCACCTCGCTGTCCGTCTGGGATTTGAAATGATGGGGGCCGCGCTGGAGCAGTTGTTCTCTGAGACGCTCGTAATTCTCAATCACGCCGTTGTGGACCACAGCGATCCGCCCGGACTGGTCAAGGTGGGGGTGAGCGTTCTCATCGGAAGGCCCTCCGTGGGTTGCCCATCGGGTATGTCCCAACCCCATGTGGCCGGTGAACGGGTGGGTGGACAGGAGCTTTGCCAGACCATCGTCAATCTTACCCCGTTTCTTAAGAGTATGGAGCTGGCTGTTTTGCGCAATGGTGATGCCCGCGCTGTCATACCCTCGATATTCAAGACGTCGCAACCCGTCCAGGATGATGGGCAGGGCATTTTTATTTCCAATGTATCCAACTATGCCGCACATGGTTATGATGAATGGTGAAGGGTTTCAAGGCCCCCGTGACGACACAGGGTGTGGGGTGGAACGGGGTGAAGGGTGCAAGGCGCTTCCCATGCCTGGCCTGGGCGGGGCATGACCAGAGCATGGGGGTGGCGGGACACCCATGACAGGATGAGCTTTCCAGGCCCGGCGGGGGAAATTCCCAATGGCTTTTTTAAGCGGATGTTGCTTGCTCTCAAGCCTCTATTCGGGTTATAAATATGAACTGAAATCAGCGAGTACACGATTTGAATTATGCCAACGTATTCCCAGCCATTCCTCAGTGCCAGCAAGGTGCTTAGTGTCGTGCTCGGAGGGGGTCAGGGCAGTCGCCTCTTTCCTTTAACCAAGGAGAGGGCCAAGCCCGCCGTTCCGTTGGCAGGCAAGTACCGCTTGGTGGATATCCCAATCTCCAATTGCATCAACTCAGGGCTCAAACGGATTTACCTGCTGACCCAGTTCAATTCAGCCTCCCTGCATCGCCACATCTCACAGTCGTATAAGTTTGACCAGTTTACCAACGGTTTTGTCGAGATTCTGGCCGCCGAACAGACGTTTTCCGATTCTTCCTGGTACCAGGGCACCGCAGATGCCGTGCGCAAGAACAAAGCCCATTTCATGAATCAGGACTTTGACTATGCGCTGATCCTCTCGGGCGACCAACTCTACCGGATGGATTTCCGACTGATCCTGGCACAACACCTGGCTTCCAAGGCGGATGTGACGATTGCCACGATGCCCGTGTCGCGTGCCGAGGCCAAATCGTTGGGCATCATGGCGATTAATGATGAACATCGGATTGTGCGTTTTGTGGAGAAGCCCAAGGAGGACGACCTGCTGGATTCCCTGAAGCTTTCGTCTGCCATGTACCCCGGCCTGGGCATCGAGGATAATCAGGAGCGGTTCCTGGCATCGATGGGCATCTACGTGTTCAACAGGGACATGCTTTTCAGCTTGCTGGACAACGACTTGACCGATTTCGGCAAACACATCATGCCGGGTGCCATCAACACCCATCGCGTGTATTCCTACGTCTTCCAGGGCTATTGGGAAGACATCGGAACCATCAAGGCGTTCTTTGATGCCAACATCCAGCTCACGGATGAATTGCCGCGGTTCAATTTCTTTGACATGGCCGCTCCCATTTTTACACGTCCGCGTTTCCTGCCGGCGTCCAAGATCAATGGGGCAGAGATCGACCATGCGGTCATTTCCGATGGATGCATCATCAATCACGCACGTATCTGCAACTCCATCATAGGTTTGCGAAGCCTTGTGGACCGCGGCGGCTATTTGAACCGGGTGGTCATGATGGGCGCGGATTATTTTGAAAGCGAGGTGTCCATCCGGGATAAAGGCGTCGAAGGCACTCCGCGAATCGGGGTGGGGACCAACACCCGCATTGAAAACGCGATCATCGACAAGAATGCGCGGATCGGCAACGACTGCGTCATTTCCCCTGCGGGCAAGCCCGATGAAGTGACTGCGAGCAATTACTATATCCGGGATGGCATCATTATCATCCCCAAAAACAGCATCATCCCACACGGGACAGTCATTTAGGCGGATATTTTGGGGAGGCGGCCTCATTTCTTAACCTTTGGAGTCCAAGGGGATGAGGCGGGACGGCCTTGATAGTGATTTGCTTGTAACGTATTTATAATGAGGTTGTTACGGAATAGATGGATCTGGGTTCCTCCTTTCCAGCCCATGAAATCCTTTGCAGTGACTTTCTCTCAAACCCCAGGCACCTTCGCCAACCGCACGAACTATTTGCAAAACCGGGGTCTGTGGCTACCTTTGTGTGATTAAGATGAAGCTTGAACAGCTTAGAGCAGTGCCGGGCGAGATGATCCACACGGTGGAGAGGCCCAGACCAAAGGTCGTTCTGCAGGATAAACAGAGCGAACGGGACCACCGCCAGTTGCGGATTGATCAGGTGGGGGTCAGAGGCCTGCGTTTTCCCATCCAGGTTCAGGACAAGACACGGACGCTTCAGAACACCATCGCCACCCTGGGCATGTATGTGGATTTGCCCAAGGAATTCAAGGGTACACACATGAGCCGCTTCATCGAAGTGCTCAATGAACACGGTGCCGTGATTCATGTGGAGAACATCGGGGAGATCCTGCTGGCCATGCAGCGCAGCCTCAAGGCCGCCACAGCCCGGCTGGAGATGGAGTTTCCCTATTTCATGGTGAAACGAGCGCCGGTGACGGGGCTTCCGAGCGTCATGGATTACACGGCCCGGTTTGACGCGGCGGCCTGTGGGCAGGATATTGATTTTGTTATGACGGTGATCACGCCAGTCACCACGCTGTGTCCCTGTTCGAAGGCGATCAGCCAGTACGGGGCGCACAACCAGCGGGGCAATGTGACGGTCAAGGTCCGGTCGCGTCAAACGGTCTGGATTGAGGACGTCATCGCCCTGGTGGAGGGGAGCGCCAGCGGGGAGTTGTACTCTCTTTTGAAGCGCGAAGACGAAAAGGCGGTTACCGAGCGCGCGTATGAGAATCCGGTGTTCGTGGAGGACCTGGTGCGCAATGTCGCCATGAAACTCAATGAGCACCCGGATATTACGTGGTACAAGGTGGAGGCGGAGAACCAGGAAAGCATCCACAATCACAATGCCTATGCCAGCATTGAAAAAGGTTGAAGATTTTTGTAGCGCAATTTTTCCGCTTTGCTACATTCACGGGTCTCGCGGAGCGGGTGCCGTCGAATGGCGGTGTTGCGCATGTGGGGACGTATAACTGAATTGAGTCGTGACAACAAAGAAGAACATCGTCAAAAAGCCGGCGGCGCCTGAACAGCGCGGCAAGCCGATGGGATCTGCCACGGCAGCCGCCATTCTTGGGAAGCCCGTTTACAAGCAGCAGGATTGGAGCGTACCCAAGGATATCAAACCGGAGTGGGAAAGGTTTTACCGCATTCTGCTCGATTTGCGCGAAAGGTTGATCAACCAGATGAATGGTCTGGCCAAGGAATCCGCCGAGGAAATCAACAATTACAGCCTTCACATGGCTGATTCCGGGACGGACAATTTCGATCGTGATTTTGCCCTGAGCCTGCTATCGTCCGACCAGGACGCCATATTTGAAATCGAGGAGGCGCTTAAGCGCATCCAAAAAGGCCGGTACGGCATTTGCGAACTGACCGGCAAGCCCATACCCAAGGCGCGGCTTGAAGCCATTCCGTGGACTCGTTTTACGGTGGAAGCTCAAAGCCAGCTCGAGAAGGACGGTGCGCTCAAGCAGCGTCGGCTCGGCAGTCTGGGCACCATCGATTCAATCGGTGTGAGCGAAGTGGAGGAGGAAGAGGAAGTCGAGGATCGCATCACCAAGGAAAAGGAATAACATTTTAAATAACAACAGTTTATGCCCCGAGAACTCGTAACACTCGAATGCACGGAGGCGCGCAAGGAAGGTAAAACCCCCTCGCGCTACATGACCACCCGCAACAAAAAGCTCCAGACGGAGAAGGTGGAAGTGATGAAGTACAATCGCTTCCTTCGCCGGCACACGTTGCACCGTGAAATCAAGTAGGATTTATGCCACGCAAAACCAATACCGAAAAATCGAAGGAAGGGCGCGGCGGTCGCTCGCGCGGTTATGAAGCCCGGACTCCCCGGCCCAAGCCCAAGATCGACTTTACCATCGACGCTTTGGACTACAAGAACACCAACCTGCTGCGTCAGTTTGTGACGGATCAGGGCAGGATTCTTCCCCGCAAGTACACGGGGTTGCCGGCGCACTACCAACGGCAGCTGTGCCGTTCCATCAAGCGCGCACGCCAGATGCTGCTGATGAAGTAGCCTGGGTCGGACCTTAAGGTCCGCGACGCCATGTTTTTACAGAGCCGGTCGCTCAAAAAAGTGGCCGGCTCTGTTATTTTTTTTGAACGCTGGGCCATTTTGTTGTCCAATTCTTTCGACGTGGACAGACAAGCAGGGGTCTTGACAAGGCCCGGCCTGTCTGGTTAGAAGTCAAAAAAATGGTGGCTGGGCAGCCGCCTCGCCAGCCTCAGGCTGGCGCAATCTGGTCAGTTTTAGCGATTGGGAGCCCTTGGAATGATCAAAGTACAGAATTTAACAAAGACGTTCGGTCCCAAGGTCGCCGTCAATGGCGTGTCCTTCGCGGTGGAACGCGGGGAGGTGCTCGGTTTTCTCGGACCCAACGGTGCGGGAAAATCCACCACCATGCGCATGGTGACCGGCTTTATTCCCCCCACCTCCGGCACAGTGCAGGTGGGCGACTACAGCATGTTGAACAATCCGTTGCAGGCCAAGCGCCTGATCGGTTACCTTCCGGAAAACGCCCCCCTCTATGCCGATATGACCGTGTACGGCTTCCTGGGCTTTACGGCCGAGATCCGCGGACTCAGCGGAGAGGACAAGAAACGGGCGGTGAACAAGGCCATTGAGATGTGCTTTCTGGAATCGGTGATCCACCAGAGCATCGACACGTTGTCCAAGGGGTATCGCCATCGCACATGTTTCGCCCAGGCCATCATCCATGATCCCGATGTATTGGTCATGGACGAGCCGACCGATGGTCTGGATCCCAACCAGAAGCACGAGGTGCGCGCCCTCATCCGGCGCATGGGTGAGAAGAAAGCCATCATTTTTTCGACCCACATTCTCGAGGAGGTCGAGGCGGTTTGCTCGCGGGTCATCATCATCGACCGCGGCCAGGTCGTGGCCAATGGAACGCCGCAGGAGCTCAAACAGCGTTCGGATGTGGCGGGATCGGTGATACTGCGCACCAATGGCACGCCGGCTTCGGAACTGAGCGCCAAGCTGAGTTCGCTCCCGGGCGTGCGCCGTTCGGTCATCCTCAAGCAGGATGGCATGGCGGTGGAGGCGCGGGTGTTTGCGCAGACCCGGCCAACGGGAGGCGAGTTCGCGGGCAGCCTGCTGGAGGGGTTGGGCCGCGAAGGGGTAAAGATTCAGGAATTGCACACGGAGGAAGGCCGCCTGGACGAGGTGTTCCGGAGCATCACGATGCCTGAGACCAAAATGGAGCGGGAGGCCAAGCCATGAACTCATTTGCACACATCAAAACCATCGCCAAGCGCGAATTGACGGGCTACTTCGCATCGCCAGTCGCCTACGTTTTCATTGTCATCTTTCTGTTGCTCGCCGGGTTCTTCACCTTCGAGGTGGGCCGGTTTTACGATCGAGGCGAGGCATCGCTGAATTCGTTCTTCCTGTGGCATCCCTGGCTGTACCTGTTTCTGGTGCCGGCCGTGGGCATGCGCCTGTGGTCGGAGGAGCGCCGCCTGGGCACGATCGAGCTGCTGCTGACCTTTCCCATCACCTCCTGGCAGGCGATTGTGGGCAAGTTTGCGGCCTCGTGGGCCTTTCTCTGCCTGGCGCTCGCCATGACCTTCCCGGTGATCATCACCGTGGCGTATCTGGGAAATCCGGACATGGGGACGATCTACTGCGGTTACATTGGGAGCGTGCTGCTGGCGGGTGCGTATCTGGCCATCGGGTGCATGACCTCCGCCCTCACGCGCAACCAGGTGATCAGCTTCATCCTCTCGGTTGTGGCCTGTTTATTCCTCATCCTGGCGGGGTGGCCGCCGGTGACCCGCAACCTCGAGAACTGGGCGCCCACCTGGCTGGTGGACTCCGTGGCTTCGTTCAGCGTCATGACGCATTTTGAAGCCTTCCAACATGGGGTCATGGACAGCCGTGACGTCGTATTTTTTCTCCTGGTGATCGGGTTTTCCCTCTTCACCACCGGTGTGATCATCCGCGGGCACCGGGCGGGCTAGGCAACGCGCCACTTGAACTTTCAACGCTGAACTGAAGCCAATGAACAAGAAATCCAATATCACAGCGTATCTGTTTTCCGGCATGGGCGTCGTCATTATGCTGGTCATCATGGCCGCCCTGTACGTCATTGCCGGGGTCGTGAAATTCCGGGTGGATTTCACCGAAGACAAACTGTACACGCTATCCGACGGGACCAAGGCCATCTTGAAGAAGCTCGATACGCCGGTGCAGGTCCGCTTTTACTGCACCCAAAGCGCGAGCACGATGCCGGTCTTTCTTAAAACCTATGCGCAGCGGGTCGAGGACCTCCTGACGGAGTACCGCAAAGTCTCGGGTGGAAACATCGAGATCAAGAAATTCGATCCCCAGCCGGATTCGGAAGCGGAGGATTCGGCCAACCTGGACGGCGTCGAGGGGCAGATGATCACCTCGGGTGAAAAAATCTACCTGGGCGTTGCCGTGAGTTGCCTGGATGCGAAGACCACGATCTCCTTCCTGTCGCCTGAACGTGAGAAACTGCTCGAGTACGACCTCTCCCGCGCCGTCTCGCAGGTGGTGACCACGCAAAAGCCGGTGGTGGGTGTCATGAGCGCACTGCAGGTGTTCGGCGAATTCAACCCGATGATGATGCAGATGGGCCGCGCCGGGCGCTCCGATCCCTGGGTGTTCGTGAGCGAACTCAAGCGCGACTTCACCGTCAAGCAGGTGGACATGAACACGGACAAGATCGATGACGACGTCAAGGTACTGTTCGTGGTCTATCCGCGTGACATCACCGACAAGGCCCAATACGCCATCGACCAGTTCGTGCTGCGGGGTGGCAAGCTGATCGCCTTCCTGGATCCGCTTTCCATCGTGGACAGCCGATCCGGCGCCAATAACCCGATGCAGCGGAACATGTCCAGCGGAGCCACCATGGAGAAGCTGCTCAAGGCCTGGGGCGTGGATATGGACAAGGGCAAAGTGGCGGCTGATTTGACTTTTGCCACGCGCATCAACCGCAGCGGCCAGGCCGAAGTGGCCCCGGCCGTCCTCTCGCTCAACTCCGAAGCGGTGGATACCAATGATGTGGTGACCAGCCAGATCGACAACCTGTTGCTGCCTTTTGCCGGCGCCTTTACAGGCACGCCCGCGGACGGTTTGAAAAAAACCGTGCTTTTGAGAACGACGAGCGACGGCCAGTTGGTGGACAAGATGATGGCCGAGTTTTCGGGTGAAAACGTCTCCAAGGAATTCAGCGCCAGCGGCAAACAGTATGACCTGGCCATCCGCCTGGCGGGGAAATTCAAGACCGCCTTCCCCGAGGGCAAACCCAAGGATGCCGATGCCAAGGATGACAAGAAGGCCGACAAGCCCGATGACCAGACCCCATCGCTCAAGGAATCCCGGAGCGAGGGCGTGGTGGTGCTCGTGGCGGATGCCGACATGCTGTACGACCAGTTCTGCGTGCAGGTGCAGAACGTCTTTGGCCAGCGGATTGTGATTCCCCAGAACGCCAACCTCAACCTGGCGCAGAACCTCGTCGAGCAAATGGCGGGGGATCAGAATCTCATCGGCGTGCGAAGCCGGGCGACCATGAACCGGCCGTTCACGGTGGTGCGCAAGATGCAGGCCGAGGCTGATGAGCGCTATCGCAATACGATCCGCGATCTGGAGAAATCGCTGGCGGACACCCAGCAGAAGCTCGCCGAAATGCAGACCAAGAAGGAAAGCGGCCAGCGGTTCATCCTCTCGCCGGAACAGCAGAACGAGATTCAAAAGTTCCGCAAGGAGGAGGCCGGGGTGAAGAGCAAATTGAAGGAGGTGCGCAAGAACCTGCGGCATGACATCGAGTCGCTGCAGACGCGCCTGGAATGGGTGAACATTGCGGGCATGCCGCTGGTGGTCACCGCATCTGGCATCCTTATCGCCATCTTTAAACGCAAGAAAACTGCCGCAAAATGAACTCGAAACAACTGTCCATCCTGCTCGTTTTAGTGGTGCTCATTGGTGGCGCCGGTTTGTTGATCCACAAACGTGGCACGGCGTCGTGGCAATCAGGGGGAGGGTCGGCCCAGGGTAAGTTGCTGGGGGACTTTCCGCTGAATGATGTGGCGCAGGTGGCCATCAAACAGGCCTCCGGCGAACTCAATCTCGTCAAGGATGGCGAGATATGGAAGGTCAAGGAACGGTCATCCTATCCGGCGAATTTCCAGGAGATCAGCGAATTGCTGCGCAAGATGTGGGAATTGAAAGGCGTGCAGCAGGTCAAGGTGGGGCCCTCACAGCTTGGGCGTCTGGATCTGATTGCGCCTGCCAAGGATAAGGGGACCAACACCGGCACGCTCGTCGAATTCAAGGACAAGAGCGGCAAGAATATCAAGGCGTTGTTGCTGGGCAAGAAACATATGCGCCAGGCCAGCACACCCTCACCCATGGGGGATGAAGGCGGATGGCCCGATGGCCGGTTCGTCATGGTGGTTGAGGACGCTCCCGCCCCTTCTGCCTGGGTCATTGCTGACGCCCTGAACAACGTCGAAGCCAAGGCCGAGACGTGGTTAAGCAAGGACTTCGTGAAGGTTGAAAAGCTCAAGTCGGTGTCGGTAGTGACGCCTGTCGAAACCAACAACTGGAAGCTCGTTCGTGAGACCGAAGGCGCCGAGCTCAAGCTGGTCGATAAAAAGGAGACCGAGACGCTCGATAACACCAAGGTCTCCGGCGTGGCCAATGTGCTCGGGTATGCCAGCTTCACCGATGTGCTCGATTCTGGCGCCAAGCCGGAGGACGTCGGCATGGCCAAGCCCGTGACGGCGACCATCGAGACATTTGATGGATTCACCTACACCATCAAGATTGGCCAGGGCACCAATGACGAAAACCATCCCTTCCAGGTGTCGGTAACCGCCGACCTGCCCAAGGAACGCGTTCCAGGCAAGGATGAAAAGAAGGAAGACAAGGACAAGCTCGACAAGGAGTTCAAGGACAGGATGACCAAGCTGTCCGAGAAGCTCGCGCAGGAAAAGGCGCTGGAAAAGTGGACCTATGTGGTTTCCAAGTGGACCATCGATCCTCTTCTCAAGGCACGGCACGAGCTGCTGGCCTCCAAGAAGGACGAGGCCAAGCCCGGCAATGGCATGCCTGCACCGGGAGCGGCCCTGGCTCCTGATGAACCCTCGGACGAGATGCCTGAACCGACGCCTCCGCCGGTGCCCGGCGCTCCCTGACTGGAGAGCTCATTTTTAGATCAGACAAACGCGGCGGTGCATGCATCGCCGCGTTTGTTGCTTTTGGAGCAACCACGACCAGGTTTGTCGAAAACAGAGATACGATCCGCATGGTCGTGTTTTTGCCCGCTGTGGCAGGCTATTGAATCCCGAGACGAAAGAACCTCTGCGGATCCGTTGCGGTGTTGGTGTGTCGGCCCACGCCCTGGGTGTCGATGCTCACGACGGCGTTGGTATCGGCCATCCATTGGGAGGCATCGGGAGCATCATTTGTAAGCAGGAAATAATTGCGTCCCGCGTGCGCAGGCACCCATTCGAGCACCGTCGATCCCGAGGACAGGGCTTCGGCCTTCAGGCGAATCTGGCTCAAGACGTCGGCCGGGTCGGTGCCCATCACGTACTCATCCAGGTTGGAATAGCCATCGCCATCCTCGTCGGCATCCGCTGAAACAGAGTGGCCGAAAAAATGGTCATTCCACCACGCAGGCGGTGCCTGCAGACTGCCTGTTTCCTGGGAGGGGGCATAAACGAACATCACGGCATCGGCGACCACCACCTTGCCACTTTCGCCGGTGTTGTTGAGCAGCTTGACGTATCCATTGCATCCGCGGGAGAAGGAACGCCTGGAGGCCAGCAAGTGCCAGCACCCGCCGCCGGTCGTCTGGTTGAGACGGACGGTGTTGAGGCCGCCATCCGATTTGACCTGGTACACAGCGCCCGTGGTGCGGTTGGCACCCTGGGTGTACCAGGCATAGACATCGTACAACCCGGGTGTTGCGATGGTGGGCGCAAAAAGCGCGTAGGCTCCACTGTTGGTGTTGACGGTCGTTTTGTAATGGTAATTGGTGCTGTATTTATCGGTGGAGGTTGTTCCCACGGTCCATCCACCCATAAGGACAGCCTGGGGATTGTCGATGATGATGGCGCCTGCAGTGCACAATTGTTTCCAGGAGGATTGGAGCGTCTCGCTGCCTGCATTGGATCGAAAAGCAAAACGATAGGTGGTGTTGGTGGACAGGCCCGTCACCAGGGCACTGTGTTCGACCGCCGGGGTCCATTCGTCCGGAGACGTGAGCGTGGTGGAGGCATTGCCTTCCACAACGACATGCGAAAGGGCGGGGGAGGCCGTCGTCCAGGTGAACGCGGCGCTATTCATGCCGGGAGTGACGCGCACGAGTTGGTGGAAGGCGTCTCCGGGGGCGCGTTTGAGCCGGAAGGTGTTTGAACTGACCTTGCCAGCCGTGAGGGTTGCAGAAAACATGGCATCCTCCAGTCCATCAAAATGAGCCGTGACCATGTAATCGCCCGGCGGCAGATGCGCCGCGCCGAAAAATCCTGTGGCATCGCTCTCCAAGGCGCGCTGGGTCGGGCCGGTCAATTTGAGTGTGGCGCCATCCAGTGCCATCCCGGTTGTGTCATCCAGAACATTACCCATGATGTGCGCCAGGGTCGGCTGGATTTTCCACGGCATGGTCGGCGTGGTGGCGGTGGTGCTGAAGAGGGGCGTGGACGAGGCATCGTGGGCAGTTTTGGCGGTCAGGGCCGTGAAGAATTGAGCGCGGGTGCCATTGGTGCACGTGGCCGCGTAGGAGTAACCTGCCATCCCATCGGCGCGATTGCCTGACGATGTTGTCTGGCGTGTTGTGCGCATCTGAAGGATGTTGTTTGAGATCGAGTTCAGGTACCAACCCGCGCCTGGTGCCGCATGATGCCCATACCGGTTGTTCTTGATGAACTCGTTCCAGCGTGTCCAATCCGTGCTGCTGACCGGTTGACGGAAATAGGCCATGGGCATGTTCAAATCCAGAATGCCCTCCTCCATCCATGCCCGCCAGTCCTGGAGCACATTGGCATAGGCCGACGTGGCTGGCCAATCGGCCACGGTTTGCGCGGAAGGGGTGGATGCGATCGTGGCGGCAGCGATTTTGACACTGGGGCGGACCATCATGGCGTTGAGGTACACCTTGCGGACCAGGGCGGTGACCTGGTCGCGGCGGAATTGCTTCCATGCTTCATCATCGGGACCTGGTGTTCCGGAACGGCCGAGTCGCTGATTGAACCGTTCGACACTCACGGGATTGTAGCCCCAGGTGCTGCCTGGGAACCGGACATAATCAAAATGAAGGGCATCGATGTCGTAGCGCGTGATCAGGTCCATGGCCACGTTGAAGGTGTGACGCTGCACTTCGGGATGTCCGGGATCGAAGGTGAAATTGCTGCCATCAAAGGTCTCGCCATTCACATTACGGCCCAGCCAATCCGGATGGAGATTGAAGGGATGGTCGAGTTGGGCAGGGGAAGAGGTGGCGCCATTCCAAATGGGATAGGTCACAATCCAGGCATGGACTTCCAGTCGCGGGGCGCCCTGATGCGCTTCATCAATGAGGCAGGCCAGCGGGTCGAATCCGGACGGAATATCCACGGCCCGCGGCTCGAAGCGGCTGTCATAATAGGCGTCCCCCCGCTTGCGAACCTCAACCATCAGGGTGTTGAACCGGGCGGCGCGGGCTTCAGCCACCAGGGCCCGCACCTCGTCGGTGCTTTTGAAGCCGGCATGAAAAGCATCGACCCACATCGCGCGATATTCGGTCGTTTGCGCGCAGGCGAGACGAGTACCTGCCACCAGGACAGCCATGCTAAACCACAGAGCGAGACACCTCATGCACGCGCCATCATACGGGCTCAGGCGAGGCAGGCAACGGGTAAGTGAAGGATGTTAATAACCCGAAGGCACGGTTTGCTGGATGCGGGGCAAGTCACGGTCCTGGGCTGTGGTGGTGACCTGGACGTCGTAACTGGACTGGTTGGCGAGGTAACGTTTCCTGATGGTTTCCGAGGCCTCCACGATGTAGCGATCGTACCATTTCCAGTATTCGACATGGCCATCGCCAAAGGAGAGGTTGCACCCGCGATTATGGCGGCTGGCAGGGAGGTTCCAATATACTTTGAGGCCTGTTTTCAGCGGTTCAATCCCCAGGGCGCCGTTCTGAATGCTCCACTCATCCTCATCCAGAAACACCGAGGCCTTGACCGGAGGGGGATTGACGATTTGTGCGAATTTATACACGGGATTGGGAATCACCTGGGGGTTCTTATGGCCCATGCCCGTGCTCATGGCCACGCTGCGAAAACGGCGCAGGCCGGGGAATCGGCTCACTTTGGACAGATCGGCAGGGCAATGGTAAATGGCGGCGGATTTGTTGTAGCTCCAAAGCATGCCTTTGCGGATGTTGGTGTCATCCCGGTCAGTCTTGGCGTCGCCTTCGATCCAGGAGCCGGCCAGGCTGATTTCACCGCTGGCCTCGTTGGGGACGAGTTTGCCCTCGTTGTCATCGGCATACATGGACCAGCACAAGTTGAGTTGGCGCAGGTTGTTGCCGCACTGGGTGGTTTTGACCTTGGATTTGGCACGACTGAGCGCGGGTAGCAACATGCCCGCCAGGATGGCGATGATGGCAATGACCACCAGCAGTTCGATGAGTGTGAAACCTGTACGGGGAGGCCGGATCGAATTGTTCCTGGCATTATTAAAAACACTCATACGGCTAAAATATACCATGCCAATTGTTGCAGTGCTGTAAAATATAAGGGCGCCGGAAATGAATTGGAACATCTCCGGCGCCATGAAGTCAACAATGGTTCCTACTTAACCATGACCCGATAGAAACGAGGTGAGGTCCCGGCATCCACCGTCACCGGGAAACTGGCTGATGTCGCGTTCGTTGTGAGGACATCCTGCCAGGAGGCAAAGTTGGATGTCGCCTGAACCACGTAGGTGCGTCCAGT
>CAZIDG010000003.1:14759-127479 GCA_964538065.1 uncultured Verrucomicrobiota bacterium
CATCCTGCCAGGAGGCAAAGTTGGATGTCGCCTGAACCACGTAGGTGCGTCCAGTTTCGCCCTTTATCGTGAATTCAAAGGTTCCATTGGCTGGGCGTTTGACGTTGGACAATTCAGGCGCCACCGGCGGGGTGGTCGTGGGCTGTTTGACTTTGAAGGCCATGATGCCGTTGTTGGAATCCAGGGCGAACAACAGGCCGGATCCAAAACTCAGAGCGCCTGTGCCATTAATGTTGTCCTTATCGGTCGGGAACAGCTCCTGATCGATCAGCACGGGTGTCTCAGTCAGATTGGTGATGTTGAACAAACGGACGTTGTCCGGGTTTTCAATCGCGATGGCTGCCAGCCAGGCATTGGTGACATCGACAGCTATGGGACCCATGGCCGATGGGAAGTTCGTGTAATCGTAGTTATGCAATGTGGTGGCGGTGCCTGCGTTCAGGTCGAAGCCAACCTGGCGGAGCGATTGCCCGGAGGATTTGCCCCAGAAGGTGTCATCCTTTCCAAAAGCAACCCCAAGACCGAAATTGCCGTCGGTGGCATCCTCGACCGTGAGGGCCACAGGAGAGAAGTAATAACCATCCGCCGTCGTAAAGATGGCGACCTGTTTTCCATTGCGGGAGCTGATGAGAATCTGGGTGTTGGCGCCGGCCCCGCGCACAGAGAGAGTGTCACCGCAGCGGCCAATGCCTGGGTCACCAGGGCCAAAGGCGATGGTGGGAATGCTTTCGGCTGTATCGTTATCCCATCGATAGATCGTAAAGTCACTGCCTGCGGTGGTCATATTGGCGGCATACACCACGCCGTCATCGGCCACGCCGACCATGTTAATGGGGTATGTGCCGCCGACGATAATGTTCAGTCCATCGGATCCGAGGGCATTGAGCATGTTCTTATCGGCGCCCGTCAAGGCATCCAGCACATAGATGTTGGTGCTGCCCATGGTGCGGCTGACCACGAGAAGGTTGGTTGTGGCGGGATTGAAGGCCATGCCCCGGTGGGCGTTATCCTCCACAAGGTAAGGGCGATCGCCCACAGAAAGGGTCCAAAGGGGAGTCATGGCATCCGATTGCACCAGGGGGGACACGGAAACCTTGGCAACCAGACTGGTGACCGAACCAGCCGAATTGGTGATGATGGTGAAGTAACTGCCTGCATTCGAAGGCTGAATATTAGTCAATGTGAGACTGGCGTTGGTCTGGGCAGCCAGAGGAGCATCGTTAAAGAACCACTGGAAGAACAGTGGCTTGGTGCCGGTGGCGGCCGTGGTCAGCGTGGAGCGTCCACCCTGCAGCACGGTGACATCGGTCGGTTGGGCCGTGATTTCGGGCGGCGTCACCACCGTTACCTTTTTCACGCGGCAGGCAAGCACCCCGTTTTGCGTGTCAATGGCCACCAGTCGATCCAGGCCAAAGTCCACGGACCCGACACCGTTACCATTGGCGGTTGTGGGTGTGGGAAAGGCTGTCGAACTGATGAGCACGGGAGAGGCCATATCCGAAGCATCATAGACAATCAGCTTATGGCCCGAATAATCCACACCGGCGAGCAGGTTGTTGGTGGAATCGAAACTCACCGGCGAAATGGGGTTGGCGATGCCGGGACTTGAAAGGAGGGTCGAATTGGTGGTGGCCAGGTCAAAGGTCACGTAACGGGCGGGATTGGCATTGACCTTGCCCACAATAGTATTGCCGGGGCCGAAGGTGATGCCTTTTTGCAGCGCGCCTGCTGCCACCCCGGCGGGTGAAAAGAGCGTGGGGGTGAAGGTCATGCCATCGGCAGTGGTGAAAATGGCAAATCGCACACCGTTGACCGCATTGCCGGATCCGACGGCGATCAAGGTGTTGGTGCCTGAACCCCGAACATCAAGGCTGTCACCAAATCGCATGCCGTCGCTTATATTACCTTCATATACAATCTCCACGGGCGATGACTCATCCAGCCAACGGTAAAGTTTGAAGGGCCGCGTGTCTGCAGAAGGTGAGACCAGGTTGGCCGCGTAGATGACTCCGTCATCGGCGACGGCAATCAGGTTCAGGTCGAAGGTGCCACCTGACACCAGCGAAACGTCCATGGCGCCGAGGTCGCTGCCATTATCACCATCAAGGATGATCGCCTGGGTGCCTCCCGCCCGGCTGACCAGCAGCACATGGCCGTTGGCAGGATTGATGGCAATGCCACGTTCCGTTGATCCAACGGTGACATAGTCCCGTGTGCCGGTTGGAATGGTCCAGAGGGTTTCGATGGTGTATTGGGCTTGAGCGCTGGCAATGCCGAGGGTTATGGCGCTCCCCAATACTGCACACCATTTCAAGAATGACGTTTGCATGATGATTCCTTTGTTGTGATTTGCCCGCTAAATCAGTTGGTTTACATGGGCTGTGGTATCCGTCCACAAATGTGGTTGTGCTAACTTGGATTATTATAATCCAGAAACTCATTCTTACACAACCCAAAAGGGAGCGCGGTGGGCGTGAATAATCATACAACGCCCGGAGAAACTTGTACGCAGCTTAAAGGGCGATTATCAGGGCTGGCCGATCTTCCACAAGGCCGCCTTGGTGCGAATGTAGAGCGTATTGTCGCTGACGGCGTATGAGGCCAACGATTGATCCTCCAGATTGTTCTGAGCCAGCAACTCGTAGGTGCGTCCGGCCTTGATGACACTGCCCAGGCCGCGTTCGTTTTGGAAATAGATGCGACCTTCGGCATGGACCGGGGATGCCGAGGTGGCGCCACCAATCCTCTGGGTCCAAAGAACCTTGCCGGAGGGGATGTCGATGCAAGAGGCCGTGCCGCCATCGGAGATGATATACAGGTCATTGCCCACCGCCAGAGGCGATGGGGTGGTAGGGCCGTTCTTTGTTAGCGTCCAGGCGACGTGGGTGTCGGTCACATCGCCGCGCGCGCCTGCAGGCTTGATGGCGTACATGACCGGTTGGTCAAAACCTGAACTGAGGATGAGCAGCCCCTGGGCATAAACCGGCCTGGGTACCACCGAATAACCCTGGCCATACCGCACCCGCCAGATTTCACTACCATCCTTGGGATCAAACCCTCCCACCATGCCGCTGCCGGCGCTGATGATCTGTTTGGCCCCATCAACTTCAATGACAAGCGGTGTGGAGAATGAAAACTTGTTACCCGCATCGCTTGTCCGGGGCACCTTCCATTTCACCTTGCCCGTATCCGCTTCCAATGCGGCAATAAAGGGATCTGCCTTGCCATCCGCGCTGTAAACCAACAAGCCGTCGACCCATACGAGCGAGCCGCCGTTGCCGTGATTGGGGGCGTAGGAGAGCGAGGTCTGACGCCACAGGATTTTGCCGTCCAGGTCCAATGCGACAGTCCCCATGTGCCCGAAATGCGCGTAAATCCGGCCATCGCGCACCAGGCATGTCGGGCTGGCCAGGCTGTTTTTGGCATGCATTTCCTTGGCGGCTTTTTCATCGGGTTGAATCGCTTCCCTGTCCCAAACTATTTTCCCGGTTTGGGCGTCCACGCACATGACGTGAAGCGCATGGACGGGGGATTCGAGGGAGGCGGTCAGATACAGGCGGCCATTGTTTAACACTGGAGAGGACCACCCTTCGCCGGGCAGTTCAGTTTTCCATACCACATTGCTGGTGGTGCTCCAATGGATGGGCACGTTGGTGGCCGTGGAGAGGCCCTGACCTGTGGGACCGCGAAATTCCGGCCAGTCCAGGGAGGAAGCGTTCGTGAACAACGGGGTGGCGGTCAAACCCGCCACAAGCAAGGTGCAAAACAATTTCATGGTTTGTTCGAGGAGTCAGTTTTGGATGGAGCTGTGCAAATGGTTCGAAAGGTCTCGCGAATGGTGTCGGTAGTCCCAAGGGCGAGGTAAAGGTCGTATTCGAATTTAAAGCCGGGCGTGATGGTGAACATGGTGAGGGGGGCGAAATAGGAGCAGGCGCCGTGATTGGGGTCGCCATCGCCGAACCGGTAACAGGTCAATTCTTTGGCGATGGGCACACAGGCGCCAATGCCGTGATCATCCGGGCCTACATATGCAGCCCACGGCTCAGTGAGCGTGCGCGATTCATTCGGCCAGCCGGGCTTGGATCGATGCAGCGTGCCACCTGTCCACGGCTTGTCGCCGTTATAGAGGACGAGCGTGTCGAGTGCGGGATCGACAAAGAATGCCGGAATTTCCTGATGTGCTTTGGGATGCGATTCCGTTCCCGTGTAGGTGAATTGATAATGCACGTGAGCCACTTTACCCGTCAGGGTGATCCATTCCTCCATGACGGTGTTCGTCAGATCCGCGCCGCTGGCCCAATGTTTGGGCAGGGTTTTGGCATGGAGCCAGTTGGTGCCCGACTTCAACTCAAGCACCTGGGCGGGATGGCCGCGCCAGTCGCCTCCCTGCACGGGGTTCCAACGCCAGGGTTGCTTGTTCCAGAGTGAATTGTCCTCCTTGCCATAATAGGATTGCTGAACGAGACGGCCTCGATCCCAGTGATTGACCCGGTTGTTGGTCGAGCCACTCTCAGAAAACCAGGCAATGCCAGCTCCCGAGGATTTGATCACGCCAAGCCGCACCACCCCATTGTCAATAAAGAGCCAGTCTTCGGATTGGTGGCTGGTTTGACTTCCGAGTATTGCGGTGTCGTCCCCAAGCATCTGCACGGTCAAAACTGGATACAGGCAGCAGGCTATCGCCAGCGTGGCGTGCCAAATACGCAGGCAAAAGCCCTTAATCCAGTCCGATTCAAGACAGGCAGTTCGGATCATAGTGGTCATGGCAGGTGCAGATCATAATGAAACGGTCCGGAACCGCAATCCCGGTCGATAGCCAAAAAAATTAGTACCTGTTGGTGGCATTTTAATGGTGCGCCTGCCGTTTTGATCCCCTTAAATAGCTGCATGGTCACGAAACAAAGTTGCATGGTGTTATTGTTGTCGCTCTGGGCGGCTGTGGGTTGGGCGGACACGCCAACCGCCACCAATCCCGGGGCTCCCTGGCCCGCGACCGATGGTTTGGGGCGTCAGACGGCCACCGTTGTGGAGGCTGGACCGCTCAAGTCCGGGCGTTTTGTGGGGATATTCTATTTTCTTTGGCATGACAACCGGGGGGGAAGATCGCCCTATCTCAACGGTCCGCATGACATTGCCCGCATCCTGCAGCGCGAGCCCAATGCCTTGAAGAATCCCTCGTCACCCCTGTGGGGCCCCATCGGCATGTATCATTACTGGGGCGAGCCTCTCTACGGCTATTACCTGAGCACCGATCCCTGGGTCCTGCGCCGCCATGCCCAGTTGCTGGCCGATGCCGGCATCGATACCCTCATTTTCGACACGACCAATGCCCTGACCTATCCCGAGGTTTACATGGCCTTGTGCGAGGTGTTCGAAAAGATCCGCCAGGAGGGCGGCCGCACGCCTCAGATCTCTTTCATGGTCAATACCGAGGCCGGGAAGACCGCCCGCAAACTGTATGATGAGTTTTACGCCAAAGGACTGCATCGCGATCTTTGGTTCCAGTGGCAGGGCAAGCCGCTGTTGATTTGCGATCCTGAGGCGGCCGACGCCGACGTGAAAGCGTTCTTCACCCTTCGTCGCGCCCATTGGCCCTTTACGATGGTCAACACCGACAAGGCCTGGCATTGGGAGGCGGCCTATCCCCAGCCCTATGGCTACACCGACGACCCCCAAAAGCCGGAACAGGTCAATGTATCGGTCGCGCAAAACCTCAATCAAAAGGAGGGGAAGGTGACCAACATGAGTTCGGGCGAGGCGCGCGGACGCAGCTTCCACGATGGCAAGGTGGAGACGGCTCCTGGTGCGGTCAATTACGGTTATAATTTCCAGGAACAATGGAAGCGCGCGTTTGAGCTGGACCCTCCCTTTGTCATGGTGACGGGCTGGAATGAATGGATTGCAGGCCGCTGGGGCGACCTCAAGGGGCCGCTGGTCTTTGTGGATCAATTCGACCAGGAACACAGCCGTGACATTGAGCCCGGCCAGGTCGGTCATCGTGATAACTACTATTACCAGCTTGTCGACAACGTGCGTCGTTACAAGGGTGCGGCACCGTTGCCCAGGGCTTCAGGACCCGTCACCATCAAAATCAAAAACAACTTTGACCAGTGGGCCGCGGTGCAACCCGAGTATCTGGATCACCTGGGCGAGACCGCTCCACGTGATTACGATGGCGCCGCTGGCACCCATTACAAATCCGCCACGGGTCGCAACGACATCGCCACTGCCAAGGTGGCTCGCGATGCCCGCAACCTGTATTTTTACGTTCGGACTCGTGAAGCGCTGTCCCCCAGCACCGGCTCCAACTGGATGTGGCTCCTGATCGATGCGGATCAAAATCCCACCACGGGCTGGCAGGGCTATGAATACATCGTCAACCGCGTCATCGAGCCCGATGGCACGAGCTGGCTTGAAAAGAACGAGGGCGGCTGGACCTGGAAAAAGGTGGCCCGGGTTCAATGGCGTGCGGAGGGAGCATCGCTGCACATGGCCATTCCAAGGACCGCTTTGGGACTGCCCAAGGGGAAAGACAAGCCGGTGGCCATCGATTTCAAATGGGTCGATAACTCCCAGCATCCAGGCGATGTGATGGACTTTTACCTCGGGGGCGACGTGGCGCCTGAGGGACGGTTCAATTATCGCTACATCGCCGAATAAGCGATCTGCGCCGGGCATTGGGCGCGGCGAGATTGACAACTTGAAAACGAAACGGGCCGTGGAAGTACATTCCGCGGCCCGCTTGCATGATAAAGGGACTGATGGTTACATCACTTCCCAGCCGGAACGATAGACGCCGTTAACGAGTTTTTCCGCTTCCGGAATGTTCGTTGATTTCATGGCTTTGGCGTCCCAGTACATCTTCTTGCCTGTGCGCATGGCCACGAGGCCCAGGAGACCGATTTCGGTCAAGGCAGCGCCGTACTCGAAATTGGCGCTTGCCGGTGTGCCACCCTTGCAGGCATCGAGCCAGTCGCGGTGATGGCCCTTGGAGCGGGGGAGAGTCTTGGCCGGGCGCTTGTAGGACTCATGGCGCGAACCGGGCAGGAGCCGGGGATCGCCCGCCCAGCCGGGACAGGTGATCATTCCCTTGTCGCCGATGAACAGGATGCCATTGCCGCCATTGCCCAGTTGATCGTCATCATCGAGCCCATCCGGCCGTGGTGGCATCAAACCGCCTTCGTACCACATCAGTTTGACCGGCGGCATCTTGCCGCGTGCGCCGAACTGATACGTATAGAGGCCGCCGGGAGGTGCGATGTAGCCATCCACGCCGCCAATGGTGCAGGCCTCAATGCTCAACGGCTCGCGCAGGTCCAGCGCCCACAGGGCGGGATCGAAATTGTGGCAGAAGAAATCGCCGATGGGCGCCGTGCCGAAATCCCAGAAATCGCGCCAGGTCACCGGCGAGTAAAGCGAGCTGTAGGGGCGGGCTTCGCGCGTGCCCAACCAGAGATCCCAGTTGACACCCTGGGGCACAGGTTCGCCTTCAGGACGGCCGGTCAGATGCTTCTTGTTCCAGCGTGAGGCAGAGGTCCAGGCGTGAACTTCCCGCACATCGCCGATGGCGCCATCCCAAATCCACTCGCAGGTCGAGCGGATGCCGTCCCCCGAATGCCCCTGGTTGCCCAACTGGGTGGCCACGCCTGTTTCCTTGGCGACCTTGGCCACGAGCCTGGCTTCGCGCACGTTATGGGTCAGCGGCTTCTCGCAATAGACATGCTTGCCCTGGCGCATGGCCGTCACGCACACATAGGCATGGTTGTGGTCGGGCGTGGCGCAGAGAATGGCGTCGATGGATTTTTCCTTCTCGAGCATGACGCGGAAATCCTCGTAATCGGCCACCTTGTAGTTGGGCGTCTTTTGCGAATAATGCTTCTCGATCTCCGCCTTTACAGGCAGACGCCCAGCTTCACCTTTATAATAGAAGGCATCCAGATTGTGGTGCTCGATGGGATCGGCCACGGCGATGATTTGGGCATCCGCGAACTGGAAGAGGCTGCGCGTGTTGGTGCGCCCCTGGCCGCCACACCCGACGATTGCGATGTTGATCTTCTCACTGGGGGCCACATATTTGGGGCCGCCCAGCACGTGGCGGGGAATGATGGTGAAGGCTGTGACGGCTGCGGCCGTACCGCCGATGAACTTGCGCCGGCTCCAGCCAGCCTTGGATTTCTCGTTTTCCTTCATAGCATGATTCGGATTTACTCATGCCAAGATGCCCCACCCAGAGATGGATTCAAGCGCGAAAAACCGATGCCGTTTGAATGCCGCGAATTGCCCGGACAAGGACACGACACTTGACCCAGCCGGTGTCCTTCGACCACAATGTAAACAATTACATGAAAGCGCTGTATTGGTCATTGATTCTGACAATAGGTGCCGCCTGTCTTGCCCCCCTGGGCCGGGCGGAATCCCTGAATGATGTCTCCCGTGAGTTCACCAACCCCGGGCCGGACTTGCGTGGCAAGCCGTTCTGGAGTTGGAACGGGGAATTGAAGAAGGACGAGCTCCTGCGGCAGGTGCGCGTGCTCAAGCAGATGGGCATGGGCGGCTTCTTCATGCACTCCCGGACGGGCCTTGAGACGGAATATCTAGGGGAGGAATGGTTTAAGCTTATCAATGCCTGCGCGGACGATGGCGCCCGGCGCGGCATGGAAGCCTGGTTGTATGACGAGGATCGCTGGCCCAGCGGCACTGCCGGCGGCCTGGTCACCGCCAACCCCAAGTTCCGCCAGCAATTCATCAGCCTGCGCATGTTCCCGGCTGCCCAGTTCCAATGGTCGGATGATCTCGTGGCAGCGTTTGCGTGCAAATTGGACGGCGTGAACTATACCTCCTGCCAGCGGCTTGCGCGGGGCACGGCGGTTCCGGCGGATCAGACCGTGCTGGCCTTCACCATCGAGACGATGGAGAAATCGAGCTTCTTTAACGATTATACGGACGTGGACCGGCTCAGCCGGGAAGCCACGCAGGAGTTCATCAAGCTCACCCATGAAAAATACCGTGAGAAATGCGGCGACCGCCTGGGCAAATCCATCAAGGGCATTTTCACCGACGAGCCGCATCGCGGTTCTGTTATGACCGGTTTCAGCCTTTCCAACACGAACAGGCTGCGCATGGCGCCCTGGACGGGTGAGTTGCCTGCGCGGTTCAAGCAGTCATTCGGATACGACCTCGTGGACCGGTTGCCCGAGCTTTTCTTGCGCAAGGATGGCGCGGCGATCGCGCAGGTCAAATGGCAATACATGGATCTGCTCCAGCAGATGTTCCTGGACAACTGGGCGGCGCCGATCCGCGACTGGTGTCACACCAATCACATGATCTTCACGGGGCATGTCCTTCATGAGGACAGCCTGACCTGTCAGTCCGCCATGCAGGGCTCGCTCATGCGTTTTTATGAATACATGGATTATCCCGGCGTGGACGTGCTGACGGAGGGCAACCGCGGTTATTGGATCGTCAAGCAACTCTCGTCGGCTGCGCGTCAACTGGGCCAGAAGACCCTGCTGAGCGAGCTGTACGGCGTGACGGGGTGGCAGTTCAATTTCGAGTCCCACAAGGCGGTGGGCGACTGGCAGGCCCTGTTCGGCATCAATTTGCGTTGCCAGCACCTGTCCTGGTACACCATGGGAGGCGAGGCCAAGCGGGATTATCCGGCCAGTATCTTCTATCAATCCGGTTGGTGGCCCGACTATCATTACGTGGAGGATTATTTCTCCCGGCTGCATCTCCTGCTCAAGCAGGGTGAACCCCAGTGCGATGTGCTTGTGCTCAACCCCGTGGAAAGCGTCTGGTGCCAGGTGGGCGTGGGCTGGTGCGATGGCCTCTCGCCGCAAACACGCGAGATTCAGGAGCTTGAAGGCGCCTACACCGAGGTGTTCCACTGGCTGGCCAGCTCCCAGATCGATTTTGATTATGGCGACGAGGAAATGATGAGCCGCCTGGCGCGTGTTGAAAAGGATGCGGCGGGCAAACCGCTCGTGCGTTTTGGCAAGGCCGCCTACCGGGTGGTGGTGGTGCCGAAGATGACCACCATGCGCGCCTCCAGCGTGAAATTGCTCGATGCCTTTGTGGCTGCCGGAGGGCAGGTGGTTTTCGTGGGTGATGCCCCTGCGTATGTCGATGCGTTGAAATCCTCTCAGGCTGCCGAGCTTTCGACCAGGGCCCGCAAGGTCGCCTGGAACGGTGGCGCATTGGTGGAGGCCTGCCGGCCCGCATTGAGCGCACCGGTGGAAGTGGCCGACGCGAAATCCGGCAAGCCTGCGGGCGATATCTTCTGCCAGCTTCGTTCGGCTTCCGATGCCAGCTACCTGGTGGCCATGAACATGAGCCGTGACCAGGCTCACAATGGCCTGCGCATCCGTGTCAAACACACCGGTGACGTGGCGGAATGGAATTGCCGCACGGGCGAGCGCTACCGCATTGCGTCCACAACGCAAAATGGATGGACCGAGTTTATCGCGGATTTCCCGCCCGTGGGTGAGCACGCCTATGTGCTTACGGCCAAACCGATGCCCGGTCTGGGAGTGCAGCCGGTGCGCGAGGAGTTGGAGCGCGTGCCCATGGCCGGTCCGTTTGCCTACGAGCTCAACGAGCCCAACGTGTGTGTCCTCGACATGGCCCGCTACCAGATCAATGACGAACCCTGGCAGGCCGAGACCGAGATTCTCAAGATCGATCAGGCGGTGCGCCGTTTCTTCAAGATGCCCTTGCGGGGCGGCGAGATGGTGCAGCCCTGGTTCAGCAAGAAATTCGAGGGCAAGCCCGATGTCAAAGGCCGCTTGAAAATGGTGTTCGAGGTGGTGGTTGAAGAACAACCCGAACAGCAGGTGACGCTTGCCCTTGAGGAGCCGCAGTCTTTCGATATCGCCATCAATGGTAAGAAGGTGACGTTGCCCAAAACGGACTCATGGTGGATCGATCCCGCCATCAAGACCGTTCCGCTGCCACGCGGTTTGCTTGTCAGGGGGACTAACAACGTCGAGCTCGCCTGCGGTTTCCGCCGCGACATCAACCTCGAGGCGGCCTATCTCCTGGGCAAGTTTGGCGTGCGCATCGCCGGCACGCAAAAGACGCTCACCCGCCTGCCGGAGAAGCTGGCCGTGGGCGATGTGACTTCACAAGGTCTGCCCTTCTACAGCGGCGGCATCACGTACCGCCTGCCGGTCCTCGATCGCATGGGCCGCGACCGCACGGCCTTTGTTCAAACGCCCAAATTCGAAGCCGCCTGCGTCAAGGTCAAGATGGGCAAACGGTCTGAACGCTACATCGCCTGGCAGCCGTATGAGGCTGAGGTGAGTGAGGCCGCCAGGTCGGGCCAGGCTGTTGAGCTGCAGGTGGTGCTGACCCGTCGCAATACATTTGGGCCTTTACACCTGGTGCCCAAAAACTCCGGGGCCTATGGCCCGGGCCACTGGCTCACCGAAGGGGGAAGCTGGTCGCAGGAGTATCAGCTCTGGCCGGCAGGGCTCCTTGAATCGCCTGTGGTCGTCTATAAGACCGCCGGACGATGATGCGATCCGAATGATCTGAAGCGAAAGGGGCTAAGAAATTAGCCCCTTTTTTCGTAAAAGGGCCTCCATGGCCTTGTCCATCATCAGGCTGGCCATGTTTTTGGTGGCTTGATCCAGCGCGGCCGTGGCCGCCTTGAGCTTGTTGGGATCGCCGGTTTTGGTCTTGGGATGCTCGGTGCCCAAGGCCTCCTCAACCGCGCCCAGAGCGGCCTCGATGTCATGCCGTTCGGCTTCGGCCAGCTCCGCATGGCATTCGGCCAGACCCTGGCGCGTGGCGGCGATGGTTTCAGCCGCCCGCAGCTTGGCTTCGATCCACTGGCGCGCCCGCAGGTCGTCAAACGCATGCTCGAGCGATTCCTCGACCATCTTCTGCACATCCGCGTCGTTTACGTCCACCGCCGATTTCATGGGGACGACGACTTCGTGGCCCGTTTTCAGGTCACGCGCCAGCACGCGAAGGATGCCATTGGCGTCGATTTCGAATTGGACACCCACGCGCGGCACGCCCTTGGGCGCAGGCTCGAAAGCGATGGTGAACCGCCCCAGGCTCCAGTTGTCGGCGGCGCGTTCACGCTCGCCCTGGAGGACATGGATGAGCATGTCGGGCTGGTTGTTCATGGCGGTTGTAAAGACCTCGCCAGCCTTGGTGGGAATCGTGGAATTGCGGGGAATGATGACATTCATCAACCCGCCAAAGGTCTCGATGCCCAGTGACAGGGGGGTGACATCCAACAGCAGCATGTTCTTGAAGCCACCCGAAAGGATTTCAGCCTGAATCGCCGCGCCGAGGGCCACGGCTTCATCCGGATTCTGCGAGGTGTTGAGGATGGGGCCGCGCTTGGCGGGAGCCGAATCCGCCTCGTCAACGCAATTAAAAATCTCCGACACCATGCTTCGCACCAGGGGCATGCGGGTCTGGCCGCCCACGAGGATCACCTGATCCAGATTTTCCGCCTTGAGCCCTGCATCCGAAAGCGACCGCAGACAATGGGCGCGTGTGCGGGCCACGATGTCACGGGTGAGCCGTTCCAGTTCCTCTCGTGTAAACGCCAGGCTGAAACTGAACGTCGGTGTCAAAAACGGCAGTGCAATCGTCGTTTCCGTGGCTGTGGACAAATTGATTTTGGCCTGTTCAGCAGATTCCCGGATGCGCGAGAGCATGGGAAGGTCCTGCGTCGCATTGGGACCGCCTGCTTCCTGGATTTTCTGAACCAGGAAATCAATGATCCGCTTGTCCAGGTCATCGCCGCCCAGACGGGTATCGCCATGGGTGGAGAGCACTTGGAAGACGCCTGCGCGCAATTCCAGGATGGAGAGATCGAAGGTGCCGCCACCCAGATCATAAACAGCGATCTTGCTGCTCTCCTTGAGCTTGTCCAGACCGTAGGCCAGCGCGGCCGCCGTAGGCTCATTCAGGATGCGTTCCACGGTGAAACCTGCCAGCTCGCCGGCCTTCTTGGTGGCGTTGCGCTGGGCATCGTTGAAATAGGCGGGCACGGTAATGACGGCGCGTGTCACCGATCCGCCCAGGTGAGCTTCAACGTCCTTTTTGAGTTTGCGCAGGACTTCGGCGGACACTTCCTCCGGTGTGATGTCGCGATTATGGATCCGCATTGTGACTGGACCTGCACCTGCGCCCGTCACAGGGTAGGTTACCAGCATTTCCTCCTTGGACACCTCCGCGCCCCGCCGTCCCATGAACCGCTTGATGGAATACACGGTCTCCTGCGGTTTGACGACCCGTACACGGTTGGCTGCGCGGCCAACAATCGGATTCGCACCGGGGGCTGGAAAATGCACCACGGAAGGGGTCAGGCGTGACCCTTCGGCATCTGCGACCACATAGGGAATGCCCGAATCCACCAATGCGACCAGTGAATTGGTGGTGCCAAGATCAATGCCTGCGATCCGGTCCATGCTCACATCTTTTCAATGGTCTCAATGCCCAGCACGTTGAGCCCCTGGCGGAGCACACGGGCTGTGAGATCGCACAGCGCCAGGCGGGAGGCTCGCTCCGCATCGGAGGCTGCCTTGAGCACAGGGCAGTTCTCGTAGAAACTGGTGAAATATCCCGCCAGTTCGTACAGGTAATTGCACAGGTAGTTGGGCCGGTGGTCGTCCACAACCGCCTGAAGCACCAGACCGAAAGTCAACAGGTGCCGCGCCAGGGCGATTTCCTGGGGGGCGGCCAGGTTGATGGCTACATTGGAGGCCGGTTGGCTGCCCTCGCTCTCAGCCTTGCGGAACATGCTCTGGATGCGCGCATAGGCGTAGAGCAGGTATGGCGCCGTATTCCCCTGGAACGCGAGCATCTTGTCCCAGCTAAAGACGTAATCGCTCTGGCGGTTGGGCAGCATGTCCGCGTATTTCACCGCCCCCAATCCCACCACGCGGGCGATCTCCTTGCGCTCCTCCTCCGTGAGGGACGGATTCTTCTCTGTGACCACCTTGAACGCCCGTTCCTCGGCTTCGTCGAGCAGATCCGCCAGCTTCACGGTGTCGCCCGAGCGCGTCTTGAATGGCTTGCCGTCCTCGCCCAGAATCGAGCCAAACCAGACATGCGAGAGCTTCATGCGTGATTGGGGCATCCACCGCCGGAAGGTGGTGAAGATCTCCTTGAAATGTTGCTGCTGGCGGCCATCGGTCACATAGATGATCTCATCCGGATTCCATGTTTCCAAACGGTACTGGAGCGTGGCCAGGTCGGTTGTGGTGTACGTGGCGGCGCCATCGCTCTTCTGGACCACCGCCGGATGTTCCTTGAGCTCGGGAACGTCGTCGAAGAACACCTTGATGGCCCCATCGCTCTCCTTCGCCAGTCCCGCATCCTGGAGCGCCCGAACCACTCCTGGCAATCGGGAATTGTAGAAGCTTTCGCCAAGTGCCTGGTCAAATTTGACGTCCAACCGCTTGTAAATGGTCGAGAACTGAACCTCGGAGAGGGCGATCATCTCCTTCCAGATGGCCAGGTTGGTTTCATCGCCGGCCTGGAGCTTCGCCAGTTCGAGCCGGGCTTGTTCGTATAGCGCCGGATCGTTGTCACAGGCGCTGTTGATGGACTTGTAGAGACGTTCCATCTCGGAGATGGGATCCGTCTGAAGGGCGGCGCGGTTCAGTTGGGTTTTCCAACCCAGGAGCAGTTTGCCAAACTGCGTGCCCCAGTCGCCGATATGGTTGTCCGCAATTACACGATGTCCCAGCAAGCGCAGGGCGCGTGAAAGGGACTCGCCCAGGATGGTGGACCGGATGTGGCCCACATGCATGGGTTTGGCAACATTGGGGGAGCTGAAATCGATCACCACCGTGCGCGGCGATGCCGCCTTTTGGAAGAACATGTGCTCGCCACGCCGGGCACTTTCGCACTGCTGGGCCATGGCGGAGGGCTTGACCCGAAAATTGAGAAACCCCGCCCCCGCTACTTCAACCCCATCACACAAATCGGCTACCTCCAAACGGGCCTTTACATCCAGGGCCAGTTGGCGGGGGTTCATCTTGCGCTCTTTGGCCAGCGCCATCAGCGCATTGGTCTGGTAGTCGCCGAATTTCGGATCGGGACAAGGACGGACCAGGATGGATGCTGTGTTGGCGTCGGGCAGCACGGCGGAGACTGCGCTGCGTAATCGTTGTTCTATGTAATAATGAATCACGGGGAAAACACCTCGGGTTGGAAAAGGGATTCCATGCCGGCCAAAGGCTTGGAATGTGGGACGTTCACTTCTTTAAGGCATGCACCTTGATGATCTCGTACATCATGTCGGCTTCGGGTGCGACCTCAAGGCTCTGACGGAAATCCTTGTTATGAAGCTGCTTTGCAATATTGGCCAATGTGTGCAAGTGCTTCTGGAATTGACCTTGGGGCACCAGGAACAGCATCACCAGGTGAACGGGTTGATTGTCCAATGCATCAAAATTAACGCCCGTCTTCGAACGCCCCAGGGATCCCACCACATCGCCGATGAGGTCGGTGGACGCATGGGGAATGCCGACGCCAAAGCCGATACCGGTGCTCATTGACGTTTCGCGTTTCTTCACCACCGCCGCGATGGCATCGCGGTGTTCAGGTTTTACCCGGCCACAAGCCACCAGGTTATCCACGAGTTCGTCAATGGCTTCCCACCGATTTGTCGCCTTCAGATCCGTTATTATCTGTTCCTTACTTAGAATATCAGCGAGCGTCATAGAAGCATGACTGATTCCGTCCATTTCGCCTCAAACATGGACTCATTTCAAGTGCTAATTCTTACTCCGACACATTTTTTCGTCATGGCTAACGCCCCGCGATCAACGAGATGCAAACCAATGTGTCCACTCTGTCATTCCTGTCCAGATCCAACCCGGCAGCACCTTCACAGACACGCAGTCCGTCAGGCCCACCAGCGCCAATAGGATTATCGTCACGTTGCCCAAAAAGATAACCACCCACGAGAAGAAATACCCATGTTCCGCCAGGTCCGACTGCTCACTGCCGAGCACATGCGCCGTCAACGTCAGGTGGAAGGCGTAGCTGGCCCCGAGCAGCAAATGGAAAAAGACGCGCAGGGCACGCCAATCCCATATCCAATTTCCGATCAGCCATCCCACCAGCACCAGCACCGCGTACAAGGGGAAGAAATAGGGCGCCAGCGAGATCAGAAAGTTGCTTTTGGTGATGGTGACGGCGCCTCCCTTGCTCGTGGCCTTGAATTTCTTCACGCGGCCGCCAAAGAGCCATGTCCACAACACGTGCGTCAGTTCATGTCCCAGGACATAGATCCACATGGGGCGGGGGAGCATCAAGTAAACCACAAACCAGCAGGCGGCTCCGGCGATGGCCATCACCCAGAATAGATCGTCCGCCAGCGTGGCCTTGGTGACTTTGAAAGTCGTCACCAGCAACGCATAGCAAAGAGGCAGGAGCAGGCAGGCGATGGCGAATTTAAGCAGTCGCCCGGGAGCCAGGGCGGAACGTGAGGAGCGTGAGGCCACGATGGTAAAACAAAAAACCTGTCTCCCTTGGGGGAGACAGGTTGGTCAAAGGTTAAAATGCCTTGTATTAGTGGGCAGGAGCCGGAGAGCTGTAACGGTTGGGGTCGTAACCCACCTGGATGTTGGCGCTCGGCGTGCTGGCCGGGGGCACCACCGGGGTGTACTGCACACCACGAATCGGCCCAGGGACAATCACGATCGGCGTTCCGGTGGCTGTCACCGCGCTGTTTTCGGAAACACGGGTCTTGGTCACTGTGGCAGCAGCGCTGGGGACAGCGGCGGAAACTGACGCGGTGATCTGCTCGCTATATTGGGGAGCAGATGTCGTGGCGGCCGAAGCAATCATTTCGGCATGGCTGCGCAGCATCGCGGAGGCTGCGGCGGAGATCGCCGGGGAAACCTCGGGTGCAACGGCGGAGATGGAGGAAACCACAGCGGAAGCCACATTCGGATTCTTGGCAATCGCGGCGCGGGTGAGGGCCACGGCCATATCCTTGCGATCAGCAGCCGGGGTGGACTTCACCAAAGTTGCTGCTTTGGCTGCGATTTCCGTGGCGGGCACCTTGTTGAAAGCCTTCTGAGCCGCTGCACTCTGTGCCTCAGTCAGTGCGTAAGCCGAACTGGCGGCGAGGGTTAGCAAAGCTACGAGTACGACCAATGCTTTTTTCATAATCTTTAAGTTTCTTTATAACAAATTATAAAACCAATACCCTTTTATTCTGGTCACAAATTTACCTTAACTGGCAGTTCCAAGTCAAACTATTTTCTTTATGTCGTGAACGTTATTATCACTAGCACATATCGTGCCATTAACCGGGCTGCGAATCATTTTATTTCTTTGCGGCTGAAGTAGCTGCATCAATCATCTCCCAGAATTGGGGATTGTCCTGCAGGGCCTCGTCCTCGCCCACGGGCAGACTGGACCGGAAAAGGAAGTCTTTCAGCGTGTTTTTGCTCAGGATCCGGTGCACCACCAGACCCAGTTCATGCCGTTCGAAATAGATGCGATAATCTCCCAACCTGAAGCGATGCAATGTTTTGCCGCCGCGTTGAAGTTTGCCAAATGAATCCTCATTCTCGCCCTTCATCAATTGCTGGGGGACTCCGCAGAACTGTCCGAAAATGCGCAACTGCAACTCACGCGGCATCTTGGAGAGTTCCGCCGCGCTGGTCGGATTAAAAATGATCTGAAACGGTCGCATTAGACTCCAAAGTCTGCTCCAAATCGCGGTGTGGGTCAAGGTGGCAAAGGAAAATTGGTAGCGCGTACGGGAATCGCACCCGTCTTTCAGCCTTGAGAGGGCCGTGTCCTAACTGATAGACGAACGCGCCACCCAGATGACCGCAGTGGATAGTAGAGATGTGCGCCCATCTGTCAATGGCCGTCGTTACTTTTTTGATATTCCGAAGTGGCATCCTGCCATCTGCCAGCGGATATGGCCGTTGGACGGAGGGCATGTATTGAGCATTTTGGGATTTCTGTGTCCTGTTATGAGACTGCTTGTCTGGAGTAGGGCCTCTTTTTGCATATTGGGACACTCGTCGTATGGTACGGGTGTATGTTATCAAGAATTCGAAGCTGGATTCCAATCGTCGTGACACTGGTCGGGTTGGTCGGTTCTCCCTGTTTGATGGCAGCCGAGGAGAAGGCTCCTGAAAAGCTTTATCCGCTGGCCAAATGCATTGTGACTCTTGAGGCACTGGGTGAAAAGCCGGTGGTCCTGAATTTCGAGGGACAGGAGATGCAATTTTGCTGTCAGGAATGCGTGGCCAAATTCAAGGCTTCACCTGCTGAATATCTCTCCAAAATGGATATTGCGGCAAAGGAAGCTGCCAAAAAGAACCCTTACCCATTATCCACGTGCCTGGTGTCGGGGGAAAAACTCGACTCCATGGGCCAGCCATTTGTCTTTGTGTATCGCGACCGCGAGATCAAGCTCTGCTGCAAGGCGTGTTTGAAGACGTTTCAGAAGAATCCCAGGAAATATCTGGATTTGCTGCCAGCGCAAAAAAAGTGATTCCGAGCCGGTGCTGGCGCAGGGGGTGCGAAAATCCCATGCAGTGCTGGATCTGAGATCTGGGCGCGGGGATCCCCGGCGGTCTCAGACCGTGAGGGTCAAGGGCAGGCGGATGCGGAAAAGTGTGCCAAGCTCCGCCGAGGTGGTCAGCTCCACTGAACCGCGCAGGTATTTTTCCGTGAGGAGTTTGATCGAGTAGGTGCCCAGACCCCGTCCTTCACCTTTGGTGGAAAAAGAGCGCTGGAACAACTGCAGTTGCACCGATCTTGGCATTTCGCCCTCGTTGTGGACGGTAAACTTGATCTCCTCCTTGCCCGTCTCGCAATTCAGGGTCACCACGCCTCCAACTGCGGTGGCTTCCAGGGCGTTTTTGACAAGATTGCCCAGGATCCGGCGAACGAGGGTGGCATCCGATACGAAGGCCACATCGGCGGCTTGGGGAGCGACCAGCACAACACGGTCTCGACCGACCTCGTGCATCTGGTAGGAGCGGGCGATTTGCTCCAGCATGTCCAGCGAGCGCAAGGAGGTGGGATGGGGCACCAATTCGTTGTTTTCCGCGGAGGTGAGGTCGCGCTGACAGAGGATCTCCTCCATGAGCGACTGGAGACCTGAATGCAGAAGGCCAAGGTCGGGCTTGAGGTCTTCGGGTGCATCCTGCATGAGGATTTCAGACAGGGATTCCAGGCCGGAGGCGGTGTTGACCACATCATGGAAAAAGATACGTTCAAGGGCCCGGCGGCGTTTCAAGTGGCTGATGTCGGTCACCGAGAAAATGGAGAAGATCTCGCCATTAAAATTGAATGGGACTGCATAGACCAGGAGGTCCATCGACTCGGTATTGCAGTTGATAATGCGGGTTACACGGCATTCCTGAATGCTCGTGTGGCCGGAAAGGCTTTGGAGGATCGCCTGCACAGCACCGCATTCCCGGCACGATTCGGTTGTTCCGCAGCCACCTTCGGTTTCGCCGGCATGGACACATCCCAGGACCTCCCCGGGCCGCAGGCCCAGCAGGCATTTGCAGTCCTGGATGGCGGTGACTTCCTTCCAGTTCTGGCTGGCAAAGACGACCTGCCGCTGCTTGTTCAGAATGAACAGCAGATGCATTGTGTTGCTCAGGATGGCCGCTGAGGCCGAGGATTCCATGATCGCCTTCGACTGGCGATACACCACCTCAATCGGCACTCGCTCGGCCGGTGCGAACTCGGTTATTGGAATTTGAATGCCCATACACAATGCGACCCTGCGCGCATAAACGCGCAAGCCAACTCTCACCGCTTCTTAAGCATGGTGCCAAAAACACGGAATGAAAAGCCAAAAAATGGTTTGCTCCACAATTCGACAATTCCGAAGGCCGTCCCGGGGGAACAAGGGGGCGCGAGGTGAATTCCAAAACTCAAAAAGTGGGCAGGATACACATCCCGTCCCCATCCGCAGGGAAGGTAAATTCAGAGGGAGTCCACGCGACCGGCCTGGACGCCCCGGTGCAATTCAAGCCGGGCTTTGTCAACGACGCCGGCCCAATCCCCCGGGGTGGTTTGACGGAACAGGCGCATGGAAGGATACCAGGGACTATCCGGACGATGAAGCATCCAACGCCAATCGGGTGCAAAGGGCAGAAGCAGCCAGACCGGTTTGTTCAAGGCTCCCGCCAAATGCGCCACCGCGGTGTCCACCGACACTATCAAGTCCATTTGGCTGGCTGCCACGGCCGTATCGTGCATGTCACGCAGCCACGGGCTGAGATCCTTGACTGAAATCGAGGCGGGGAGGTCGCTCAAGGCAGCCTGTTGCGGTCCAACCTGGAGGCTGAAGAACTGCACCCCGGGGATTTCCAGCAGAGGACGGAGTGCGGTCAGGGGAATCGACCTCTGTTGATCATTCAGGTGGGTGGGGTTGCCACCCCATACAATGCCCACCCGCAGGCCCTTGCCTGAAAAAAGATTCACGGGTAGGTGGTCATCCGGCTTTGGAAACAGGTAGGGCACCGCGTGCGGGATGGAATCCAATCGCGTATCCAGCAAACGCGGCAGACTCATCAAGGGCGCATGAAAATCGAATGCAGGCAGAGAGGCGCCCTTTTCAACCACCGATTCAATCTCTGGAATTGTTGCCAGAAGCCTGGTGAGGGAAGGGGGACATTCAACGACTACCCGCGCACCCTGCTGCGCCAGGCACCTCGCGTAGCGGATGAACTGGATCGTGTCGCCAATGCCTTGTTCGGCGTGCAGAAGGATGATGCGCTTTGACAACGGTTCGCCCGACCAGCAGGGTTGAACAAAATCACGCTTTCGGGTGTGATATTCGCGCATGCGCCAGCGCCACTCGTATTTCTTCCAGCCCTCTTCAAAATCACCTTTCATTAAAAGCAGAAAGGCGTGGTTCCAATGGGCTTCCGCATGGGTGGGGGCGGATCGTATGGCTTCCCGGGTATGGACCAGGGCTTCCTCGATGCGTCCGGCATCCCGCAGGACCACCGCCAGGTTCAGATGCGCATCCACATAATTGGGGAAGATGTTGATGGCTTGATGGAAGCTGGCAATGGCATCCTCGCACCGGTTCATGTTTTTAAGAACGATGCCCCGGTTGTTATGAGCCAGTGGATCCGTTGGGTTGGCGGTCAGGACCTGATCACACAAGGCCAACGCTTCATCCAGAAGGCCCCGTTCCTTGAGAGCCATGGCCAGGTTTAACAAGGCTGGGGGCAAGTCCGGACGCAGTGCCAGGGCTTTCCGGTAGTGATCAATGGCGGGATCGATTTGTCCCAGGTCGTGCAGGCAGCGGCCCAGATTGTAAAGGTATTCGGGACGATCCGGGCACAGACGCACGGCCATTTGAAAGCAGACCAGGGCTTCAGAGAGAAACTGGGGTTTGGGCAGGGTGGAGCCCAGGTGGAAATAGGCCTCGGCGCAATGATGATCGCATTGGATGGCGTGTTGAAAACTCTGCAGGGCGGTTTCCACCTTGCCTTTGGCTCGATAGGCAAGCCCGATATCCTTGTGATAGGAAGCTTTAAGGGGATCGATCCGAATCGCATCGTTGAGAAGGTCCAGCGCGGTGTCGATCATGCCCAATTCGAGCGAGAGCACCCCCAGGGCATGCAGGGCCTCGGCGTTATCCGGGGCCGCTTCGAGCACCTGACGGTATCGCTCGAAGACCAAATGGTAGTCCCCACCGGCGCGCAGTGCTTCTGCGCCCTGGAGACTGCCAAGGTCTTCCGCCTGTGTAAGGCGCGATGTGCAAACGGCTTCCATTCCAGTGTCAGAAGGCTTCCATGCCTTCGAGTCAGCAAAGCCGCGGCGGATACATCATGGACTGCGCCAGTTTATACAGGACTTGGTCCACCCCAACGGTTAACCGCTGGTGGTTTTCACAATCCACTCCGCCGCGATTGCTGCTGATCTCAATATCGGCGGATGACCTAAATACTTGAGGTCTAATAGAAGGGAGAAATGGCCGGTGGCACGTTCAAACCACGGTCTATTTCCATAAACTATTCAATACGCTGAACTTATGCACGCGTATCGACTGGGCGATGGCTTGGGTAATGTATTCCTTGGCCAGGGTCACCGCTTCGGGCAGGCAATGTCCCAAGGCGGCATAGGCAGCAATGGCGGCCGAGTAGGTGCAACCGGTGCCATGGGTCGAGACGCCCTTGACGAACGGGGCCGCCAGCATCAGTTCCTCGGAACCATCGAAGAAGAAATCGACGGCCTCCTTGAGGCCTTTGAGATGTCCCCCCTTGAGCAGGGTGGCACAATGATAACGCTCATGGATTTCCCAGGCAGCCTGCCGTGCTTCCTCGAGATTAGTGACAGAATGTCCCACAAGGATGGCGGCCTCATCCAGGTTCGGAGTGACAAGATCCGCCAAGGGGAGCAAATCCTTCTGCATGGACGCAATGGCCGATTCCTTGAGCAAACGGGCCCCACTGGTGGCGACCATGACAGGATCAACGATGAAAAGGGGCGGGTGCCTGTGTGAGGAACGATTGGTCTTCAAGTGGGCGCATTGGTTCCGACGCCAACCAGCCACTGCCCGGATGATATCGTCCGAGTAAAGCATGCCGGTCTTGACTGCTGCCGGGTGTAATTCGTCACAGACTGCCTCAATTTGGAGTTGGACCATGTCAGCCGGGCATGCGTGGATGCCGCGGACGCCTCTGGGATTCTGGGCGGTGAGGCAGGTGATGGCACTGGTGCCATGCGTATTCAGGGCGGCGAACGTCTTCAAATCCGCCTGGATCCCGGCTCCGCCCCCGCTATCCGATCCCGCGATGGTTAAAACCACTGGTTGAGTCACTCGTTTGGACATGACCAAAATGTACCGCGACCGGATTCTATGTTCCATGCCGAAATCGAGCAGGATCAAGGAGTCAAGGTTGCCGGCAAAGGTTTTTCCACGAGGTTGCAGCGACGATGCTATGGATAAAAACAGCGCAAGCGCAGGAGTTGTACGGTGTTTGTGGATGAGTCGCAGTCGATGCACTGTGTTTGGCCGGTGCCATAGAGCACCTCGCCCAAGGGGTCCCATCGATTGGGGGCGCTGAGGATTTCGGGTTGGTAATGAACACCGAATTGGCTGGTCCAGGATAAGAGTATGGCATTGTTCGTGCGCTGGATGGTCAAGGGCGGCGGGGACAGTTCCTGCTTGGGGTGGGCATAGACATCGAGTGCGGAGACGCCGGTGGTAGCTCCCAACCCCGGCACCTGTGTCCATAGGTAGGCTTTTCCAGACACGTTGTCTGTAGCGATGTAGTCACCTGTCAGGGGTGTGGACGATTCAATCCAACCCCATCCTTTGGTGCCCTGGTGACTAAAGATGGAAATCAAGTAGTGACCAGGAAGGAGGAAGATGGGGGGTGCATTCCGATAATCCAATTCAGCGTAAACGGCGTCCAGGGGGATGTCGCTGTGGACGGCGGCATAATTGGTTTGAAGGCCGGTAATCCATAGGTCCTCGGCGGCCACATCACCCTGGGTGGGGGTGTTCTTGAAAGCCGTCAGGCTTGAGAAAATGTTCACGATGAAATGATCGTGAAGCTTGGTATTGAGATTGGCTTCGAGATCCGAGCCCACACCAGCAAAACGGGATAAAAAGCAGGGCTCGGTTATGTCCAGGGGGCTCGCGGTTAAAATCCACTCTGGAGGTGTGGTGTTGAAGTAGGATGAAATGAGTGCGGAGTACCCTTGTGTTACTGCTGGGTCGGGGTAGCCCGAGGCGTAGCGCACGGCGTATTCATTCGTGGAATGGGTTTGCGCACAAGCCCAGACAAGGCTGCACCATAAAAGACCAAGAACGGTTTCGAATTTCACGCATGCATTATGAGTGTGTATTACATGCAATGGCAAGTAGTATCAAACTACTCGCTTTCCGCGAAGCATGGTTTGCGACACGGGATGCTTATTGGCCGATTAAGGGCCGGTTTCCGCTTTGGCGGGCGCTTTTACCGGCGCGACGCTGCGGCGGGCATCCAGGAGATGGCGCAGAGCCAGGATGGGGTGATGCCAGAGCATGAGCGGCCCCGCATAGCGCATGATGTTGCGCACCTCTTCCCGCTGGTCCCTGTGATAACAGTGAACGGGGCATTTCACGCAAGTGGGCTTCGTCTCCCCAAAGGGGCATCGTTCCAGGCGCACACGGGCGTAGTTGAGAAGCTCCTGACACTTGGGGCAAGGAGCGCCCTGGCAGCCGTGAATATCCTTGCAGTATATGGATACCATGGCCGCGATGGTTTTATGCTCACGGGTCAGGCGTCTGCTTGCTGCGGGCGGTTGTTCCGGTTGCATCATTGCTATTAGTATACCCTCCAAGAATCCCATGGCCTTGACCTGGATCAATCATTCCTTGTGGGGAAGGACGATGAAAACGTCAAATTCCGGGGTTGTCGGTGGCGCTGCATCGGAGGTCATGCCCAGTGGTGGCGCGGAGGGGTGGGGGCTCATGGGCAGCGATATTGGCTGGCCATCATAGACTCCATGCTTAAGTGGGGTGCCGAAATAGTCCTGGGCTGCCTGGATGCTATAGGACTGTCCGGAGGATAGGATTCCGGCGAGGTTTACTGTGACACTGGGCTGCCTGGACCAGTTATAGACAACAATGTGGGCACGTCCCGGTTCGTACGGATTGGGCCGCACAAACACCTGGTCGGGAGGCGGCCAGGGTAATAGTTGGGAATGTGTATCGAAGCGGGTCAGTTTTTGCCAGGTTTCAAAAGGTTTGGGACGGTCGATCCAGCCACCTGGCATCGAGAAGGGCTGGGGATCTGGAGCAGGGGAGTAATAGCGGTTTTGGTCCCAGGTCGGCGCGGCGGGTTCCTTGCGTGGCGGCTCATAGCGGACAAACGCCCCAGCACCAATGAAGGTATTGCTGAGAACGGTCGGGGTGTTCCAGAAGGATAGGACGGTTTTACCTGCGAAATAATTGTCCTGAAAGAGCAGGTCGGCATTGTCCGCGCCATAGCCCAGTTGGCACGTGGTGGCCGCAAGACCCGTGTGATAGGTGAAGTTATTGGAGACCACGATGCGGCGAGCGCGGGAGCCGCCACCGATGAGGATGTTGGCGGATCGATTTGCAGGCCCGCTCAACAAGCCATTGTTGAAGGCCACATTTCCGATGAGCTCGAAACCCTCCAGATGGGCCTGGTCTGATCCATACGCATGAACACCATAGCCGAACTGGTTGAACAGAACATTGTCCACCAAACGCTTGGTCCCCGATTTGTTCTGCGTGTAAATGGCATGTCCATGACCGCGGTCGGGGCCGCGCCAGCCATTGTTAAAAATGAGGCACCCGGCAATCTCCCCGCCTTCACCTTCCGCCCAGAAGGCAAATCCCTGCGAAAGGTCGTGCACGACGAGGTTGATGAATTTGATGTGCTGACCGCGGCAAATGATGGAGCCACGGTTGATGTCGGGTGGATTCGATCCCGATTGAGCGGTGACCCGCCGGGCATCACTGCACATGACCTCAAATCCCCAAAACCATGTGTGGGCGCCCTCCACTCCAAAGGCAGCGGTGCCGCCACCATCACGTGGTGGCTGAAGGTCGAGCACGGCGCGTTCGCCCGGGGCCTGGCGCACGACAATGGGCGCGTCGGCCGTGCCTTTGAGGTAGCTGTAAAAACTGCCGGTGTACGTTCCGTCATGCACCCACACGGTGTCGCCCGGTTTTATGACGCTTGTTTTCTCCAGGGCACTTTCAAGGCTCCAAGGGTGGGCCCGTGTGCCCGCAGCCTTGCTGTGTCCATCCGGGGAAACATGGTATTCGGCCGCGCGCAGGGTGGGCCCCATGAACAACAGGGCAAGTGTCATAAAACTCAACAGGCCCGCGCCAGATGCCAGAGTGCTCTGTGCTGGTAACCCCGTGTTGTTCATGTGCGTATCCTTGTTCGTTCGCGCATGACCCAAGGTGTCACGGCTTGGCGGTGTTGTCAAAAGCGGGACCTGTACCAGACCAGAACTCGGCCAGGAGACGGGCCAGCACATCCTCCTTGCGCACCAGGACGGGCTGCCACCAGGGCGGCCTCAGATCCCGGTACCTGGTTTGGCTGAATCGCGTGTCGATGAGCAACACCATGCCACGGTCGGTTTCGGAGCGGATGACACGTCCCGCGGCCTGGAGCACGCGATTCATGCCCGGGAAGGTGTATGCGTAGTCAAAACCGTCCAGGCCGCGTGCTGTGAAATAGTCGCGGATGAGATCGCGTTCGAGGCAGAGTTGGGGCAGCCCCACGCCTACGATGATCGCGCCGATCAGCCGGTCTCCCGCCAGGTCGATGCCCTCTCCAAAGAAACCGCCCATGACTGCAAAGCCGATGCGCGGGGCGGCGTTGGTTTGAAAGGAAGCCAGGAATGCTTCACGCGCCGCTTCATCCATGTCGCTGGTCTGGAGCAACATTTCATAATCAGAGTCCAGCTGCGCAAATCGTTCATGCACCGCGCGCATGTATTCATACGAGGGGAAGTAGACCAGATAATTGCCCCGATGCGCATGGGCGGCGGTGGCGATCGCACAGGCCACCGTGTCATAGGTGGCAGCCCGGTCGCGATACCGGGTGGAGATGCCATCGTGTATCAACAGGCGCAAGTGCTCGGGGGGGAAAGGCGAATCCAGGCGCAGGGTCGGGTCTGCCGGTTCTCCACCGAGGAGGTCGCGAAAATACTCCATGGGCGAGAGCGTGGCGGAGAAAAAGACGGTGGCACGCGCGCGCTCGAGCACGCGGCGGAGTTGTTCCGAGGGATCCAGGCAGAAGAGGCGCACGCGCAGTTCGCGTCCTGCGGCTTCAAGAATGGTGACAAAGCGGTCGTCGTACAACTCCGCGATGCGCAGAAATGCGGCGGTTTCGAAGTACAGCCCCAGCAATTCCTCGCGCCAGGGGGCAGGCCGGTTGAACATGAGCCAGGCCTCCGCCTTGTGGGCAAACTGGCGCAATCGGTTGAGCCATTCATCGGGCAGACCCTTGAGGACCACCTGGCCCTCCTTGCACACCAGCACCGTGATGTCCGTGGCGGCAGCCACGGGTGTTTCCATGCTTTCCAGGGCGGGCAAGGTGGCCTCCTCCTCCGGCGCTGCCTCAGTACCCGAAGTCAACCTGGTGGCACGCCAGGTGGTGTTGAACGCGCGGATGACACGCTCCAGGGCGCGGGCGCAATCGGGCAGTGGCTCCTTGAGCGTTTTCTGAAGCTCGCGCAAGGGCGTCTTGCGCAGTTCCGCTGAAAACATGTCCCGCGCCCGGTCCACGAGGTTGTGCGCTTCGTCCACCAGGAAGGCGCAATCCTCGGGATCCTCTGCGAAAAATCGCTTGAGACTTGCCGCAGGATCAAATGCGTAGTTGTAATCCCCGATGATGACATCCACCCAGAGCGAGGCATCCAGCGACAACTCGAATGGGCACACCTGGTGTTGACGGCCCAGTTCCTCGATGGCGCCGCGGTTCAGGGCGTCGCGCGTGAGGGCGTCGGCGACGGCCCTTTTGATGCGGTCGAAGTAGCCCACCGCATAGGGGCAGGTTCGCGGATCACAGGGCTGGCCCTGGTTGAAGCAGATCTTTTCCTTGGCCGTGAGGGTGATTGATCGCAGGCGCAATCCAGCCGCCCGCAGGTCTTCCAAAGCCTTTTCGGCCACGGTGCGCCCCATCGTTTTGGAGGTGAGATAAAACAGGCGCACAAAACGCCCCTCACCCAGGGCCTTGATGGCCGGGAAGAGGACGGAGATGGTTTTGCCAATGCCGGTGGGTGCTTCTGCAAAGAGCTTGCGCCCTGCCGCCAGGGACCGGTACACGGTGACGGCAAGCTGGCGCTGGCCAGGCCGGTATTTGGAGTAGGGGAAGGTGAGTTGCTGGATGGAGGCATCCCGTGCCAGCCGCCAGCGATCCACACCCGCCGCCCACGCCAGGTACGGCTGGGTGACTTCGTCGAAAAACGCTTCAAGGCCGGGCCGGTCCACATCCTCGGCAAACTGCGTAACCTCACCGGATTCGAGCTCGAAATAGGTGAGCTGGATGCGGATGGCTTCGCCCGATTGCTGGCGGGCGCACATGGCCGCATACAGCTTGAGCTGCGCCCAGTGGATGGGATCGCGCTCCTCCATGATCCGCCCGGCGGTGGTCTTGATCTCCTCGATGAGCACCCGGCCCGGCTCGCGCAAAACGCCGTCCATGCGACCTTGGATGCGGAACAGAAAACCCTCTCCGGGAATTTCGGAAACAATGGGGACCTCCTTTTCGTAGCCGGCGGGGCGCTCCTTTTGGAGCCGCTGATGCCCGCGAATGCCAGCACGTGCCCGGGATGGGCTTGAAAAGGCTGCTTCGCCCCCCAGGTCGCCGGTGCGCAGGACAAAATCCACCAGCGCCCGCACCGAAACGGTGATCACCCGGGTGCTTTCGGGGGCGGGACTCATGGCGCACTCTTGGGATCGAGGGCGTCACGAAGACCGTCGCCCAGGAAGTTCAACGCCAGCAGCGTGCTCACGAGAAATGCGCCGGGAAACACCAGCAGCCACCAGTAAACACGGATGGGGTTGATCTGGCCGGCCCCGTCCGCAATCAATGACCCGAGGCTGGCCTGCGGCGGTTGAATGCCCAGTCCGAGATAGCTCAGGAATGACTCGCTCAGGATGACCGCGGGCACCGTCAGGGTGAGATAGACGACGATGACGCCTGAGATGTTGGGCAGAATATGCCAGCGCAGAATATGCCAGTGGCTTGCGCCCAGTGCCCGGCTCGCTTCCACAAACCCGCGCGATTTGAGGGAGAGCACCTGTCCGCGCACGATGCGCGCCATCGTAAGCCACGAGACGGCGCCCAGCCCCGCAAACAGGAATAGCAGCCGCACCAGGGCGCCCTGTCGCGGAGGGATCAGCCAGGCGAGCCAGTGCCGGAACATTTGCTCCAGCGAGGTGATGAGCACAATCACGAAAATGATCGAGGGGAGGGAATACAGGATGTCGACAAAGCGCATCATGGCGCCGTCCCAGCGTCCGCCCAGGTAGCCGGCCACGGCGCCCCAAAGGACGCCGATGACCAGGCTGACGCCTGCGCCCACCACGCCCACCAGCAGCGAGATGCGCGCGCCATACATCACGCGTGCCAGGAGATCGCGGCCATGGACGTCCGTGCCGCACCAATGAGACCAGGTGGGCGGTTGAAATTGTGCGTCTGTGATGGTGTCAGGCGCCTGGCTTGAGACGACCGGCCACAGCAGGACCACGAGGACCGCCACGGCCAGATACAGGCCGCCTGCCACGGCGAGGCGATTGCGACAAAAACGTTGCCAGGGGGTCAGATGCATGGCCATCACTCAAAACGCACACGCGGATCGATCCATGCGTGTGCCAAATCCACCAAGAGGTTGAGCAATACGAGCAGCAGGGCGTACACGATGACCAACCCCACCACCATCGGGTAATCCCGGTTGAGCGAGCTGTTCACCATGAACACACCGATGCCCGGGATCTGGAAGATGTTTTCGACCACAAACGATCCTGTGAGCAAATCGGCGAGTAGGGGGCCTGAATAGGACACCACTGGCAGGACGGCCAGCGGAAACGCATGCTTCCAAAGCACCGCGGCTTCGCTCAATCCCTTGGCCCGTGCCGTGGTGATGAATGGTTCCTGGAGCACGGTGCTCATGCCCTCGCGCATCAGGCGGGCGATCTTGCCGGCGAAATGAAGACCCAGCGCGATGGTCGGCAGAACCACGTGCATCGGGCTTTCCCACAAGGCCACCGGGAACCAGCGCCAATGGACTGCAAAGAGCATGACCAGGAACGGCCCCACCACAAAGCCAGGCACGCACACGGCCAGCAGCGCCGTGATGCTCCCGGCATGATCAAGCCACGTTCCCCGATGCGCCGCCGTGTAAAATCCGAGCGGAATGCCCACCCCGATCGCAAACCCAAAGGCCAGCACGCCCAATGTGAGCGAGACGGGCAGCCCCTGTAGAATCACATCCGTCACGGTGTGATTGCGGAACTTGAGCGAGGGGCCGAAATCTCCTCGAACCATTCCCGCCAGGAAACGGCCATACTGTTTCAGGAGCGGTTCATCGAGGTGATACTTTGCCTTGAGGCTGCGCTCGATCTCCGGCGATGCCGGCTTGCGTTCCTTGTCGAAAGGCCCCCCCGGCGCGATGCGCACCAGCATGAAGGCCACGAAGCTGATCACCAGCATGAGTGGGATCAGCATCGAAACCCGTTTGAGAAAATACCGGAGCATGAACCGTCTTTCGCGCAGGCATCAGCCCTGGGCCTCGTTGCGACGCGACTCCGGCTTCAAGCTGTCCAGCAGCGCCACCAAACGCCGGCCGTATTCGACATAGGTCTCGTATTGGGCTTCCTCGGAGGATGTGACCGCCGCATCGTGGAAAACCACCGCCAGGTGCGGTTCGATGCTGATGCCCGCGTTGTAGCCGCGGCCCAGCAGGTCCTGGAGGATCCGGCGCACCTGGCCCTGGCCCTCGCCCGGATAGGTGTAATCGACGTCGTTGCGCGCGGGATTCCAGTTGCCGTCCTTCACATGGATATGGGCGATGAAGTCGCGGACGTGAGAGTAAAACTCCCAGGCATCCTGGCGCGGCCACGGCTTGGGCTTGGTGCGATCGGCGTTGAACACCGGGTTGCCCGTGTCGAACACCACCTTCAATCCCGGCACGTTCTCAAGCAGCTTGAGCATGAACGGCCAGCCCATGCCGCCGTAGTTCATGCAGTTTTCGTGCACGGGTTGAATCCCCGCGCTCAGGAACCGTTTGGTGAGCTCGCGCATCCGGCGAAAGCGCTCTTCTTCCATCTGGTCTTCCTCGTCGCGGATGGCGTAGCTCATGATGCGGATGAACCTGGTGCCCAGGCGCTGCATCCGGGCGATGGCGCGCTCGGCCTCCTCCAGCGATGGGCCGAACGGCTGATCGATCTTCTTGGCCCAGTTGCCAATGGTCGATCCAAAACAATACACCCTCACGCCGGCCTGCCCCAGCTTTTCGGCCACGATGTCAAAAGCGGCGTCGGGCACGTCGTGGATGTTGCCCTTGGGAAAACCGGGCACTTCCACGTTGCGCGCCTCGATGTCGCGCCAGCCCAGGGTCTTGGTGGCCCGGATCTGGGTCTCGATGCCCGCCCCCGCCTCGTCCGCAATGCCTGTGAGTATCATATGCGTTTAACGGAATGACTTGGAGAAATCCTCGCCCGCGGTCGCCACCGTCTTTTTCTCGAATTTCGACTCGGCAATGAGCTGCTGCAATTTCTTCTCGTAGGCGGCGCTGTCCAGCGGCATCTGAATGGTCTGCCCCATGAGCGAGGAGTACAGAATCGTGTTGGCCAGTTCCACCGAATGGATCCCCTCGGAGGCGGGCGCTATCAGGGGCGACTGGTCGAGTATGGCATCGACAAAGTTCTGGGTGATCGTGTGGTGCTGGGCGCCGGTGGCCTCAAACGGCACCTCGATGTTCCATGTCTCAGGCCGGGCGAAACCGCCCTTGGCGGTGCGGCTGAACTCAAGCATCGATTCCTCATTGCGCGTGAAGGTGATGCGGTTGTTTTCCAGCACGAGCCTGCCGCGCTCGCCCACGATTTCCAGCCGGTTCGTCCCCGGCGCTTCTCCGGTGGAGGTGATGAAAACGCCGGTTGCGCCATTCGCAAATTCCAGATAGGCCGTCACCTGGTCTTCGACCTCGATGTTGTGATACTGGCCCAATTGGCAGAAGCCGCGCACCTTGGTGGGGCATCCGCAGAGCCAGGTCAGCAGATCGAGATTGTGCGGACACTGGTTCAAGAGCACGCCGCCGCCTTCCCCCTTCCATGTGGCCCGCCAGCCGCCGCTGGCATAATAAGCTTCAGTCCGGTACCAGTCGGTGATGATCCAGTTTACCCGCGTGAACTCACCCAATTCGCCGGAGGCGATGATCTTCTTGAGCTTGGCGTACTTGGGATCGGTCCGCATCTGGAACATGGCGGCGAAGATCTGCTTCGGATCCTTGTGCGCGGCCAGCAAGCGCTCGCAATCGGCCTTGTGGACCGAAATCGGTTTTTCCACCAGCACATGCAGGCCGGTCTTGAGCGCCTCGATGCCCAGGCTGGTGTGCAGATAGTGGGGCGTGGCGATGATCACCGCGTCGCACAGGCCGGAGTGGATCAAATCCTCGCCCCGCTCGAATGCCTTGAGCTGGGGATAGCGGGCAAGGTTGGCCGCAAAGGCATCGCTGACCGCCGTCAATTCGCAGCGGGTCACCTTCTTGTTCAGCAGATAGTCCGCGTGAAAGCGGCCCATGTTGCCCATCCCAATGATACCTATGCGCACGTTCTTCATGGCTCTGTGTTTTGGGTGTATTTTCTACCCGGCACAGTATCACCGCCCGCCAAAACTCCACGCAAGCATATTTTCCCCCTGGACCGGCGCATGCCGATGCAATGCGAATGCATGGAAATGCTGAAAACGCTCTTGTTCGCCCATGGCGCAAACTCGCGATTGATATGGCGCAGCGCCTCCCGGGCTCACGACCCACTCAAAAAAACAGGCGTTATTGGATCAAGGCCCGGTAAAACTGGTGGGCAGTGGGCGTATCTGCATCAATGAATACCCACGGGACCGTTGGAGCCTTGTTGGTGTAAACAGGGGTCCAATCGGTCAGATTGTCTGACTTGAGAATGACATAATCGGGACCAGCAATTCCCTGAACTGATGCTGCAAAGTGTCCCCCGCTGATGCCCATCGGAACCAATACGATTTTCGCATTGATCCTAAGGACGAATTGAATCCTGGTGCTCATGGCCGGGGTGCCATCGTCGGTCGCGACAACCTCGATGGTGAATGCGCCGACATTGGTGGCGGTGCCGGCCAGCGTCCGTGAGGCCGGATCGAATGTGAAGTTGGACGGTAATCCGCTCACACCATACGTGAGTGTTTGGTCCGGGTCCTGATCGGCAAAGATATCCGCTGGAATGGTGTAGCTAAAGGCCGTGTTCACGGAGGCGAATTGATCGGGAATCGCATGGGCTGCTATTGGCGCATGGTTGTTATAGGTGGTTGTCGGGCGGTCGCCGAAGGTTTCGCTCCAACCCGGCGTTCCCGTCAAATAGTAAACGGTCGCATGGTCATCGCCATCGAAGACTGAAACGCCCACATTGGGAGCATCGCCCGAAAAATATATAGCCAGCAGGTTGGTGCAGTTGGAGAAGGCATACTCGCCAATGTTGGTGACGCTGCTGGGTATGGCGACGCTGGGCAGTTGGGAGCAAGAACCGAAAGCATGGTTGCCGATTTTGGTGACACTTGTTGGGATGGTCGCGCTGACCAGACTGGAGCAGCCCGAGAACACATAATTTTCAAGGGTGGCGATGCTATTGGGAATGATGATGCTGGCCAGACTGGTGCAGGCAGCGAACGCATACTCTCCAATATGGGTGACGCTGTTGGGGATGGTGGCGCTGGTCAACTGCGAACAACCCGAAAAGGCGAAGTTGCCGATCATGGTGATGCTGCCGGGAAGCATGATGCTCGCCAGCCGGGAGCAGCCCGAGAACACATAGTTGCCGATACTGACAACGCCGTTACCCAGCGTGATGTTCCTCAGGCTGTAGCAGTTGCTGAACGCGTTGTCACCGATGTGGACGACGCTGTTGGGAACGGTGATGCTGGCCAGTTTACTGCAATAGTAGAACGCATAGTCACCTATATTGGTGACGCTGTTGCCAATCGTGACACTGACCAGGCTGGAGCAGGTGGAAAATGCATGGCTATCTATATGCCTGACTCCGTTGGGGATAATGATGTTGGTTATATTGGCGCTGCCAGCAAATCCGTGATCTCCAATGCCGGTGACGGGCAAGCCTTCGATGCTATTGGGGATTTCCACCGTACCGCCGGTGCCACTGTAGCCGGTGATGATCACCTCCGTGCCTGTGCTCTTGTAGTTAAAGCCGTTGGTGCTTCCTGCTTCTGCCCATGATGTGCTTCCTGAAAGGATCAGGAGCAAAACAGCAATAAAGCCCCAAAAACGCGAAAAAATGGAACTTGCCTTGTGCTGCCTTTTTAGAGTGGTCCCATCCGCTTTATTGATTATTGCTGTCAGTTTAAGCAGGCACTTTACGTTGGGTAATTTGGTTTCTGGATTTCTCATATGTTCATATGTTTCGGTTGTTTTTGCCAAAACCATTCGGAGAAAAATAGCATTGCACGTGCCAAGGTGTTGTTTATTTGGTGGTTTTGTCATGCTGGGCTGCGGCTGGATTTGTTCGCCGACAAGCTCCACAATAACGCATCTTTGAGGGGCAAATGCGCTGCCAATCGAACATGTTATCGTAAGCGGGTGGTTGTGTGGATTGGCATCTTCACAATAGTGGGAGGCCCCATCTCTCTTTCATAATGCCTTGAGAACACCATCTTTGAGGTGTATAAAAAAGACCAATGAAACCATTGCCACTTCTTTGTTTGTTGGCGCTCTTGCTTTGGCCCATGCCTTCTCAGGCGAAAGACCGCGCCGATGCCGCCGCGCGTTTTTCCGAACAGCTTGGAGACAAGATCCTGCCCTACTGGTATGACAAATCGCTCGATACCAACAACGGCGGCTACCTCCTCGCCGATGATGCGGCAAAGGTTGTCGAACCCGCCACGACCAAGCAACTGGTCACCCAGGCGCGGATGGTCTGGGGCTTTTCACATGCCTGGCGCAAGGGATTCCGCGACACCCATCGCGATTACCTGGCCGCCGCCGAGAGTGGCTACAAGTTCCTCCAAGACCATTTCAAGGATGCCAAGAATGGCGGGTATTACTGGACCACCGACCTCAAGGGCAATCCCATCAACCGCCGCAAGATCCTTTATGGGGAGGCGTTCGTGATCTACGCCTTGGTGGAATATCATCGGGCCACGGGGGCTCTGACGCCGCTGACCCAGGCCATGAATCTCTACCGCACCCTCCAGGATAAGGCCCACGACGCCAAAAACGGCGGATGGTACGAACATTTTGAAGAGAATTGGACGCCCATCATGGACCGTGATGCGAATATCGAGGTCGAGGTCGGCGGCTTCAAAAGCGCCAATGCCCATCTCCACCTCATGGAAGCACTGACCGAGTTGTACGATGTCACGCACGATGCGGATGTGAAAAAGTCGCTCACGGAAGCCTTGAAGATCAATGCCACGTATTTCTACCCTCTGGATGCCTCGAAATCGTGTTTTCATCGGCAGCCGGATTGGAAGGAGGTTACCGATGCCCGTAGCGCTGGGCTCTCCTATGGTCATAATGTCGAGTTTGCCTGGCTGATGATCCGTGCCGAGACCGTGCTCAATGTTCCGCTGAGTTGGGCCCATTTCGATGCCCATGTGCAACATGCCTTGAAGTACGGCTACGACCAGATGCGTGGCGGGCTTTACTGTCGCGGGGTGGGCAATCAACCGGCCACCGATCGCGACAAGGTCTGGTGGGTTCAGGCCGAGATGCTTGCAGCCCTGACCGACGGTCTTCTGCATAAGAACAACCGCGATTACCGCCGGGCGCTGGACAAATTGGTGGACTTCATCTTCAAGTACCAGGCCTATCCCCCCAATGGCATCTGGATGGAGACGGTTTCCGAGGATGGCCGGCACAAGGGCACCGCCCTCGCTCATAATTGGAAGGCCAATTACCACGATGTCCGCGCCATCATCAAGTTTATCGATGCCTTTGACGAAGGACGGTAAAGGCTGGACTGTATTATTTTCGAAAACGCAACGCCCCTGGAGGTCATCCAGGGGCGTGCGTGTAAAATCGGTCCGCCAGGGCGGATTAGTTGTTGATGATGTTCGCCAGGTTGAAGATCGGCAGGAACATACAAATCACGATGCCGCCGACCACCACCCCCAGGAACACGATCAGCAACGGTTCAATCAAGGAGGTGAGGCCCGCCAGCGTGGTTTCGACTTCTTCATCCAGAAAGTCAGCCACGCGTTCGAGCATGGAATCAATCTTGCCGGTCTGTTCACCGGCGGTCAGCATGCGGATCACCATGGCGGGGAAGATGGCGTGCTTGCTCAAGGCGGTTGAGATGCTATCGCCTTTTTCAATGTCCGATGCCGCAATCTTGATCGCCTTTTCCATCTCGGTGTTGCCGCAGGTTGCGGCCACGATGTTCATGACCTCCAGGATCGGCACACCGCTGCGCACCAGCGAGGCAAACGTGCGGGTAAATCGCGCCAGGCAGATCTTGTGTGCGATCACGCCGAAGATGGGCAGCTTGATGCGTGTCTTATCCCAAAACTCCCGGCCTTGCTTGGTCTTGATGAAGGCAAACCAGCCATAGACAATGGCGCCCATGATGGGCAGCACGATCAGCAGGTTGTTCTTGAGAATGTTGCTCAGGGCCATGAGGAAAAGCGTGGGACCCGGCAGCTTCGCGTTGCCGAAGCTCTTGTAAATATCCGCAAACACCGGCACCACACGCACCAGCAGGAAGATGGTGATGGTGATGGCAATAAGGGTCACGGCCGTGGGGTACATCATGGCCGATTTGACTTTCTTGCGCAGTCGGGCGGTGGTTTCCAGGTAGGTGGCCAGGCGGGCCAGAATCTCGGCCAGCAAACCGCCTTTTTCGCCCGCGTCCACCATGCGGACATAAAGCTTGTTAAACGCCTTGGGATGCTTGGTCAGCGCCGCAGAAAAACTGTCACCTGCCTCCACCCGCGAACAGACGTCGCGGATGATATCGCGCATGACCTTGTTGGTAGCCTGTTCGGCCAGCGCTTGCAGCGATTGCACCATGGCCAGACCGGCATCGATCATGGTTGCCAATTGGCGGGTGAAAACCACCAGGTCGGCCAGGGCCACGCGCCCCCCGCTGGTCTTGCCTTGCTTGCCGGTTTTCTCCTGGATGCTGACTACCAGGAGGTTGCGATTGAGCAACGAGGCGACGGCGGCCTGCTCGGTGCTCGCATCCAACGTGCTCCGATACTCGCGGCCTGAACCCGCCTCTCTCGCCGTATAGACAAATGTCGGCATATTGCCACGAACGATAGCAATTATTGGGCCATGAAGCAAGCCGGTATCGGCTCCCCCCTTCGTCCCATGGCCTTTGCACCCCATAATCTGGGGGCACGAGGCTCCGGATGCCGTGTCTCTCCCTTCCGGACACCTCATTTATAGGGGAAGGGACGTACGAATTGTTCGAAAAGTGTCCATGAATGAGGCACTTCATCATTCCTCATGTGGGCGAATAGGCCGTCGATGGTCTTCACACTTTCTGACTGGATTGGGGGGGATGGTACGTCTCATTAATGGCCGACCGGTATCCTGTTTATGGCAATCAACCTTCCGGTCCACGTAAAACCTGTTGGCCATCCTGAGGTGGTCGTGCTAAAAGCATTTCAAATATGACCCTGCAGACAACCATCACCCGGCGTTCCTTCATGAAAACCATGGCGGCATCCCTTGCAAGTGGGGGCCTTATGCTCCAAACATCCTCCACTCCAGCGACATCCAACGAATCTCAAGGATGGCAGATTGGTTGCTATACGCGCCCCTGGGACAAGCATGACTACCGGGTGGCCTTGGATGGCATGGCCGAGGCTGGCTATCAATACGCTGGATTCATGACCACCAACATCAAGGAGTGGGTGATGATCCGCCCTGATCTTGCCCTCGAGGCTGGGGTTGCGATGGGTGAGGAGGCCCGCAAACGCGGGCTGAAGGTGATTTCCATTTATGGAGGCGATTTTAAGGTCACCGAGTCCGTGGCCAGGGGCATTGAAGGTCTGCGAAGACTTATTGATCACTGCGGCGTCTGCCGGTGTCCCCACCTCCTCCTCGGAGGCACTACCGATCCCACCCAGCACGATGCCTATTACAAAGTCATCAAGGAGTGCTGCGAGTATGCGCGCGAAAAAGGGGTGAGCATGAGCATCAAACCACACGGCGGTACCAACGCCAATGGTGCCCAATGCCGCAAAATCATCGAAAGTGTGGGCCACTCCAGCTTCCGCCTCTGGTACGATCCGGGTAATATTTTCTACTACTCCGAGGGCAGGCTCGACCCCGTGGAGGATAGCGCCACGGTTAACGGGTTGGTCAGCGGCGTGAGTGTGAAGGATTTTATGCCGCCCAAGGAAGTCCTGATGACACCAGGGCAGGGCAAAGTGGACTTCAAGCGCGTCTTTGAAAATCTCAAAAAAGGCGGATTTACCCGCGGACCGCTGGTCGTCGAGTGCCTTGCTCCCGGCGATGTCGCGAAGATCAATGCCGAGGCCAGGAAAGCCCGGCTGTATCTGGAGAAGGTTCTAACCGTTTAGCCCGCAGGGATCCTTTTTTAATCATCATGAGATCAAATAGTGGTACTGTTTACAGTCGCACATTGCCTGATGAAAAAGTGATGGAACGCATTCGCGGGGCCGATCTTGTTCAGGCGCAGCTTGGGTGTTGGCCTGATTTTCACGATTTCGAGGTGATATCGATTTCGTTGGAACGTGCACCATGGAATAATGGAGACACTTGTGACTTAAGGGCTGTTTTTTACATCTTCAACAATCAGCGTCATGAGTCATCACCCGAACGCAAGCCGGCACATGCCGAATTGTTATTCCATGATATCGATCAGTTGAAAATATCTGGGTTCAATCACCAGAATCCCATCATCGGTCTTGGCTTGCGATTGACGTTTTGCAAACGACTTCGACGCGAACTTCTGCGTGTTCAGTGGGGGGGAACGTGCATGCATCATGAAGTCCTGTTTCGTTGTGAATCCATAACGGTGGTTCGTGTCATGGAAACTGATCCATTCCTTTTACAGCAAAGACGGTCCTCTCAGTAGAAAGGTCGAACCCCATGCCGCGCCGCGCTGGGCGAGGACATGGGGTTGGAAAAAGGATGCCGGAGAACGGAGTGTTCTCTGGTGTATTGCTATTTCTTGGCTGCAACCGGGGCGGGTTGGAGGACCTTCACCGGCTCGGGATTCTTGTAATGGCGCTTGAGGCCCAATTCATTGAGCATGCCTGAAGGGACACGGGCAATGAATTCCGGGAAGATCCGTTCAATGCGATCCCGGATGAGCTTTTGGCCTGTTTTCGAACCCCAGAAATCCTCCTCGATCTTGCTCAGGGCGATGCCGGCCTCCTCGGGCGTCATGTTCTCACGGCGCGCAAGGACCCAGACCAATTCGGGATCGCCGGGCAGGCTGACTGGAAAGGGAATGAACTGGAGTTTGATCTCCTGTTCCTCTTCGGCCGGGGCATTGACGGGGCGTGCCTTGACCGAGCTGGCTAATTGTGTTCCATCAGGCAGGTTGACCTCAACCGCGATGGACTGCTCTTTCTTGTTGGGCTTTATGGTTACATCCGCATCGCCAAAGGTTTCGGCAAACTGACGCTGCACATCAGTGAGTGTTTTCGGTTCCAGATCAGGCAGTTCTAGCCGACTGCAGAACTTGTCGAACGAGGCGGCCCGGTTCTTCAGTTTCAGTTCCTGTTGAATAGCTTGGAAGACCTTGCCGGCAAGCTTGGGATCGTCGATGGCCTTGGGCAACACGGTCTGAAGCAGTTCCAACAACTGCGCTTCCGTATTCTTCTGTTTTGCGTTTTCTTTCTTCATGACAAAATCGGTGGGCTGTTTTGAACCATTTCCATGGGAAACGCAACCGGGAAGTGTGGGCGTTTTCCACGCATGTACAATGCTTTGATTCCCTTGGTCTTATGGTTCTTGTGACGTTTCCCGGACTGCTTGAATAAAGGCCCTCACACGGGCTGGATCTTTGACTCCAGGCGATCGCTCCACGCCGCTGGAGACATCGACGGCGTAGGGGCGGGTCTGGCGAACGGCCGCGGCCACATTGTTGGGGGTAAGCCCGCCTGCCAGGATGACGGGGCGTCCCAGCGCCTTGGCTTGTGACACGAGGTTCCAGTTAAAACGCTCGCCCGTGCCCCCGACCTGTCCGGGCACGTAACTATCCAGGAGCCAGGCATCGGTGGGAAAGGCCCCGAGGCCCTCCAGGGCAGAGGCGTCTTTGACACGAAAGGCCTTGATGATCCGGACGTTTGGTGATGCGCTGAATTCAAGAAATGAACACGTCGAGCCGGGTGTCTGGCGGTGGGGACGTGCGTGGTTCCCATGGCAAAGGCGGCCCGCCTTCTGGCATACATCGGGGCTTTCATGGCCATGGAATTGGAGTACATTAATGGGGCAGGTTTCCACCAGGCGCAGGAGGTGGTCCCAAGTGGGATCGACGAGCACCGCCACGGTGGCAATGTCAGCGGGCACGTGGTTGAGGATGTCCTGTGCGCGAGCAAGTTCGAGGTGCCGCGGGCTGGGGGGGTAAAACACAAACCCCAAGGCGTCGGCCCCCGCTTCAATGGCGGTATGGGCGTCCTGGACGCTGGTGATTCCGCAGATTTTGACCTGGCACCGCATGAATAAGAACACGATGGGCTGGTGAAGAAGGGTAGGCAAGAGGGATGTGCAGGGCAATGCCTGAAAAAACGAAATATGTTCTTGATTTGAGCGCGTTCTATCCCTAGATTGAGCGTCCTTTTTAAGAAGAAGCGTATTATGGCTAGAATTTGTAAACTGACTGGCAAGCGCCCCATCAAGGGCAACATTGTATGGCGGAGTGGTAAAGCCAAGAAAAAGGGTGGTATCGGTACGCACGTGACCGCGATCACCAAACGGCGTTTCTTCCCGAATTTGCAATCGGTTAAGGCCGTGGTGGATGGCGAAGTCCAATACGTCCGTGTGACCGCCAAGGCCATCAAAAAAGGCCTGGTTGTCAAGCCGCCCAAGCGCAAATACGTGAAGCCCGAAGCCGCTCCCAAGGCGTAAGTCCCTACGCGCTCCATTTACAGGGCGAGACCACATGGCCTCGCCCTTTTTGTGTTTTCTGAATTAACCCCAAATTGACGACATGCCCTCCTGATAAGAGGGGGGGAGGAGAGGAAGAAGGGGTGCCTATTTGTTCTTCAGACGATGCATCATGACCCGCTTGAGTTGGCGGTCTGATTCCTTGTCCTTGATGGCATCGCGCTTGTCATATTCGGCTTTGCCCTTGCCCAGGCCGATCTGGACCTTCACCTTGCGGTTCTTCCAATAGAAGGAGAGGGGAAAAATGGCATGTCCCTTGGCCTGGCTCATCGAAGCGAGTCGACGGATCTGGGCCTTGTGCAGCAGGAGCTTGCGAACGGATTTGGGTTGGTGATTCTGACGGTTGCCGAAGGTGTATTCCTCAATGTGGGCATTGTGGAGCATCGCCTCGCCATGCTCAATAAGCACGAAGGCGTCACGAATCTGCCCCCGGCCTTCCCGCAGCGATTTTACTTCGGTCCCGCGCAAGGCAATGCCCGCTTCGACGGTTTCCAGGATGTGGTAATCCCGGCGGGCTTTGGAATTGGTTAAAATGTCCGCCATGCGACTCCGCAAAAAGTAACCCCACTAACCACGATTGGCCCACCCGACAACATCAAGACGGCGAAAATCGCAGCAACAAACCGACCTCAGGCCTGTTATGGCTTCTTGTCGGCTGCGTCTGTGTCCGCGAGCATCTCGAAGGTCACTTTATCTTCAACCAACTCGCGCAAAGCGATGTCCGCAGTCCCCTGATTCGCGATTTCCTCCACCAGCGGACGGCTCATGCCGCCGCCACCCGCGTTCAGTTGCCGCACACGGCGTGAAACCACGTTGATCAAAGTGTTGGGATTGCCAACTTTCTCCAGCGCTTTTTTGATAAATTCGGCGTTCAAAGCTTTTCCTCACTTACTCCAAAGGAACAGCAATACTAACCACCACGGCCCCAATTGCAATACTGAATCCAACAACGATTCAAAAAAGTGAGCTTATGGAACCCTTCCGGGCTCTTGCACCCCTTTTTCTCCATAGGAACACCCCTGTCATCATAAACGATGGGACGTCTCCTGTCATCCCAGGTGTTGTCGCCCTCTCCATGCGGTCTGTGGGAGGCATTTGTGGGATAAGACACGCAAAGAGTCATAATGACTCATTGTGTGAATGTGTAATGTGTGACAAAGAGAGACGTAATGGCGCATATTGGAATCAGGTCTTTTTGTGTAAGAATCATGTAATAAGGATGATACAAAATATCAACAGCTCGGCACGCATCCTGTTGTAGTCAATGCCGTTGGTTGTGATTAAAACCCCGCCAACCGGAAGATAGCGGCCACGGTTGGCGGGGGAATAAACAGCTTAAGGCCGCTGAGAAAGGATAGTTGGTATGACAGGAATGATGAAATGGGATGCAGGCAAGTGGAATCCATTCAAGGAAATGGAGGATTTGAGCAGCCGATTGTCCTCTCTTTTTGACCGGTCGGTGGGCCGCCTCCCGGCCGCGTCCGCAACTGGAGAGGAAAACCTGGTGATACCGGAATGGACGCCTCTGGTGGATATTTCGGAAGACGACAAGGAATACCTCCTCAAGGTGGAATTGCCGGAGGTGAATAAAGAGGATGTATCGGTGACGCTTGAGAATGGTGTGCTTTCGATCCGGGGCGAGCGCAAGGCTGAGAAGGAGGAAAAAGGCAAACGTTATCATCGCATTGAGCGGGCGTACGGCAGCTTCATGCGCAACTTTGCGATGCCCGAGGACGCCGATCCCACCAAGGTGGCAGCGGAGTTCAAGGAAGGTGTGCTCAAGGTGCACGTCACCAAGAGCGAAGTGGCCAAGCCCAAGGCCATCGAGATCAAGGTTGGGTAATCATTCAGTAACCAAGCCAGGCTCACCAGGGTTGATGGTGTGAGTCGATGGGGCGGGCGGACACGCCCGCCCCATTTTGAATAAAGCCCCGTCAGGATCGGACAAATTCCTCATACAGACCCGCATAAACACCGCCCGAGGCCCGCAAGGAATCATGAGTTCCGCTTTCCACAATGCGTCCATCCTGCAACACCAAAATGCGGTGGGCATGGCGCACGGTGGTGAGGCGGTGGGCGATCACGAAACAAGTGCGGCCGGCCAGAAGCGCGGCCAGGGCTTGTTGTATGACGGCTTCGGTTTGCGGGTCCACCGCGCTGGTGGCCTCGTCCAGGATGAGGATGCGCGGGCGGGCAACCAGGGCGCGGGTGAAACAGAGGAGTTGGCGTTCGCCAGCGCTGAAGTTGCTGCCGCGCTCGGCCACGGACGTCTGGTATCCCTTTTCCAGCCGCTCAATGAAGGCATGTGCTCCCAGGCATCGGGCAGCTTCCGTGACTTCGGCATCCGTGGCTCCTGGGCGCCCGAATTTCAAGTTGTCCATGACCGTGCCGGTGAACAGGAAGTTTTCCTGGGTCACGATGCCAATCTGGCGGTGCAGCGAATCGATGGTGGCCAGGCGGGTGTCATGGCCATCGATCAAGATGCGTCCCTGTTGGGGATCGTAAAAGCGGGCCAGGAGACTGATGATGCTCGTTTTGCCCGAGCCCGTATGGCCCACCAGGGCGATGGTTTGTCCAGGAGCGACGTCAAAGTGGATGTCCTGCAGAATCCACGTATCGGAGGGCGTGGCATCGTAACGGAAAAAGACGTGCTCAAAGACGACGTGTCCCTGGATGACGGGGAGATCGGCAGCGCCGGGCTCGTTGTGCACGGCGGGTGGGGTGTCGAGCAATTGGAAGATGCGTTCCGCGCTGGCGGCCGTGCTCAGGAGGGCATTGTACAGGTCGCCCATGGTTTGGATGGGGCCAAAGAACATGCCCAGATAAAGCAGAAAGGCGGCCAGCTCGCCCACCGTGATTTCGTGTCGCAGCACCAGCGATCCGCCGTAGCCGAGGATGATGGCCGAGCCCAGGCCGGACATCATGCCCAGGAACGGCATGTAGGTGTGGAAGACGCGGGCCGCGGCCAGGGCATACGCGTTGTGGGAGGCATGCAACTGCTGAAACCGCGCCAGATTCTCCTCCTCGCGCGCAAAGGCCTGAACGACGCGGACCCCGGAGATGTTTTCCGCCATGGCCGAGGTGAGCCTCGAGGTTTGCTCGCGCACCTTGCGGTACGCCCGCATGCCGTGCCGATGAAAGATCCGGGTGGCGATCGCCAGAGGCGGAAGCACCACACTGACGGCCAGGCAGAGCCGCCAGTCGTATTGGGCCATGAAAGCCACAACCCCGAGCAGGGTCACTGCGCTGGCGAAGAGCTGGTTGGCGCCCCAGGTCATGATGCGGTCCAGGGAATCGATGTCGGTATCGGCGCGGTTGATGATGCGTCCCTGGTGGGTTTTATCGAAGTAACTCAGCGAGAGCTGTTGAATATGCTCGAACACCGCCATGCGCAGATCGTTCATGGCCCCCTGGCCCATGGCGATGGCCTGTTTCACCTGGGCCACCGAGAGCAGCCAGCCCAGCATCAAATTGACCAGGTAGAGAAGGCTCACCAGGAGCACACCCTGCCGGGCGGTCTCCAGGGAATCGAGCCGGGTGAGATAGCGGTCGATGCCCACCTGGATGAGCTTGGGGCCCAGCAAGGTGGACATGGTGGCCAGGAGGGTGAGCAGGAGGTTCCAGACGAACGTCCGGCGATACGGGCGCAGGTAACCCATGAGTCGCCAAAACGTGGCGCGGCTCATCGGTTTCTGGGCGAATTGTTCTTCGATCGCAATGTCTTCCCGTGCGGCCACAACGCCAAATCGTCGCACGCAAGTGGGGGAATGCAAGTGCGGGTTGGGGCTGAGGGCAGGATGGCGGCCATTACAAAAAGAGCGCGGTATTCCTGTTGGCCATCGCCGCACTTTCAACGTAGTCTGACACCAGTACGGAATTGATGATTATGGGAAACAGATTGATTCGCGGGGCGATGACGCCCGAAGAGATGCAGCGCCAGATGCAGGATTTTCTGAAGCAGAACCTCCAGGGCAATCCCTTGTTCGGCTTCACCAAGCCCGATGCCGCGGAGGAGGCGCCTGCCGGGGAGCAGACCACCGAGTCGCCCCTGTTGAAGTTTCAGCTCAAGCCCCATGATGTGAAGGCCTATCTGGACCGTTTTGTGATCAAGCAGGATGAGGCCAAGAAGGTGCTCAGCGTGGCCTTGTGCGATCATTACAACCATGTCCGTCTCGCGCTGGAGGGCAAGCCCCAGCCCAATTACGCCAAGCAGAACATCATTCTCGTGGGGCCCACGGGCGTGGGGAAAACCTACCTCATCCGCAGCCTGGCCGATCTCATCGGCGTGCCGTTTGTCAAAGCCGATGCCACCAAGTTCTCGGAAACCGGCTATGTCGGGGGCGATGTCGAGGACCTGGTCCGGGACCTGGTCCGGCAGGCGGGCGGCGATGTGGCCCGCGCCCAATACGGCATCATCTACATCGACGAAATTGACAAGATCGCGACGGCGAACAATGCCGCGGGTCGCGACGTGAGCGGACGCGGGGTGCAGACCAACCTGCTCAAGCTCATGGAGGAAACCGATGTGAGCGTGCGTGCCCCCAACGACATTGCGGGCCAGATCCAGGCGATGATGGAGATGAGCAAGCCCGGCGGCAAACGCCAGCCGCCCACCATCAACACCAAGCACATCCTCTTTGTGGTGAGCGGAGCGTTTGATGGTTTGGAGAAAATCGTGCACCGGCGTGTGCGCGAAACGGCCATCGGCTTCGCGGCACGCGCGGAAGCCGTGCAGAGCACGGACCAGATTGTGGCCCAGGCTCAAACCAAGGATTTCATCGACTATGGCTTTGAACCTGAATTCATCGGGCGCCTGCCCGTGCGGGTCAACTGCCACTCGCTCAATGTCGATGACCTGTTCTGCATCTTAAAAAGCTCCGAAGGGAGCATTATCCGCCAGTACGAACAGTCGTTTGCCGCGTATGGCGTGGAGGTGCTGTTCCAGGAGGAGGGGCTGCGACGCATTGCCGAAATGGCTGCGTCCGAGCAGACGGGTGCCCGCGGGCTCATGACGGTGTCTGAACGCATTTTCCGCGACTACAAATTCGAGCTGCCCTCGACATCGGTGAAGCGGTTCATGGTCAACGCAGCCCTGGTCAGCGCCCCTGCGGCCGAACTTCAAAAGCTGCTGGCCGAGCACAAACACGAAGAACTGGCCATTGCACGACAATTGGTCCATGAGTTTGCGGAGCGGTTCACCACTGCCCATGGGTTGAAGCTGTCCTTTACGGATGCGGCCGCCCACCGGTTGGTCGAACTCTCGAATGAAAAGGGACTCGCCCTTCGAGATCTGTGCGCCACCCGATTCAAGGACTACCAGTTCGGTTTGCGCTTGATCGTGCAGAACACCGGTCAGACCGAGTTCACCCTGGACCTCGACGCGGTGGAGGAGCCTGACAAGGTGCTCAGCGCCTGGGTCGTGGCCAGCTATCGCAAGTCTGAAACTGCCGCCCCCGAGCCGCCGAAACCGTGATCCGTAGCGGAGACAAGCGGTAATATCGGTTTGTTGAAGGGCCGTACAGTGTCAACCGCACGGCCCCTTTATGGGCACCGTTCATTCCTTGAATATCGAGGGTTTCTGATCGTTAAGGACTGTTTTTAACCCGGTAATATTTCGTAGATGCATGGGCAGGAGTGGGATCGAACCAGGTTTGGCAGTCATTTGTCAGGGTCAGGTTGCATATGGCCTTCCAGCTTTGGGGATCTGCCGCGTTGGTGGTGCATTCGATCTGGTAGGCATGGCCGGCCAGGCCATTGATGACGACTCCGGCGTGCAGGTTGATTTCGAGCGATGGCTCCGGAATGCCAGCGCCGGTGAGCACCAAGGGATCGGGTTGGGCGTAAAGGCTGCTCGGGTTGACCTCACCAGCCAGTTGATATTCAACCTCCCCCCGCAGCGATTGACTGCCCTGACTTGAGGCAGGCACCTGGAGGGTATAGACCCATTGGATGGGGCTTGCGGGAATGGATCCTGTCCACAGGACTTCCGTGCCCTGGTTTTCGGGATTGCCATTGCCCTCCACGCTGAGGAGTTGCCATCCATTGGGGAGGTTGACCCGCCACAACAGCGACCACAAGGTGCCGGTATAAACCACCTGATTGGTGATGCGCAGGGTTCCTCCAGCGGTGTATTGGGCCGGGCCACTTTGGCTTGCTGTGATCGTACCCGATGAAGCAGGGACCCATCCCTGGCTCAAGCTGGGGTAGGCGATGATGGCGGAGGGTTTGGGGCCGGCGGCATAGCCATCGGCACCCAATGGCTCCACATGATAGGCTCCTGCGCGCCAGTAGGAGAGGACGCGGTTCACCTCCGTGCCATCGAGCACCCAGAATGTTTCCCTGTAATCCGCACTGTGGCGATTGCCGGTGGTGGTGCCTGTGCCCGCCGCATAGCCATCGGAACCCAATGGCTCGATATGGTAGGCTCCCGCACGCCAGTACGAGAGGACGCGGTTCATTTCCGTGCCATCAATCACCCAGCGCTGGTCCCGGAAATCCGCGCTGTGGTAGCTGATGGGCGCCACGGCCAGGGGATCCGGCGTGGCGGATACCTGGGCCGGGTTGATCATCCCCTCAAGCTGGTACTCGATCGTGCTGTCGATTGATTTCTCGCCTGTCTGGGCGGTGGGAACGGTCAGGTTGATCGTGACGACCACAGGATTGTCCGTCAGGGTGCCGGTCCAGACGATCTCGCCTTGCTGGATTTCCGGGCTGCCATTGCCGCTGACACTGGCCAGTTGCCATCCCGTGGGCAACTGGCTTGTCCATTTGAGGGAGAGCAGTTTCTTGCCGGTCGTATAGGCGATTCTGCCGGTCATTGTGGCGGTGCCGGGCGAGTTGTAGCCGTTGCAGGATTGGGTGGCCGTCAGATCCCCGGTTGGAATGGTCACGGGTTCAAACACAGCGCGCACGGTCTTGTTACCCTGCATGGTGAGGGTGGCAGGGTTCTGGCTTCCCTGCAAATCTCCCGCCCAATAACTGAACTTGTAGTTTGCATCAGGCACTGCGGTGAGAGTCACCGATGTTCCCGCCTGGTAGCTGGGCTTGTCCGGATTCTTCTGGATGCTCCCATGCTCGGATTGCAGGGTCAATGTGAAGGTCTCGCCACCCTGTGTGTAGTCCACCGTCCAACTGATATTCGGCATGCTTTGTGAGATGGTAATCTCCTTGGCCGGAGGCGATACCCATCCGTCCACTGCCGTAAACAGGATGGTATATGTTTTGAAGGTGTCTGTCTGAAAAGTGGTTCCGGAATCGCGCCAGGTTAGCTCCCCCTGGATGCTCCATTTGGCGCCAGCCGAGACCACTGCTTCAGGGCGTATATGGATGGTGATGGATCCACCGGACTGACTGGTGGATTCGAAGTTGGCGTTCACCACCATGTTGCTTTTGATGTAAAAGGTCACGGGATTGTCCGTGCCCGAGATGTTCCCGGACCATCCGGTGAATTTGTAGCCTGCATCGGGAACTGCCGTGAGAATGATCATGGTCCCGGTGGTGAAGGTGTCGTCACTGGGAGTTTTATTCACCCGTCCATGATTACCCGCGTTGATGGTCAGGCTCCATCGATTCGTGTCCGTCGGGCTGGCATACCCGCTGTCCGGGGCGCTGAATGCGCTGAAATCGGAGCCGCTGTAGGCGCGAATCCAATAATAGTACGTCTGGCCCGGCGTCACATCGTAATCCATGTACCAATTCCACCACTCGTCGCTCTGAAATTGGGCCGAGCTGATGTTGGAACTGGTGGCGCGCCAGACCTCAAACTCGACTCCGTAATAGTCATCCCACTGCACTTCGATCGCGGTGGGAAACAAGCCATCGCTGGCTTTTACTCCGGTGGGAGCATTGAGTGCCTGCACGGGGCAGGCGCCCACTCCCAGGAGCAGAACTGCAAGCATGGCCCAGATTCCCATCCATGGACTGCATGTTGGTAAGAAACGAACATGATGAGCATTCATAGTCTTATTCCTCTAAATGATAGATCAAAAAGGCCCTATACCTCCTGCCTTACACCAAACGCTGTGAGGGGCCGAAAATCAATCAGGAAAAGGCCTATTTTGGGCTCGGAGAAAATCCTAAAGATCGGCAAGGCCACTGGGGTAGGACACGCAGGCGAGCTCCATGTGGGAACGTTCAAATCCTTCCCGTTGAACGAGGGTATGAAGGCTCAAACTGGACGCATCATTTCAGCGGTGGTAAACTGACTGGCAGTCAGCCACATCAACAAAGAAGACCGATATGAAACGGAGATCATTCATCAGAACAATAGGCGGGGCAGCGGGGGCGTGTGCGTTGGGTGTGCCCGACCTGTTTGCCGAAGCGCTTGAGGAGGAAAAGGTTAATGGCATGCCGCGCCGGGCTCTGGGCCGGACCGGCCTGAAGATTTCAGTGGTGGGATTCCCGGGACTGGCGCTCAACCACTATCCCCAGGAGGAATGCACCAAGGGGTTGCACAGGGTGTTTGAGCAGGGGATGAATTATTTCGATGTGGCACCCGCGTATGGCAACGGGGTGTGCGAGACACGCATGGGCATCGGGCTGCAGGGGATCGACCGCTCCAAATACTTCCTGGCCTGCAAGACCAATAAGCGGGACAAGGAGGGCGCCCAGAAGGAGTTGGAGAATTCCCTTACCCAGTTGAAGACGGATCACTTCGACCTCTATCAACTCCATCACCTGCGAGAGCCCGCGGAAGTGCGCAAGGCCCTGGGGCCGGGCGGCGCCATGGAAGCGATCCTCAAGGCCCGGGAGCAGGGGAAGATCAAATACATCGGGTTCTCCGCCCATACCACCAAGGCGGCCTTGCTGGCCATGAAGGAGTTTCAGTTCGATACCATCATGTTCCCGATCAATTTCGTGGAGTATTACACGATTGGTTTTGGCAAGGAAGTGCTCGAAACGGCCAGGGAAAAGGGCATGGGCGTGCTGGCCATCAAAGCGTTGAGCCGCGGGCAGTGGCCCGAAGGCGCGGAGCGCACCCGCAAATGGTGGTATCGGGCCACCGAGGAAATGGAGGAGGTCCACATGGCCATCCGGTGGTCGCTTTCGCAGCCGAACGTGGCCTCGACCTTCACACCGTCGTTCCTGGATCTGGTGGACAAGGCCATCGAGGCAGCCAAGGCCGTCAGGCCCATCACCCAGGAGGAACGCGACAAGCTGCGCGAAATTGCGGGCAAATGCCGTTCGGTGTTCAAGAGCGAGGAGGATCGTGTGGTGAACCTAACGATGGCTCCTGCGTATTATGACTGCCCGCATCAGCACCATGGCGGGCATCTGGCCTGACATCCTTTAAACGAAACACCCCTGGAATGAGCATTCCAGGGGTGTTTGGCTTTAAACCGTCTGATCTTATTCCTTGCGCAAACGGAAGAACCGGTTTTCCGCGGGGAAGATGACGGTGGTCTGATTGCTGACCACACCGGCCACGGGTGTCCATTCCGTCGCGGGCAACGAAGGGGCGGATTCGAGCACAAAACCGCTGCAATCGACAGGCCAGGAGATGTTCGCCGTGCCATTGGCATACGTGACGGACAAAACAGGCGGCTGGGTGACGGTGTAGGTCGTGACGTTTGAGGCGCTCCAGGTGTTGGCCTGCCTGACGCGCGCAATGATGGTCTGGTTGCCGGATAGGGTCACTGGACCTGTATAGATCTTTGCATCTGGCGAGATGGCGCCTCCGGTCAGGCGTGGATCAGTCCCATTGGTGGTATAATAAATGGTGCCCACGGTCGTGCGCATGGTGATCTGGATCGCGCCATTATATTCGCCACCGGGAAGATTGAACTCCGGCGCCACCACGGTGGGATACAAACCCGCGCCGATGAACAGCAACAACATCCGCGAGGATCGTTGCGGGAAGAATTGCGTGAGGAGCCGGTTTTTCTCGATGACCCACTCAATATCGCGCGTGTAAGGGCGGTCTTGCCGCACCACATCCCCCCATCGGGCTGATTCGCAGACAATGGCCCGGTCAATGGTGTCGCAGAGTTTCAGAAACCGCTGAGTGGCCTGGTTGGTGCTCATGGCGCCATCGTTGAGGAAATGCTTGTGGGCACGGTCTGCGAACAAGAGGCGCCACTCGGCGTTTTGCCGAAGCTGATTGTAAATGTAGGCGGGCGAATCAGCCTCGCTGGAATCGGCACCCACCCCCGTGCGGTCCTCGGGGACCCAGGGTGGGGTTTCCAGGGTGTATTCGGCATCCCAGACAAAGAAATGGAATTGCCCATTGGTTTCGCGTTTGCGGGCGGCATTCCAGTTCTGCCAGGGCCAATCCACGGTGCTGCAATAGAAATTGAGCATCATGTAGTCCGCCAGATTGGTCACATTGACATAGCTCTTGATCTGGGCATACGCCTCGGGAGTGGACAATCCTTGGCGGGCAATGCTCATCATGGCGTTCCATGCATTCTTGTCGCCGTCCTTGGCCCGTGCGATGGTGCTCGGATCGCTGAATATGGCATCGTATTCCTCCTTTTCACCACCCATGTAGGAGGCGGCAAATGAGGCATCGGTGCGTTCGCTGGGGTTGTACAGGCCCCAGTAGAGGCCGTTGACGTACAAGTGGACGAACCGTTCATGCGCGCTGGGTTGGCCCATGGCCAACTGGCTTTCCTTGGTGAACTGGTCACGCACATAAATCGCGTGCGTGCGTTCCGCTCCATCGGCATTTCCATTGTTCAGCGGGCCCGAATTATCAGTGCGGACCCACGACATGTTGAAGTTGGGGCGAAAGGCGAGGAAGTCAAATTCGTCCACCTGGGAATCGTCAAAGAAACGGTACTTGAGTTTGGTGGGCCCATATTTGGCCTTGAACGTGAGGCCGATGCCATGCTTGGGCGTCATGCTGCGGCTGGCCGAGCCTACAATCTGAATGCCACAATTGACCTGGAATCCTTTGCGTGAGCCGTCCGGGAAAAACATTTCCGCGGAACACGGCCGCTCGTAATCCTCGCCGCGCCCGCCGCTGAGGGTGTAAACTCCATCGGGGCCCCAGAAATCAGCGGAATCCATGGCGATGCTTACCACCGGCAGGGATTTCATGTCGTCACGAATCCGTCCGGCATAGAGGGCGTTGGTGACCACGCGGGGATCCATGGCCCAGTCATTGCCCCAATTATTGGGATACCCCGCCCCATTCTGGACGAGCACCTGGTTCAGGAAGATGTAGGTCTGGGCCTCGGTGGCCATGGATTCATAGCCCTCCTTGTAGGCCCCGACGCGCAAGACCGTGGTCCGGTCAATGGTGATCGGGCCCTGATACACCGTCCCGTGCGTCAGGGAAGGCTCCGTTCCATTGGTGGTGTACATGACCGTGACCCCTGGCGTGGCACAGGTGATGTTCAGTTGGAAGGGCGCATCATAGAAACCCCGGTCATGATCAAATTTGGTGTCGGCCACAAAACCGAGGAACCCGAGTTCATTATCGGTGCCTGGAGTCGGATTATGGAAGAAACGACCTTCCGCAACCGTCACCGATTTGCCCTCCAATTCGGGCAGGATGAGAAAATCCATGTCGCTGGCCGTGAGATTCAGACCATGGATGGCCAGGACATTGGTGCCGGGTACGAGCAGCGAAACGTAATTCGAAAGATCGATGGTCTCCACCTGGCCTGCGGCGGGCATGGCATGTTCGGCCGTGGCCATGGAATTCCAAACGGCTGAGGCGGGAGCGTTGCGGCGTGCAACCTCTGTCCCGTTGAGATAGGCGATAAAGCCATCATCATACCGCATGAGCAGCGAGAGCGTGTTAAAGGACACCCCTTCATTCACTGTGAAGGGAAGGCGGAGGTACGCGCTGGCATTTTTGCCGAGCATGGCCTTTTCGATGTTTGATGCGATGGCCCCCCCGATGCCCGTCAGGGCGGCCGGAGATGTCCCCTGGTATAAGAGTTTGACCTGGGCTTCCGTGAGGTCCGTGGTCCACAGGGATACGTCATCGATCAGACCGTTGGCATTCTCACCCCAGACGTCCGGATCACCGCCCCAAAAGAACGGGTTGGCCTCAATGTCGGCACTCACCGTGGAGGTTCCCACCACGCTGGCATTATCATAATAAGTCAGAGTGGCGCCGTTCTTGACCACCACCAGATGCCTCCAACTGCCTGTGGGGATTGCATGGGCAATAAAGCCGACATCGCCGTCGTGGTAGTATTCGAAATTCGAAGGTGTGAACTTGATGAATTGCACCGCGCCCGAAGCTCCACCCGAGCGGTTGCCGAGGATCACCGCGTTTTCGTTGGGCACGGAGTTTTGCTTGTACCAGAACGACCATGTGAAATTGCTGGTGCTTTGCCCCATCCGTGGGATGGTGCCTGCGCTGGCGTAACTGGACTCACCATTGAAGCTCAGGACGGTGCCGCGCTCCGGATCGTTGGTGATCCACTGGGCATTCTTGATCACCCCGTTTTCACCTCCATTGACCAGGTTGGATGCCACCGTGCCCGAGCCTTCCTGGATGGGCCAGTAGGCAAAGAGATGAGTCGTGCTTTGGACCGGGCCTGCATCAAAACCGATTCCGGTTTTCGCGCTTTGCCAGGAGGCATCGTTGAACGATCGTTGCGCCCAGTTGGTTCCGAGCGTCCCATCCTGTGGGATCAGATACCGGGCGGCAGCACCCGCCGAAAGCAACCGCGAGGTGGTGGTTTCCATGCCCTGGCCATACGAAATATCTTCATATTGCTCGGGGAACGTGGGTGAAAATTGCGAGGCGATGGTGACTCCGTCCGGCATTGTGAGGGCCAGGTACTCACCCGAAGCGCTCAATTGAAAGCTCGTGTGCAGATTCTGACCGGGCACGCCCCGGTTCTTCCCCGAGGCAAAGACCACCAGGTATCCCTGGGCGGCGATGTTGGTGGCCGGCAACTGCCATTTTTGAAGGTTGCCCGCATTGTCGGAAAGGGACCAGTTTGCCAGATCCACGCTTGCGTTGGATACATTGTGTAACTCGATCCAATCTGATGGGTCACCGTCCTCATCCTTTAAGGATGTGGCGTTTTTTGCCATGAATTCACTGATTACCACCGGACTGGCTGCCTGGATCAAGGGCAGTCCCAGACTGACGGCAAACAAGCACAAGAAACGTCCAAACGCTATTCTCAGGGACATAATATGGTTTATTTAGCACGTTTTGTGCCTGCCACGCACCTGTAATTTTGTGCTAGTTTGACCGGCTGTGGCCTTTACGTCAGAAGTCGATGTCCCGCCCTGGGCGTGGCAAAATCGTGGGACACGGATTGTCCGTGAATATCGTTGAAGGAAATGGTCGTTTACTCCTGTTCCTCACACGTTATATTACCGGCATTCCATGAATGGAACCATTTGGCGCAATGGTGGTGCCTTGACCACAATCACATGCGGCACAGGCGATCGCAAATAACCGAACGGTTTGCGCAGGAATGGTTTCTTTCAGGGCAAACAGAGCGATGTGCCTCTGGCGATTGGTTTGTGACATCATGTTGAAGCGATCGATGAGGGTGATTGGCGTTGTGATGTTGGCCTGGCTATCCTGTTGCCTTCCAATATGGGCACAGGATATGGCGACCAGTATCCGGGAGAAAACCTATCGGGTTCTCTATGTGAATTCCTATCACCCGGGCTATCTCTGGTCTGACCAGCTTTATACAAGCATTCGGGAGACTTTTCTTGAAACCTTCGGGCAGCGATTGGACTTGCGGGTGGAATACCTCGATGCCAAACGGTTTGACTCCTCTTTGAATGGTGAGCTCGGCACCCAGATTCTGGCGACGTGGTCGAGAAAGTACCGCGGCGAGCATTTCGACCTTCTGATGGTCACCGACCAGGATGCCTACAATCTGATGAGAACGGCGCGGGACAGCTTGTTCCCCGGTGTGCCGATGGTTTTTTCAGGGGTTGAGGAAATCCATCCCATTCCTCCCAAGACGACCGGTGTGCTGGCCAGCACGGATTACCAGGGCAACATCGATCTCATCCTGCGCCTGCTTCCTGGCACGAAACAAATATGGGTTGTGACCGATACCTCCGCCACAGGGAGGGCCAACCGGGAGAACGTGGAACGGCTTCGCGCCGAGTATGCCGGGCGTGTGACCCTGCGTTTTTTCGATGAGGGGGCGGGCATCTCCCCTCAGGATTTGCTGGCCAGGATCAAGCAGGTACGACTGCCTGATGTGGTGTTTTTTCTCGATTATTTCAATGCGCCTTCCGGAAAGTACGTTGATCTCGAAACCTTTTTGCCGCTCCTGACCCGCACGGCATCTGTGCCCGTATTCAGTCACTTGGATCTCTACCTTGGCATGGGTGTAACAGGGGGCAAAATGAACAGCGGCCTCGTCCAGGGCCACCAGGTCGCCGAGTTGGCCGTCCGTTTGTTGAAAGGCGAAGCGATAGCCAGCTTTCCTCCCCAGACGGAGATTTCCCTGCCCATGTTCAATTACACAGAGATTGTCCATTATGGCATACCCCTTTCAAGGATTCCCAAGGCAAGTCATGTCATCAACCGTCCGGACGGTCTGTGGCAAAAATATGGGTGGTACCTGGTTCTGGCGGTTAGCTTTATCGTGCTCGAAGGAATCTTGATTGCGTGGTTGTTCCTTCTATTGCATCGGCAGCGTTCGTTGCAGCGCGAGGCGCGCCTGGGCGAGGAGCGGTATCGTGAGCTGGTTGAGAATGCCAACAGCATCATCCTGCGCATGGATAAAGAGGGGCGGGTGATTTTCATCAACGAGTTCGCCCAGCGTTTTTTCGGTTATCAACCTCAAGAGATCATTGGACGCAATGTCGTGGGCACCATTGTGCCTGAGACCGATTCGAATGGTACGGACACCCGCTCCATTCTCCAGGAGGTTTGCCGTCATCCAGACCGCTTTACCACGAATGAAAATGAAAACATACGCCGGGATGGGAGCAGGGTGTGGGTAACCTGGACCAACAAACCGATGTTCGATGCGCAGGGAAACCTCTGCCAGATCCTCTGTGTCGGCAATGACAGCACAAAGCGCAAACGTGCGGAGGATGCGTTGCTGGAAAGCGAGACCCGTTTCGAACGGTTGTTTACCATGGCCCCCATTCCCATGGTTCATGTTTCCAGGGATGGCGCCATTCTGGCTGTGAATGCACGCATGTACCAGTTGCTTGGCTACACGCTTGAGGAGATCCCTGCCTTGGACCAGTGGTGGGATCATGTGTATCCCGATCCCGAATACCGGCGATGGGCCATGAAGTCCTGGGCCGACTCCCTCCAGCGTGCCAGACAATCAGATGGCAATATCCAGTTTGGTGAGTACCAGGTGACCTGCAAGGATGGCACGGTGCGAACGCTCGAAATCGGCGGGACCCTGGTGGGCGAGAACATTCTCCTGACCATGTTCGATATGACCGAGCGCGAGCAGGCGGAGCAGGCCCTGCGCAAAAGCGAGGAGAATTTCCGCTCCCTCCTGGAAATGGCTCCCTATGGCATTCTGGTCATGAATCCTGACGGGCGCCACAGCTACTTAAACTCTTTCTTTACCCAGATATTGGGCTACACGCTCGAGGACATTCCCAACTCGGAGGTGTGGTTTCAAAAGGCCTATCCCCGCCCTGAGTATCGCCAGCAAATGGTTGCCGAGTGGGAGTTGGAAATGCGCAAGGCTCAACGCACAGGCCCCATCGTCAAGACCTGTTCCATCACCCGGCGCGATGGGGTGCTGCGGGAAATACGCTTTGTCATCGTGTTCATGGCCGATCAGAGAATCATTCTCACGATCGAGGACATTACGGAGCGCCTCCGGGCGGAGGAGGACAAGGAGCGTCTTCAAGCGCAGTTGCTCCAGGCTCAGAAGATGGAATCCGTGGGTCGCCTGGCTGGCGGCATTGCCCACGATTTTAACAACATGCTGGGCGCCATCATCGGGTATGCTGACATGGCCCTGGAGGCGGTTCCCTCCTCTGATACGCTTCATGGTGACCTGCGGGAGATCAAAAAGGCTGCTGAACGGTCGGCGGAGCTCACCCGCCAATTGCTCGCCTTCGCTCGCAAACAAACGGTCGTGCCCCGGATTCTCGATTTGAACACGACAGTCGCTGGCATGCTCAAGATGCTCCAGCGCCTCATCGGCGAGGATATCGCTCTGGCTTGGATTCCGGGCGCCAGTCTCTGGCCCATCAAAATGGACCCCTCCCAGATCGATCAATTGCTGGCCAACTTGTGTGTGAATGCGCGTGATGCCATCGCGGGTGTGGGGCGGGTCACCATCGAAACCCAGAACAAAACCTGCGACCCTGCCCATGGTGTCCTGTGCGCTGGGGCCGTTCCAGGGGATTACGTGCTGCTCAAGGTGAGCGACGATGGATGTGGCATGAACCAGGAAGTCTTGCAGCACCTCTTTGAGCCTTTCTACACCACGAAGGAACTCGGCCATGGCACCGGCTTGGGACTCGCGACGGTGTATGGGATTGTAAAACAAAATGGAGGCTTCATCGATGTCACCAGCCAGCAAGGCAAAGGCGCCGAATTCCACCTCTATTTGCCCCGTTACCAGGGAGTGATCCAGCAGGATTCAGAGGTTGCGCCGGGAGAGCCGGCGCGGCGTGGAAATGAAACCATACTTCTTGTGGAGGACGAGTTGACCATTTTGAACATGGGTCGGGCCATGCTCGAGAAACTTGGCTACAACGTTCTGCCTGCCCGCACGCCGGCTGAGGCTTTCCATCTGGGCCAGACTCATGCCAGCCGGATTCATCTGTTGATCACCGATGTTATCATGCCTGACATGAATGGCCACGACCTGGCCAGGCGTCTGCTGACCCAGCATCCCGGGCTCAAACACCTTTTCATGTCTGGTTACACCGCCAACATCATTGCCCAGCATGGTGTGCTGGACGAGGACACACATTTCATCCAGAAGCCCTTTACCATGAAACTCCTGGCAGACAAGGTGCGCATGGTGCTTGATCAGGATTAAGGGGTGAAGTCCTGCGTGGGGCATGAGCCTTTTGTGGCTTCAAAGCACCGGGTCTGTTTGAGGCGGCTACAAAACCCGCGCGGTTTTATCATTCCTCTCCTTTGAGTTATGGTGCAGAACAGCATGTAATCAAACAAAGGAACATGCCTCTATGCGCTATGTCATGAAACAAAAGCTGTTTGCCTGGGGTGATGATTTCACCATCAAAACGGAGGACGGGCGTGATGCCTATTTTGTGGATGGCAAGACCTTCAGCTTTGGGGACAAGCTGTCCTTCCAGGATATGCAGGGACAGGAGTTGGTATTTATCCGGCAAAAACTTTTGGCCTGGGGACCGACCTACGAGTTGTATCGCGAGGGTCGCTTGTATGCCGTGGTCAAGAAGGAGCTCTTCAACTTTTTCAAATGCCGCTTCACTGTGGATGTGCCCGGGCCCGACGATCTGGAGGCCACGGGCAGTTTCCTCGATCAGGAGTACACCTTCACCCGCCATGGCAATGTGGTGGCCACGGTTTCGAGAAAATGGTTCGCCTGGGCCGATACCTATGGTGTGGATATCCAGAACGATGAGGACTCCACGGTGATCCTTGCCAGCACGGTGGTGATCGATATGGTCTGCCACAATCAGCGTAGAAAATAATGAAATGACCTCAATTTGCGTTGTGCCGGGAGGGTGTTATATTGGGGTGTAGCCGGATGAGGTTTTTGATGGGCGACGGTATCACTACCAACCCACCCAGGTAATCAAACCTCATAGCAGTAAGATGCCGAAGCCAGTGCGACGGCGCTAGTTAGCTGAGGAAATGGGGCAGACATGGCTACTGTTCTGCCCTCTTTTATTTATGGCGACATACCCGTGACGCCGTTTTTACGCGGTAATAATCCACGAAAGGGTGGGGGCATAAGCGGCATGCAAGCGCCCTCCTTGCCACGGAATGGGTGCAGAGAAGATGAGGACGGGGTGATGCCACAATTCCAGGACATCAACCTTGTTCTTCGTCAGGTCCCTCATCAGGGCCCGCTTCACCTTTCTGATACTCATTGAGCTTGTTGCGCAAGGTGCGAATACTGATGTTGAGCATGCGCGCCGCATGGGTGCGGTTGCCTTTGCATTGCTCCAAAGCAGCCAGGATGTGGCGTTTTTCCAGTTCCTCAAGGGTGGGGAATGGCGCAGCAACACCTGGGGCGGGTTCCACGGTGGCGCCTGCAGGAGGCGGGGGGAGGGGACTCGGCGCAGCCGCAGGGGCAACCTCCCGTGAGGGGGGCGTCAAACCCAGCATGGCATCGTGAAGGGTTTCTTCGTCTCCCCCGAGAATGACGGCGCGTTCAATGATGTTCTGAAGCTCGCGCACATTACCCGGCCAGTGGTGGGCCATGAGGGCTTGAATGCAATCCTCGGCCAGGGCGCGTGCCCGCGAGCCGTGTTTGCGGGCAAACCGCTTCATGAAATGATTCGCCAGGTAGGGGATGTCCTCCCGATGCTCCCTCAAGGGCGGCACCGATATGGGAACCACATTCAGCCGGAAAAAGAGGTCCTGTCGAAATTCCTTGCGCTCGACACTCTGCTCCAGATGACGGTTGGTCGTGGCAATGACCCGCACATCCACCTTGATGGTTCGAGTGCCGCCGACACGTTCGAGCTCGCGCTCCTGCAGCACGCGCAGCAGCTTGGCCTGCACGGTGGGCGATATCTCGCTGATTTCGTCCAGTAAAATGGTGCCCCCGTGAGCCAGCTCGAAGCGGCCCTCGCGCTTGGCGAGCGCGCCGGTGAAGGCGCCCTTCTCGTGCCCAAAAAACTCGCTCTCGATCAGGTTCTCCGGAATGGCGGCGCAGTTCACGCGGATGAATGGGGCGGATGCGCGCGGGCTCTGGCGGTAGATCGCCCGGGCGACCAATTCCTTGCCCGTGCCACTCTCGCCCTGAATCAGCACCGTGGCCTGGGTGCGGGCTACTTTGCGGATGAGCTGACGCAGGTTTTCCATGGTCGCGCTTTGTCCCAGGAGCTCCGATCCAGCCTCCTCATCCTCATCATGGCTGAGGTACTGGTTGACCTTGACCAGTTGGGTGAATTGCTCGGCCTTGCGCAGGGTGACCTCAAGCTGGTCGCGCGAAAAGGGTTTGATCAGGTAGTCGAAGGCGCCGTTGCGCATGCAATCGACCGCAGATTCAATGGAGCCATACCCCGTCATCATGACCATGAGGGGCCGCTGGGGGCGGAGCTGCAACTGCCGCAGAAGGTCCGTGCCCTCTCCATCCGGGAGGCGGACATCGACCATCATGAGGTCGAAATTATCCTTGGCCAGCAATTCCTGGGCTTCGGCCAGGGTGGTGGCGACCGCGACATCGTAGTGGCGCTGGCGACACTGTTGTTCCAGGTTTTTGCGAACTATTAAATCGTCTTCGAGAACAATGATTTTTTCAAGGGGCATGACAATCAGCCTTTGAGAGCGTCATGGTGGCGGTAGAGTCCGGCCACGAGGCCCGCGCGCTGGCGCTGGCTTGGCGGCAGTTGTCCGGCAGGCACCAGTCCATGGCGCAGGAGCAGTTGCTCGTTTTCACGGTCCAACAGGATAATCTTCATGATGACTTCCTGGTTTTGCCGCAGAAGCGCGGCGGCATCGGCATGCTGGGCACGTTCCTCAGGGCTCATTTTCTGCCAGGCCATGCGATGCTGGCGCAAACGCTCGACGGATTGTGTGAGACGGGGAAGTAGCAGCTTTTTCAACGCCACCAGGGGCTTGGGCAGGGCAGGTTCCGATGAGCGCAATGCCTCACCCTCCTTTTCGACCACAGCCAGAATCTCCTGGGCGAGGTCCAGGTGGGCCCGGAGGTCCCGCGCCATCTCAAGCGAGATGGCCGGCTTGACCGCTGCAGGCTCTTTGCCCTGACGATACTTGATGATGTCGATGGTTCTCACAGGCTCACACTATCAAGGTACCATGGCTTGCGACCGTGCCATGGGTACGCCGGATTCCACTTCCTGGCGGCTCTTTTCCGCCTTGGCCTGCCAGGCGATGAAATCCACGCGCCATTTTGCCATATCGAGCAGGGCGTGCAAGCTTGGAGCAGCATCAGCTTTCAAATCCTTGCCCTTCTCCAGTACAAGGCTGTAGCTGTCGGATGCCTTTTGCGGCTGGTTTAATTTCTCATACACCAGGCCGATTTGATAGCGGACCGGGAGTTGCCATGCGGGCGTGGAGTCGATCTTGGCCAGGGCCTCGTAAATGACCAGCGCGCTGGCATTATCCCCTTCCTGGTACAGTTGGTTGGCAATGTCATTGCCTGTGCGCAACTGCCACGAGGCCCAGTTCTGCGGGCTCTGGGCCGACGAGCGGCTCTGGGATTCCAGCAAGGCGATCACCTGGCGCAGGGCATCGCTGTTGCGCCCCTGTTTCTTGAGCGCTGAGGCATACAGGTACCGCACCTCCGGCACTTCCCCGGCATCGGGATACCGGTTGAGAAAATCCTCGCATTGCAGCACCACCTGGGCCTGCTGATCCAGGCACGCATGGGAACGGATCACCTTGTAGGCCACGTAGGCACGGTTCAAATCGGCATTGTCCTGCTTGAGCAGGCGCTGGAAATACTCGATCGATTCCTGGTACTTGCCCTGCATGAAATAGGTATCCGCAATTTCAGTCTGGGCCTGCAGCACCAGGCGCTGGTAGCGCTCCCAGTGGTCGAGCTTCAGCGCCAATGACGTGGTCATGACGGCGTAGAACTTCGACAAGGCCAGGTTGTTGGATCCCAATTTGCGGTACAGCAATCCCTGGCGCAGCATGATCTCCGGCACATTGGGATCGCTGGGGTATTTCTGTGTGTACTGGCTGAAAATCTGAATGGCACGCACAGGCTGGTTTTGCTGTTGAGCCAGCAAGGCCAATTCGAGCATGGCAGGCTTCTTGATGTCCTCGCCTGCATCGGATTCCATGAGACTGACCAACGATTCCTGGGCCAACACCTCGTTGTTTTCCAGACGATGCTGGCGGGCCAGGGCCAGCCGGACTTCAAACTGATGCTGTTTTTCTTTTTCGAGGGCCGCCTTTTTATCGACGATGTTCCTCGTGGCCAGTTCCTCTTCCGATAACGATGTCGGACTGTTGGTGCCATCATCCTGCCCAATGCTTGGAGGTGGGGCGGGACGAGTCGAGGCAGTCGGTGCGTTGGAGGCGACTGTCTGGGGAGGGGCATCCTTCAGAACGGGCACTTCATATTTGACGGGCACCTGGATGGACGGGGTGTTTGTATCATGAACTCCAACGGCTTCAGGAGCTTTCACGCCGCCCTTGACGGTCATGCCACACAATAGAGCCAGGAGGAGGCCACAGCCCCTGAACATGCCACCCATTCCACCAGAAACCATGATCAGTCGATGTTTCGGCGGGCTGGCAGCGTCGGTTTGCCGACGGGCGTCTTTCATGTCACGGCTTGACCCCCGTGCCGTCCTGGGGTGTCAAATAGGTGGCGGTGCTGGATAGGGGGATGTTGGGCACCGGCGGGGTGAATTGAACCGGGGCCACCACCACGGTCTTTGGCCCATTGGTGCCATTTTGTTGGGTGAAATACGGGACCAGCATTTGCGGGCTGACGGTGTTCACAGGCCCATTGCCTGGAAAGACAAATGCCGGAATGGGAGATGTGTTCTGGTTGGGGGGCGGCGTGCTGTCCAGAATGGCCGGTTCCAGAGGACCGGTGGGGGCCTCGGCTTGCGGGGTGGTTGGCGATGCTGGCGAAACAGTTGCCGGTGTTTGTGTTGCGATGGGGGCGGCCGCCACTGGCGCGCTGGCCGGCGTGACTGCAGGGGGAGGCTGGGCCACCGCGTTGGTCTCCACCACATCGTGCATGGCCAGCGGTGGCAACGAAGCGCGGACGCTTGAATCCACCGCCGCCCGGAATCGCACCGGTGTCGGTCCCAATACTGGCAGATAGTCGCGCCGCGCCGCAGTGGCATTGAGTGCCACCAGCGTTACGACCAGTATGGAAACCCCTGCGCGCATGGCTTGCCTTACGCTGGTTTCGGAGCGCCACTGAGGGATGTCACGGCTTCCTCCAGGGTTGTCGTGAACAGCCACTCCTTGCTCTCCTCGTAGTTCTTATAGGCCGCAGTCATCTCGGGACTGCAGACAAATCCGGTCTTCAAGGCCAGGTCCTGCGCCACTTTCATGACGTTCAGGCACAATTCGATCAGATTCATGTCCACCGCCTTGAGGGCGGACAGATCGATGATCATCTTGCTGAAACCAGCATCCACCGCCTCGGTCACTTTTTCGTTCAAATTGGACGAAATATCGTGGGCGTTGTTCTGGTTGAAATCGCCAGGGAAGGTCAACACCAGCGCGCCGTCGCGCTGCGAGAAATATTTATGCGAGGCATCGAGATTGAGGATGCGGGAGATCTTGATCTTGAGTTCCGCAAAATCGATCGGCTTGGTAATGATGGAGTTGAATCCGACCTGCTGGGCGCGCGCCTGTTCTTCTGCAGCCGTCTTCACGCTCAGGCCGAACACGGGTACGCGCTCGGTCTTGATCCCGCCCCGCATCTTCTGGAACAGCCAGAATCCCGACCCATCGGGCAGCGAAAGGCTGATCAGCACAATGTCAGGCAAGTCCTGGGTGATGGCCTCCAGGGCCAGTTGAGGGTGCGGTTGGGGCTCCACTTTCCAGGGGGTATCGCTCAAGCCAGCCCGGATCTGATCCACAATGGCTGCCTTGTCATCCACCAGAACGATCCGCAGGGGATCGTCATAGCGCTTGCGGCCTTTGCTGGCGGTGCCACCCCGACTCTTTAATTCGACGACACGGCCCACACGCTCCAGAATCTGGTCTTCCTTGAACGGCTTCACCAGGTAATCCCGCACGCCCATCTTGGCGATGCGCAACACGTTGTCGCGACCCGCTTCAGCCGTCAGCATGATAACCGGGATGGTGCGCAGTTCGGCATTGGACTTGAGGCGACTCAACATTTCCGTGCCATCCATGATGGGCATGGTAACGTCGAGGATGATGACATCGGGCTTTTCCCGGCTGGCGACCGCAAGGCCTTCAACGCCGTTGGCTGCTTCCAGGATTTCGACGTCAAAAGTCTTGAACGCTCTGGCAATAATAAGCCGGATCGTTTTGCTATCATCTACAGTAAGGATTCTCGTAGGCATGGTATCTCAGTGCTCCAAAATTTAGGCGGGCTTGACAATGATCTCAGTCAGGACCTGGTTTCCATTACAGCGGAAAAACGCCGTATGGCGCTCGGTGCTGCTCATGGAATCGATGTGGAAGTCCTTGCCCCGCACCACGGCGGGAATCGAAATGACGCACGGTACCCCGCGGTCACACATCCGGGACTTGATCATCCCAGCCAGCATGTTGGTCATTTCCCCAACAGCGTCATTCACCATCTCGTTGCCTTCAATGGCATTCTGGGGAATGCCCAGAAGAACGCTGGTCAGGTGATGAGCAAAATTGACGCTTGAATAAAGGTAAATCATTCCATTAAACCGCCCCGTAAATCCAACCGCGCCAGCCACATGCATTTCACCCGCAAGATTCTCGCGTTGTTCGGGTTCGAACTGCACTTTTAAGTTGAGCATGGTTGAGAATACCTCGGTGGTGGCGTGCTTGAGCATGTCGTCTAAGTACTCTATCATGGCATATCTAGCATCGGCATTTTTTGCCGGGGCTTTAGGCCGTTGATTCATTTTTTTTGGTTTTCCATAAATTTACAGTCAACCTTTTCAGTCGCGTGTCGATAAGACGAATAAACAATGACCGAATCACCGACATTTGTTGGGCGCCCCGATTGCCTCACGCAGGCCCAGATCGACATTCGGCTCAAGAATTGTCCGCGCCTGCCTTCCCTGAGCAGTATTAACAGCGCTCTGCGCGAGTTGCTGAATGCCGATCAGCGTTATACGACGCAGATCTCGGAGGTTATTCGGCGCGATCCCAGTTTGACGGCGCGTTTATTGCGCCTGGTCAACTCCGTCTATTTCGGCCTGTCCAGCCCGGTTAACAGCATTGAAGAGGCTGTTTTCTATTTGGGCGTCAGGCAGATACGTCAGTTGGCCATGGTCACGCCCGTCATCGAAGATTTCCAGCGGCTCACGGGCAATGCATCCTTCCCTTGGCGTGAGTTTTGGCAACATTGCATTGGTACGGCCATTATGAGCCGTGAGGTCTTAAGCAGTGTTCTGGTTCCTCCCGACGAGGCTGATTATGTGGCGGGTCTGGTGCATGATGTGGGTAAAATCATCATGGCTGCGGCTTTTCCCCAGCACTTTGCCTACATCCACCAACAGATCAAGCTGGGGGAGGAGAACCTGATCGATCTCGAAACCCGGGTCATGGGACTCAGCCATGCAGAGTTGGGTGCACTTTATTTGAAAAACCATAATCTGCCCGATGTCATGGTGGAGACCGCCCTTTACCATCACACACCGGAGCGAGCCAGCCATAATGCTCAAATCGTTGCCGCTGTGCAGATTGCTGATTTATTGCTGCGCCATTCCAAGATCGGCTTTAGCGGGAACCCCATCGTCCCTGCCAGCGATGAATGGTTCAACTCATCGGGGTGGGGGATACTGTTCCCGCATCAAGGTGAAGAAGAAAAAGCCATCGCCAAGGCGAACCTGAATCGGAGCCTGGAACGGTTGCCAACCATTCTGGAAGGTTTGGTATAAAATAACGATATAGTCATCATATATTGCCCGGATAGGCTGGTATATTGGAAAATTATATCGTTACAATATATCTTTTTGTCTTGTTGCCCATATCGTCGTATCCCCAAGTAATCGATGGAGGGTGACAAGGCTCACCCTTGGGAGGGGGGATAATTCCATATGGCCCTACTCCAACTGTTTTAGAATCAACATCTTTTGCCTGTCACCAACCAGCGTCTGTTTTTTCTCCCGACCCGCGAACTTTTTGCTAAAGCGTGCTCTTTTTTTTGACGATGTAGTGTCTGAACACATGTTTTGCCAGCCCAACCTGGATGGTGGGGGCTCCTGGGGTCCGAGTGGATTCAATGGGCGCCATCATCAGAGGTTCAGGTGGGCTTGTCATGCGGGAAAATGCGTGGGCTTGGAGTTCTGGAGAGCGATCGGGGTCCAAAGGCGCCTCTTTTGAACGAAAGACGGTGACCATGAATCACTTTGGTTGTCTCAAGCTGTGCGTTTCCTTTGGGGTGACGAGATCGCGGTTGGCAGGCAGTCCTTACGATATGAGCGCAACAGCGACATTGGAAGCCGGTGTGGCCACAGAGAAGTCTTTGGCCGGTAAATACTTATCCTTTATTCTTGGCAAGGAGTGCTATGGCATTGAGGTCCTGAGCATTCGGGAAATCATCCGCCTGATCCCCATTACCACCGTTCCTCAGATGCCTGAGTACGTGCGTGGAGTCATAAACCTGCGAGGTAAAATCATTCCCGTGGTGGATCTTCGCATCAAGTTTGGTTTGGCCACGGCGGAGACGACCGAGCGCACCTGCATCGTGGTGGTCCAGGTCAAGCTGGGCAAGGGCGAGGTCCTGCCCATGGGGCTGGTGGTGGATGCTGTGGAGGAAGTGATTAACATTGCCGCTTCGGACATCGAAAAAACCCCGGATTTTGGCGTGAAACTCTCCACGGAGTACATCCTGGGCATGGCCAAGGTCAAGGGATCGGTCAAAACCCTCCTGGACATTGACAAGGTGGTATCCGCCGAGGTCATCCAGCAAGCCCTCAGCTAGGGCGCAACTTTCCACAAGGCGGGCGAAGGCCTGCGTGGGAATAAGGCCCGTGCGGTCGTTCCCATGGAGATTTCGTGCATCTCACTTGAGTGTTGCAGCGCATGGGAGCGCTGCATTTGGCTGGGAGCTGTCCAGCCATGCTGGGGGCCATGATGGGGGGATGCCCATCACACAGCGATGATTCATTGGGTAAATTACGGGCATATTATGACGACGAATAGAAAACTTATTGTCTGCCTGACATTGGCAGGGGTGGTGGCATCGGTCTTTTTCTTTATCTTCTCCTTTAATCATGGGAAGGCGGTTGCGTTGGAAAACGCCAGGGCCAAGGGTATGGAGTTCATTCAACGTTCCGCGCAGATGTTCATGGTTTCGACCATCAAGTTCCATGATGCTTATACTTCAGCGCCGGATGACGAAAAGAAAAAGGCGATCCTGAACGATTGGAATCGAACGATTGAAGCGGTGGATGAAGCCGTGATCCACGATTTTGGCGCAGAGAATCCTCGCACCCGGCTCATCGGTGATACCGCCATCACGAACATCAAACCCATGGCGCCCAACAGCACCAAAATCCAGATTCCATTCGAGGAAAAAGCCCTGAGGGAATTCATGGCGGGCAAGGACAAATATGAGGTGGTGGAGGATGGCTGCTACCGGGTGGCGGTCCCCCTGCTCAACAACATGCATGCCGGGTGTGCGGAATGCCATGGCCTGAGCACCAGCGGCAAGATTGTCATGGGCTCGGTCAATACCTACGTGCCTCTTGCCGGCATGATGGCCCAGGCCAGGCAGGACGCCATGCTGACCTCCGGCATTATCGCAGCCGTGCTTGCCGGTTTGATCGTGTTTATCGGCGTCTTTGTCAGAAAGGCGATGATGAAGCCCATCGAAGGAGTCATCAACGTCCTGAGTCAAACCGCAGGCCAGGTGAACGATTCGGCCCAGCACATCAGCAGCTCCAGCCAGGGGTTGGCTGAGGGCGCCAGCGAGCAGGCTTCGTCCCTGGAAGAAACCAGCTCATCCCTTGAGGAGATGGCCAGCATGACCCGCCAGAACGCCCAGAGCGCCCAGCGGACCAAGGATCTGGCCAACCAGACCCGCCAGGCCGCTGAAACCGGGGCTCAGAGCACCCAGGAGATGAATGGCGTCGTCGCGGGCATCAAATCCTCCAGCGACGAAATGAAGGCCGCAATGGATGCCGTCAAGATGTCCAATGCCGAGGTTTCCAAAATAATCAAAACCATCGACGAAATTGCCTTTCAAACCAACATCCTCGCCCTCAATGCCGCAGTCGAGGCCGCGCGTGCGGGTGAGGCGGGCATGGGGTTTGCGGTGGTGGCGGAGGAGGTGCGCAGCCTGGCACAGAAGAGCGCTCAGGCGGCCCGCGAGACCGCCAACAAGATCGAAGCCAGTGTGGCCCGCACCGATCAAGGCGTGAGGGTGAGCGAAAAGGTCACCGAGAATTTGCAGGCCCTTGTTGTCAAATCGCAGGAGGTGGAGAAAAACCTTCAGGAGATTGTCGAAAAGGCACGGCAGGTGGACGGCCTGGTGGGCGAGATTGCCACCGCCTCCTCCGAGCAGAACCAGGGTATCGAACAGGTGAATAAAGCGGTGAGCGAGATGGACAAGGTTACCCAATCCACCGCCTCGCATGCCGAGGAAAGTGCCGCGGCAGCCGAGGAGATGACGGCCCAAGCCTCCGCGTTGCGTGACGCGGTTCACCAGTTGCAGGTCATGGTGGGCAGCGCTGCCCAGGATCATTCACCCGATGCAAAGGTCATGCTTTCGGCAGCAGCCCCGACGCGCACACAAACGCCGCGTGTCCCCAAGAAAGAGGCAGGTTCCAACGGGAACGGTCATGCCAATGGCCATGGCACAGCCACCATAGTCCCCTTGTCCACGGGAACAGGCGCTCAAAGCCCTGCTGCCAGACGCAGGTCGATCCCCATGGAGGGTGATTTCAGGGATTTCTAATCCCTATCGTACAAGCCCAAACGCCCCGTGTTTTTCACGGGGCGTTTTTTTGCTTTGGAGGAAAACAGGTGAACCTTACGGCTTCACGGGCCAGATTTCGTTGCCTTCGATGTCGAGCAGGCGAATGGGCGGGCCGCCGGGGACTTTGCGTGCGAGTTGTTTCAGGTAATAGAGCGTGGGCTCGGCGATGTGCTGGTTGTTTAAAAAAGGCTCGGTGTACTGGATGGCCCCGTATTTGGCCTGGTTGATGTGGTGCTGCTGGCCGACATGGTCGTTCCAATCGACGCCTTCCGTCAGAAAGCCGTTCGGACCGTAGTGGTGCCGTGCCGCTGAACGCAGGATCACCAGACCGTCCATTTCGCATTGCCGTGCGCGGCTGGGCTCGTACTTGCGGAGGTCCTGAGCCGCTTCAAAGTACGCCAGGGCCGCCTCCGCATTTTCCCACAGGTATGAGGTGTCCCAGGTTTTTTCCATGAAGAGCAAACCGCGTGTGGCGACGCCGTTGCGGTCCTCATTGATCTTGAATGGATCCAAACCAGCGAGGCAGCGATCATAGGCAAAACGCCGGATGGCTGGATCGTTCAGCAACCTGGACGCAGGCAGCAATGTGCGGAAGGCCACGGAATAGGCTACGTTTTCATTCGGGTCATACGTGTCGTGGTTGATGCTGCCGAAGATGCCGCCAGCGGCCATGAACACGTCGATTTTCCGCCGCAGATTCGCCCGGTAATCCGCCATGCCGCGTGCGGTGAGCGCGGTCTGCAGCTGCACAATGAACAGGCCGTCCGCCGAACTCTGCCAATAGGGATCGTTGCCGCCATCAGGGGATTTGCGATGGATGCGGCCCTCGGCGGTGGTGCGGCGCGGGTACCAGCCGTTGTCCACGGATTCCACGTGGGCGTCGATCCACTGGGCGCAGCGGAGCGCGGCCATGCGCATGCGGCGTGCGCGCGGGTCCTGGCCCAGGTCATCCGAGAACACAAGGAGTTGATACGCCACCTTGGCCATCGAACCGGGGCAGAACCAATCCGAATTGTGTTTGTAATTGAGGCAGAACTTGCCGGTGGTGGTTTCGCGATAGCCGCGAATGAAGCCGGTGGATTCGTCGATGAAGCCACAGTCAAGCACATGGTCGAGGATGCGCAGGGCGTTCGCCTGCCAATCCGGCTTGTTCATGAAACGGCCCAGAGCATAAATTTCATGCGCACCACCCACGGCATTGGCGGCCCAGCCTGGACCCTCGAGGTTGCCAAAATCATGCCAGCCCATGATGCGCCCCTCGGGATCGACAAAGCTGGAGATGCTGACCAGGTGGCCGCGGTCGTCCTCCTTCAATGTTTTGCCGAGGGTGAAGCGAATCGACTCGGAGGCCGATTGCACCACCGTCATGGACGGGTTCTCCGGCACATAAAACGGCCGTAAACGAAGATTCTCTTCCGCTGCCTGCATGGCGAGGCATCCCGCCATCAACCATGCCCACTGCATCCACCTGTTGGTGCACATGCCGCTCTTATAACAAAAGCGGCTGCCCCCATGAACAGGAAAGTTGCATCCCGCTCATGCCGCCACGGCCTTATTCGCCAAGATTGGGCGCCAGCCAGCGTTCGAGCGCGCCGAGGTCCATTCCTTTGCGGCGTTGGTAATCCAGCAATTGGTCGCGACCGATCCTGCCGACCCCAAAGTATTTGGACTCGGGGTGTGCAAAATAGAATCCACTGACGGAGCTTGCGGGGAGCATGGCGCAGCTTTCAGTGAGCCGGATGCCGGTGTTCTTTTCCACCTGCAAAAGATCCCACAGGATCATCTTCTCCGTATGGTCCGGGCAGGCCGGATAACCTGGAGCAGGCCGAATACCCCGATAGCGTTCGTGGATGAGATCCTCATGGGAGAGGTTCTCTGTCTTGCCAAAACCCCAATCCTCCCGGGCCTGCTTGTGCAGGTATTCCGCAAAGGCTTCTGCCAGACGGTCGGCCAGGGCCTTGGTGAGGATGGACTGGTAATCATCATGATCCGCCTCGAACCGGCGGCACAATTCATCCACCCCCACGCCGGCGGTGACGGCAAAAGCACCAAGATAATCGACGGGCGCGCTGGCACCGGATGATTTTCCGGGCGCAACGTAATCCGCCAGACAATGGTTGAACTGGCCTGCAGGCTTTTCCATCTGCTGGCGAAGGAAATGAAGGGTTGCCACCTTCCTGGAACCTCGCGCATCGGCATACAGTTCCACGTCATCGCCCCTGCGGCTGGCGGGGAAAAAGCCATAGACGCCGCGGGCCTGAATCCATCCGTTTTTAACGATCTTCTCGAGCAGCTGCTGGGCGTCGTCAAACAATTCCCGGGCCTTCGCACCGCATTCGGGATCCTGGAGTATGGCCGGATACCGGCCCCGCAATTCCCAGGCGTGGAAGAAGGGCGACCAGTCGATGAACGGAACCAGGTTTTCCAATGGCACGGATTCGAGCACGCGTGTGCCTGTAAAGGAAGGCTGGGCCAGGTTGTTGAAATCCAGGACCGGCTGCCGCTGGCGTGCCGTTTCGATGGGCAGGAGCGCCTGCCGCGCCTGCCGTCCGGCATACTCCTCACGCAACGCGGCTTGAGCGGCCTGGTTTTCCTGGATGTATCGTTTCCGTGTGTCCTTGTTCAACAGGCTGCTTGCGACGCCCACCGCCTTCGAGGCATCCAGCACATGGACCACCGGCTGTTCATAGACGGACGCGATTTTCACCGCCGTATGGGCCCTGCTGGTGGTGGCGCCACCGATCAGCAAGGGTACTGTGAAGCCCTGCCGCTGCATCTCGCGTGCCACGTGCGTCATTTCCTCAAGGGATGGCGTGATGAGCCCGCTCAAACCAACAATATCCGCCTTTTTCTCCTTCGCTGCCTCGATGATCTTTTCGCACGGGACCATCACCCCCAGGTCGATCACTTCGTAATTATTGCATCCCAACACCACACCGACGATGTTCTTGCCGATGTCGTGCACGTCCCCCTTGACCGTGGCAAGCAGGATCCGTCCCTGGTGGGATTTCCCGCCTGATGCCGCCTTTTCCGCATCCATGAACGGAAGAAGATAGGCCACCGCTTTTTTCATGACCCGGGCGCTCTTGACCACCTGGGGCAGAAACATTTTGCCGCTGCCGAACAGATCGCCCACGATGTTCATGCCCTTCATGAGGGGGCCTTCGATCACCTCCAGAGGACGCCCGTATTTCTTGCGGGCTTCTTCAACATCCGCGTCGATGTAATCGACAATCCCCTTGACCAGCGCATGGGCCAGGCGGTCTTCGACCGATTGCTGCCGCCACCCCTCCAGGCTTGCGGCCTCCGCTGCGGTGTCGCTCTTTTTCACCGAATCGGCAAAGCGGACCAGGCGCTCCGTGGCGTCCGGACGGCGGTTGAGCAGGACATCTTCCACGAGATCCCGCAGATCGCGCGGCACTTCTTCATACACCGCCAGCAACCCCGGGTTCACAATCGCCATGTCCAGCCCCGCCCGAATGGCGTGGTAGAGAAAGGCGGCATGCATGGCCTCGCGCACCACGTTGTTACCGCGAAAGCTGAACGAAATATTGCTCACCCCGCCGCTCACCTTGCAGCCGGGCAGGTTCTTTTTAATCCATCGCGTGGCTTCGATGAAGTTGACCGCATAATTGTTGTGCTCCTCGATGCCTGTGGCCACGGTGAGGATGTTGGGGTCGAAAATGATGTCCTGGGGCGGGAATCCCGCCTTTTCGATCAAAAGATGATAGGCGCGCTCGCAGATGGCAATCTTGCGTTCATAGGTGTCAGCCTGCCCCTGTTCATCAAACGCCATGACCACCACGGCGGCTCCATACTGGCGAATCAAACGCGCGTGTTTGAGGAAGGGTTCTTCACCTTCCTTGAGACTGATCGAATTGACGATCCCCTTGCCCTGGATGCACTTCAGCGCGGCCTCGATGACCGTCCACTTGGAGCTGTCCACCATGATGGGCACCCGGGAGATCTCCGGTTCGGAGGCCACCAGGTTGAGGAAATGCGTCATGGCCTTCTCGGAATCGAGCATCCCTTCATCCATGTTGATGTCGATCACCTGGGCGCCGCCTTCGACTTGCTGGCGGGCAATGCCCAGGGCTTCCTCGTATTTTCCAGCCAGGATCAGTTTGGCAAACTTGGGCGATCCGGCCACATTGGTGCGCTCGCCCACATTGATGAAGTTATTCTCCGGGCGGATCGTGACCGCTTCCAAGCCGCTCAAACGCGTGTGCGGTTCTGGATCGGAGGGCTTGCGTGGTGTGCATCCGCGCACCGCCTCGGCTATCGCCTTGATATGGGCGGGCGTGGTGCCACAGCACCCACCCACGACGTTCAGCCAACCGTTCCTGGCATAGTCTTTCAGGGTGACGGCCATGTCCGCCGGTGTTTCGTCAAAACCGCCAAACGCATTCGGGAGCCCGGCGTTCGGATAGCAGCTCACATAAAAGGGGGCGATCCTCGACAATTCTTCCAGATGGGGACGCATCTGCTTGGGCCCCAGCGCGCAGTTGATGCCCACGCTCAACAGGTCCACATGGGACACTGAATTGAGCAGCGCTTCGATGGTTTGGCCCGAAAGGGTGCGTCCGCTTTTGTCCGTGATGGTCGATGAGGCCATGATCGGCACGCGCAGCCGGTGGGTCGAACAGTAGTCCTGGAGCGCAAACAACGCGGCTTTGAGGACCAGGGTGTCAAAGGAGGTTTCGCAGAGTATGACATCCACCCCCCCATCGAGCAATCCGCGGACTTGTTCGGTGTAGGCCTTGACGAACTGATCGAAGGTGTACTTGCGCAGGGCGGGTTGGTTGACGTCCGTGGCCAGTGAAAGCGTGGCATTGGTGGGCCCCACGGATCCCGCCACGAAACAGGGGCGGTTCGAGCGTGTTGAACGGTAACGTTCCACCGCCCGGCGGGCCGTTTTGGCCCCTTCCACGTTCAGTTCGTACACCAGGTCGGCCATGCCGTAATCGGACATGGAGATCGCGTTGCAGTTGAACGTGTTGGACTCGATGATGTCCGCTCCAGCTTCCAGGTATTGGAAATGAATGGCCTCGATGCTCTCGGGCTGGGTCAATACCAGCAAATCATTGTTCCCCTTCAAATCCCTGGGGTGATTGGCAAAGCGGTTACCGCGAAATTGGGCTTCGGTGAACCGATAACCCTGAATCATCGTACCCATGGCACCGTCCAGGACCATGATCCGTTCGTTTAACAGGCGGCGCAGCGTATTCCCTGACCCGGTTTCGTTCTGATTTGGCAGTGTCGTATTCAAGCGTGACTCCATCGAGTGTTTCCAACAACCACAAGGACCACATTAACGGTCGTGTGAAGCGAATGCAAATTAAAAATCAACGTATCACGATATGAAGATATGTATGGTGGATGAAGCCTGTTTTGCTGGTCATCTTTCTATCGCCCAATGTGTTGCGTGGATGCCTCGCAATAAACCATGACCGGCCGTGCGGCCCCGTTGAACGCCTTGCAGGCCAATCTGTAGCAAACATCCGGTGGAATTGCCCCCCTTCGCACTTGTCACTTCTGGCTTGCCATCGTTTAATGGTGACCGGTTTTTGTGCTTCAAAAACCCTTATTAAGTATGCTGGCAAAACGAGTCATTCCCTGTTTGGACGTGCATGCGGCGCAGGTCACCCGAGGCGTGCAATTTGGCAAGGCCGAGGCGGGCGAACTGCGCAACGTGGGCGATCCCGTCACCCTGGCTCTCCGTTATAACGCCCAGGGGGCTGATGAAATGGTGTTCTACGACATTACGGCCAGCGCCCATGGTCGCGCCACCATGGTGGACGTCATCCAGCGTGTGGCCGATCAATGTTTCATGCCCCTGACCGTGGGCGGCGGCATTAAAACGGTGGACGACATGAACGTCATGCTCAAGGCGGGGGCGGACAAGATCAGCATCAATTCCTCCGCCATCGCCACCCCGGATCTGATCCGGGCGGGGGCGAAGAAATTTGGCAGCCAGTGCATCGTGGTTTCGATCGATGCCAAGCGTATCGCCCCAGGCCAGTGGGAGGTTTTTTCGCATGGCGGCCGCAAGGCAACAGGGATGGCGGCCCTGGATTGGGCGGTTCGGGCGGTTGGCCTCGGTGCCGGGGAGATCGTCCTCAACAGCATCGATGCCGATGGCACCAAGGCGGGATACGATCTGGAAATCACGCGCCGCATCAGCGAATCGGTGGGCGTGCCCGTGGTGGCCAGCGGTGGGGCAGGAAAGCTCGAACACATGGCGGATGTGCTGAAGATCGGCCTGGCGGATGCCGTGCTGGCCGCCAGCATTTTCCATTTTGGGGAATACACCGTGGAGGACGTGAAACGTTTCCTTGCGGCCCAATCCATTCCCGTTCGTTTATGAGTGCCTCGTTGTTGGCGAAGTTAATGCCCATTCTCTTGCTGACCAGTTCGAACATCTTCATGACGTTTGCCTGGTACGGCCACCTCAAGTTCCGCAATGCCCCCTTGTGGGCGGCCATTGTAGGAAGCTGGGGCATCGCCTTTTTTGAATACGTGCTGCAGGTTCCGGCCAACCGCTATGGCTACCAGAACTACAGCGCCACCCAGCTCAAAATCATCCAGGAAGTCATCACCCTGGTGGTCTTCAGCGTCTTTGCGGTTTCCTATCTGGGCGAAACCCTGCGCTGGAACCACCTGGCCGCGTTTGTGTGCATCCTTGCCGCCGTGGCCTTCACCTTTATACCCAAATGACCAACTTCATTGACCAACTCAAGTTTAACGCGGATGGCCTGATCCCCGCGATTGTGCAGGAGCAAAAGACCGGCCGCGTGCTCATGCTGGCCTACATGAACCGCGCCTCGGTCCAAAAGACCCTCGAACTGGGCAAAACCGTGTTCTGGAGCCGCTCCCGCCAGAAGTTCTGGATCAAGGGCGAGAGCAGCGGCCATTTCCAGATCGTCAAGGATCTCGCCTTCGATTGCGATGCCGATGCGCTGCTGGTGCAGGTGGAGCAGACCGGCCCTGCCTGTCATGAGGGCTACCAGTCCTGCTTCTTCCGCTCGGTGCGGGAGGGTGGGGCGAAGGTGGAGGTCACCGAGCCTCAGTTGGCCACGCCCGAGCAAATCTACGGCAAGAAATAATGGACGACTTCCAGGCCTTTGGCAGCCGTGGATACTGGGTGTTCTTCGCCATCCTATTGTTCGCGCGTGGGATGGACTTTTTAAGCACCTGGCTGGCCACGCCAAACCTGGTGCTTGAGGCCAATCCCATCGCCCGTGGATTGGGGTGGAAATTCAGCGCCCTGCTGAACCTGGCCTTGTGCGGCCTGTTTGCCTTCTGGCCCTTGCCGGCCATTGTGATCGCCACCACCAGTGTCCTGGTGGCTGCGCGCAACTTCCAATCCGCCTGGCTGATGCGCACCATGGGGGAGGAGGCCTATCGTGCGCACATGGTCGAGCGCTTGCGGCAGGCCCCATTCGGGCTCTACCTGTTCTGCCTCTTTACTCAGTCCATTCTTGTCGGGGCGGTGGGGGCGGCGCTCATGATTTTCAGCGGCATGATGCTGGTGCCCTTTGCTGTGGGTGCGGGCATGGCCACCTACGCCCTGGCCATTACGTTTTACAGCCTTCTGGCGGCGCGGCGTTGTCGGAAGGAGTGACGTTTGCCGGCTGCCCTTCAGCGTTCCTTTTCTGCAGGCCGTTCAACACGTGGGCATAATGACGCTGGGCGCATTCGGGGCAGATGCCATGGCTGAATTGGGCGCTTGACCGCTCCTGGATGTAATTTTCGAGGTGTGTCCAATACCCCTTGTCGTCGCGGATTTTTTTGCAGTGGGCGCAAATGGGCAGAAGGCCGCTCAGCGTTTTGACCTCGTTCAAGGCGGCTTTGAGCTCGCCGATCAGTCGATCCTGCTCGGCGGCCGCGCGCTTTATTTCCGTGATGTCATGGAGCACCACCATCCATCCGGGCGCATGCCAGCGTTTGCGAGGCAGGGGAGTGGTCCACACCGAATAGTGCCGCTCACCACACACGGCGGTGCGGAGGGTGGTGTCAAACTGGCGCGCCCCCTGTTGAATCCGCTGTAGTTCCGGATGCTGTTGAAAAAGGGCGGGTGGCTCGTTCCCGCTGGCCGCCGGGGAACCCAGGGTCAGGATGCGCGATGCCGCGGGGTTGGCCCCCAAAAGCTTCCACTGTTCGTCCAGAACCACCAGACCATCAGGCATGTTTTCGACCAGGATGTCGTGGGCCACAGGCGCGTGGTCGAGCAGTCTCAATTCCACAAGATCCCAGGCAAAAATGACGCCTGTGGCGGCAAATCCAATCGAGGAAAGATCAATCTCCGGATACGGCGTCCACTTCAATATTTGCAGCGTGCCTGTCACCAGCGGAAACAGAACCCCAAGCTGGAAAAAGCCCAATTGCCACCGGTAGGCTCCCCGGGCTTTGATGCCCGCACGGACCAATGCCGCCAGGCCGGCGAAGGTCATCATGTAGGCATATGCCACAACCACCCAAAACCAGGGGCCGTGTCCGAGGATTGACATGCCGCCGGGAAAGTTCCAGATGAGCCCATGCCAGCCATTGGTCCATGCCAGCAGAATGGAGACCGCCGGCACCACCCAGAGAGCGGTCAAGCGCCAGCCTGACAAATGGTTTTCCCACTGTCGCGTGTGTCGGCAGACAAAGAGCAGAAAAAACACCGGTGCGCTGCAATAGCCCAGATACTCGAATTGTACAAACCGCGTTTTAAGCAGGGCTGATTCTGCGGCGACCTCAAGTCCGGCTCCGCAGGTCCAGATGGCCACCGCAAGCATCATGAATGCCAGCTCGCGTCCTCCCGGCTTGGACCTTCGGCGCCAGGTCACCCCCATGACCGCCAGGGAAAGGGCGGTGGCGAAAAGTAAAATGATCGAAGGAGGAGTAAAGTGCCATCCTACCACAGGCCGCTCCCTTCTCCACATTCGGGGCGACCTGTCCCATCACATGATGCATTGCAGCGGTGGCCGCTTGGTTGAGCCAGCCCGCGATTTTTGATGGCATGCCCCGGAGCCCGCCTCATCGCTCTGGCGACGGAGACCCTCCGCGTTGCGCGGTCAAATAACGGTGGATGCCTGCTGCGGCGCGGCGCCCATCCCGCACGGCATGGACCACGAGGCTGGCGCCTCGGGCCTGGTCGCCGCCCGAGAACAGCTTGGGCACGCTTGTCATTTGGTTTTCATCCACGATGATCCCGCCCCAGTCGGTGACCGAAATATCGCTCCACTCGGTATTGGGAGGGAAGGGGACCGGATCGAAGCCGTAGGCCACCAGCACCACATCGGCGGGCACCAGAAATTCCGACCCCGGCACGGCCATCGGTTTGCGGCGTCCCTTCGAATCGGGTTCACCCAATTCCATGCGGACGCACCGCACTTGCTTCACCTGCTGTCCGGCATCGCCTTCGATGGCGGTGGGGTTGGACAGGAACATGAACTTGGCGCCTTCTTCGAGGGCGTTTTTATATTCCTTCCGGCTGCCGGGCATGTTGGCCAGGTCCCGGCGGTAGATGCAAATTGCCTCCCGGGCGCCCGCCCGGATCGACGTGCGCAGGCAGTCCATCGCGGTGTCGCCGCCGCCGAGCACCACCACTGTCTTGTCCCTGACTTCAATGTCAGGCAGGTTGGTGACTCCGCTGAGATTCTTGACGATGAGGTAGGGGATGGCCTGGTGCACCCCCGTCAGTTCCCCACCGGGAACGCCGGCATCCTTGGCCTTTTGAGCCCCCATGCCCAGAAAGACGGCATCGAAACCATCCAAAAGCTCCTGCAGGCTGATGTCCTTCCCGACCGTCACGTTGGTGCGGAACACCACACCGCGACGGCGCAGCAGGTCCACCCGCCGTTCCACCACCGCCTTTTCAAGCTTGAACGATGGAATGCCGCCCACCAGCAAACCGCCCAGGAACGGTTGGGATTCAAACACCGTCACTGTGTAGCCGCGCGTCGCCAGCTCATCCGAGCAGGCAATGCTGGCTGGACCGGAACCCACCACCGCCACGGTCATGCCGTTGGGCTCGGGGCGGATGGCCTCCACGCCCCCATGTGCGAACGCGTATTCGTTGATGAATTTTTCGATGGCGCCGATCGGTATGGGATCGGCCTTCTCGATCAGGGTGCACATGCCTTCGCAGAGACGCTCCTGAGGGCACACGCGCGAACAAATCTCGGGCATGTTGCTCGTGGATCGGGAGATGACCGCAGCTTCAAGAAACCGTCCCTCTGCAGCCAGCCCCAGCCATTCGGGAATGCGGTTGCCCAGCGGACAGCCAAGACTGCAGAACGGCATCGCGCATTGAATGCACCGGCTGGCCTGGGCCTTGACGACATCCTCGTCAAAGAGCCTGTAAATCTCCTGATAATCATGCTGACGCTCGGCGGCTGGACGCTTGGGGGGGTCCTGGCGTGGCAGATCGCACCACGCATATTTCTGACTGGTCAGAAAGGCGGTCGACGGCTTCATGGCACTGGTGCGCGGACCGGGATGAGGGTGAGAATGCACGGGTTCCCTGGCTTCCGCCGGGCTGCCGTTCTTGGTTTTAGGCACCGTGGTATCCATGGCTCTTGACTTGCTATTTAACGTTCTAACACACCGTCACGAACTAAGGACGGATGTGGCGTTTCATGCCGCGACGCGATTCTGAGTCGCTCGCACTTCGGGCTGGAGCATCCAACGATCAGGCGTCCCAGCCACGCCACAGTATTCCAGAGTTTTTGCCACCTTATGTTGCCCGGTGCGAGTGGTCAAGCTCAGGGTCTTGCGCAGACCAGCCTGGCATCCCGGGCCAGAAGCATGGCTTATGGCTCTGCCCCAATCTAGCATGTTTTCCACCCTGCGCATGACTTTCTTTGGCCAGGCCCGGTCTCTTCTTGTTCTGAACACATCCTGCCCCCTCACGAATTGACATGGCGGCGGGCCGCGATTTTCACGTGACCAAACGGCTGGATCTGCTGTAAGCTTCACGCCCTCATGGATCGTGAAATGATAGATCAATGGGTGGAGAAAGCCATTTGGTGCTTTGTTATATTCATCCTGGTGTTCGGCCCCCTGGCCACCGGTGCGGTGCGGACTCTTGAATTTCTTATCATCCAGGGTGCTGTCATGGCCATCGCGATGCTGTGGCTCATTCGTCTTTGGCTGGGTGAAAACCATCGGTTGCTGATCCCCCCCATATCATGGGCCGTACTGGCCTTTACCGGATATGTCGTGATGCGTTATTTCCAGGCCGGTGTGGAATACACGGCGCGCGAGGAGCTTATACGCATCCTGATCTACGCTTTTCTGTTTTTTGCGGTGGTCAACCACATGCATCACCAGGAATCGACCCAATGGGTTTCGTTTGTGCTGATTTTTGTCGCCATGGGCATCGCCGGCTATGCCATCTATCAGTTCGCGACCAATTCCGACCGTGTCTGGCATTTCATCAAGCCCGTGCAGTACATGAAGCGCGGTTCAGGCACCTATATCTGCCCCAACCACCTGGCTGGATTTCTGGAGATGATCCTGCCCCTGGGATTGACCCTCGTTTTCATGGGCAAAATGAGTCACGTGACCAAGGTCTTCATTGGGTACGCGTCGCTGGTCATTCTGGCAGGCATCGGTGTTTCAATATCCCGTGGAGGCTGGATTGCCACGGGATTGGCCATGGTGGTCTTTTTTGCCATCATGTTGCGTAAACCGGGCTATCGCATCCGTGCCCTGGTCTTCCTGGTCCTTCTGATTGGTTTGGGCGTTGTCTTTGTGCGCAATGCCCAGCACAGCCAAAAACGGTTTAGTGAAATGTTTGTTGCCGGTCAGTTGGAGGACATCCGCTTCCGCCTCTGGCGTCCCGCAGTATTGATGTGGGAGGAGCATCCGTGGCTTGGGGTTGGGCCGGGTCACTTCGACCTCCGTTTCCGCCAATATCGCCCGGATGAGGTTCAGATGCGGCCTGACCGTGTGCATAATGACTATCTTAACACCCTGGCCGATTACGGAGTTGTCGGGGTGCTGCTCGTCGCATCGGCCTTTGTTCTCCTCTACATGGGGGTCTTTAAGACGTGGAAATACGTTGACAAGGCATCCAGTGAAAAAAGCTCGCACCGGAGCAACAAGCCGGCATTTGTGTTGGGGGCTTCCCTGGGGTTGATGGCCATCCTGTTGCATTCCGTGGTGGATTTCAACATGCACATCCCGGCCAATGCCATCCTTGCTGTCATTCTTATGGCGTTGCTATCCAGTCACTTGCGATTTGCGACGGACAGTGCCTGGTTCCGCTGTAATTGGCCGTTGCGGATCCTTGTTTCCCTGGTGTGTCTGTTCATGTTGGGTCTCCTGGGCATGCAGGGTCTGCGGCGCTATCAGGAGTACCAATGCCTCCAGGCGGCGGAACCTTTCAAAGAGTTCACGCCCGAGCGCATCCCTCATCTTGAAAAGGCCTATGCCGTGGAGCCCATGAACTATAAGACGGCCTATGAGATCGGCGAGGCGCTGCGCGTCCAGAGCTGGAATGGGGACAGTAATTACAAAGAATTGGCGCAGAAGGCGATGCTGTGGTTTGAACGCTCCATGAAGCTCAATCCTTTTGATGGATACAGCCAACTGCGATACGGCATGTGTCTGCACTGGTTGGGGCGGCATCAGGAAGCTGGGCCTTATTTTGAAAAAGCCTTGAAACTCGATCCCAACGGTTATTATATGGTGGCACATCAGGGATGGCACTTGGTGCAACTGGGCGATTATGCGGGAGCCAAGCCGTGGTTTGAGCGTTCGCTGGCCCTTAAGCCGCATGATAATCCAATTGCCGTGTCATATTTGAACATTATCAAACGGCGGTTGTCTGCTACATCAAGCGGCAAATAAGCTGGAAAAAGTGAAAAGATGCGCTGGAGCGAATTCTGCGGTTGACAATTGGCGCTGAATCACTAAAGTGGACGGAGATTAATGGTTTAATTGATCAAACTGGAGTATATATGAAACACCTCGGAAGCGTTATTTCTAAGTGGGCGGCTTGCGGTCTCGCTCTGATGGTCACGGCAATGGTGGCCAGCGTGCAGGCGCAGCAAGAGGGTACTGCCAAAGTCACATCCATCAGAGGCTCGGCGCAGTATTCCGAAGGCGGTGGCGCATGGGCACCCCTGACTGTTGGCAAGGTTCTTAAGGCGGGTTCTTCCATCAAGACAGCCGCTGATTCCCAAGTTGATTTGTTCTTGAAGCAGAATGGTCCCGTGGTTCGCGTGACTGCCGATACCACACTGGGCCTGGATAAGATGCTGTTCGATGATACCGGCGCAGAGACCGTGGTCGAGACACAGCTCAACCTGATCAATGGCCGTATTCTGGGCAACGTCAAGAAACTCGCCGCTGCGTCCCGTTATGAGGTCAAAGTGCCCACCGGCACCGTTGGCATCCGCGGCACCGAATACGACATCAGCACCTCGGGTATCGTCTATGTCGTGACCGGCGAAGTCATGGTGACCTACATCTCGCCCAAGGGCAAGGTGACCACGCTGCCCGTGCCCGAAAGTTCCTGGTTCATGCCTCCGACCGATCCGGAAGGCGTGCCGACCGTCGTGACCACGCAGCCTGCCAACTGGGCTCCTGAACCGATGCCCGGCAAAGGCCCAGTCGTCACTCCAGAGGGTGCTCAAGTGATCGTGCAGCCTGTGGAAGTCCCTGTGTCGCCCATCGTGGGTGCCAAGGCCAGCAGCTCCGGCTCCAGCCAGGGCGGGCAGACGACAACAGAGCATGCCAATTAATTGGTAGTTACTTTTCTCATAAACCCAGAGCGTTCTTGAATGCTCTGGGTTTTTTGTTTTAATGAAGCCATGCGCCTCCCCACAGCGAAAGCCACCCCCTGGATTATCGCCTGCGGTGTGCTCCTGCTGGTCTGCCTGGCTGAGTTTGTCCCGGACTGGGCGCCTGGACTGAACCTGGCCCGTCGGTTGGAATGGATGAGCTACGACTGGCGGGTGCGCATTGCCGCTCACGACACGTCTGCCATTGCCACCAACCTGGGAGCGGTGTTTATCAGTGATGACAGCATCGGGGTGCTCAGCGAGGGGACCCTGGGTTTTAGTTACGGTCTTTACTGGCCCCGGCATCTCTACGGGCGCGTGGTGCGCGAACTTGCCACCCAGGGAGCCACCGTGGTCGGTTTCGATATCGCCTTTGGTGATCTGCGCCCTGACCACGCCGACATCCTGACCCTCCACAATGAACGTTTCGGTTCGGATGCCTTCTTCGCCCGCGAGATGGGCAAGGCCGGCAACGTGGTCCTTGCGGCCGTGCGCGAGTTCGTTCCCGCGGATATCTTTCGCAAGGAAGCGGCTGCCTTGGGGGACATCAGCACGGTTGTGGATGAAGATGGCATCCTGCGCAGGGTGCGCGCCTGGGCCGATTACCGGATCTGGCATCCGGCGATTCGCGAGGCGGCTCATCTCGAAGGGGTGGACTTGTCGCGTGTGACGGTGGATGAGCGGGGTGCATGCCAGTGCGTGATGCATGGCACCAATGCGCCGCTTCCCTTCAGGTTGGTGGTGGATGCCCGCAACCAGTTCAATGTCACCAACTTCATCCAGACCGTGTTGCAAAAGGAGGCTCCTGCGGGTTTGCCTGAGCATGCGCTGGCATTTGAGGACGTGCGCGTGTGGAACATGGGGCTGGTGCTCGCGGCCCGTGGCTTGGGACTGGATCTTGAGCATGCCACCGTGGATCGCTCACGAGGCTGCATTGTCATCAACGGTCCAGCGGGAGCGAGCCGGGTCATCCCGGTGGATTCCCAGGGCCGTTTTTTGATCGATTGGGCGATGCCCGCCCGGGACAACCGCCTGACCACAGCGGCATTTGAGGAGTTGCTGGCCCGGGACATCCTGCGTGAAAACGGGCTCACCAATGAAACGCCGGATTTGTTCAGGAACAAGCTGGTGATGGTGGGATCCACCGCCACCGGCAAGGATCTGCGCGATCAGGTGGCTACGTCGCTGGAGCCGGACACCTTCGGCGTGAGCCAGCATTGGAATGTGGCCAACATGATCCTGATGAACCGTTTCATCCAGACACCGCACAGGGTCTGGACCTTGTGCCTCCTGATCACCCTCGGGGCCATTGCCACATGGCTGAACACGCGTGCGAGCGTGTTATGGGCATCGTGGTGGGTGCTGAGCCTGATGGGAGGCTGGGTGTTGCTGACGATCTGGCTTTTTACGCGGAGCAGACTCTGGATGCCCATGGTGCTTCCGGTGGGTGGCGCGTTATTGTTGACGCATCTGGCCATGATCACCTACCGGGTGATTTTCGAACAACAGGAACGCCGCCGGGTCAGGGGCGTCTTTGCACGCCTGGTGTCACCGGATGTTGTCAACGTCCTTCTCAAGGAAGAGCACCTCTCGCTGGGAGGGGCGCGCCGCAACCTGACGGTGTATTTTGCCGATGTCCGCGGTTTTACGGAACTCACCGACATCAGCCAGGACAAGGCTGAGGAATATGCGCGGCAGCAGGGCCTTGGGAAGGTCGCGATGGAGCGTGTTTACGACGACCAGGCGCGCGAGGTCCTGAGCACGGTCAATGAATACCTGGGCGCCGTTGCCGGGATCGTCAAGAAACACAATGGCACACTGGATAAATACATTGGTGATTGCGTGATGGCGTTTTGGGGCGCGCCCACTCCAAACGAGCAGCACGCCTTGTGCTGCGTGCGCGCCGCGATTGATGCGCAACGGGCCATCCAGAAACTCAATCAGGATCGCGAGGCTGAAAATCAGCGCCGGGAGCTGGAGAACCAGGAGCGCGCCAGGGCGGGCCAGCCTGCGCTTGCCCTCCTGCCGTTGCTTTCCATGGGCACGGGCATCAATACCGGCATGGTCACGGTGGGCTTGATGGGCTCGGATGCGCATATTCTCAATTACACCATTTTTGGCCGTGAGGTGAACCTAGCCAGCCGGCTGGAGGGTGTGTCCGGTCGCGGCCGGATCATCATCGGCGAAAATACCTTCCACGAAATCCAGCGAGATGATCCCGTGCTGGCAGCCACCTGCCGTGAATTGGAGCCTGTCACCGTGAAGGGCATCCGCCGGCCGGTGCGGATTTTTGAAGTGCCCTGGAAATAAGGGGGCTTTTCGAGAACGACCAAAGCCACAGCGGGGAGCGCGGCTTTAGGTGTTCCCGGCCGTAAAAGCCGCCGTCTCCCCGCCAACCCAAAATTGTGAATCCCCTACGGGACAATGCTGTAAATGTGATCTCCAAGCACAAACTGTACTCGGAGCCCAAGACTCAGCCATTCACTCGCACGAGCATCGCGTTCCAGGAGTGCAAAGTATTCGGCCGTGCCGAATGAAATCGTGATCTGTTCCGCATTCGGATGCTTTTGGACATCTGAATCGATCCATTGCCCCGCATTTTCATAGAAGGCCTTGCCGCCCGCGAAACAGGTGGGCGACGCGGCCTTGCCAGGTGAGGAGGTGGAGCCTGGCGCGGATGGTGCCGACACGGTGCTGGCATCGGCCAAAGCCTGGTCTGGCGTCATGCCATGCCGCAGTGCCTGATTGCCGCGGGCCCGGGTGACGGCAGCCGCACCGCTGACCGCCTGGCCAGCTTCCCAGGCTGAAACGACAGCAGCCCGTCGGGCAGGATCGCTCTGGATCCTGGGCAGGGACTGAAGCGCGACAGGCACCTGGCGGCGGCGTTCGTCTTCCAGGATCAGATAGGAGGTCCACGGCGTCACGATGCCGTACTGTCGGGCCAGGTCAGTGACCTCATCCCGCAGTTCCTGGTTTTGCCCGTGCGTCTGCATTTCATCGAGCAGAAAACCGATGCGGCGTGTGGCCCACAAACGTGGAATGAAAGCATGGTCGCTCTCCTGGGCTGGAAAGCGAACCCGGTATTCAAAGCGCGCCTTTTCCCCGTTCGCCTCGCCTTCAAGAACCAGGAGGCCTTCCCCAGTCCCTTCATAGCGGCCGGCAATGACCCCTTGTTCACCCCGATGCAGCACGCCCATGTCCGCAGGGTGCATCCGTGTGATGCGCACGCCTTCAGGCCAGACCAGTTTCAGGTTGGAAAGAACGGGTTCGCGGATCTTTGCATAAAAAGCGGAGACCTTGAGTTCGATGTCCTCCTCTGGAAGCACGTACTGGCTTGCCGCATGCGACAGATCCGTGATCTTGTCCAGGAGGCGTGTGTTGACGTCGTGGCCGATGCCAAAACAGAAAATTCGGGGTGCGTTGGCATGGGGGGCTATGCGTGATTGAATCGTGCGGACAATTTGGAATTCGTCGATGGTGCCCACCGTGGGCTGGCCATCGGTGAGGAATACGATCACGGAGGGGCGATTCGAGGATGTCTCCCATGATGCAAGTGCCTGCTGAAGCGCCCCATCAATATCCGTGCCTCCCATGGGTTTGAGTTTTCGGACAAAATCATGGGCCTGCCGACGATTGTTTTCATCGGCGTCCTTCACGTGATGGAAGAGCGGTTCGACCTCGGTGGAGAAGCGAATGATTTCAAAGCGATCCTGTTCGTTGAGATTATCGATGCAAAAGCGAAGGGCCCGCCTGGCCTGTTCCAATTTATCTCCCGCCATGGAACCCGATGTGTCGAGAACGAACGTGATGTCCTTGGGAATGATCGGATGAGAGGAATCTCCAATACCAGGCGAGGCCAGCAGGAGGAAGAAACCCTGCTCCTCTCCCATGCGATGCGTGAGGAGCGTGGTTCCGACCTCGCGCGCATCAACCGCATACAGGAGCGCCAGGTCCGTTGGATTCTGGGTGTTGGCAGACTCCCAGTGCAGTGTGGCCTTGTTGTTGCCAGAGCGTTCCACGCCAACGGGGTGCGACGGCGAATAGACCGATCGGATGGGCAGCGCACTGTTGAGTTCAATGGTGACGCTCGTTTTGGCCACGGGCCGGGAAGAGTATTTTTCCGCCCGAAGCGGACAGACATACTCCCGCAGCCCGGCGTCATCCTTGAGCATCTGGGAGTAACGCACGGTGACGCGGCGTGAGTCATGGGCCTCAATTGGAAAGACGCGTATTCTGAGCGTGTCCTGACCGGCATACTCAAGCAGGGCGGGATCGCGTGCCTGCCGGACAATATCTTCATAGATCTCCCGGGCCTTGTTTGCCGGGAGCAGCTCGGCATCCACGGCCCGACCGTTGATTTCGAGGGTGAAACGATCCAGTTGTGCCCCCCGTGGCAGAGGAAAGACATACGAGCCTTCGATGGAACGCGCATTGGGATTGTAAAACTCCTGAACCACAGTGGTTTCCGCACGTTGATCGTCGATCCGGACGTTGACCTGATGCGAGCGCATTTCCAAGGGGGCAAAGGGCCTTGGCCGGGGCATGAATGGAGGAGGGGGCGGCGGCAAACCTGGTTCAGGTGATGGGGTGGTCCAATGGGCCGGATTGGGCACGACCACCAATCCTTGTCCCCAGGCCTGCATGGCAATCACCAGGCAGATGAGCAGCCCGACGGCATATGAAAACCGCTTCATATTGGATTGGACGGGAAATAATGCATCCTGCTTCACCCGTTAAGACATTTGTGAAGCAGACCAACAGACATCTGCTCCTGGCAGGTGCTCTGAGGCACCCCTGCTGCCACAATCAAGGTTTCACCAGGGCGCGAATGAGGATCGCACCATTGGTCGGGGCCTGGAACTGATGGGTCATGGTGGCGCTCGTTGCGCGAGTCCAATCCATCAGAGGCGTCCAGGTGCTGCCATTGGTGCTGGCTTCCAGACCGTAGGCGTAACCATAGGTTGAGGCCCATGTCACTCGTCCTGAAGCAGTCCCCTGGCGCACCGGCACCATCAGGTAAAAGAAGGAGGCTGCATTGGTTGGATTCGTGCCGGACACGAATTCGTCGTAGTCGGATTGGCCGTCGCCATCGAAATCGCGGGTGCCAGGGATGCCATTGAGCAGGGCGCCAAAATAGTCCTTTTCCCAGGCATCAGGCATGCCGTTGGCATTGGAATCCTCAATGCTGTATTGCCCCTGGAACAATACGGTCTGGCCGCTGGTGAGGGTATTGGTCTGGGGAGGCGGGGTGTTGTAATAAGGCACGGGCTTGAAGGTTACCACGTATTCGCCCGCCATGGCGTTGCTCAGGGAATAGCTCAAGCCATAGCCGTTGGCCGATTGAGGCCCACTGATCTCGTACCGTGCCTGCGAAAGGTTGTTGGTGATGAGGAGCGTGCCCACCGGCAGGTTGGTTGTCGTGATCGTGATGTCATCGACCAGCCATCCCGGCCTTGCACTGGCATCCATGGTGAAGTAGCCATAATACCATCCCAATCGAACCAGCTTGCCCAGATAGGGGGTGAGATCGATTTCCTCCTCCTCCCAACCGGAGGTTGATGAATCGGCATACGAGGCAAGCAGAATCCAGCTCGCGCCATTATTGGTGGAGATGTGTAATTCGGCGGTCTCATAAATGTCAGATTCGCTATGGCCGGTCAGGTCGAAATTCTGCCAAAAATGGAGGGTGGCCTTGTTGCCGGAGAGCAGGGTGACAGCGGGTGAGATGAGGGACGTGTCGGCGGCGTCGATCATCGCTCCGTCCAGGTTGATGCCCCATGCGTTGGCGGGCGAGTGCGCCTCGGTGGCCAGCACGTTGTTGGGTTGGCCAAGCACCCAGGAGGTGGTGCTCATGTCTCCATCCAGCACCAGCCAGTTGGTGGCGCCGGTTTCAAGGTCATCCGTCCAGGGTGTGGTCAACGGTTTGAGTGTTTGAAGGGTGTAGAGCGCGCCGTTATTATCATCCACCGTGACGTTGCCCGCGGCATCCCGGCTGACGACCTGGTAATAGTACATCCGATCACCTTGCAGACCGGTGATGGTCAATTGGTGAAAATAGGCCATTTCCTGCACATATGCGGTGCGGCCCAGGAATTTCGATTCGCCGAATTGCACCAGGGCGTCGCAGGGTTTGGAGGTTTCCCATTGTATGTCGGCATCTTCGTAGTCGGGCTCGGCTGCAATGTTATAAATGGAAGGCGGCTGGGTGTCGATCGTGGCGCTGGTCTGTATGATGCTATTGGCAGACACATCCAAATACTCGCACCAGATGCTGTCGCCTCCTTGAGCCAGCAATTGTCCCGGGGCGGCGGTGTTGGTGGCGTTGACCACGGCAATGAATCCACGGAATAAGCCAGGCCGCAGCGTTTCCTGCAAACGGAGTGTCTTGCCATCAGGTTCAAGGCTGCTGAAGATGCGCACATCTGTCCCGCCCTGGCCTGCAAGATCCGAGTCGGCCATTTCAACCGTCACCTTGGAAGGAATTGTGTAGGAGCCGGCATCAAATGCTAGTGAGCCCAGCCCATTCACACCAGGGGCCAGAAACGAAATAATGTTACGCAACAGGTTCACGCGGTTGTTGGGCGCCTCCCCATCCATGGGGATGGCATCCAGCGGGAAGGATAAAAACACCAAACGGCCGGCGCTGTCCTGGCCCGTGCGCGGGTATCGCAGTCCCGCCGGCTTTTGGGAGCCGATATCGATGAAAATGGGCACGGCATTCGTCGTCAGGGTCAGGGTGTCCGACAGGTCGGGGCCCAGATCCATGATTTCGATATAGGGATACAACGAGTAATCGAGTATGATGTCCATGCCCGCAGTGATGGGGTCGTTCTTTTCGCCCGACACCTGAGCCACGCCCACGTCTTCGTCAAATCCCACAACCTGCAGGGTGTTCGAACCGAAGGATGAGCCCGCGGTGACCAGCCGGCTTAGCAGTTCCATCGAACCGATGAACAGCGAGCCGCCGCCGTTCAGATACGTGCGCAGGCTGGTCTGATCCGTGGCCGTGATGTCGGTTGTTGAGAACAGACTGTCATTAATGCGCCAGATGACGACACGGTAGGCGCTCAATTCGTTGGTGGTTGGGGTTCGGCCTTCCTCGGTCACGTTCCATGTGTCGTAACTTACCCCCGTTCCATCAAGAGCATCGGTATAGGTGGTCACGGGGATGTCCGGTGCGAATTCGAAACCATCCGATACATAGTCATCCACCAGCAATACCACCGCGGCTGGAGTGACAACGAACTGGTAATAGGCGCCGTTGTTGTTGTTTGTGGTGGCATTCCCGGCTGCATCAATCGAGGCTGCGTAAAACTCGATGGTGGAACCAACCGGCAGATTATCCAGGACGACCTGATGGCTGGTCACCAGCGATCGGTTTGTGCTGGTGAGATTGAACAGGTGGTTGGTCCCAAACACCACCAGGCTGCTGGCGGGCTCATCCGTGATCCACGTGATGGTGGTGCGCCCGAATTGATTGGTGCTCGAAATGCCGGAGATGACCGGGGGGCGCAGATCCACCAGGGCCGAGGCCAGCCGTTCACCTGCAGGTGAAGCATCCACATAGCGGGCTTGAAGGGTGTCCCCGTGCGCCACATGCAACCGGCCGTCGCTGGTCACGGGTAACCCTGCTGTGACAACGGAGCCCGTGTAGGATCCGCTGACGTCGGTCTGGGTGAGCACCACTTGCAGCCCATTGGGTTGGGATGTGCTCGTGAAGGCGACTGTCACATTGGAGCCGGTCAGGTCATGGTCGATGACCTTGACCTTGATGAGATCATCTGCACGGTATTGCGAGCGGTCCAAGGCAATGATGCCCACGCCGGGCAGAGGGAGATCGCCCGAAACAACCAACGCAAAGTCCTGATCGATGGCCCGGGTATCCAGGCGAGCGTCCTCCACCACCCTGCGGGCTCGGACCCGGATGAGGTAATCGCCCGGCAGCGGACGCGATAAGTGGACTGCTTCAACATTGTTCAAGTTGTCGGTGGCCGTGACATCCGGTACTGATTCCCCATTCTCGAACTGGTTGCCGCGATAGATGCTTCCATCCGGTGCCACGACTTCGAGATCGAGGTCGTTGACCAGCGAAGGAATGGCGGCAGGCAGGCCTGGGACGTCGGTGTAAACCAGGGTGATTTTCAGGGGCGTTTCCGGGTTTCCGGACACGATTCGCTTCTCATAAACCTGATCCACGCTGAGCAATTCGGTCTGGTCCAGAAAATCAAATCGCAAATCCGAGCCGATAAGGGCTTCGAGATCCACGCGTCCCCACCCCTCGTCGTTGTTGGGGACGGGCGCTGTGCCCCCGGAGGCATCCATATCGGCGGCACTGTTGATCAAGGCGGCCTTGACCAGTGCGGGGGAGGGGGTCGCATTCGTGTGCGTTTCCCGGTAATACTGGACAAACACGGCGGCGGCACCCGAGACATGCGGGCCCGCCTGGCTGGTGCCACCCTGGTACTGGTATCGTTGCGAAATGGACATCCACGCGAATTCATCGGTTGCGGCGCTGGATTGCAGCGAGGCAATCCATGTGCCCGGAGCCGTCACATCAGGTTTGATGCGACCATCTTCGCAGGGACCACGGCTCGAAAAATCCGCCATCGCTTCCTGGCCATCCTCGTAGATGTAAAGATCGGGGCGATTGTTTTGGGCGGCGCCGGTGGCGATCACATTTTTTGCCACTGCGGGACTTCCAATGGTTTGCTGCCCCGGACCGGCGTTACCAGCCGAGAATTCCAATATGTACTGCTGGTCGCCGTCGGTCTCAGCGTCGCCATCGCGCACCAGGGCGTCAAATTCAGCAGCACTCAGATCGTAACGTCCCTGGGTGTCATCGCCCCAACTGTTGGATCCGACGATGGCTCCGGCACGGAGGGCATCGCGCGTGAGGATTTCGTTGCTTTCAGGCGCTTGAAAGCCTCCGGTGGCGTCGAAAATGCGTTGCCCCACCAGGTGGGCCTCGGGGGCCACCCCCAATCCATAAAGTTCTCCATTTTCGTCAGTTTCACCCGTGGCGCCATTGCCAGCCACGATGCCCGAGCAATGGGTGCCGTGCGAATGCTCGTCCGATCCATCCGTCAGCGTGCCGTACCATAGAATCTTGTCCACCCGCCCGGCTATGTCGGGATGCAGGTTTTCCGTATCCCCGCTATCGATGCCGCTATCCGCCACGGCTACGGTCACCCCTTTGCCCGTGAATCCCAGTTGATGAACAACGGGTTTGGAAGGACGCGTGCCATCATCCCCGGCGACAATCCGGGTGGCAACTTCGTCGTATAATTTTGGATGAAAGGCGGGCTCCATCCACAATACAGCCGGAGATTGGGCCAGACCAGCCAGTTGGGATGGGCTGATGGAGGCCTGCACAATGGTTCCAAACCTTTGATGAGAAAGGTGTTTTACACTTTGAACGCCGCCTTGTACGGCTGCCAGGTCCTGCGCGGTGGCATCGGGAGATAGCAACATTTGTATGGCGGCCTGGTTTGTGGCCATCACGCCTTGAAGTTGGTTCTTCAGGCGGGAATGAATCTTATATTCCGCGCGATATTCACCCATCCAACGCACAAAATTCAGCGCCCGTACCTGGCTGAGTTGAACGTGGTTGCATCGGACAATGAATGCGTCGTCCGGAACATATCGTAACACCTTGATGTGCAATGACTCCAATGTGTCGAGCCAGGTGGCTTGCAGGGCGGAGTTGCATTGCACCAGGTAGAGACCCGAAATCGCCTGCTCCAAGCCTTGGGGCTGACGTGCGGGCGTTTTGGACGGTTCAGGGGTGGAAATCGACGCGTTTCGAAGCCGAATCATTTTGGTGTCGGCTTCCAGTCGGCTCTCGACTGCAAAAATGCAAAGTACTGCAAATGCGAGAGATAAGACTGTAATACAACGGTTCACGCGCATAGTGTAGTCACGAATCTTGTTACCAACAAGTTGCATGATGAAGTATCGCAAGTTGCATGCCAGCAATAAACATCTCCACACCCTTTTGGGTGTCAGGAATCATTGGCCTTGGTAGGCCATCGGTTCGGTGTTCAGAGTACCATGGGTATGTGTCTGTTTGCCAGCCAGATGAGAGTGTGGTTGAATCCGGATTGTGATGCGCCATGTTCCATTATTCCAATTGTGGCTTGTTGGCCTGTTGGTTGGAGGTTGTTTCCACGCAATGGGTGAATCCCCATTGAAGCCAAAGGATTCCCCACAAAAAAAGCTCATTGCCACAGGGTGGGATTCACCCACACCCGCGCGCTTCAAAGCCGAATATGCCGCATTTGAGCGATGGGGGGTGTTTTCCGGGACGACCCTTGCAGCCACCCGGCGACTGCCCGACGGCACAGTGAAGGATTGTCGTTTTGTGTTTTCTCGTGAGCATTGGGAACGATCCGAGTTTACAGAGGCCCTTGCGGATTTGAAGGCGGTCAAACCCACCCGTCCGGCAGACCACTTCCTTTTTGTGTATGCCAATCCAGGGGATGTGGATTGGTTTGATGACGCAGGATGGCGCGAGATCGTGGACCACTGGCGGCAACTGGCGTGGTTGGCCAAGGCAGGAGGCTTGCGGGGGCTTTTGTATGATGCCGAACCCTACACCGAGCCTTATGTTCAGATGAAATATGGCGCCCAACCGGGCCACAAGGAGCATTCGTTTGAGGAATATCGGGTCAAGGCGCGCGAGCGGGGGCGTGAAGTGATGCGCGCCGTTGTGTCGGAATATCCGGAGATCACGGTGTTTACGTATCGTTTATTGTGCGATTTGCTGCCTGCGGCTGCTGCAACGGATCCCAACAACATTCTGGAGACCGATTCCTATGGTCTGCAGCCTGCCTTCCTCGATGGATGGCTCGATGTGATGCCCCCCACCGTCACCCTTGTCGAGGGGAATGAAAATGCCTACACGTATCGTGAGGATGCGGATTTTACTCGAGCCTTCACGGCGTTGAAGCTGGACACCCAGAGGCTTGTATCGCCAGAGAATCGGGCCAAATTCAGGGCCCAGGTCCAGGTCAGCCATGGCATCTATCTCGATGCGCACGTGAATTCTGAACAGTCTCCCTGGTATGTGCCGCCCTTGAAGGGGTCCCGTGCAGCCCGGTTGGAGATGGTGGTGTCGTCAGCCCTTCGTGCGGCGGATGAGTATGTATGGATTTACGGTGAAAAGGCCAGGTGGTGGACGGGTGGCGATCCCAAATTCCCATTGTGGCCGGAGGCCTTGCCCAACGCCGACCGCGCTTTGAGGCGTGCTGTCGATCCGGCAGGCGTGGCCCGTGATCAATTGGCCGCTGCCAAGGATGGCGATAATTTGCTGCTAAACGGTCGTTTTGACGATGTCGCCAATTCTTTGCCCAGGCATTGGTGGACCTGGCAGGCGGAGAAATCCAAAGGGCGGTTTTCCGCAACCAATGGGATGGCGTGTTTGGACAGCATGGCTCAGGGCTGTTTTGGCCAGACCGTAAAGGTCCAGCCCGGTGAGCGTTATGCCCTGCGCGCGGAGGTCAGGAAAAACGGCCGGGGTACACCATACGTCTCGGTCCGATGGAAATCTCCTTCGGATCAATGGACCGCCATGAGTTGTGATCTCCGGTTGGCGCCTGCTCCGGGAAACGATTGGAGGGAGGTTGTTACCCCGATTGTGGTGCCCGAAGGCGCCGGTCTATTGGTTGTCCTTCTCGGTGTGGCTGATCAGAATGGCGAAGCCGACCATGTCGAATTCCGCCAGGTGAATCTGATCCGCGCCGAGTGAATTGACAGGTCCCTCTCGCACATCATGCATGGCCCGTGTGCCATGCCGGTTGTCCGGCTCCAATATCAAAACAAGCGGAGGGCATAAGTTCAAAAACCAACGGCCCAGTAGCATTCCGAAGCTGCTGAGTATCGTAATGAACCACGCGCACCTTGGAGGGTGGTGGTGGACAGGCGCTGCAGATCACACACATATAAATCAATCCGGATGGGTATCTCGCCACCCTCCTGCTTGAATTCAAAATCGATGTTTCTGGCCGCAAAACTGATGGTAACCGGGGTGATGGCGCTCACAGTGTTGGTAAAACCGTCGGCAACATACTTGCCTGAGATATGCTGGCCGTCAGAACCCGTGACGACCAGTCGCGCAGGGCGAGCTGCGATGGTGGAATTATTGAGCAGGAATAATGTCATCGCGATGGCAATCAACGCCATCAGCGCAAGGCCAATCAGCATGATACTTTTTTTCATGGTGCGGTTGCCCTTTAAAAGGGTTTCTCAGTCGGTCTTAGCTTTTCTTCACCTTCCAGGCCATATCCATCATGGCGGCGTCATAGTGTGCGGGCACAGCGCCCTCCGTGGCATACACATACAGGGCGCACAGGTAGATCTTGCCCGCCACCCCCGCCAGATAGGCGTACACGATGATGGCCAGCAGCCAGAATATGCCCGCCGGTATCAAGGGCAGCGGCGTTTGAAGGAGGAATGACAGGAGCCCCGCCAATGCCCAATAGACCAGTGAAAACCAGAAGACCAGTATATTGGTTCCCTGCAACCCAACATAGCCCACAAGTGCTTCCCCCCAGGTTTGTTTGATGGTTTGGGCGGAACGCTTCAGAACCCGGAACGGATTGGCATCCACGTTTTCACGCACCAGGATGGGGATCACAAAGATCGAGGCCACGCTCCAGGCCAGACCAATCAGCCCCGCCACGATCCGTCCCACAATGCTCAGGCGTTCCTCGATGGCCCGGATGATCAATCCCACCAGGCCAGCCAGCAGACTCCACATCAGGATGGCTCCGACTCGTGCAAAGGCGGCTTCGAATCCGCGTTTAATGGATACGTCCTGTCCGTTGAGCGCGGCGAGGATTTCGTTGAAGAAGGCGACGTTGAAGAACGTGGCCAGGAACATGCTCACAAGGTAGAGAAGTGCAAAACAGCCCATGCCAAAGGCATTGAGGGCCACATTCAGGTTTTGCCCGCCTGGCGATGAAGTATTCACCACGCCAATCCATTCCACCAGCGTCTTGAGCTGGCTTGGGAGATTCAGGCTGGGGACCAACAGCGCCACGGCCACCGGCAGAAGGAAAAACAGGACAATCCCCACCGTGAGAACCGTGGTCAGGAGGGGGAACAGCAGCAGCTTGGGATGCTCCCGCATCACACACAGCGAGCTTTTGAACAGTTCCCAGCTTCTCCACAGGCGTTCGCCTATCGCATTCATGGCCGGCTCCTTTCCTTGATGTATTGAATGAGTTCGTTTTCCGAGATGCCGCAACCAGCGGCCTCACTGAGCACCCGCTGATAAAAACTTTCCAGTTTGGCTTGTTGATCCTGGCCGTTGGGGGGAGCCAGCGTGGCGTCCGGGTTGATATAGGATCCATTGCCTCGTTCGCACACGATGACACCCTTGAGTTCGAGTTCGCGGTATGCCTTGGCCACCGTGTTCGGATTGACCCCCAACTGCTGCTGCAACTCGCGGATCGTGGGCAGCCGGTCGCCCGCCTTGAAATGGCCGGAAGCCAGGCCGGAGCTGATCCGGTTAAAGATCTGCTTGTACACGGGGATGCCGGAATCGAACTCGACCCGCCAGGTATTCACGCCATCGGACATAACGCCACAAACAACTAATGTACTACTATAATAGTACAAATCGACGCCCCGTCAAGGGGCGCGCATGGAAAAAGGAGGATTGAAACCACGGGCTGGATTTGGCATCAAGAGGCCTTGATTATGAAAATCCGCAACACGATGCTGGTGACCGCGTGCCTGATCCTTGGTTCGATGTGGCTGGGGAGTTCGGTGAAGGCGGCGAGTCGTCCCAATCAATTGCTCGCGCAATATCACTTTGCCGGGCTGGCGAGTGTGCTGGCCGATACCAATGCCGGAGCCCTCAAGCAGGCCTCCGACCTGCAACCTTCGGGGCAGTTCCGGGGACAGTTGCTCGACAAGCTTTCGCGGGCGCCGCGCCAGTTGTTTGTCCAGCGGTTGCAGGCCAATGCGCCGGATCATGCCGATTTATTCCGCCCGTTATGGGAGGATCTGTTCAAGAACGAGTCCTATGGCGAGCTGCGCGGAAAACAGGGTCAAACGCTCGAGTGGTGCGTGGCGGTGAAATTGTCCGCGGAGCGCGCACAGGCGTGGAATGACTCGTTGCGCCAGGTGGCTGAATCGTGGAAACAGGGGAATTTGCGTGATTATGCCTTCGAAGGGGCGAAGGGTTGGGAATGTGCAAATGCCGGCGCCAAAGGTGCTTTTCGTGTGGTGCGTCTGAAATCCTGGCTCATTGTCGATGCCGGCCAGGGCAAATCTCCCGCACTGGAGGACACGGTGCGTCAAATTGCCAGGGCCGATGGTTTTGCCTTCCCCAATCCGGCGAACCAGTTGGCTGTGTTTGCCCGCCTTTCCCAGTTGGGGGCCTGGTGGGTTCCTTCGATGCTGGGCCTGTTCCAGCCAGCCGACCTCCCGGAGATCGAATTAACGGTAACGCCCAAGGCTGGCACGTTGCGTTCTGAAGCGGTTCTGACCTTTGATTCGGCTCGCCAGACGGAAACACAGGAATGGCTGATCCCCACCAATTCCATCCGGGATCCCATCATCAGTTTCACTGCGGCTCAGGGCATGGAACACTGGCTCTCGCAGCAGGCATGGTGGAAGTCCCTTGAGGTGTCACCCGCGCCCAACCAATTGTATGTATGGGCCCAGGAGTTCATTCCCTTCATGACGTTCTTTGCGGTGCCTTCGGCTCAAAACCAGCAGAATATCGAGCGCATGGTCAAGACCCTGCCTCAGTTCATCAACACTACGCTGGGCACCAACCGTCCGGGCCGTTTCGCCTGGCTGACCAACGACAACCAGATTGTCTGGCAGGGATTGCCGGTGCTGACCCCATTTGTGTCGCCAGTAAAGGAAAACGGCCACGAATTCATGCTGATGGGATTGTTTCCTCCCACCCAGTCCACGAATCCTGCACCGAGCGAATTGTTGAGCCAGGTCCTGGGTCGCCGGAACCTGCTCTATTATGATTGGGAGATTACACAGGCGCGTCTCATGCAGGTGCGGCTGTTGTCCCAGTTCAAGGACATGGTGCTCAGTGGCACGCTGCTTTCGCCTTTGGAGAAACCCAGCGGCGTGGTTTCATGTGAAGATGCCTGGCTGTCCGCCGTGTCGCCCCTGCTGGGCAACACCGTTACGGAAATCACCGCGCAATCCTCCCGGGAATGGAAGCTCAGCCGCAAGTCCCATATCGGCCTCAACTCGCTTGAGCTGTTGAACCTCGTCCGCTGGCTCGACCGCAATGATTTTCCGCTCTGCGGTTATGCCCTGCCTGCTGGGCGCCCCTAAAAAAAGACAACGGGATTGCCGAAGTGTGTTATATTGAGCCTGCGGGGTTTTTCAGATCCGGCAGGCTTGCCTTTTGCGGAAGTGGGCTGGATGCCTGACGCAGGGCTGGCCTCTGATTTGCCGGGTTTCAAATGGGAATTGAATCAAAATGCTTAAGCTAGGAGTCAACATTGACCATGTTGCCACGTTGCGTGAGGCCCGGTATCGCGGGCGCGGCCACGGTGATCCCGATCCTGTGGCAGCCGCAGTGGCAAGCGAGGCAGCAGGTGCCCATGGCATCACCGCTCACCTGCGGGAGGATCGCCGCCATATCCAGGATCGCGATGTCTGGAAGCTGCGCGAGGTGGTGAAAACACGGCTGAACCTGGAGATGGCCAACAATCCGGAGATCGCCGGCATCGCCCTGAAGTTGAAGCCCAACATTGTGTGCATTGTCCCGGAACGGCGGCAGGAGGTCACGACGGAGGGAGGGCTGGATGTGCTGGCCGCCGAGGTGTCCCTCAAGGCCACACGGCAGCGGATGAACGATGCAGGCATCGAGGTGAGCCTCTTCATTGCCCCCGATGCGGCTCAAGTGGACGCTGCCGCGCGCGTGGGCAGCCAGTTCATCGAGTTGCACACGGGCGCCTTTGCCGAACATGCCAGCGAATCCGAACTGTTCGAGCATGAGATCGCGCGGTTGATTGCCGCCGCCCAGCAGGCCCACCAGCTCGGCCTCAAGGTCAACGCCGGGCATGGCCTGAATTACCAGAATCTCAAGGCGCTCATGTCCGTACCCCACCTGGTGGAGCTCAATATCGGTCACAGCATCATCAGCCGGGCGGTGATGGTGGGGATTCCCGCAGCGGTCAAGGAGATGCTGGCCTTGATGAGCCAGTACCGGGGCTGAGAACATGGTTTTGGGCGTGGGTATCGATCTGGCGGAGGTGGACCGCATCCGGGCTTCCATGGAGAAATTCGGAGATCGTTTTGTGCGGCGCATCCTGCGCGCGGCGGAGGAGGAGTATTGCCGGAAGTTCCGACATCCCGAAATCCACATTGCCGCCCGCTTTGCCGCCAAGGAGGCCATCTCCAAGGCCTTCGGCACCGGCATCGGACACGTCATGGGCTGGCTGGATCTGGAGATCACCCACCAGGCCGGCGGTGCGCCCTCGGTGATCCTCCATGATCGCGCCCTCGCGGAACTCAAGCGACGCGGCGCCACCCGGGTGCTCGTAAGCTTGAGTCACACTCAGCAATACGCCACCGCCATGGCCCTGCTGGTCATGGAACCCGATCCCGTGCCGCACATGTCAGGCAGACCCTAGGCGCGACGGCGCCATGCCGCGAAAAGGATCAATCCCAACCCGGCCGCGCCCAGCATGGTTTGCGGTTCAGGCACCACATCGAATTGGAAGCTTGCTCCGATGTTTCCATCCGCTCCCGGCCGCCATGTGTCCACCAAGTCGGGGTAATGGAGTCCAAGAGGGATGGGAGTGAAGTTGTAATAGGCTCCCTGCAGGGTGACAGCGCTGTTGACCGTGACTTCCGAGGCAAGCACCAGCTTTTGCACATCGGATGCCGATCCATTATAGGAGGCGACGATGTACTGGGTGTTTGCATCGAGGGTGACAGTCGAGCCCAGTGTCAGCCACCGGAATCCGTTCTCCAGAGGGGCATCTGTTCCTGATGCGATGGTGCCGGAGACGATCAATTGCTGGTCGGACACACGATAGATTCCCACTTCAATGCCGCCGGCACTTTCAATGCCATCGGCGCCATAGTCCCAGTAACCAAGGTGGGTCACGTCAAGCGGGCTCGAGCCCACCAAAAAGCGTGTGCCGGTGCTATAATCCGATTCTGCATAGTCCACACCGTTGCCCCCCGGATTGAGCACAAAAACGGCTGCGTGCGTTGTCATCGCCGTGGTGCTGGCCAGAGCCAGACACGTATAAATCGCAGTGATCTGATTCATAAGCAACACTCCCGGGCTACTATAACTCAATGTGCTTGAAATGCAAAAAGGGGAACAGACCAGGCCTGTTCCCCTTTTTGCAAGATCACTGAAAAAGGAATGCTAATGCTTGTGCATCCTGCGGCGCCATGCGCCAAAGGCCATCAAACCCACCCCCACCGCGCCCAGCATTAACTGGGGTTCTGGCACTGCATTGAACTGGAAGTTCGCGCCGACGCTGGCATCAAAAGGCCCCCCGGGAGTTTCATCGATTGAAACAGGATAGTTCAGCGTGCCTCCCAGAGTATAATAGGCCCCTTGCAGGGTGACGGCGGAATCCACGGTGACATCGGCGGTGTTCACGAGTTTGTGGGGATTCAGGTTGGACCCACGGAATGCAGCCACCATATACTGCTCACCTGCCGACAGGGTGAGGGGAGAGCCCAGTTCCGCCCACTGGCAATCATATTGGACGGTGCCTGCGGTGCCGTTGGGAATGACGGCTGAGGCGAGCAGGGACTGATCCGATACGCGGTAGATGCCGACCTCAACTGTGCCCACCAGGCCATCTTTCTCACCATCCCAGTAACCGAGGTGAGTTATTTGGATGGGACTCGCTCCCACGGTGAATTTGGTTCCTGTGGTTTCATCGGCATAGGTGTAGTCCGTGCCGTTGGCAAGGGGGTTCATCACGAATACCGCCGCCTGGGACGTCAGCGTCACAGCACTCGCCAAAGTCGCACCTGCCACAACCGCTTTTAAGATACTCATAAAGTGAAGGTTGAAAACTATTTTGATTCTATAGCATGAACGCCGGAAAGACAAGCGCGAATAAAGATTATTTTATGGTTTGTTAGACAATTCTTTTCTTTTCGTCATTCATGCTATGATCAGTGGTTCATATATGAAGTATAAGTAAACATGCTGTCATGTTCGTGCAGGGCGTCTTCTTGTTTTAATCTTCCAATGCAGGCATGCGCTGTCAGGGGCATGGTTTTCGGGAGATCCAACCGATTCGATGACGAGCCTCCCCGGAATGGAATGCGGTCCCCCGCCAGAGGCATTCGATCTGTTCATCTGCGGCCATTCAGGAGTCCCGTTGACTGGAAGCAGGCGGGGAATCGGGTGGATGGGGGGGCTTGTTTTTGGGATGCGTGATGGAAGTTACTTATTGCGGGAGAATAGGTTGTGAATTTGGTGTTTTTGACGTTATTTTTCTGTTGCGCGGGGCGGCGGCGGGGATACTGTATATATGTACAGTATCTATGAAGTCATTGACGCCACGGCAGCAGCAGGTGCTGGAGTTCATCCAGACCAGCCAGCATGAGCGCGGTTTTTCCCCCTCACTGCGGGAGATCGCTGCCCATTTCGGCTTTCGCAGCCTGACGGCGGCTGCTGACCATGTGCGCGTATTGAGGCACAAAGGCGCGCTGGAGGCCGATGCCCACCGGGCCCGCTCGATGCGGGTGGCCTCCCCCTGGGGGCGGCTGCGCCAGCGCGTGGTGGACATCCCCATCTACGGGGCCATTCCTGCCGGTCTGGCCGAGGACCGCCGCCAGGAGGCGCGGGGATGCGTGTCCATCGATATTGGCAGCGTGGGCATCAAGCCCAGCGCGCGCACCTTTGCGCTGGAGGTCCATGGCGACTCGATGATCGGCAAACACATCGTGGAGGGGGATTTGGTGATCCTGGAGCACGGCGTGACACCGCGTCCGGGGGACGTGGTGGCGGCGTTGATCGACAACGAGAGCACGCTCAAGACGTTTGTCGTCGAAAACGGGCATCCGTGCCTGCGTGCCGAGAACCCGCGGTATCCTCGCCTGATCCCCGCCCAGGAACTGGTGATCCAGGGCGTCATGGTGGCCCTGGTCCGCAAATCCAAGTGACCCAAACCCTGCCGGTGCGGGGGGGGGAAAGATGACCGCTACCCGTTCCGCGCCTTGAACTTTATTTCCCTGTGTATCCCGAGTTGCGCCATATTGCCCATCTGGATGCCGACGCCTTCTTCGCCTCGGTGGAGCAGGCGGCCGATTCGCGCCTGCGCGGCAAGCCGGTGGCCGTGGGCGGGGAGAAGCGTGGGATCATCGCCTCCGCCTCGTATGAGGCGCGCAAGTTCGGGATCTTTACGCCCATGCCCACGGTGCGGGCGCGCAAGCTGTGCCCGAAATTGATCGTGCTGCCCGGCGATTTCGAGAAGTACGAGCGATTTTCGCAGTGGATGTTCAGCTATGCCTACGATTTCACGCCCGATGTGGAGGTGTGTTCGATTGACGAGGGATATTTTGACCTGAGCGGCTCGCCCAAACCGGCGGTGGAAGTGGCGGGGACGATCCAGCGCGCGATCCGGGACTCGCTTAAAATATCGGTGAGCGAGGGGGTGGCCGCCAACAAGCTCGTGAGCCAGATCGCCTCCAAGCTCAACAAGCCCGCCGCGTTCACCGAGGTGCCGACTGGGCGGGAGACCCTTTTTCTGCATCCGCTGCCCAACCACTGGCTGCCGGGGGTGGGGCCGCACACGGCCACCCGGCTCAACGCCGCCGGCCTGGCGCGGATCGGCCAGATTGCGGCCACGCCCACCGAGTTGCTCGAAGTGCTGCTGGGGAGGCAGGCCCCGGTGATTCGTGAATTTGCCAATGGCATTGATGATCGTCCGGTGGTGACGGCGCGTGCCCCGGCCAAGTCCTACAGCCGCCAGGAGACCTTTGCGGAGGACATCACGGACGAGGAGCGCATCGAGGCGGTGCTCCGAAGCATGGCGGACCGGCTCATGGCCGAGGTGCGTGCCGAGGGCAAGAGCATCCGCACGGTGACGGTCAAGGTGCGCTACAACGACATGGCTGAGGACCAGGCGGGGGAGAGCCTTCTGGAACCCACTGACCTGGAAACAGATGTCTATGCGCGGATCCGTCCGCTGTTGCGCGAGGCATGGCGGCGGCGGGTGAGCCTGCGCATGGTGTCGCTCCGGTTTTCGAATGTTTACGAAGGCATCTTTCGGGTGGAACTGGCGCTGGATGATGATGCGCGCGGTCGGGAGGCGCGTCGTAGGCTGGCTGCGGTGGTGGACCTGTTGCGCGAGGAGCATGGGCGGGGCGTTTTACTGAGAGGACACGATTTATTGCTGCGTCCACCGGACCAGGCGCCACCTCCGCGACGGGGGCGGACCTTCTGTTTGCGCGTCCATGTCCGCCCGGAGGCGGTTTCCACGCGTCCTGCGCCCCCCGTGTCTGCGCCGCCGCGTCGCATGGCAGGCGTGCCGTTGCAGGTGCACAGTTTTTATTCGTTTCTGGATTCGACCCTTTCGATCGATCAGTTGGTGAAGCTGGCGGCGAATTACGAAATGCCCGCCCTGGCCCTGGCAGACACGGGTAATCTCCATGGGGCGGTGGAGTTTTACTGTGCGGCCAAAAAGGCGGGGATCAAGCCCGTGATGGGTGCCGAAGTGCGGGTGGGGGGGCGTCCCCTGAGGCTGTTTGTGGAGAATGCGACGGGGTATCACAACCTGTGCCGGTTGCTTTCCCAGGCGGGGGCGGGTGGAACGCTCGATACGCCAGCCTTGGAGAAGGGATGCGGCGGACTGGTCGCGTTGGGAGTCGATCCCGCCCTGGCCCGGCTGTTTCCCGGGGCCTATTACCTGGCCGTGGGGTCGGCAGGATGGATGCGCCGGGGGGCGCTGGCGGAGAATGGGGCTTCAGGCTGGCACCGAGGCCTGCCGCTGGCAGCCTGCCCGGTCATGCGCTACGCTCGCCCGGAGGACCGCTGGAAATACGACATCGTGCAGAGCATCCGCACGCGCACCCTCCTGCGGCAGGCGCATGCGGAAAAGCGGCTGGATGGGGCATTTCATTTTCGATCCCCGGAGGAATGGCGCAAGGAGTTCGGCGCATGGCCGCGCCTCCTGGATCACACGGCGGAGATTGCCGGCCGCTGCTCGTTCGACATGCCGTTGGGGCGTCCGCAGTTCCCCGCGTTCGCGCCGCCGGATGGAGCGTCCTCGTGCGAATATCTGCGCAAGCTGGTGATGGCGGGCGCGCGCCGCCGCTATGGCGAACGCGCCGCGCGCCTCCAGGCCCAGCTCGACGAGGAACTGACCATCATCGGCGAGGTGGGCTACGAGGATTATTTCCTGGTTGTGTGGGATCTTTTGCAGGAATGCCATCGCCGCGGGATCGCATGGATCACGCGCGGGAGCGCGGCCGATTCGCTGGTCTGCTATTGCCTGGGCATCAGCGACGTCTGCCCCATCCGGTTCGACCTCTATTTCCGCCGGTTTCTGAACCGGGAGCGGATGCAGTTCAACAAACTGCCGGACATCGACCTGGATTTTGCCCACGACCAGAAGGACGCGGTGATCGACCTCGTGTTCGAGAAATATGGCGCCACGCATGCGGCGGTGGTGGGCGGGTTTTCGACCTTCCAGGCCCGGAGCGCCGTGGCGGATGTGGCCAAGGTGCTCGGTGTTTCCGAATATCAAATCCGGAGGTTCACAGAGCATTTCCCCTGGATGGAACGAGCGCGGGACATCGCGCAAACCCTGGCCCAGACCCAGGAATGCCGCGACCTGCCGCTTGCCGAGGAGCCGTACCGGTCGGCGGTCGAGATGGCTGAGTTTCTGGACGGGTTCCCGCGCTATCCCAAGATGCACCCGTGCGGTGTGGTGCTTTCGCGCCAGCCCATGACCGAGATCACGCCCGTGTTCCGCGCCAACAAGGGATATCCCACCACGCATTTTGACATGGATTCGGTGGAGGCCATCGGGCTGGTGAAGATGGACATTCTGGCGCAGGGCGGGCTGGCGGTGATGCGCGATGTCCGGCACATGCTTGAGGCGCGCGGGGTGGAGATCCACCTTGATCGCCTGGAGCCATGGAAGGACCCGCAGGTCTGGGAGCTGATTGCCTCGGGCGGCGCGCGGGCGGTGCACCACATTGAAAGCCCGGCCATGATCGGCCTGTGCCGCCAGACGGGCGTGCAGGAGATCGACGGCCTGGTGGCCATCGTGAGCGTCATCCGGCCCGGCGCGGCCAACGAGCACAAGAAGCTGCGATTCACCCGCCGTTACATGGGGCTGGAGCCGGTGACCTATCCCCATCCCTCGCTTGAACCGTGCCTGAAGAGCACGTTCGGGCTCGTGGTTTATGAGGAGCACGTCCTGCAGATGTGCGAGGTGTTCGCGGGGCTGCCGCCCGGCCGTGCCGATGTGTTGCGGCGCGCCCTGGGCAAGCGCAAACAGGCGGTGATCGATGAGATTCGGGGGGAATTCTTTGCCGCCGCCCGCCAGCGGGGGCATGGCGAGGAGAAGATTCAGGAAGTCTGGGATCTGGTCGAAGGGTTTGCCGGGTATGCCTTTTGCAAGGCGCACAGCACGGCTTACGGTGTGGAAGCCTATCAATCGGCGTGGCTCAAACGCTATTACCCCGTGGAATTCATGGCGGCCGTGCTTACCAACGGCAAGGGCTTTTACCATCCGCTGGTCTATATCCTCGAATGCCACCGCCTGGGCATCCCGATCCTGCCACCGTGGATCAACGATCCCGGTCCGGCGTTCACGGTGCATTCCTGGGCGGGCCCGCCGCCACCGGTGGGGCCAAGGCCTTCGCATGGGCAAGCCATCCGCGTGCCGGTGACGCGCATGAACGGCCTCACGGAACGGACGGCGGAACGGCTTGTGGCAGAGCGCGCGCGGGGCGAGTTCGCCTCGCTCAAGGACTTTTACCGGCGCGTGGAGCCGTCCTCGGAGGAAATGGAAGGCCTGATCCGCGCCGGGGCGTTCGATGGTTTTGGGGCCACGCGGACCGCGCAGTTCTGGGAATTCCAGTTCCTGCGTCAGGCTTATGGGCATGATTCGGGTACGGGCCAGGGCTGGCTGTTTCCGCCTGTCGATGACACACGGCTGCCATCCGTGCCGCTGCGGGAACCGACCCGGCGCGAGAAACTGGACTGGGAGGCGGATCTTTTCGGCTACACCGTGAGTGGTCACCCGCTCGAATTGCACGATCATGTGTCCTGGGACACCTACTGTCCGGTGTCGCGGCTGGGTGAGTTTCCAGGGCAAACGGTTGTCACCTGCGGTCTGGTGATCGAGCAGCGCCTGCATCACCAGGTGACGGGCGAGCCGATGAAATTCCTGACCCTGGCGGATTGGACCGGCATGGTGGAGACGGAGCTGTTCGCTCCGACCTATCGCAGCTACGGGCTGGCCACCGTGCGGTATCCGGTGCTGGAAGTCACGGCCACGGTCGAGCCGTATGAAAACGGGCGCGGGTTTTCGCTGCGCGTCCACCGTGCCGGGCCGCCCCGGCTCAAGGCGTGATTGCGCGCCGGGGGCGGACATGGTTCAATGGCCGCGTGCTGGGTTCCCTCATCAATGTGGCCTTGATCATCATCGGGGCGGGGCTGGGGCTGGCGGGGCGGGAATTTGCCGCGCCGCGCCAGACGCTGTTCCGCAACCTGCTGGGCATATTCACCATCTACGCCGGGTTGAGCTGGACCTGGGGGTGCATCAACGGCCCCTTCTGGCTCGCGATGAAACAGGTGGTCATCATGCTGGCGGCGATATTTTTCGGGGGCGCCACCGGCCGTTTGCTGGGGATCCAGCGCTACTGGAACCGCCTGGGCCAAAATGCCAATGCCCTCTTTCAGCAGGCCAAACCGGGCCAGACTCCTGTTTCGAGCGGATTCATCGCCTGCACGATCCTCTTTTGCGCCGCGCCCCTGGCGTTGCTGGGTGCGCTGCATGAGGGGCTCCTGGGCGCCACGCGCACGCTGGTGCTCAAGGGGTGCATGGACGGCCTGGCGGCCATGACCTTCAGCCGTGTGTTCGGCCGCAGCGTGGTCCTGTCCGCGCTGCCGGTGCTCGCCCTTCAAGCAACGATATCCACCCTGTCCCGCGCGGCCCTGCCCATGCTTGAGGACCTGCGCCTGGCCGATCCCATCGGCGCGACCGCCGGAATGCTCATCGCCTTTGTGGCCCTGGTGATATTTGGCATCCGCAAAGTCCCCATGGCCAATTACCTGCCCGCTTTGATCTATGCCCCCTTGATAGCGTGGCTCTGGCGCTAAGGACAGAGGGTGGGGCTGTAAATGCTTGATCTTATTCAGATACTTTCGTATAGGTTCTGACCGAGTCAGCCAGGCTCTGACAAGGCTTCTTGAATTCTGGCGCTTTGTATCCGTTCACTTCGGAATGGATGTCCAAAATGAACGGTGCATGTACTATGAACATCCGAATACCTGAAAAACATAAAATACCCGGTGTCTGCTATGCCGTCACTGACGACGGTTTGGAACTGCCTGTTGTCGATGTCACCCATCCGGCATTTGCTTGCGTCCCGACCGATGCCGAAATAGAGGCGGTGACTCAGGATTTTGTGCGCGGCGCCGAAAGGCGAAGAAAAATGCCGGCCTTCGTCAAAAAGGTATTTCTTTGGTATCTTCAAAGGAAATCGATCCTGGTTCGGAGTTACAAGGAATCCCAGGCGCCGTTTGTGACCGGGATGACCATCTATTATTTCAAACTGGGTCCCGAAAACCTGGGCGAGGGTTACGCCACCAAAATCGACCGCCAGTTTGCTTCAGCACTTCCATGTTTGTCGGTGCGCCTGCGTTTGAAAGACATGGCGCGCATGATGGCGGAGGCGCTTATCCCTCTCCTGATGGTTCGCCAGCACCATCCTCTCCATCTTCTCAACATCGGCGGTGGACCCGCCACCGACAGCCTCAACACGCTTTTGGTCCTGCAAAAATCGCATCCCCATCTTTTGAAAGACCGCACCATGGTCATTCATTGCCTGGACCTGGACCAGGAGGGGCCTGGCTTTGGCGCCCGGTCGCTGGAGGCGTTGAAGGCGGCGGGAGGCCCTTTGAACGGCCTCCAGATTTCCTTCCAGTACAGCACGTTCAATTGGTCCAATCCCAGGGACCTTATACCCGTCCTTGAACGCATTCCTTCGGAGGCGATTGTCACGGGAACATCAGAGGGAGGGATTTTTGATTATTGCTCCGACGATGAGATTCTTGCAACTCTGGAACTGCTCTGGAGACGTTCGTCAGATGACTTTGTCATGACTGGCACGATCACGCGAGCGGATGGCCTTCTAAGCGGTGGAGTGGACACGGGGCATCTGACTTTGAAACCGCGCAATCTGGCCGATTTCAAGGGACTGGTTCAACGGGCGGGATGGTCGGTTGCCGAGGCCAGTGCGCAGCCTTTTTGCCATGATGTGCTGTTGCGCAAATGTCCTTCGACGACAAAACAAGAGCCTGACCGGGATCGTCTGGCGGGGCACGCACTGGCTTAACGCTTTGTGTTCAGGATCCAGGCGGGCGCAGGTTGTAGCAACTCGCGATTCGCAACAGTGTGTCATGTGTTGCGTTCACGAGCAGAAGAACAACCGTCACGATGGGCATGACGGGGCTTACGGCGTGGCACGCCTGATCTGCCTCAGGAGCGCGTTGGTATTACGGAGTTTATGGGAGAGGTCCAGGGCGGTGTTGCGCATGATGACCATGCCCAGGCGGGGTTCGCGCTGCAGCAGGTCGTTGAAGGCCACACGACGAATGACCAGCAGGGCGGTGGGCTGTGACACTGTGGCACTGGCCTCGCGGGCCGAGCCATCCAGGAAGGCCTGCTCGCCAAAGATCTGCCCTGTGCTTAACGAAGCGACCGGCACCGTGGCCTCACCCAGTTGGATATCCACCTGGCCGCGCATGACCACGTAGGCTTCGGTGCTCATCTCACCCTTGCGGAAGATGATCTCACCGGGGCGGACAAGTTTCTGCTCACAGAGTTGGGCCACCTTGCGCAATTCGCCCTCGCCGAGGCCATTGAAGATCGGAAGGCTGCGCAGCAGGAGAATCACCGCCAGACCGGCCTTCTGGTCCTCGAAGTTGCGTTCGATGACATTGACAATCATCCGCGCCTGATCGGTCAGTTTGCTGGTCAGGTTGGTGTGCAGAAGCCCCAGTTTGACCATCTTCACGACATCTGCGCACTGGCCGTTTTTGTTGCAGAAGGCGGGCAAATACGCCACGGGGATGAAGCCAAGCTGTTCGGCGGTCTTCAGCAAGCGCGGCGCGGTCATGGGAATGTCCGCTTCGATATACACCGCGTTGAAGCGGCTTTGGGCCAGCGCCACCATCTCGCGCAGCACCGCCCCCAGGGAAATGTCATCCGCCGCAAACGAGTCCACGATGCGCAGGCAGCGGTCATCCTCGTCGAAGAAATAGGCCAGACCGACCACCATTTGATCCTCCCGCTGGCCGAGCAGGGCCAGGGGTACGCCGGTGGATTCGAGCCTCAGGAGGCCGACCCCCTGGTTGTATCCGCTCGAAATCCCCTCCGGCAGCTCCGTGGCCATGGCCTGCATGCGCCATAATTCAAAGTCATCAAAGGGCGTATCGTGAAAACGCAGTTCGGACTGGAGGGGATAGCCGGTGGCCCCGTCGCGCAATTGGTGTGGAGCCGGGATCTGCAGCCGGGACAGAACACACGAGGCGAGCTCCGACACCTGGGGCAGGGTTTCGGAGATGGGCAACCGCACCACGGCGTCTGGCCGGCCCAGTCGAACAAAAAACAGGATGCCCTCGCGACCATGGATCACGTGCTTGGCAGGCTGGAACCCGACGCAGGAATACCCCGCGGATTCGAAGAGGGTCTGCTGGTCCAGGTCCGCAGCCCGGACGCGTGCCACAGAAGACAGGCCCCGCTGATCAGCCAGCGCATTGATCTGCTTCATCAACTCCGCGGCCGAGCCATCCTGGATGCCTTCCGGTCGCACCAGGTTCCTGCCCAGGTTGATGATGGGATTTACATTCTGCCGCGTGGGTGCCAGGAGCGTGACGGCGGCCTGCAACTGGGCGCCGTCGGTGGCCACCCAGGTTTCATGGCCGGAAGCGGGATCCAACTGGCTGGTGATCCACTCCAGTTCATAGACGCGCCGGTCAGGGTAATCCTGACCCACCACAGTTTGAAGAAGGTTCAGCCACGGAGTGGCATCGGGGGGACCTGCCTGGCGAATGGTAATGGCCATAAAATGTCTTGATGAATGGTGGGGGGGATCAGGTGTTTTTGCCCCCGTTCGTTTTATCCGAGGCAGGATTGATCACTTGCACCTGCAGGGGCTTCGGGGCATCCAGATGCACATCCCGCTGAGGGAAGGCGATGGCAATGCCTTCCTTTTCAAGAAGCTCGTAAATGCGGAACCGGATTTCTGAAGTAACCGTCCGCACGTCCATGTCCATCCACGCGAGGCTGACCCACACGTACAATGAAAAGACCAGGGCGTTGTCGCCAAATTCTTCGAAGCCCACCAAGGGTTTGGGGTCCTTGAGCACAAACTGGTTCTCCTCACCCGCCTGGCAGATCAACTCCGCCGCGCGTCGCAACGGCGCCCCATACGCCACGCCGACCGTGATCGTCAGGCGCAACTGGCGGTCGGACAAGGTCCAGTTTACGACGTTTTTCTCCAGAAACTGGCTGTTGGGGACAATCAGCTCCTTGCCGTCGGCACGCCGGATGAGGGTGCTGCGCGCCCCCACCTGCTGCACCACGCCTCGCTCGCCTTCGACCTCCACCATGTCGCCCAGCTTCACCTTGCGTTCGATCAGGAGCATGATGCCGCTGATAAAATTATTGATGATGTTTTGCGCCCCGAAACCGACACCGATGGCCAGGGCGCCGCCGAGAAACGCAAACGCCGTGAACGGTATCTTGGTCATGTTCAACGCGATGATCACCACCGTGCTGCCCAGGAAAATATAGACCATCCGCTCCACCAGCAGGGAGCGGCTGGCGTCCACCCGCAGTTGGTTGGCCAGGCGGCGGCTGATCCACTGCGCCACCCATCGCGAAATCCACAATCCCAGGGCCAATGTGATGAGCACGCGGAGCACCTTGCCCAAGGTGACGCTGCGCTTGCCACTGATGGTCCGCCCTTCGACCACAATTTCGTCCGAATAACTGGCCAGCTCAAAATCCCATACAGTTGAAAACCCGGAGGAAAAACCCGTTTTCATCCGGCGCAGGCGCTCGCCCCACGTGGCCCGCTCCTGGATGTGTTGGATATCCTCAAGGAACCATTCCACCAGCAGCATGGTCTGACGCAACGTGGCTTCCATGCGGGTGAACTCACGATCCTGCTCCTTGTACGCCATCAACACATCCTGGGCCAACTGGCGGTCTCCCTGCTCTGGTTTCCACGCTTCCAGCATGGCCTCCTGTTGATCGAGCAACGGCTGGAGGCTGTTGCGCCGGTTGGTCAAATTCAACTCCCAGCTCCGCCCCCTTGCCAATTGACGGGTCATCTCGTCCATCATATCCCGGGTCTGCTGGGACGCCTCCGTTTGCCCGGCCTGGCGAAAACGGCCTTCCCAGATTTGTTGCTGGGCATCCACCATGGCCAACTGCCACTGCAACAGCTCCAGGCGCACACCGATGCTCTCCTGGCGAATCCGGTGGGTTTCAACCGTTTGCTGCAAGTGTGCGATCCCCGACGCCGTCTCGTTGGTGCTCAGATCCTTCGGGGCAGTGACCGCAGCGCTTTCAAGCGTCTTTTGGAGCTCGGCACGCGAATCATTGAGCATGCGCGAGATGTTCTGCTCAGCGATGGCGGCGCTTTCCAAATCGCGCAAGAGGTCGTTGCGCTGGTGGGCTAGAAGAGCGATCTGGGCGTTCTTGTCCGCTTCGGACAATTGCCAGTCCGCGGAAGCGACGCTCAACTTGCGGATCAAAAAGGCGTGGTTTTGTTCAAGCAATGCTTTTTTCTCCTCGTTCACCTGGCGCAATATCTCATCCCCACCCAGCCAGGCCTGCCGAAGGCGCAGACGCCACTGGTTTTGTGTCTGGTCCTCATGCAGTGCGAGCGCCGTTGCGGTATCTTTGGTGCCCTCCACCTGTTCGGCAATCCGTCTCAATGCCTTCTCGGCGGCAAGCATCTCGGCACGGTGTCCCTCGATGCGCCCCTGTAGCAACGCCTGCTCCTCTCCCAACACATTCTGTTGGCGTTCAAGGGCACGGACCTGCTTGCGCAAATCATCGACCAGCGACAACGGATAGGGTGGCAGGTCGCGAAAGCCCTGCCAGGATTCCGCCTCCAGCTTGAGCTGTTGAACCGTCTGCCTCAGCTCACGCAAGCGCTTGAGATAGCTCAGTTGCTGCTCATACGAGCGAACCAGGTTGCCGGCCATCCAATGACGCTCCGCCATGGCCGTCGCCTGGGCATTTTCCACCCGGCCGGTCGAAGAGGACCTCAACACCGCCCCCAGGAGGGTCTGCGCCTCCTCCAGCTTCTTCTGCAAATCCGACTCGGCAGATGCAATGGAGGCTTCGTCAGGCAAAAAGGAGGCAGCGACGGATTCCCTGGTGTCTTTGGGCACCAAAGCAGTACCGGGGACAGCCATCACCAGGGTGGTCACAAGAAACCACGCACTGGCAACCCAGACTGTCCACCCCAGCGTCAAACGTTTCTTCATGCGGAAAGCTCTCATTTTCAGGGCCATGGACCTGATCTGCACCAGGAGCCAAAGGCCCATCCCGCCGTTGGTCTCATGTCACTGCTTGCAGATGATGACCATGATACCCGATACCCTTGACCAATGCCAGCAACTACGCATCGTTCGATCCACTCCCGTCGCCGGTCGTTCCTGGGGCGTCGGATCGGAAGTGAGGAATTGGAACCCGGTTCCGGGTTTGGCTGAGGATGCATCCAATGAACGGCCTTGAAACACTCGAGGAATTCGAACGTCGGACGAAACGAATGGTATAAGGGAATAATTTGAGGTGGTGCCCGCGACAGGATTTGAACCTGTACGTCGTTAAACACTAGAACCTGAATCTAGCGCGTCTGCCAATTCCGCCACGCGGGCATTGTTGCTAATGAAGCACTTGCGACTGAGGCATCCTTCACTCACCTGCTATGTGCTGGTTTTGTGCTGGAAACGGGTCTTTCAACACGCTCCACCGACACCACGACGACCGCAGTAGTTCATCAACGCCCCGCACACTACCCGAAAGGGGGAGCCCAACGCAAGTGTCAAATTCCTGGTTTCTGCCGACATTATTTATGCCCTTGTCCACGGCATTTCACCGCCAGTCATCCCCCTGTGTTGCCTGCCCCCCTCCGGAAATGGCCCTGGGTCCAGGTGACTCGGCGGGGGGAAGGCTGTGGCTTCAGTCTCTCAGGATTTGGATGATCCGATGCACCAATAATTTGGGAAGGATTATCTGACACGTGGTCCATCCCGTGGCCTCGTTTTCC
>CAZIDG010000004.1:0-17473 GCA_964538065.1 uncultured Verrucomicrobiota bacterium
GGATATCCCAGGACGTGCTCTCAATGGCTGAATCGCTCATCTTCGCAATCTCAAATCGATTGGGCACTATAGGAAGCCTGCCCCAGAATTCAATAGCATGTATGATATTTTTTTAGGAGGGGAGCGCCAAAGATACAGACCGCAAATGTTGTGCGCCACCTTGTAAGGTCCCTTTTCCCCCAATCTTCATCTTCCGTCGTCCGCATTTGCGGGCTGTGAGCCATCCAAAGACAGGCAATTCCCGTTTTAGGACACACAACCATGACTGAAAGGGGGGGGAGGTGCGATCCCATGCTCGGCAATAAGGGTTTTTAAGAGCAAGCACGGTTGGCATGCCGTGTGCTTTTGGAGGGGCAGCGGTTAACTTGGGGCAATCCGTGAACCAAAACCGTAATCATATAATCCGCCCCGAGCATGGTTCACGCCGCTTAAACGTAAACCGTTAACAACTGTTAACACAAACAAGGCAGAGATATGTTGATCAAAACCTCCCGTAAATCGGGCTTCACCCTGGTGGAAATCATGATCGTTGTGGCGATCATCGGCTTGTTGGCCGCCATCGCGATCCCCAACTTCGTGAACGCCCGTAAGACCGCTCAGAAGAACTCCTGCATCGCGAATTTGAAACAGATCGATGCAGCCGTCCAGCAATGGGCACTCGAAGCCAAACAGCAGGCCTCCGCGACCGTCTCGGGCGCTACTGTGGCGACCTATCTGAAGGCTGGCACCATTCCCGCCTGCCCTGGTGGTGGCACTTATACCGTCAACGGCATCACGGTGGGCGCTTCCCCCACATGCTCGCTGAGCGCTGACGGCCACACGCTGTAATTTAACATGTAACTCGTCTAAAGGACCCGGAGCATATGCTCTTGGGTCCTTTTGAATTTCTGGCGGCAGTGAAAAAGCCGCCTTTTTGCGTTTGGGAGGGATCAAGATTGGGGCAGGGGCTCGTCTCCGTTCCATGAAGATTGTCTCATGCCTCCCTATCATGATGCAACGCTGGCATTAGGGTGATGTGTTCCCTGTGGATCCTCATAGGAGGGCCTAAAATGATCCTTTCCTGATGTTGGAGATGGAATTTGTCCTGGGGAAAAGTTGGATTGGCGATTATTGAGACATCCAATTCTTATTGTGAGACACTGATACTCAAGTGGTGCTCTCTTGTTGGCCTTAAAGGCGTGATAATTGGGTGTTTTGAGTGTTCTAGTGGATGGCATGGCGAGTGCTATAAACAAAATCGCGGCTGGCGAGGGGCAATCAGTGGACCAAAACCGTAATCATATAATAGCCCCGAGTCTGGTTCACGCCGCGTAAACGTAAACCGTTAAGACACAAAGGTAGAGATATGTTGATTAAAACCTCACGTAAATCCGGCTTCACCCTCGTTGAAATCATGATCGTTGTGGCGATCATCGGCTTGTTGGCCGCCATCGCGATTCCCAATTTCGTGAACGCCCGTAAGACCGCTCAGAAGAACTCCTGCATCGCCAATCTCAAGCAGATCGATGCGGCTGTCCAGCAATGGGCGCTTGAAGCCAAGCAGCAGGCCTCCGCAACGGTTGCGGGCGCCACGGTGGCGACCTATCTGAAGGCCGGTACCATTCCTGCCTGCCCTGGTGGTGGCACCTACACCGTTGATGGTATCACGGTGGGCGCTTCCCCCACATGCTCGCTGGGTAGCAGCGATGGTCACACGCTGTAATTTAATTAAAGCGTAATTTATCAAAGGACCCTGAGCAGCAGCTCAGGGTCCTTTTTTTGTCAGGGAGGGTGGTGTCGTCTGAGGGTATGCTGTTATATTCGAAACATATTGAAGACCAGGATATTGCATCTGAATTAGGGTCTTCAAGAGGTGTTGAGAAACCTGGGTTGGTTAGGAGGGAGGTATGGATGGGTTTGAAACGTTTTTTGACAATCGTTCCCCTCCCTGAGACACATCGAGGTCATGGTGGAACATGGAAACAATGGCTTTAACGAAACATTCTGCCTTTTGAGGTGTTATGCTAGGTGGCACATAGCGTGCTTTTTATAAAAAAGCGGCTGGCTGGGAGCAATAGGTGAACCTAACGTGTAATCATAATGTTTCACTCCCAGCCGGGTTCACGCCGCGTAAACGAAAACAACAAGTGCAAGAAAGGTAGATATATGTTGATTAAGACCTCGAGTCGGTCCGGCTTCACCCTGGTTGAAATCATGATCGTTGTGGCAATCATCGGCTTGTTGGCCGCCATCGCGATTCCCAACTTTGTGAACGCTCGTAAGACCGCACAGAAGAACTCCTGCATTGCGAATCTCAAACAGATCGATGCGGCAATCCAGCAATGGGCGCTCGAAGCCAAACAACAGGCCTCCGCGACTGTCGCGGCTGGCACTGTAGCGACCTATTTGAAGGCTGGCACCATTCCCGCCTGTCCTGGTGGTGGCACCTACACCGTTGATGGCATAACAGTTGGCGCTTCACCCACATGCTCACTCAGTGCCGATGGTCATACGCTGTAATGGTTTGACAGAGTTCATGTTTTGTAGAACCCAGGGCTTCGGCTCTGGGTTCTTTTTTTCATGGTTGCCAGTATCGAGAAAACCACCATGCATACGCCATGGCACATGTCATGCTGGAACGGGTGGACGTGCGGTTGGTACAGGGCAATACGTGAACATTAATGCAATCATCCATAATCGCCTTGTGCCTGGTTCACGCCGCCGTTGCAGTCAACGAAAGGAAACCCTATGCACGAGAGAACTTTATACCAGCCAAGATCAAGCCCTGGCGATTTTGCCCACCCCGCATGGTCCCCTGGTCTGGGACGCACCTGTCAGTATATGTGCCCGGCCATATGTGCATAACCGGGACACGGCTTCATCAATTACGAATTTAACGAGGCTGTGTATGCGTATCCCAATTAACAGGAACAAGGGGTTTACGCTGGTGGAGATCATGATTGTCATCGCGATCATCGGCCTGTTGGTCGTCGTCGCTCTGCCCAACATGATGCGCTACCGGACTGAAGCTCAGAAAAAGGCATGTATAGAAAATCTGAGCAAAATGGACGCCGCCAAGCAAATCTGGGGGGTCGAACATGGCAAACATGATGGCGATCTTCCGACAGATGACGAATTGTTTGGTGCGGAACTCTACATCAAGGAGAAACCCGAATGCCCATCGGGTGGCACCTATCATATCAATGCCATCGGTGTGGCCGCTTCATGCACCGAACCCGGGCATGAATTATAACTGACTGAGGGAGCTGGGGAGCCAGGACCTCCTGTCAGGTGTTTTTGCATGAACGGCAGTGGATCTTCCGCTGCCGTTTTTTAATGGTTAAAGAAAAGGCTTGTTTGCAACGATGAAGAATGGATGGATGGCACAAGACAAACGATTGTTGTCCAGTCATCAAAATGACAGGTCATGATGTAATTACTGGAGCCACGGAGGCCCCGAGCGCAAGTCGCTTGATGCCTGCTGGGCGGTTTATCCTCCTTTTGGCTCTACTGGTCTTTGCGGCTTACCCTGATGTTTGCCTGGGAGTGGCGGTCTTCTTCCATCGGGATTTCTCAGCCTTTGGCTTCCCTCTGGCAGCCTATTACAGGGAGTCTTTCTCGGCAGGACAGTGGCCATTGTGGAATCCATTGAGCAATTGTGGCATCCCCTTTCTGGCCCAGTGGTCGCCGCTGTGCTTTTATCCCCCCGCCTTGATGTTTTTGGTGGCGGGCAACACGTTCAGCATCAGCCTGTTTTGTCTCGCGCATCAGTGCCTGGGTGGGGTGGGAGCCTATTGGCTGGCCCGGCGGTGGACGGGTAACTCCCTGGCCGCGGGCGTTGCCGGGGTGGGGTATGCGTTGCATGGCCTCATGTTTAACAGCCTTATGTGGCCTCATTTTATTGCGGGGCTCAGTTGGGCGCCATGGCTCATCGGCACGGTTGAACGAGGATGCGAGCGTGGGCGGACAAGTCTCGTATGGGCCGTGGTTGTCGGCGCTTTACAAATGGCGACGGGCGCCGTGGAGGCCATCTTGTTTTCCTGGGTGTTGGCTGGAGGATTGGTGTTAATCAAGCCCGGGAACAGGCCCGGAGAGACTGGACGTCTGATGCGTTGTTTACGGTTGGGGGTCATGGTGGCCTGGATTTCGGCACTTGCGGCTGTGCAGTTGTTGCCGTTTTTTGAGTTGTTATCCGCCTCACAACGCAACGTGAATTTCGATAATTCCTCGTGGGCCATGCCATTGTGGGGGGCGGCTAATCTTTTGGTGCCCATTTATGGGTGCATTCCCTCGACCTCAGGGGTGTATAGCCAGTATGTACAGGAGTGGACCTCCTCCTATTACCCCGGAGTGGCGATTGTCTTGCTGGCGGGAGTGGCGCTGCAAAAAACGCGAAATTACCGTGTCCTTTTTCTGTGGGCGGCCCTGGTGCTGGGAATCCTTTTGGCAGCCGGGGAACCCGGACGTGTGCTTCCGTTTATGCGCTCGATCTGCCCCCCTTTGCAGTTCATCCGATTCCCGGTCAAATTCCTGATTGTGTCCATGATGGCTTTTCCGCTCCTGGCAGCCTACGGTGTGAAGTGGGTGGAGGAGTGGGGGGATGCTCGAACCAGGAATCGGACGATTCTCTGGCATGGTTTGTTCTATGTGGTTTGTGTCGTGGTCATTTTGATCAGCACGCTGTGGATCGTGAATTACGAAGATCATCGGGTGCCGACCCTCTGGAATGGTATCTGGCGTTTGGTGTGCGCAGGGCTGGGTTTGGGTGCATTGGTGTGGCTGGTTCCAAAACCTGATACACGGGTAAAGCACCTGGTCGCCGTGGTATTTATAGGCATCCTTGGTTTGGATTTTGTGACCCACATGTCCCGCCAGAATCCCACCGTCGCCAAGGAAATCTATCAACCCGGTTTGAATCCCCTGTTGTTGAAACCATTACCCAATGGCTCACGTATCATGGTCAGTCCCAGGATGTTCAATACCATGCTGCGTACGGGGAGCACAAATCCTGTGGAATATGGGCTCAAGCACCGTACTGCACTGGTCTGGAATTGGAATCTGGTGGATCCCATGCCAAAGGTGGATGGGTTCTTCCCTTTATACACGCGCGAGCAGTCCCACGTCTTCGATGCGTTGTATGGCTTGGGGACCAATGGATTAGCCGATGGAGTGCTCGATTATCTGGGGGTGGCTCGCATCTCCTCGGATGAGCGATTGTTTGAGTGGGATGACCGTGCCACCTGGCTGCCATTGGTGACAGCAGGACAGGCTCCCATCTTTACCAATTATGCCGGAGGGCTGTATGGATTGCTCTCCCGGGACTACAATCCCCGCCGCGCTTTGTTGATTCCCGAGGAGGAACGTCCTCATATTCAGGCTCAAGCCGATCCCGCTGCCTCCGTTTCCAACATTCAAATCACACCTCACCAGATTGATTTTACGGTTCGGAGTTCTCTGGCGGCCACACAATCCATGCTGGTCAGCGTGGCTCAAACCTATTTTCGTCCCTGGAAGGCCTATGTGGATGGTATCCCGACTCCCATATTCCGTGCCAATCATGCCTTTCAAGCCATTCAGGTTCCAGGCGGGAGCCATCAAGTGGTACTCCGGTATGAGGATCATGCCTTCGCATGGGGGTGGAAGGTGTCGTTGGCTGCCTTGATCTCCCTTCTGGTCTTTCTCGGGATGAGCGTTCTGAGGGCCCAGAACGCGTTGGTTCCGCCCCTTTGCAAGGGAGCAAAACCCCCTGCGTAAAGAGAGTTCGGACGGGGGTGGTCATAAGGCATCATTTTGACCGACAATGAGTTGTGGAAAAATGCTTCAAGTGGGTGTCGGGTTGTGCCGATTTGTGTTATATCAATGGGTTATATGGAATCGGTCATAAAACTGGATGAATTGCGGGTGGAATATCCCAGCCGTGAGTCAACCGGTGGGATCAAGCTTGCACTGAAAGGGTTGACGCTGACGGTGGGTCAGGGGGAGGTGTTTGGTTTTTTGGGGCCCAACGGGGCCGGAAAAACCACCACCATGAATGTGTTGTTGGGATTTGTGAACCCCACCAGCGGTGTCGCTTCCCTTTTTGGTGTCGATGTGCGCCAGCCAGTGGCTCGGCAGCGCATAGGCTATCTGCCCGAACTGACCTATTATTACAAGTTCCTTACGGCGGAGGAGTTGCTCCGTTTTTACGCGAAGATCTTCAAAATCCCGGCCCGGGAAATCGATTCGCGGATGGATGACATTCTTAAGTTGGTGGAGTTGGATCATGCCCGAAAGCGTCCGATTCGCACTTATTCCAAGGGCATGCAGCAAAGAGTTGGCCTGGCGCAGGCGCTGATCAACCGTCCGGATCTTCTCATTTTGGATGAACCGACCAGTGGCCTGGATCCTTTGGGGCGCATGAAGGTGCGCGAAATCATTCAACGGCTCAAGCAGGAAGGCAAAACCGTATTCTTCAGTTCGCACGAATTGGGCGAGGTGGAAACCGTCTGTGATCGTGTGGCCATCCTCAACGAAGGCGAGCTCAAGGTTGCAGGACGTGTGGAGGACCTTGTGCGGCAGTATCAGACCGATTTGGAACGCATCTTCCTAAAGGTGATTGGATACGAGGCTTCCAAGTCATCCTTGGGTAACGGACACTGAATTCAAGGCGAAGCAGGGGATTATGCATACCATTTTGGCATTGGCGGGCGTGGTGATCAAGGAGATGTACCGTCGCAAGGATTTCTATGTGCTGTTCATCATGACGGCCGTGATCACCTTGATGATGGGCTCGATGAGCTTTTTCAATGACGACCGGATTGTGAGGTATCTCAAAGAGATTTGCCTGCTCTTGATCTGGTTATCGGCACTCGTGATGGCATTAACGACGACAGCGCGCCAGATACCCTCGGAGCGCGAGCAGCGCACCATTTTTCCGCTGTTGGCGAAACCCGTGACCCGGGCCCACATCATCATGGGCAAGTTTGCGGGTTGTTGGTTCGCATGCGGATTGGCCCTGGCGGTGTTCTATCTTTTCTTTGCGGTGATCAGTGGTTCCCGGGAGCACGCCTGGCCGGTGCTGTCCTATGTCCAGGCGGGTTGGTTGCACTGGATGATGCTTGGTGTTGTCATTGCATTGACGATGCTGGGATCGGTTGTGTTCACGGCGCCTTCCGTGACCGTCACCATCAATTTCATCATTGTGGTCGGCATTTTGTTGATGGGGCAGCATCTTTATAAGGTGGCGGAAAACATGCGCGAGCCATCGGCCACGCTCTTGCTCGTGATTTATTATATCATTCCCCACCTGGAATTTTATGATGTACGCAACCTGGTCATTCACAATTGGGGCCTCATACCCTGGTGGGTGGTCGGAGCGGCCACGGCATACGCTGCCGCCTATGCGGCGCTATTTCTGACGGCAGCCTGGTTGGTGTTTCGCCGTAAATCGCTCAATTAACCCATGCCGTCGCCTTTCTACATCCTGACACTGTTACTGGCCATCGGGTTCACCCTGGCCACACGGATCCATGTCTGGATGTTGGAGTGGGAGGGGGCGCGAACCAGCGCCACCGGTGTGTTGGAGGTTATGATGGGGGACAGCCGGGCCGTGTTTGGAGACTATTTTTTTAACAAGGCCGATGTCTATTTCCACGCAGGCTATTATCCCAGCATGTTTGACAGGGTTCCCAAAACTGAAAAAACACATCTGGAGGCAAAGGCAACGCAGAATCATGATAAGGCCGAACAGCAAGCTGAGGAAACGGATTTGGATGATTATCTCAAGGAGCCTCGGACCTGGATTGATGCCTTTGGCCGCCATTTTTACCCCAGCAGACATGTGCATCTGGAAAAACCGGGTGAGGAGCGCGAGATATTGCCCTGGTTGCGCATGTCGGCCAGTTTGGATCCCCATCGCATTCAGACATATACGGTCGCGGCTTACTGGTTGCGCACGCGGCTGGGCAAAAAAGCCGAGGCCGAGCAGTTTCTCCGGGAGGGCTGGCAGGCCAATCCAGACAGCTACGAAATCCTGTTCGAACTCGGCCGTCTCTATGAGGAGGATCACAACGATCCGGTCCGGGCGCGTAACCTGATGGAACAGGCCTGGAAGCGCTATCTGGCATCGATTCAGAATTCCCCTCCTGAGGAATTGCTCTTTCCCGGCAGTGTGCTTACCCACCTGGCCCGTTTGGAGGAACGTCTGGGAAACATCCCGAAGGCCATCGAATACTTGAAACTGTGGCTTGCGCTGACGCCCAGCAAGGAGCACATCCAAAAGCAAATTGACGAATTAACGCAAAGGCTTCCCAAGTCATGATCCAATCTTCCCAGCCCGAGCCCAACGGAACCTCAGCGCCGCCTCGCGCTGGTCTGTGGTGTGCAGGGGGGCTGATTCTGGCTGCGGTCTCCTGGATCATCGTGCTCGGGAGGTTCAATATCGCCGATGGCGATTTATGGGCCAAGCTGGCACTGGGCGCCGATGTGTTTGTGACGGGGCATTTGCCGACGGTGGATCGGTTCGCTTTTACCCCGGTCCTGGCCCAGTATATAGACCATGAGTGGGGTGCGGGTTTGTTTTTTTTCGCGTTTCTAAAGTGGTTGGGGCCTGATTCATTGCTGGCGCTTAAAATCGTGCTCTCACTCATCGGCCTGGCGGCTTGCACCTGGCTCGGACGCCGCGCCGGGGCGCGATGGCCTGTCCTGCTGATCCTGCTCATACCTGTTGCCTGGGCGGTGTTGCCGGGCTATGTGCCTGTCATTCGCAGTCATGCCTTCACCTACTGTTTTTTTGCCCTGACGCTGTTGCTGCTCGACTTTCTCGTCCAGGGACGAAAATGGGCCTCTTTGTCGCTGGTGGCACTCATGTTGTGCTGGACTAATTTGCATGGTGGTTTTGTGTCAGGGCTTGGGGTGATCACTTTGTGTGCCCTCTTTCATCTGCGCCAACCGGGAAAAAGTTGGTGGCTCCTGGTGACTGTGCTGGGATGCTGGATGGCCACGCTGGTCAACCCGTATGGCATTGCCTATTGGGGGCACATCGTGCCAGCGCTTTTACATCCGCGCATGAACATCGTCGAGTGGCGGCCTCTGCCCTGGTGGGGATGGGATGCCTTTGCGGGTTTTCGTGTTTTGTTTGTCCTGGTGGTGCTGGCGGTTGTCCTGGGGTGGAAGAAGGTTGGGAACCATTCGGTGTGGCGGGTGTTCATGCTGGCATTGGCGGCCTTCCTCGCCTGGCGAAGCCGGCGTCACGCTCCGTTTTTTGGTCTCACAGTTCTGGCATTTGCAGGGCCCTATTTTGAAGCGACGGGTCAAATCATTAAGCAACGGCTCGAATGGGCTGAGAAGCATCACTCGCGAGCTCTGTGGGTCGCAGTTGGTGTTCATTTTGCAGTTGCCTTGGTCATGCTGCAATGGCTGTTGCCTCAAGTGGCTTTTCAAGTGCTGGCGCCGGTGGGTGAGTATCCCGTGCGGGAAATCGATGTGCTCAGTCTTGGACAGGTGCGGGGTAATCTGGCTGTCCCCTTTCACTGGGGAAGCTACGCGGCCTGGCGGTTGCATCCTTCAGTGAAGGTGTCCATTGACGGGCGGTATGAAGCGGCCTATCCCGAATCCACGTTCCACCTCAACAACGATTTCTTTTACAAAACCGGGGCGGACTGGGCACGGTTGCTGCGCGATTATCCAGTGGATTACATTCTATTGGACTTGCGTACTCAAACGCTGCGGCCGGAGGATCTCAAGTCGTTGGGGTACGACTTGATTTACAGTGTGCCTGCTTATTCAGCGCTCATGGCCAAATCCAATTATGTGTCGCGACTCCGCGAAGTGGCCGCAAACCTGCCTGATAGCACCATTCAGCCCTTGGATGCTAGGATACCCCTGCGTTGGTTATCGGGCGCGGACGCCAGCGCCAGTAAAGCAATGCCATCAGAATCAGTGCCGACAGTGAAATAACGGCTCCTGCGCGAAAGGAGCGATCCTCGTAAACCCATTCAATCCGGCTTTTGCCCGCGGGCACCTGAACGGCCTGGAAGGCATGATTGGCACGCCATAGTGGTGTGGATTGGCCATTCACATAAACACGCCAGGAGTGATAATAAGTCTGCGCAAGCACCACCATGGCTGGCTGAGGCGCCTCGACTTCGCACGAAATCCGATGGGCTTTCCACTGTGTATTGGCAATGGTGATGACGCATCCTTGGGTAACGGAAACCAGCGAACGTGCAGCTTTAGGTAGATACACCACGCCCTGAGGATTGAAGTCAGGTGCAAAGAGCGCATCAAGGCTCATGGCATCGTCGACAAAGACAGGAACCTGACCGCCTGTGATGAGGGGCAGGGCGTTCGTTGCAGGAACCCACTGAGTCACATTGGTTGGATTGCTGAAGTATCGAGCGCCGAGAAAGGCCTCCAGATGTGGAAATGAAGTGTTGTTGGTTGCGTACATGCGGGCCTGCACCCGGGCCTGCGGTGCCATTTGAAGCGTGGAGGATCCATTGATCTTGGCTACCCCTTCCAATAAATTCAAATGTGACCAGAGAGCCAGCCTCTTGCCCAGCAAGTCCTGGGTGAAATCTGGCACTGTGCTGCGGAGTAATTGGGCTTCCGCCTGGGGGGTAATCATTACACGCCCTTCCCCCAGGGGAACCTTGGGCAGCCGCTCTTCCAGTCCTGAGCCGTAGGCATCCGAGGGAACGGTTGGATTCTGCCAGGGTGCATGGGAGAGCACATCTGCCATCTGTAATGCCACCACGGCCATCGAGGCCGTGATTTGCCATTGAACGCGACGTGCGCGAACCATGATCACGAGGGCGACTCCCATGGCGCATGCAAAGGCCAGCCGCATGAGGCCATTATTCAGCGTGGCAGGCCAGTTGTCGTACGGGAATGGGTGCCGCCATGCCAGCCAAAGAACAAGGGAACTCAGGAGGATCAGGGACAGAAGGATAATCCCCAAGACCGATAATTTGCATTTGGAGGGCTCCGAACGCATCAGTGCCGCAAGTCCGAATGCCGCCAGCAAAGGCGTTGCGAAAGCGGTCAGGAAGACAAACTTGATCATGTATCGTGCAACGCCAATGGGAGGAAACAGCCACCGGATCCAGGAATAGAGAAGCGCCTGATCTCCCAGGGCCATGACCAGGCTGAAGACAGCCAGGAGGGCCAGCACCATGGCCCGGCGGTTGCGTCCACACAGGACTCCATAAATGGCCAGCAATAGCAGCCCCATGCCCAGGTAGTAGCTGGTCATGAAAACCTGGCCGAACTGGAAATATTGCCCCTGATATGTATGGAAACAATGAAATAGCGGAACCAGAAAAGCGCCCAGGCCCCAGCCCGGCATCTGCCATTTGCTGGTCGCAAATTCAAAACTGCGTTGTGAATGTCCCAGCAGATCGAGAAAAGGCAGGATTTGTATCGCGACCAGGCCACTGGCCAGCAGGATGATGCCCATTAACCGCAGAAAAACGGTTCGCCATGGCTCATACCTGCGGATGCACAGGTGGACGGCCACAATGCCCACCACCAACCAGGTCATCATCACCAATTCTGGAAATCCAGATAATAACTGCATGGCTGCCGCTGCGGTGGCTGCCAGAAGCAACCGGCCGCCGCCATGCATCGCCCGCTCCGTCAGCCACACCACCCAGGGCATCCATCCCAGGGCAACGGTGAAGTTGGGCCACACCAGGGCCGAGAGCGTGGCCCCGTTAAACACGAACGCCGCACCCGCCAACACGCCGGCAGCGGGTTGGTTGACCCAATGGCGGGCCAGGTAATACATGCCCAGGCCGCCCCACCAAAGATGGAGTAGGGAAAAGAAATTCACCGACCACGGCATCGGAAACAGGAGATATAGAATCGAGAACGGGTAGAGCGCCATGGGGACCCATTGCGCCAGAAGGGGCGCCCCGCAGTTGCTTAATGGATTCCAAAGAGGGATTTCCCCCGCCTGCATGCATTCACGGATATAGGCGCAGACAGGATAGCTCCAGACACCGAAGTCCCGCTCCACAAAGGAGCGCAACCCCAAAAGCACCCGTGGAAAGACGGCGCAAAGAAGCAAGGCAAGCGCTACGCCGAAACAACGTGCGCTAAAGAAACGACCTGCGGCCCATGTTGTTGGGGGCTGAGGCTCCTTCACATTTGACTGGGATGGTTTTGTTTTACCAATTCACTTCTCGGGTGTCTTTTTGCGTGCAACAACGATCGTCGAGAGTCCCGCCATGGGCAGAATGGGTTCCATGATCCGGAAAATCGGTGTCAGCATGTTGTATAGCTTCGTCTGGGCAGGCGTGATGGTGCGTTGTTTGCCCAGGGTGTTGGCTGCATACCAGGCCAGCACACCTGCTTTATTGAAGAAAAACTGTCGTTCGACTTCAAAACCTGCCTGACTCATCTTTTGTTCGAGCTCACCCTTCTGATAGCGGCGATAGTGGCCGATCTGACGGTCAAATTCGCTGAACAAGGCCTGGTTGTATGGCACGAGGAAGACCAGTCGGCAGCCGGCGGGCAGGACTTCCTGAAGGCGATCCAGCACGGCCTGGTCCTTCTCAATATGTTCCAGCACATTAAGGCAGACCACGGTGTCTGGTTTGTAATCCTGGATGGTACTGAAATCCTCCATTCGGCTCAAATCCAGCTTTGCCACATGCACCGTGGGCAGATGTCCCCAGCGCTCGCTCAGCTCAGCCAGATAAGTCTCCTGATAATCGGTCAATAATATATGACCATGCCCCCGCAATAACCGGCTGATATTGCCACGGCCGCTGCCCAATTCCACCAGGCGCTTGCCCAGATAGGGTGTAATCATGTCATACATCCATTGGTTGAAGCGGGGCGCCTGCTCAAGGGCGTCGAGCGCCACCTTGTCCGGAAGGGCATAGTTGGAGGAAAAACGATACTTAAACAGGAACCACAGCGCCGCCAAACCATCCTTCCAGTTGATTTTCTTGCCTTCTGCATACGTGCGCCCGTCGTAACTGATGGGCACTTCATATATGCGCAGGCGAAGACGGGCTATTTTGGCGGTAACTTCAGGTTCAATGCCAAAACGATTGGATTCGAGGGGGATCATGCGCAACTTATCCGCCACAAACATTTTGTAGCAGGTCTCCATGTCGGTCAGATTGATGTCGTTGAGCATGTTGGAGAGCAGGGTCAAACCGCAATTGCCCAGCGAATGCCAGAACAACAACACCTTGCGCTCCTCCCCGGTGAACCTTGATCCGAACACCACGTCGGCCCGTCCATCCAGAATCGGCTTGAGCATGCGTGCATAATCAAAAGGATCGTACTCCATGTCCGCATCCTGGAAAATGGCCACATCACCGGTCATTTCCTTGATGGCGCGGCGCAGGGCGGCACCTTTGCCTTGATTTTTAGCCTGCTGAAACACGCGCATGCCGGGATATCGCGTCGCCAATTCCTGGGCAAGGAGCCAGGTCGAATCCTTTGAGCCGTCATCCACGAGCACGACTTCACGATCCATACCTGCAGGGAGGGGGACACTCATGATTCGGTCAATGCATCGGACCAGGGTGCCCTCTTCATTATAAGCTGCCATCAGAATGGACAGTTTTCTATATTTTGTGGTTACGATACTCATGCCAATTCCATCTTTCAGTTTGGCAAATGAACCTTGATCCGGCAAGCATCAATGCCTGTGGAATTTGACTCGCGTTTTTCGTGCTGCCAGGCTAGGATTTTCCCACGTTGAGGCGGCGGTCGACGCCCCTCATATTGGATGCTGACACCATGGCTGCCGCCTTGCATTTGAAGCTCATCGCCTGCGAAGTGGCCTTGCGGGAGATCTGTCATGTGGCTGCCCGATCGCCCACCATGCTCGACATGGAGTTCCTGCCGGTCGGCAACCACAATGATCCCAAAAAAGGACATGTTGATTTGCAGTCGCGCGTTGATGCGGTTCCTGAGGGACGTTACGACGCGATCCTGGTGGGCTATGGCCTGTGCAACCTGATACTATCCGGCGTGACCGCCCGGCATACCCCGTTGATAGTGCCGCGCGCTCATGACTGTATCACCTTGTTCCTCGGATCACGTGAACGCTATGAGCGTTTGTTTCAGGAGTGTCCCGGCACCTACTATTTTACGCCGGGATGGCTCGAGTTTTCGGCCCGCCGCGCGCGGGCGGACGGCAAGCCTGCACCTGATTCAACGATGGCATCACAGGTTTCCACATTCACCCTGGGGGGCTCTTTTGAAGAGATGGTCCGCAAATACGGTGAGGACAATGCGCGATATCTGATGGAAGTCTCCCAGAGCTGGACGCAAAGTTACCAGCGGACGGTCCTGATCCGTTTCGAATTTGATCGAGAGTTGGGCGTTCGTGAGCGGGTGGAGTTCTATTGCCAGAGGAATGGCTGGCGGTTGGATGAAGTTCAGGGTGACATGTCGCTTCTCAAACGATGGATTGATGGTGTGTGGGATGCGCATGACTTTCTGGTGGTGCCTCCCGGCCACTCGATCCATCCATCCTATGATCACCAGGTCATCAAGGTAAAGCCGCCCATGGTGTAATGGACGGGCATTCTCGTTGATGGCTCGGGACATGGATGATTCCCGACGCTGGATTGCCCGGCGCCCGGCCGTTCGTTTTTCCTTTTGATTGAGTTGATTTGGCTTGGCTTTGGTCTTCAAAGAGGTTAATATACTGAGGCGTGGCCACGGGACAGCAATCGAACCTTGAGTTCTTACGGCGCGTGGAGGATTACCTTCCTGTTGACGCCGAAGTGAGGACAGTCGATTGCTATGGCCAGCCTGAAAATCCCCGGGGAGTGGAGGCCTTAAGAGGCGATACCTTTTACCATCTGGATTACGAGGCCATGCTGGCGGCCAGTCATGCCATTGAGGACCTGGCCCTGGAGGAGGGGAATGGCAGTTTTCTGGCCACCTGCCGGGACTTCAGCACCTTTTCCCAGGAGCGGGAACGCTATGCCTTGCTGGCGACCACGATTGACGAGGTGATCATCGTGGCTGGTGGCCGCAAACCACGACCTTGTTGCCGGATTCAATTCATCGCCGCACATGATTCCGTCATTCGCGATTTCAGGACTGTGCTCTATCAAGGCCGCCATACCCAGGCCATGCTGCTGACCCGGTTGGCCGACAGCGCCTGCCTGGTGAAGGACCGGAAATATGTGGGTTTTTATTCCTTCGATGCCCGGTTGGTGGCGAGGGTTCGTCAGGATATTGCCGATCTGCTCCAGGGAGCGGTTCCCAATTTGCGGGAGTATGATCGCATGCACGCCATCGATCATACCGTGAAGCACGCACGAGCTGTGTTTTTTCGTGAACAGCAGGAGCTCGAAGCCGCCCTAATGAAGCTGCGTACGAAACGGTCCGGTTACCAGACGCGCCACTTTGCGCATGATCTGGACCGTATTCTTGATCGTTTGCAGCGCATCAAGTCGTGCTTGTCTGAATCACTTGAATAGGAGAGAATGTGATTAAACCATGATTGAACTGATCCAATTTCCCTGGAGCCCTTTCTGCATTGTGCAACAGCGCATTTTGGACTATGCGCATATTGCCTACAAAGCCGTTAACATCGACCCCAGTGACCGCTCCCTGATCTGGAAGCTCACTCGACAACGGTATTATGCCGTGCCGGTCATTCGCGATGGACGGATGGTTGTGTTCGAAACCGATGAGGACTCACAGGTCATCGCCAAGTACATCGATGGCAAGTTCACCCTGGGCCTGTTTCCACGCACCTGGGATGGCGTTCAATACCTCCTGTGGCGGTATTTTGAAAGCGAGGTTGAGGGCATTGGTTTTAAACTGAACGACATCTATTACAGGGAATTCGTGCCCAGGGGCGAACAACTGGCCTACATTCGCCACAAGGAGCGCAAGTTCGGCCGCCATTGTCTGGAAATGTGGGAAAAGCAACAGGCGGCCTTCCTGGTCGAACTGGAGCAACGCCTCCTGCCATGTGAGGAGATGCTTGTGGACAAGCCGTTCCTCCTGGGCGAACGCCCCCTGTTTGTCGATTTCGATCTGCATGGCATGCTGGGTAATTTCCTGTATTCCGGTCATTATGAAATACCCGCCTCCCTGGCCAACCTGAGGCAGTGGTACAAGCGCATGAGCCGAGGTGAAAAACTACATTCTTGATACCAACGTTTTACTGCACGATCCAAACTCGCTGCATTGCTTTGCCGAGAACAACCTCATCATCCCCATCGAGGTCATCGAGGAAATCGACCGGTTCAAAAAGGAGGCTTCCGACCTCGGGCAGAATGCCCGCACGGTGTCCCGCACATTGGATGGATTCCGCGACGAAGGGCGCCTGAGTGAAGGAGTGGCATTGAAGTCGGGCGGTCGCCTGCGCATTGCGCTCCAGCCTCATGTGCACCAGGAGCTCGAGTTCCCCGGCAGCAATATTGTGGATAATCGGATCCTCTCGCTGGCGTTGCACATCCAGAAAACCGATGCGAGCATGCCCACCATCCTTGTCACCAAGGACATCAATTTGCGCATTAAGGCCGACGCCCTGGGATTGCCTGCTGAGGATTATGAAACCGACCGTGTGTTGCTTCAGGATTTGTATACCGGCACGTTCGAACGACTGGTTGGCAACGAGGATCTGGTCAAGTTTCGCAACGATGGTTCCTGGGATCTTCCCAAGGATCAAACCTGGCACCCCAGTTCCTACTGTACCCTGATCGATGCAACCAATCCCAAACGCACGCTCCTGGGGCGCGTCGATCCTGCTGCCACGCGCCTGTTGCCAATCCGGGATTGTCGAGAAGGGGTCTGGGGCATCAAGCCCCGAAATCGCGAGCAGCAATTCGCCTTTGATGCCCTGTTGGATGAGCGCATCAAACTGGTCACGCTCATGGGCAAGGCCGGCACGGGCAAAACATTGCTGGCGCTCGCCGCCGCCCTCAAGGTGACTGTGCAGGATCGCGAATACCGCCGGGTGGTCGTGGCGCGTCCCACCGTCGCCATGGGCAAGGAACTTGGCTTCCTCCCGGGATCGCTCTCTGAAAAACTCCAGCCCTGGATGCAGCCTATCCACGACGCTCTGGAATTGTTGGGTGACTTGAATATGGGACACGATGCGCGCCGCTCCCAGGACCTTCTGCGTTCGGGCCTGATCGTGGTCGAGGCCTTGAGCTACATACGTGGTCGTAGTATTGCCAATCAGTTTATCATCATTGATGAAGCCCAGAACCTGACTCCGCTCGAGGTCAAGACCATCATTACCCGCGTGGGGCAGGGATCCAAAATCATTTTCACGGGCGATCCATATCAGATCGACAACCCCTATGTCGATTCGTCCTCAAATGGCTTCAATTACCTCGTGAGCAAGTTCCGTTCGGAAGCCATTGCGGCTCACATTGAGTTGCAGAAAGGCGAGCGGTCGGAATTGGCTGAGCTGGCCGCCAATATCCTCTAATGCCTCCTGAAGGAGGCCGGTGTCGAAGGGGGGGGGCAATGTCGTAATTTGCCGAAAATAAAACCCTCCCGTCTCGAAAACGAA
>CAZIDG010000004.1:17573-21058 GCA_964538065.1 uncultured Verrucomicrobiota bacterium
GGGGGGGCAATGTCGTAATTTGCCGAAAATAAAACCCTCCCGTCTCGAAAACGAAACGGGAGGGGTGGCATTCAGGTTATAATAACCCGGAGGGTTTGTTCATTAAATTTTATAAGGCTTACGGTAGTCGCGCCGCAGAAGCTTGCTGGCTTCGGAGTCGCCCACGATGACTTCTTTCTTTGCGTCCCACTTGATCTTGCGTCCCACAAGCATGGCAATCAGCCCCAGGTGGCCCGGAATGGCCGAGTGGTGCGCCGTTTCGACCGGCGTGAGCGTGGGTTGGCGCGATTTGACGCAGTCGATGAAATTGCGTTGGTGGTTGCGCGATTCGTAGAGCTTCACCTTGCGGAGGCTTTCAGGCAGTTTGTCGCCCGCTTCCAGGTCGGGTTTGGACACTTCGAAACCGCCGCGATCCACCCACACCCACCCATCGGTTCCAATCCACTTGGTGCCGCTGCGAATGTCGTTATGGCCACCCGCAATGATCATTTCAACGTCACCAGGGTATTTCAACTGAATGCGGTATTTGGTGCACGTGTTCCAAATCGCATCGGGGGAGGGAAACTCGCCCACGCCTTCGACTTCCATGGGACCCACATTGTCAAAATCCAGACCCCAGTGGGCGATGTCGCAGTGATGCCCAATCCAATCCAGTAGCTGGCCACCGCCGGTGTTGTAGTTCCAGCGCCAGTTCATGTGCACGCGGGCCTTGATATAAGGCTCCATCCTGGAGGGGCCGATCCACCGCTCATAATCCAGTTCCGGTGGCGGAGCGGTGATCTGGTTCTGCTTTCCTGTGCCTGCAAAGTCAGTGTGGCCGCTGGGCAGACCCACTTCGACCCGTTGAACCTTGCCGATGAGGCCGTTTCGAACGATTTCGCAGGCCTTGTGAAAATTGGATACTGACCGCTGCCAGGAACCGGTCTGCCAGATCCTCTTGTGTTTCTTGACGGCTTTGACGATGGCCTGCTGCTCGACGATGGTGCGGGCCAGCGGTTTCTCGCCATAAATGTCCTTGCCTTGTCGGGCAGCTTCAGTGGCGACCAGGGCATGCCAGTGGTCCGGAATGGCAATCATGACCGCATCGATGTCCTTGCGGGACATCATTTCACGATAATCGTGATAGGCGACGCAATCCTTGTTGCCATAATGCTTGTTGATGGTGTCCAGGGCGCCCTGAAGGTGGTTCTTATCGAGATCGCATGCGGCGACAATCTGCACATCCTTCATCCCCAGAAAGGCCCCCGTGTTGCCCGGGCCCATCATGCCCCAGCCCACCACACCCATGGTGATGCGCTCGGAGGGAGCGGGACGGTTTTCCTTGCCCAGCGCACTGGCTGGGATGATGGTGGGAACTGCTGCAAGGGTTGCAGCAGCCGCCAAAAAACGACGGCGCGAGATACCGGTATTGGCTAAATGGTTCATACTTAGACGCAAAACTGCCTAAAGAGACGCAAAACGTCGAGACTTAATTCACTCCCATTTCATTTCAAAACACGGGTTGTGGTTGCCCGCAAGTTGGGTTGTGGTAGGCTTGCTGCCCATGGCATTTGAAGCTTACCGGGATTTTCTCAAACTGCTTGAGGATCGTGGCGAACTGGTGCGGGTGCCGCAACCCATCGCCTCGGAATTGGAAATCACCGAACTGGCGGATCGCGAGATGAAGCGCCCGGGCGGTGGCCGGGCCCTTTGGATCGAACAGCCGTTGGTCAACGGCAATCGGTCGTCTTTCTCGTTGGCTATCAATACCATGGGGTCGTGGAAACGCATGGCTCTGAGCATGGGGGTGGAATCGGTCGATGTGTTGGCAGCAGAGTTGGCCTCCCTCATGAAGGCCAAGCCGCCCACTGGTTTTCGTGACGCGCTAAAGCTCCTCGGCACTGCCTTGGATTTGCGTCATGCCCGTCCGAAGATGGTCTCTTCAGGCCCCTGCAAGGAGGTTGTCCATCGCTTGGATGGACCAACTCCCTCGGTGAACCCAGGCGAATGCCCCACGCTCCTGGATATGCCCATCCTCAAGTGTTGGCCTTTGGATGGGGGAAGGTTCATCACGCTGCCGTGCGTGGTGACCAAGGATCCCGATACCGGCGACCGGAATGTGGGTATGTACCGCATGCAAGTCTTTGATGCCCAAACAACTGGCATGCATTGGCAGATGCAGAAAGTGGGGGCCCGTCACGGTCGGAGGTATCTGGAGACGGGTCGCAAAATGCCCGTGGCGGTCTTCCTGGGAGGCGATCCCGTTTTTACGTTCTGCGCCACGGCACCCCTTCCTGACGGTCTCGACGAGTTCTTGTTGGCGGGCTATTTGCGCAAGCGTTCGGTGGAGTTGGTTAAGTGCGAAACCTGTGATCTCGAGGTGCCCGCCAACGCGGATTTTGTGATCGAAGGCTATGTGGACCCGACCGAACCTTTGCGCATGGAGGGGCCCTTTGGGGATCATACGGGTTTTTATTCCCTTGCGGACCGCTATCCGGCCTTTCACATCACTTGCATTACGCATCGGAAGGACGCCGTCTATCCAGCCACGATTGTGGGCATCCCCCCCATGGAGGATTACTACATCGGGGGGGCAAGCGTGCGGTTGTTCATGCCGGTGATCAAAATGACGTTTCCCGAGATTGTCGATATGGCCCTGCCTGCCGAAGGCGTGGTTCACAATCTCGTGTTTGTGAGCATCAAGAAGACCTATCCCATGCAGGCGTACAAGATCATGCATGGCCTGTGGGGTTTGGGGCAGATGATGTTCACCAAATACATCGTGGTGGTGGATGCCGATGTGGACGTCCATAATACCAGCGAGGTGCTTTTTCATCTTTGTTCGAACACGGATCCCCAACGCGACAGCATTTTTACCCGGGGTCCTGCTGATGTCCTTGACCATGCCACCAGCGAACTGGCGATGGGTAGCAAGTTGGGCATCGACGCCACCCGTAAACTTGCGGGCGAAGGCTTTAAACGGGAATGGCCGCCCTTGATCAAGATGGATCAGGCGGTGAAACAAAAAGTGGATCAGATATGCGCATCATTGGTGGAACAGCGGCGGGGATAACCCTGCAAGCGCCCAAGGGACTGGCCGTGCGGCCAACAATCGACCTGGTCAAACAGGCCTTGTTTAACAGCCTGGGGGAACGGGTGATCGGTACTCGTGTCCTGGAGTTATTTGCGGGTACCGGCGCTCTGGGATTGGAGTCCTTGAGCCGCGGTGCTGCGCACGCCGTGTGCGTGGAGTTGAGTCCAAAACATGCGAACTACATCCGTCGGAATCTTGAGACAACGAAACTGCCCGCATCGGCTCTCGAATTGCGCATTCAGGATGTTTTTGCCGCCCTCCAGCAGTTCGCTGAAACCGGACGCCAGTTCGACCTTATCATGGCCGATCCACCCTTTGGACCGAAAAACGTGAACAAACGCTCGGAGTCCTTTGCCCAAAAGCTCATCGATGATCCCAACCTGCTGGCCTCTCTCACCCCGGATGGCTTGTT
>CAZIDG010000004.1:21158-33512 GCA_964538065.1 uncultured Verrucomicrobiota bacterium
CCGAATCGCTGGCCCAGTCGGCTGCGCAGCGGCTATAAGGAGTTGTCCTTGCTCAAATGTCCCTCGGATGTTCCCAAGCCGCGCACGGGCGAGTCTGACGCCAATCGGTGGCCCGCAGATGCGGCCCCCCGCAGTTACATCTACAACTCATTCAATGATTTCTACATCCCCATCTACAACAATCCCAAATGGAGGGATCTCGCTGCCACCAATGAGTTTTCAATCAAGGAGCAGAACATCCGATGGCCCTCGGATACGGTTACCTTCGGCGAAAAATATTGCGATTCGATGCATTGGTATTTTGACTTTGAAACCTACGAGGACATCACCCAACTCGACCAAAGTCGCCATGCAAGCGCCAAACGGGGTGGGCAGGGCTATGGTGGGGGCTCCAATTATATCTTCGCGGATGGAAGCGCACGCTTTGTGCGTTTCGGCGGAACCGTGAATCCCATCAATCTCTGGGCCGTGACTCCGCTGGCGCGCAATCTGGGTGCCCCGACGGGACCCTAGGCAGGGGCCTGTGCATTCCTGGATGGATAAACATCCTTGTTACCATCCATTTGCGCGTTTGCCTCCTGAATGGTACTGTGGACCGATGGAATCGGTCGTTGAGACCATGCTTATGTTGGGAATGATCGCAGCCCTGTTTGGATGCGGCGCTGGAAGTGCCGGAAACCACACGTCTTCAACCACATCAACAAACGGTTCTCCCTGCAAGGTGATGGTGCGCCTGCTCGGCGCATCAGGCAGCCCTTCTGAACCGGTGGCCGTGGATCGGGTGATCAAAACCGATGAACAATGGCGACAACAATTGACCCGCGAGCAATACGAGGTGGCACGCGGTAAAGGAACGGAACGGGCGTTCTGCGGTGTTTTTTACGATCACAAGAAACCTGGTTATTACACCTGCGTCTGTTGTGAACTGCCCTTGTTTTCCTCCGATGCCAAATTCGATAGTGGCACAGGGTGGCCCAGTTTCTTCAAACCCTATGCGCTTGAGAACGTGAAGAGCCAGAAGGATTTGAGTCATGGCATGGTGCGTACTGAAATTCTGTGCGCCCGGTGTGATGCCCACTTGGGACACGTCTTTGAGGACGGGCCACCGCCGACAGGGCTTAGATACTGTCTTAATTCTGCCTCGCTTAAGTTTCACGAACACAAGGAGTAACACAAATACTTTCGGCGGGTAGGGGCTAAACGGCTCAAACCATTCACCTCCCTTTTACCCTAAAAAACAGGGGTGCCGGGACCTGTGGAAATTTATCCTCAGGTGTGCCGCAAAAAGCACACTAGGCAAAAATAAGCATGGGCGTAGATTTATTATGAAACATGGACGGAAGATGGGAATAAGTGATTCCTGTGCCGACCATTGACAGTGTGCTTGGAATGGCATAAAAACACTGAACCTGATCAACCTGATATCCATCGTATGAAGTTAACAAAGCTGTCTAATCGGCAAGGGAAACCCTTCAAGGGTTTTACTCTCATTGAGTTGCTGGTGGTGATTGCCATCATCGCCATTCTCGCCGGCATGTTGCTGCCCGCCTTGGCCAAGGCAAAGGAAAAGAGCATTCGTACTTACTGCGTGAACAACAACAAGCAGTTGGTGTTGGCCATGCAGATGTATGCCAATGATAACAACGACTCCATGCCTCACCCGGGTTGGATCGATGGAAATGCCAACAACTCCAAATTCCCGGGCTGGCTGTATTCTCCGGGCGGCGCCAATCCCCCGGCATGGAATGGTGCCAATCCCATGAAAACGTATGAGTCGGGTGCCTGGTGGCCCTTGATTCGGAAAATGGAGGTTTATCGTTGCCCCTTGGACAAAACGAATAATCCCCCCAATAAGTTGGGTGAAACGTGGAAGAATCGCGCGAACAAACTTGCAACGTACGTCATGAATGGAGCGGTCTGTTGTTATGGCAAGCAGGCTTCTCATACTCATAAGCTGACCAACTTCAAACCCACGGCCTATGTGCTGTGGGAGCCTGACGAAAACACCTCTGCGGGCGTGTTTGTCTATAATGATAGCAGCAGCTTTCCTTACCCCGGTAACGAAGGCGTGAACAAACGCCATGTCAAAGGCGCCGTGCTTAGTGCGTTCGGTGGCCATGTCGAGTTCCTGCAGTTGAAGAAATTTGAGACAGAGCAAAACCTGGCTCCAGGGTTGCTCTGGTGTGCTCCTTGCTATAAGAAGGGCGGCAAAGACGGACAATAATTCAGTCCTTTGGAATAATATGAAATGGATCACTTCACTTTTGTGTCTCTGTATCGCAGGGATGGTGTTTGTCGGATGCGGCGGCGAGAAAAAGGCGGTCGATCCCGCCAAAAGCCAGGCTTTTGCCACCGCGTCTCCTGAGATCAAGACCCAATGGGATAAGGCCATGGGTGCGGCCTCCAGCAACGATTATTTCGGCGCCATCTTTACAACGCGTTCGATGCTCGCTTCTGGCAGCCTGAGCCCTGAACAAACTACAACCGCGCAAAGCCTCTTGGAAAGTGTCAGCACCAAGATGAATGCCGCGGCTGACAAGGGCGATGCCAAAGCACAGGAAGCTGTGGAAGCATTACGAGCCGCCTATCAGCGGCGTTGATTTGTTTGTCTGTCGTTTGCAATCCCGTTCACCGCGTGGTGGACGGGATTGTTTTTTATCGGATGGTCCTCCAGAGTCGATGGGTATGCATGATGGTCCTAACGAGATGCAACGCTACGCCCGGCAATTAATCCTGCCTGAAGTGGGACGAGCCGGGCAGGATAAGCTGGCACAGGCCAGGGTTCTGTGCATCGGGGCAGGCGGGTTGGGTTCGCCCGTGCTGATGTATCTGGCCTCCGCGGGAGTGGGGCACCTGGGCATTGTGGAGCATGACCGGGTGGATCTCTCCAATCTCCAGCGGCAGATCATTCATGGCACACCCGATGTGGGACGCCCCAAAGGTGAATCGGCCCGCGACACGATTCATCGACTGAATCCTGCTGTGGATGTCGTTTGGCATCCAGAGCGTCTTAATGCGGCAAACGCCCTTTCAATCATAAAGGGTTACGACGTGGTGGTTGATTGCACCGACAATTTTGCAGCCCGATTCCTTACCAATGACGCCTGTGTGATGCTCGGCAAACCCAATATCTATGGCGCCATATTCCGATTCGAAGGTCAGGCCAGCGTATTTGCACCGTTTCGGGGCGGGCCGTGTTATCGCTGCTTGTACCCCGAACCTCCGCCACCGGGAGCCGCACCCAGTTGTGCAGAGGCTGGGGTGATTGGTTTCATGCCCGGCCTGGTGGGCTGCGTCCAGGCGGCCGAGGCTGTGAAGTGGATTTTGGGCGTGGGAAGCTCGCTCATGGGCCGGTTACTTGTGGTCGATGCTCTTTCGATGAAGTTTCGGGAACTTAAGTTGCGTCGCGATCCCAACTGCCCGGTGTGTGGTGCTCGCCCCACCATTACCACCTTGCAGGAGGAGTCGACCGTTTGCGCTACTTCCAGGCCTGATGTATGTTCCGCAATGCATGATGACGAAGTGAGTGTGCAGGATATGAAGCGGGCTCTTGAGGATGCCTCCTTAAACATCCTCGTGGTGGATGTTCGTGAACCCGAGGAACATGCCATCGCGCATGTCGAGGGTACCCGGCTGTTGCCTTTGAGCCAGATGGCCCAACGATGTCAGGAATTGGATCCTGCGCAAACCATTTATCTACACTGTAAATCTGGTGGACGTTCGATGCGGACGGTTCAATTTCTTAAGCAGCAAGGGTTTAAAAATGTCAAAAGCGTCAGGGGTGGCATCGACGCATGGGCGCAGTTCGTTGATCCCCGTGTCCCGCGCTATTGATACTGATGCTCCAATCACTATGCAGCCGTGTAAATTACGGTTTGGTGGTGCTTTTGGTGGCGAATGACTGGACCACAGACGGCCAGCTTTTGGCCACGGTACTGCCTGATTTTGAAATTTGACTCGCCGCCAGACCGCTGAAATAGGCGGTGGAAACAGATGTGCCCGTGACCATGTACGAATTCTGGTTGTACTGCACCACGCTTGTCCCGGGAGCCACCGCGTCAACAAAAGAGCCGTAATTGGCCCAGCTCAAGATGTTGCCGTTCTTGTCACCCGCGGTGACCGCCGTCACTTCCTCCCAACCGGCCGGATAGATGGCCACCCCTGTAGGTGAGTTGCCCGCAGAGGCCACAAAACGGACCCCGTTTTTATATCCATCCTCAATAACCTGGTGCAGGAGGGCATTCTCTCCATCGCCACCCAGGCTTAGGTTGATGATGGTGGCGCCGTTCTTGATCGCGACATAGATGCCATTGGCCACATCGTAGGTCGTGGTCGTTTCGTTATTGCCATAGACATCCACAGGGAGGATGCGCAGGGTGCCATCGTTGGCCGCACGGACGATGCTTTCGGCCATGGCGGTGCCATGGGTCGGTTGGTCGGCGGATACGGTTGCGTTGCCCGCAACAGACTGGGCTGCAAGCAGAAAGTCCTTGATGCGACTGCCTTCGGTTTGCACGGCGGTGTCCACTAAACCAATGATCACCTGCCCTGAGCTCCCTGCGGAGGTCGCTTTGACATTCAATGGAAAGGAGGAATACGCCAGGGCATCGGTCTGAGTGGGGCGGTGGAGGTAATAATTCGAATCCACACCCGCTACGTTTTCGTTTCCAGAAAGTTGAGTTCTGGCCTGCCGGGCGTCCTCCTCGCTCGCAAATTGGAGGCGATAGGCGTTCAGAGCGTCGGCACGCCCCACCACTTTCGCGCCCAACAGAGCGGCGATCTGGTCAATGGTCTGCTTGGAGCCGGGTTTAAGCGTTACAATTAACTCGTTGGGGATCAAATCTTTACTGGTCTTGTTCTGTTTGTCCGAAGCCGCCGGTTCAATGGAGTGGGTGGCATCTTGAACTGAGTTGCGAAACACGTAGAACCGGGCGGGACCATTCGTCTGGGGTAATAGAGCAAAATTGAGATTGCCCAATAATCGGTTCAAGGCTTCGTAAAGTGGAGTGTCATTGAATCGGGCCGAAACGGTGCATTGTGCCTCGGGATCAACAAAGATTTGCCAGTGCGTGGTGGCCGCAATTTCCTTCAGAAGTTTGTCCAGAGCCCATCCGTCAATATCCACATCCACGTGCTGCTTGTCCTGGTGCCAGGTGATGTGAGACTTGGCGGCCAAGGGACTCGAAGCCCCCAGGAGGCAGAACACCAGAGTCAAAATGACCCATACATGGCCTCCCCGCCGTGCGGGATGTTGCTGTGCTGCAAGTCTCATGATTGTGCGGCTTAAACGGACTTGAACCTGTCTTTTACCCCCTAAAGGATGTCTTCAAGGGGCTGATGCATTTAAAGACAACATATCTAGTTGGGAATATACAGAAAAAACATGAAACTGGCATTCTGTATTGGAGAAGGGGCATAGGTGTAAATAATATAACGATATAGTTTTGCAAAAAAGCCGCCAATCGACACGTATTTGATGAAAATCATGCCACTCTGTGACCAACCAACCTGCCAGCCTGCACAGTTTTTTATTGAGCAATCCCCCCATCCTGCTGTCTTATTGCTTTAGCCAACAAATTATGGTGGAAGACAATAAACAAGGCATGTCGGCAGCGGCAGGGTTCCAGGTGGAATTCAGCCGCTTCTGGGGTCAATTGCCCAATAAAGGCTTTTTTTTCGGGCTTTTGGCGTGTTGGCTGGCGTTATTTCACTTCCTGGGCAATTCGACGTTTGGGTATGTTGACACCCCATCCCTGTTTTTATGGATGTATGATGCCTATACAGCGCCATTATCCGAAGATGGGCATGGCACGTTGATTCCATTGGTGGTTCTGGGCTTGTTTTGGTGGAAACGAAAGGAATTGGAGGGCGTTCGCAAGGAATTGTGGGCGCCGGCCCAACTTGGGATTCTTTTGGGGTTGGTTTTGCATGTGGCAGGGTATGTGGTACAGCAGCCACGCATTTGCATAATCGGCTTTTTCACAGGTCTTTTCTCCTTAATGGGCCTTGCCTGGGGGCGGGAATGGCTCAAGAAAAGCTGTTTTCCGTTCATCCTGTTTGCATTTTGCATTCCCATTGGTTCACTTTCGGAAAGCCTGACCTTCCCTTTGCGCATGATGGCCACCATCATTTCCGTGGTGGTTACCCAGACGGTACTGGGATTGGATGTGATACGGGATGGCACCATGCTGTTCGATTCGCGCCATACCTTCCAGTATGATGTTGCGCCCGCATGCAGCGGCATTCGCAGTCTGATTACCTTGTTCGCGCTGACAACCATTTATAGTTTCGTGAGTTTCAAAACGGTCTGGAAACGTGCATTGACCATCGCCCTTTCGATTCCATTGGCGGTGGCAGGCAATGTATTGCGAATTGTGGGGGTCATCATGGCCACCGAAGCGTTTGGGAAGAAGGCCGGACAAGTGGTGCATGACTGGGAGGGATATTTGACCTTTTTAATGGCGCTGGGTGTGATCATGGCGCTGGGTGCCTGGTTGCGCGAAGATATGAAGGATGCCAAGGGGGCCAAAACACCGGCGGCGGAGGTGGCGCAGACATGAAAAACAGGGTCTTACAATTTGTTCTTGCAGCCATCATCATGGTTTGTGGTGGTGCTGGTCTCTTTTGGCTGAAGATGCACCAGAGGCTGGGAAAGCCGGGGTTGTCTCTTGATTTGCCTGAGCAGGTCCTTGATTTCAAATCGATTCCCCAGGAAGTCTCCAAAATGGAGATCGAAACCCTGCCCAAGGATACCAGTTTTGGCCGCAAACTCTACTACCGGGTGCATGATGGAACCACCAACTACTACCAACTGTCCATCGTGCTCATGGGAAGCGACCGCACGAGCATTCATAAACCGCAGTATTGCCTGGTGGGGCAGGGGTGGGCCATTAACCGGACCGAAAAGTCCACGGTACCCATCGCACGGCCCCATGCATATGAGTTGCCCGTGATGAAGCTGTCAGTGGCACGAAAGTTCAAAACCGACGGGGGAAGCGAAGTGTTGCGACATGGTAATTATACTTACTGGTTTGTGGCTGACAAGTCGGTGACGGCAGACCATTGGCAGAGGATGTGGTGGATGGCCAAGAACTTGTTTTCAACAGGGGAACTTCAGCGTTGGGCTTATGTAAGCTGTTTTGGGACCTGCTGGCCGGGGGGGGAGGCCGCCATGGATGCGGAAATGAGGGAATTGTTGACGGCCATTGTACCGGAATTTCAAAAGGCCACAGTTGCGCCCGGCCCTCTGGCCCAGGCACATTAGACACGGGGTGGGGAAGGATGATATCGGATGTTGAGACAACAGAGACATATTTACGCTCAGATCAGTAAGTTGGTCGATGCCGTGTTGTTCGGTTTGGGTTTTTGGCTGGCTCATTGCCTGCGTTCGCAGTACAACCCGCCGGTTTTTCGCATTTTCGGCGGCACGGACTTCATTGCCCCCTTCGCGGACTACATGTGGCTGCTTTTGATCGTGTTGCCGGCGGGGCCGTTTTTACTCGGCTGGCAGGGCTATTACTCCCGTCCGTTGTTGTCTTCTCGAAAACAGTCGGCGTGGATGACTTTTCAAGGATGCGCATGGGCGACGATTGCTCTCATCATCGTGATGTTTCTGGCCCGTGAGCAACTGGCGCGTTCGGTGATCTTTCTCTCGGGCATCATCACCTGGTGGTTGCTGCTGGGGAAGGAGATGATCACGCATTGGTGGCTGCGCAGCGATTGGGGGCGGCAGCAATACCAGCGGCGATTCATTCTGGTGGGAAGCACCGAGGACAACCGCCGTTTCATGGCTGATATGCGACGGCAGGCTGCGGGGCAGATCGAGATTCCCGCCCAATTGGACGTCAACATCGCACCGATTGAGAAGATGTTGGATTTGATGCATGAGCACTCTGCCAATGGGGTCATTTTGAATGCCCGGCACACCTTTTTTGGCAAGATTGAAAAAGCCATACAACTCTGTGAGCTTGAGGGGGTTGAAGCGTGGCTCATGGCCGATTTTTTCAAGACCCAGATATCGCACACCATGCTGGACGATTTTGCCAACCGCCCCATGCTGGTGTTCCGGTCGGCTCCGGGTGAATCTTGGGGGGCGGTGATCAAACAAGGATTGGATTATGTGGGGGCGGCGGTGTTGATCCTGTTCGCTTCGCCGGTGCTCCTCGCAACGGCCCTGATCATCAAGATGACTTCGCCGGGTCCGGTGATGTTTCGACAGCAACGCAGCGGTTTGAACGGAAGACCTTTCACCATGCTGAAATTCCGCTCCATGTCCACCGATGCCGAGCAGCGCAAACATGAACTGGCGGCTCTGAACGAAATGTCGGGACCGGTATTCAAGGTGACCAACGATCCTCGCATCACGCCCGTGGGCCATTTCATACGCCGATACAGCATTGATGAGTTGCCCCAGTTGTTCAATGTGTTGCGGGGCGAGATGAGTTTGGTGGGACCAAGGCCCCTGCCAGTCGATGAGACCAAGCGGTTTGATGAGATCTCCCATCGCCGCCGGCTTAGCGTGAAGCCCGGTTTGACCTGCCTGTGGCAGGTCAGTGGTCGCAACCAGGTCAAGGATTTCAAGGAATGGGTGCGGCTGGACCTTGAATATATTGACAATTGGTCATTATGGCTTGATTTTAAAATTCTTCTGCGCACGATTCCTGCTGTGTTTACAGGAACAGGTGCGAAATGAAACGGGAACGTAACAAGACCAAACTGGCCAGTGTCAAAGCGCAGCCGATCTCGGTGGTTACCGGGGCGGCGGGCTTCCTGGGTTCCCATCTGGTGGACTACTTGCTCAAGAAAGGCCACCGGGTCATTGGTATCGACAATTTCGTTACGGGCACGGTGGACAACATCGCCCACCATGCTGGCAACTCCGACTTTAAGTTCATCCAGCAGGACGTTACAGAATTCCTATTTCTCGATACACCAGTCGATTACGTATGGCATTTCGCCTCTCCCGCCAGCCCGGTGGATTACCTGGAATTGCCGATTCAGACCCTCAAAGTGGGTTCGCTCGGCACACACAAGGCCCTGGGGTTGGCCAAGACCAAGGGGGCTCGTTTTTTGTTGGCTTCGACCTCTGAGATCTACGGCGATCCCCTGGTGCATCCCCAACCCGAGACCTATTGGGGTAATGTCAATTCGATAGGCCCGCGGGGTTGTTATGACGAGGCCAAGCGCTTTGCGGAGGCCCTGACCATGGCCTACCATCGGGAACACGGGATTCTCACGCGTATTGTGCGCATTTTTAACACCTATGGACCGCGGATGCGGATCAATGACGGCCGGGTGGTTCCAAATTTCGTTCGTCAAGCCCTTCAAAACAAACCCATCACGGTTTTTGGCGAAGGGTTGCAGACACGCAGTTTTTGCTTTTATTCAGATTTAATCGAGGGCATCTACCGTTTGATGATGAGTGACGAGGATATGCCGGTGAACATCGGAAATCCTCAGGAATTCACCATGATGGAATTTGCCCAAGAGGTCATACGGGCAACGGGATCGCGCAGCAAGGTGGTGCATAAGCCACTGCCGGTGGACGATCCCCGCCAGAGGCGTCCAGATATCTCGCGTGCTCGCAAGGAGTTAGGATGGAAGCCGCAGGTGAATCTGGCTGAAGGTTTGGCGAAGACAATCCCGTATTTCAAAGCAAAGCTGAATACTTGAGACGGTGGCAGGGAGCATAAAATTCAGTTCAAACTGATTTTTATGTTTGACCCTGGGGCAGAATTCCGGTAACCCCTTCGCCGTTTCACAGAGATATTTGGCGCTGGCCAGTCGGAAAACTGGTATAGGGCTGGTTTTTCTGTGCCGGATGGAATTGTTGGAAATGTTAAAGTCAAAATCATTTTTAGGCATTGATTTCGGGGCTGGTTCCCTGAAGGTTGCTGAGTTCGAGGTATCGGAGTCGGGCAACTTGTGCCTCAAGAAGTTTGGCCTGAGGCCCTTGGGGCTGGAAGGCGCCAGCGATTCCGCCCGTCCCGGCGTATTGACCAAGGCTCTGAACGAATTGATTGCCGAGCGAGGATTCACGGCCAAGAACGTGATCGCCTGCGCCCCCGGCTTCCAGACCTTCTCCAAATTCGTCAAACTTCCCCCTGTCGATACTTCCAAAGTCACCCAGATCATCCAATACGAGGCTCAGCAAAATGTGCCGTTCCCGTTGGAAGAGGTCGTGTGGGATTACCGGATCACCGGTACGCTGCCCAGCGGGGAGTTGGAAGTGCTTTTGGTGGCCATCAAGTCCGACTTGGTGGAGGGGTTGTTCAAGGTGGCGGATAGCACGGGATTGCGGTTGCAGTTGGTGGACGTATCGCCGGCGGCATTGACCAACTCCTTCCGCTACAATTACGGGGATCAGGAAGGCTGCAGCATGTTGCTGGACATCGGCGCCAAGACGAGCAACGTGCATTTCTTTGAAAAGGGCAAGACCAGTTCGCGCGGCATCAACATCGGTGCCAATGCGATCACGCAGGATTTCGCGACAGAGGCCCGCATGCCTTTCTCCAAGGCCGAGCAGTTCAAGATTACCGAGGGGTTTGTGAGCCTGGGCGGCGCGTATGAGGAGCCGGAGAATCCGCAACAAGCCCAGATCTCCAAGATTGCGCGGCAGGTGATGACGCGCCTGCACATTCAGGTCAACCAGACCGTCCAATTTTATCGGGGCCAGCAGGGCGGATCGGCTCCCCAACGCCTGTTCCTGGCGGGCGGAGCGGCGATCATGCCGTACACCTCTCAATTTTTCTCGGAAAAGCTGAACATTCCGGTCGAGTATTTCAACCCCCTGCGCAACGTGCAGATTGACCCCTCGGTCAATCTGGAGGATCTGGCCCGTGTGGCGCATTGCCTGGGGGAAGTGGTGGGGTTGGGGTTGCGCAATGCGGCGCAGTGCCCAATCGAAGTGAACCTGATGCCCAAGACCATCCGGCAGCGGCAGCAGTTCAACCAGAAGAAGCCTTATTTTGTCGCCACGGTGCTCAGCCTGGCGTGCGGTCTGGCTGCCATGGGGTGGTTTTACAATGCCCAGGTGGTGGCGCCCAAGATCGCTGCCAAGGAGCAATTGCAGACTCAGTTGACCCCCATCCAGTCCTTGTGGGACAGCCAGTTGAGTCCTGCATTGGAGAAGATCGAGCAAGCCAAGAAGGAGGCCTCGGAGGTCTCCTCGTGGGCGGAGGAGCGTTTGCTGTGGGTGGATGTGGTGAAAACACTCCGGGAGAGCCTGATGGCAACCGAAGTGGAGGCGGAACGCGACCTTAAAGGGCAGGGTGCGCGCGCTGGCGTGTGGATTGAGAAGATGACGCCAGAGATTCCGGGGGCGGGGGAGGAGGAGGTTGTTCAGGAAGCTTCCCGTCCTTCCAATCGATATGCGGGCATGACGCCTGAAATGCTCAAGCGTTATGGGCTGGCAGCACCTGCAGCACCGGCCGCTGAAGAAGTTGCCGCGAAGCCCAAATCCACCAATGAGATTGTCACCATCAATTTGACCTGTTCTGCGGTGAACCTGAAGAAATATTCCCCGACGGCCAACCGCAAGCTTATCAGCGATCTGCAGGCCCAGTTGCAGAGCAAGACGAATTTGTTTGAGCCGGACGAAACCAAGACCGGTCGCACCTATACCGAACCTGAAGCCGAGGCCCTGACATTCAACTTTGATGTCACCCTCAAGCTCAAGCGGCCCATCAAGATATAAGTATGCAGTGGATCAAGAATAATGTCGTGCTTGTAGTCAGTGCCTTGGTGTCGTTGCTTTTGATCGGCGGCAGCGGGTTCTATTTCTACAGCCAGTTTTCCGAGGAGAAAAACGCCGAGGCGGAATTGACCACTGTCAAGACCACCTATGATGAGTACCTGAACAAGGAACCCTCGCCAGTGGCTGAGAATGTGGAGGGGGCCAAGGAGCAACAGAAACGCCTGATGGAGTTCAAGGCCAGGGCCGAGAAGTTCTTCCCTGTATTCAACACCAACACCATGTCGGGTGACGAATTTGGCGCCCATCTGGTGGCCAAACTGTATGAGCTGCAACGCTTGACCGCCCGGGCCAATGTGCAGATGCCCACGAATTTTTCATTCAGTTTCACCGCCCAGCGGGAACTGCTCCAGTATGATTCGACGAAGACCCCGATCATGCTTGCACAATTGGGGGATGTCATGGGATTGTGCGGGGCACTGTGTGACGCCCGTGTGTATGAGATTCTTGAGATTCGGCGTGCGGTGGCTTCCACCAATGACAGCACGGCGCAACCCATGAACCCGACCGACTATACGCGCCGCCGTCAGATCACCACGAATGATGTGGCCAAGGCCATTGTTCTGCCGTATGAGATTGCATTCAAGGGATCGAGCATCGAG
>CAZIDG010000004.1:33612-35782 GCA_964538065.1 uncultured Verrucomicrobiota bacterium
GGCCAAGGCCATTGTTCTGCCGTATGAGATTGCATTCAAGGGATCGAGCATCGAGCTGGGGGTTGTCTTGGAGCGACTTGCGCACTCCTCGAATGGCTTCATTGTGAAGTCTGTGTCGGTTGAGCCGGGTGACATCAAGTCCGAAGAGGAGATGCAGGCTGCCCAGGAAAATGCCGTGGTCACTGTGGGGGGGGGACGCATGTCCGCCGCCATGGCGGCCCGCTATGGTCTGGGGCGCCGGGGAGGACCTGCTCCACCGCCGGCTGCAGCGGCGCCCACGGCGCCGGCCGCGCCTGCTCCCGCGAGCAAGAAGACAGGTATTGTGCTGAAGGAGCGTCCGTTGAAGATCACCTTGATGGTGGATGCAGTGAAACTTGCTCCATAAACCAGTTTGGATGGGAGTATCGATGCAATTTCTTAAGAATCATTACGAGAAGGTGGCGCTGAGCTTGGTGCTGCTGTTGCTGGCGGTTGCTGTTGCCATGCTGCCTGCGCGGGTGACCCCGGTTGACTCGGCGGCACAGCCGACAGCCAACAAGGCGGTCGCAGTGGTGAATTTGTCAACCAACGAACAGGCGCTCTCAAACCTGCAAAGCCAGGCCAGTGTTCAACTGGCCGGAGATCATAACACTTTCAATCCGGTTCTGTGGCGGCGCAAAGCCGACGGAAGCCTGTGGAAAATCACCTCCCAAAATGAAGTGGGCCCGGGGGCGGTTCGGATCCTGAAGACCAACACGCCGCTTTATTTCATGCTGAGCTATGAGGGCGTGAACCTGCCCAACTATCAGATCGGGGTGACCCAGGAGACCAACAAGAATGTGAATCTTCGGGGCAAGGTGCCCAAGTACGCCCGCGTGGGTGAAAAAACAGAATTCTTCAAAATCCTCAAAGTGGTCGGCCAGCCGGAAAGTCCGGAGGGGTTGGTCATCGAGGTTAGTGAAGTGAAGGACCCGGTCACCATCAGCCGGGAAGTCCCCTACAAGGCAGTCGCCGGTTACACGGCCGACCTGGCCTATCCCCCCCAGAACCTCACCTGGCGGGAGCGAAGGGCTGGGGATTCACTGGTATTCGAAGGAGAGACAAACAATATCGTTGATATCAGCGCCGACGAGGTTGTATTGTCCGCCAGTTCAGGAAAACGAACCACTATTAAGTATAACGCCGCGCCGTAATAGAAGTTTATGTCTGTTGTAAATTCATTGACTCGTTGCTTCGTTCATGCTGCCACGACCACCGCGAGCCTATGCCTGCTGCTTGCGGTATCGGGCACGCTCTCAGCCCAGACATCCTCGCCTGCCCAGGAGGCGGAGGTTGAGTCGGTGCGTCGCCAGGAGAATACCATCCTGTTGCGTCAGCGCCTGACCCAGGCGGAGGAGGCTCAGAAATCGAACGACATTGCCGCCGCTGCGCGGTTGTACCAGGAGGCCTATTCGCTGGCTCAGAAGACCGGCACGGTCGGCGTGGAAAAGGAGATGCAGCGGGCGGTGGGCGGCCTGGCTGACACGCAGATCAAGCTCGCCCAGAAGGCGGAGCGCGACGGCGATCTGCTGGCGGCCGAGACGTGGGTCAAGCGCGTTCTGTCTGTTGATCCAAAGAACCAGACGGCACAGACGTACGCCAAGGCCCTGGCCAAAAAGAAGGAGTCCCTCAAAGGCCGTTTGCCCAGTGAGGAGATGAAGGCGCGGGTGCCCGAGATGAAGGAAGAGAACGCCAAGGTCGGCACGTTGGTGCAGGACGGGCGCATCCTCATGGAGGCGGGCAGGCTGGACGAGGCGGAAAAGAAGCTGGAGCAGGCATTCAAGCAGGATCCGAGCAATGCGGCTGCCACCCACTATTTGAAGCTCGTCAAGGAGAAGAAATTTGAACAGCAGGCGCGCATGCGCACGATGACCTCGGCTGACAAGCTCGTTCAGGTCGAGGAGGCTTGGAACCCGCCCACACAGGGCGCGTTGCTGCCGAAGGCCAATCCGTTTGCGACGACGAACCTGATCTTCACCGGGGCGGGTCGCCAGGTGATTCAGACCAAGCTTGAAAAGATTGTGATCGATGAGGTCAAGAAACTTGAAGATCTCCCCCTGGGTGCCGTGATGGCGTATCTCAGCGAGGAGACACGGATGCGTGATCCTGAAAAGGTTGGCATCAACTTCATTGTCAGTTCACGCGTGGATAA
>CAZIDG010000004.1:35882-97433 GCA_964538065.1 uncultured Verrucomicrobiota bacterium
TGCGTGATCCTGAAAAGGTTGGCATCAACTTCATTGTCAGTTCACGCGTGGATAAGCCGGTTCCTCAGCAGCAATTGGCACAGCAGGTCGATCCGACCACGGGTCTGCCTGTGGCGCAAACCACACCCACCCAACAGCCGATCAATGATCTGGCCACCGACGTGAGCGTGAGGTTTTCAGCCCCGCTGCGCAAGATGAGCGTGGGTGCGATTCTGGATGCGATCACCAAGGTGGCGCAGGCACCCCAGAACATGGAGTTCTACGGTTTGAAGATATCCATTGAGGAATACGCAGTGGTTATTTCCCAGAAGACGCGTGAGAATGAGCAGTTGTTCACCAAGAGTTTCCGCGTTGATCCGAACACCTTCCTGCAAGGCCTGGAAAGTGTGGCCTCGATCAGCCCTGCGTCAGCGATTACGGACAACACCAGTTCGAGCGGCAGCTATGGTGGCGGTGGTGGTGGCGGCTATGGTGGCGGCAACAGTAGCGGCAGCTACGGTGGTGGCAGCAGCAGCGGTGGTGAGATTCCTCGTGTCTTTGTGGCCGGCTATGGTGGCGGCAGCTACGGCAGCGGCGGTAGCTATGGTGGTGGCGGCATGGGCGGCGGCGGCATGGGCGGCATGGGCGGCATGGGCGGCATGGGCGGTGGCGGCTACGGCAGTAGCGGCGGCATGGGTGGCGTCGGTCTGACGGGTGTGACCCGTTTGACACCGATGTCCGATGTGCAGACCATCGTGCGTAATTTCTTCTATCAGGCCACGGGCATCAACTTTGCGGGTGCAGGCAGCACAGGCGGTTACGGTGGTGGCGGCTACGGTGCTGGTGGCATGGGTGTGAGTCCCATGGGCAACCAGATGCAGGGCCAATACGGACAAGCCGGAACGGGAACTAATCCGCAGCAGTCCCAATTGCGAACCATCTTCTTCAACGATCGCACTGGCATCCTGTTTGTTCGTGCGACCATGGAAGAGTTGGACCTCATCGAACAGGCGGTGCAAGCCCTGAACGTGGCTCCTCCGCAGGTCAATCTTGAAGCCAAGTTCGTCGAAATCAGCCAGGAAGACAATAAGTCGCTCGGCTTTGACTGGTTCCTGGGCAACTTCCTCATGGGTGGGGGCAACGTTGGTGCTCAGGGTGGCACGGCGCCCTCGATGTATGGCACGCCGACAACCGCTAATCCCACTGGAGTCTTCCCTGGAGCGGGTGGAGCAGGAACGGTTTCTTCCGCAGCCAGTGATGGCCTTATTACAGGAGGATTACGCAATGAAGGTAGTTCGCTGGGTACGGTCACAGGCATCCTGACGGATCCTCAGTTCCGTGTGGTAATCAAAGGATTGGAACAGCGCAAGGGTGTGGATGTGATGTCCGCCCCGAATGTGACCACGCTGAGCGGTCGCCAGGCGCAGATCCAAGTGACGGTGCAACGCCAGATCTTTGCCAGTGTTTCGGCCAATGCCTCTCAAAACAGTAACGTTGGCAACCAGGGGACGGCCGTGACTGGCTCGGTGCAGAACTACTCGCCCCTGGCTCTGTTGCAGCCTCAAGCTGTTCCCCTTCCGACCGGTCCTACGCTGGACGTGATTCCTTACGTTTCGGCGGATGGCTATACGATTCAGATGACGCTGATTCCCTCGATCCTGGACTTCCTGGGATACGGCAACCCCGATATTGCGGATGCCGCCAACTACGAAGCAAGCATCCAGGCCCAAGCGGGTCAGGCTCGTTCGCCTGTACCGTTGCCGCGTATCATGGTGCGTCAAATCACCACCAGCGCCACGGTATGGGATGGTCAGACAGTTGTGCTGGGCGGCCTGATTTCGGACGATGTTCGCCGCACACGGGATAAGGTACCTGTTCTGGGTGATATTCCTCTGTTGGGCCGTTTGTTCCGCAGTGAATCCAGCGGTACGGCCAAGAAGAACCTGGTCGTCTTCGTGACGGCCAAGATCATCGATCCTGCGGGTAATCGGGTGCATACAGAAGACAATCTTCCGTACGATCCTGCGACCATTCCTATGCAGAAGACGGTGACGACGACAGTGACGACCACAAAGGAAGTCACGGCAGAAGCGCCGCAACCTGCGGCTGCAAGCGCTCCGAAGAAGTAATTCGGAAGATGGGTGGTAACCAATGCGATCACGCGGCGCCCAAGCCGCGTGATTGGTCGGAACCGTTGGTGTAAATGCCATAAGTAAGACAGGTAACCAATGGCTATCTGCACATCAGGCGATACAACAAGCTTTTCCGGTCGAGCCGGACGTTTGGTGCTGGTGGATGGTCATGGGTATGCCTACCGCGCGTTCCACGCGATTCGTTCTTTGAATGGGCCAACGGGGCAGGCGACCAATGCCATCTTTGGCTTCATCAAGATGATGGAGCGATTGAAGGCGGGAGTTAAACCCACACATTGGGCGGTTGTTTGGGATGGGGGATTGGCTGCGGAGCGGCTTGCGTTGCTGCCCGAGTATAAAGCACAACGTCCTCCGATGCCTGAAAGCCTGGGTGAGCAAATCGAGCAGATCAATCGCTGGCTGCTTGGGGTGCATATTCAGGCCTTCGTGAGGGACGGGGTGGAAGCGGATGACCTGATTGCAGGGTTGGCCAAACAGGGACAGAAACACTTTGACAGTGTGGTGGTTGCAACGTCCGATAAGGATTTTATGCAACTGGTGAACGATGTCGTGGGTCTGGTGAATCCCGCCGATGCAGACCAGAAGATTATGACGGCATCGATGGTCAAAGGCAAAACGGGCGTTGCGCCGGAGCAGATCGTTGACTGGCTGAGTCTGATTGGGGATTCAGTGGACAATATAGGTGGTGTGGACGGGATTGGGCCCAAGCGCGCCGGCCAGTTGCTGGGACGGTTTGGCTCGTTAAAGGCGTTGTTTGAACGTCTTGAAGAGATTGAAAATGTGGATTTGAGGTCCCGGCTGAAGCAATCACAGCCGTTGTTGGCGAGGAACCAGGAAATGATTGCGTTGAATGACCGGGTGGCACCGGTGGTTGACTGGAATGATTTGTTGGTGCGTGAGGGCGATGGGGAGCAGTTGCGAGCGTTATATGCCGAATGGGGATTCAAGACGCTTTTGGAGCAACTGGGCGGCAGTGGGTTAAGGCAGGGGGAATTATTTGCCGCCGCGCCACTTGGGTTATGAAAAGTGGGAGCATGCAGGTATCAAGGCCGTCTAAGAGAGAGGAATGTTACCATGCATGGAAGAGAATTTTAAGAGTGTTGGACAATAAAATGGTGCTTTGTTAGAACCGATGAACCTTATGTCAGCTAATTTGCGCGCATATCGAGGTGCTTTATGGGGGGTGCTTGCAGCATGCCCTCTGGCAGTCATGGCTCAGAACGGCGTTGCCTATGTCGGCGCCGAATACAAGATGACGGGTTCGATCGCGGGCGACCAAATCAATCCCCGCTTAGCGGCCAACTCCATGCGGGGGATTCTGGTTTGGCAGGACAACGCCACGGATGAGGTCGGGCAGGGAATTAGCGCGCAACTGCTGGACGGCACCTTAGCACCCACGCTTGGAGCGTTCCGAGTCAACGCCTTGGGGGCGGACGACCAGGAAAACCCCTCCGTTTCATTGTTGAGCAATGGCGGTGCGGCATTTGTCTGGCAGGGCGGCAAGCAAGGCGCCCAGAAGATTTACGCGCGCTTCTTAACCAGCAGCAACACTTTTGCCACCAGCGACATCCAAGTCAGTTCGTTCGATGGCAACCAGATTGATCCCCGGATGGCTGCGCTTTCCGACGGTTCAGTGGTGGTCACCTATGCCAGCGAGGCGCAGGATGGAAGCATGATGGGGGTGTATGCCCAGCAGTTAACGGCCACAGGTGATAAACAGGGCGCGGAATTCCGGGTGAACCAGTATTCATTGTTCAATCAGCGAACTCCCTCCATTTCAGCACTTTCCGGCGGCAATTACGTGGTTGCCTGGATTTCCGAACAGCAGCGGCAGACCAACAGTGTCGATGTCATGGCTCGCATCTTCACTCCCGATGGCAAGGCCGTGGGCAATGAATTTCGCATCAATACCGAAACGAACGTCTGTGCAAATCCCGTGCTGGCGGGGACGTCGGATGGCGGTTTCGTGGTAGCCTGGAGTCAAAACAATGGATTCATTCGAACCGAGTCGGGCATCAGCAGCAACAGTTGGGATGTCGTGGCGCGTTCCTATGACGCCCAAGGCAAGCCTGTCACAGGCAGCCTGATCGTCAATGCCACCACCTATGGTGATCAATATGCCCCGCAGGCAATCGCCCGGGGCGCGGACGTCATGGTCGTTTGGACCAGCATGGGTCAGGATGGTTCCTGGGAAGGGGTTTATGGCCGGGTCCTCAATAGTGCGGGGACGTTTGTTAGTGACGAAGTGCAGGTCAATAAGACCACGATGAGCAAGCAGTTTCAGCCAACGGTGGCGACTGATGGATTGAATCAGTTTTTGGTGGCGTGGAGCAGTTTTACCAAGGTCGTGGAAGAGGATAAAACCGAGATCAGCTTTGACCTGTTCGGTCAGCGTTTTGCGGTTGGCAGTGCGGTGGTGCCACTGGCCAAACCTTCGACACCGATGGTGGCGGCCATCAGCCAGAGTCGACTGGGAGTGGCTTGGACGGCGGTGGAAGGCATGAATGTTGCGCAGTACCTTTTATTCATCGATGAAGCTGAAACGCCCATAACGGTCTCCAGCAATTATTTCGTTGCCAAGAATTTTGCGCCCTCATCCACCCATGGTTTTCGGGTTCAATATCAATTGAGCGATGGTCGCATCTCACCCTTGTCTGATGCCGTAACCGGGAAGACCTGGGGGGAGGATGACAATGGAGATGGCATTCCGGATGACTGGCAGACGAATTATTGGGGTGTAAAGACCGGGAACTGGCCGCTGGCCAATGAAGACAGCGATGGTGATGGAGCCAGCACGCTGCAGGAATTCCTGGCTGGTACAAATCCCAATGATCCCAACAGTGTTTTGAGGATCGACATGGTGCCCAGTGAAATGGGCTTGCGAGTGAGTTGGAATACCCAACCCGGTCTGGTGTATCAGGTCCAGATCTCGAGCGATTTCAGCCAGTGGAGTAACTATGGCGCTCCACGCCTGGCCGTGGGATCCACCGATTCTGTTCTTGCCAGTGTGGTGGGTGGCAAATCTTATTACCGAATCCTTCGCGTACGTTAATTGGTTATGTTGCGATTAATCAAAATCAGTCTTTTCGTCTGGCTTGCCATTCAACTGGCGCCAGTGGCCCATGGTTTTGCTTTGCTCGGGCCGTTTGGCACCAATCAAGTCGAGCGCATTGGTTACAACGTGTATGGTCGAGATATCGGTGGGCCGATGAACAAGGATCAGGGTTACCGCTGGAACAAGCCGATCATCACCTACGCACTGGATGCATCGTTTCTGCAGTTTTTTGGCTCGAACGGTGTCGTTGCCGTCGAACAGGCCATGAATTTGCTCAACAGCTACTCGACCAACCTGTACAAGATCTCGGATGCGGATTTGAAGAAGGTCCCTCTAAACACCGCCCGTAATAATTACAAGGCCCAGGCCCTGTCCATCTACGATCTGAAGAGTTACATTCTGGCTTACATGATGGAGGAGGTCGGTTTAGCCTCGCCGGACCGATATGCATACTGTCTCCTGGATCGTCGTACGTTTACGAATCCCGATTTCACCAATTATGTGGTGACGACACTCAATTTCGATCCAATAACATTGAATCAAACGCCCTATGTGAATGGCACGATGTATACATACCAGGTGTTTGATACCTATCTGCGGGATCCGGATGTTGCGGATGCCATTGAATTTCCTGTGGATCCGTTGTCATTTACCCAGACGGCGGTGGCTTCGGCCATCGATAACGTTCTGGTGTTCAGCAGCAAGGAACCGGGGCGGTTTTTCACCGGATTGACCCGGGATGATGTGGCTGGCTTGCGGTATCTCTATGCCACCAACAATTATCGTCTGGAATATTTGCCTTCCGACGGAAACAACATCGTCGAATTGGCGGTGACCAATTTGACCAATCCCATGTTGATCACCACATCCAACCTGGTGGAATTGATCGACAACAGCTGGGGGACCACGAATACGCCCACGCAGTTGCTGGCCATTTACCCCACGCTGAACCTGACCAGCACAAATTACGGGGTATCGAATTTTGTCACGACGAACGTGACCTATTATTATACGAATTATCCCTATACGCCCGTTGGCTCCACCCCCGTTCTCGCTTCCAACGTGTGGTACACCTACACGCCGACGCTTGTGTATTATTACACGTTCGACAACGTGGTCACAAATCACTATTCGTCGAACAGCCTGGCCAGTCTGATCAGCACGGAAGTAGGTTTTGGACCCTATTCGCCGGTGGACGCGCCGATTACGACGAATATCTCCATCCGGAGTTTTTATACAAACAGGCCGGCTGGGGACTATTACATCATTCCCCAGACAAACCAGAATTTTTACTTCGTGTTGACCAACATCAGCACGGTGATCACCAACACCAATGTGACCTATGCTGTCACCAATACGTTCTCAAACAGCTTTCTCACCAACATTGTCAGCACCAACAGCACGAATTTCTATCTGACAAGCACGCAGCAGGATCTGGTGTTTTACTCCACGAATTATTCGTACCTGGCCTATCCAATCGAATGGCGTCAGGATTCCAACACCGTGGGGATGCGTCCCGGCATGGGCAGCCTGCTTTTCAAGAAGGTTGACTACGACTCGTTGATCGGCACCAACATGACTCCGATCACCAACTATTATACCGATGTCATGGTCGTGACCAATGGATACAACAACAAGGGGACCTTCCTGAAGCAGACGGTTCGCATCAGGTCCAGCGCGCCGGACATTGTTTTCTATGCGATCGACCTGGGATTGGATGACGATGGGTATCCCATAGCCTCACGACGTACCGGCACTGGGAATTGGCAGAACAATAGTGCCATAAACCAGGGCATAGCCGCTTCCGGGCCAGGGGTGATCAAGAGTCCGGTGCAATTCGAGTTTTCGAACATTGGCCGCTATTATATCAACCGCACTCCGTCATTCTTGACTGAGCAGTCGGGATTTCTGGGCTTTATGTGGGGCACCTTTGATGGCAGCACCAATGCGCCCATTGTATATCCCGATAACGGTGGAGACACACTCAGGTGGTTGGAAAAAGAGATTCTCGGACAGTAAGTGGTTGTTGACGATCAGGACTGAAACGATATGAAGCGAATGATTTTGGCGGTGATGCTGGGAGTCGCGTTGGGCGGAGTAACCGCCCGGGCCACCGATGCACTATATGCTAATTATGGTTTGGTGACTGAGCCGCCGCAAATTGACGCCACGGCATTTCTGAATGCCGGAGTCATGGAGTTTAGCGACACCTATTATAGTGTCGGCAGTGGTGTTGCCGTTCCTTTTGATACCTCCTACACGCTTTCCTACACCAATCGCGGCTTGATGAATTCATCGATGGGATGGCGGTTCGAGTATGTTACGGAAGACAATCGGTATCCGGCAGCCGTATTCGACAACCAGCAGACGATTCTGGCCCAGAATCAAGGCTCCATATCCTATACTGATGAATCGGTGAGCGAGGTGACCTCGGCTTCGTTTCTGTCGGTTAATGCGACCAATGTTTACAGCCAGGGCCTGATTGGAGCCAGTTCGCAGGGTTTGGTGAAACTGATGGGAAGATATATCGATGTGAGCCAGGGGGGGATTGCCGCCAGCGATGCGTCATTGGAGTCCTCAGGCTACGCGTATACAGACTATTTCAGTTCAGGCGTCGAGAGTGAAACCAATTATTTGAATCCTGCAAATATTCAGGACTTGTATTGGGGGATTGGTGTCAACCAGGTTCTGGGAGGCGATGGATATCCTCTGTATCTGACATCGGGTCGTTTTCAACCGCCCTTTGTGTATTCGCCCAGTTACCAGGTCATCGACACATATGGATATACCAATTACGAATCAGTGCCGACGTATTATTATTACACCCGGCTGACCGATACCAATGTGGTGGGCACTAACGTCTATGGGACCAATTATTTGGGCAGCACTTATTATTACTATAGTCCCCCGATGTTGTCCTTCATTTATACCAATCGTGTGGCGGATGATTCCTGGGTTCAAGCAGTCTATGTGACGTCGAATCTGTTCGATACAAATGTGAACATCAACGTTCGTTTTTACCCGCAATATGGAGCAACGAACGGATCGAGCGATGTCGTTGTGGAATTCAGCACGGTGGAGGAAGACGTTGTTTCCGGATTGCAGTGGACGAACTATCTCTACTTGACCGATTTGTCGTTATCACAAACAAATAGCAGCCTGAAGAGAAACTATACTTCGTATGCCTACAAACCATCGGCATTCACCATTTCGCGGGCTCAGCCGTATGAGTGGTATGTCGGTGTGACGTCCAACACCGTCTATTCGGCAGGCTTGTTTTACAATGCCTCGATGAGCACACCGGTGGTGACGAACTACTATTCAGCCTATGCGGTTCAAATTGGGCAAAACATGGTTCTGACCAACTCAATGAACAGCTACCGGTACAGCAGCATCTTGAATTACAATTATAACCCTGCCCTGGAGGATCCGACCAACTATTCAGGACGCGTCGAGTTGGTGGGCTTGGATCAGGACCTGGAGCCGATGAGCGAAGAGCTCAATCTCGAGAATGCGCGCATTCGATGTGAGGGCTTGTTGACCATCAAGACCAAGAACCTGGTCAGTACCGAAGGAACCAGGATTGACGCTCCGCTCATGAGCGTGGATCTGGGGAGCGCAACTTCAACGCTGGTGATCTCAAATCTGTTTCCCGGTTCAATCAAGCGGTTAAAGGGACAAATTGCCGCATGGAGCAGTGTGTGGACCAACGAGGTGACATCACTTTCCGTGAGCAATGATGCGACTTCAGGCGCTGCAACGGTGACTACCAATACGATTCCTGTACGGTACCATGTTTTGATTCTGGATCATGCCTTGACGGCAGAACAGGCTGTTGTAGCCAACCGTGTGGCCCTGCACGCAACCAATGTTGTCATACATGACGATCTCAACATCAATGGCGACCTCAAGGTTGATGGCGAGAATCTTTTGGTGGAGGGCAAGCTCACCATGCCCAATGGACTGGGGGCAACGAACTTCCCCAATTTGAAGACTGTCACCAACAACGGCTATATCACGGTGCCATCCCAGGCAAACCTGGGAGGGGATCGTGCTGAGGCGTTTGATTCTGTAGTGAATCATGGAATCCTGTATGGCGGTGGTCATCAACTGCGTGCACATCAAGTCCTGATTCAATCCACTAATACGGATTCCATTGCGTCGAACATGCTGTCGACCAACTTCTATGCGACGAATTACGCCTTGGTCAGCGCATACAATGGTGCCACGAGGATCATGGCCGACGATTTGTTGATCGATAACGGCATCATCTCCTCGATGACAGACATCGAAATAAACGGCGGCAATATTTTGGCGCGTAATTCGCTGCTCAGTGCAGGGAGTATTTCGACGACGACTGCTGGCGGCGAAATCGTCCTTGCGGGTGCGATCACCCTGAGGCCAACCAACAGTATTTCAGACGGTGGCACGGGGACATTGAATGTATGGCAAACCCTTGGGGGTATCTCGATGCTGTCCAAACCTGCTCACGGCGATCTCCTGGCAACCCGAGTGGAAACATTTGCGCCCAGGTACGCTGTGCTGCGCAATGTCTGGGCCGGTGAGGACCGCGGCGCGACCGTGGAGGGGTTCAAGGACAACGGTGCGCTGGGCTGGTTGGTGTTGGATGGGCGGGATGGGTGCAAGTTCCGGTTCACCGGCGCATCCAGCAAAAGCGCCATGTATGTGGACTATCTTGATTTCCGCAACGTAGCGACCAACTTTGCCAGTGTGATGCAGATCGATCCCAACATCATGGTGTATTTTGCCAATGCGAATGTGCCGGTCGAGAAACTCGATGGCCGTTTCAATGGCCGCCTGCGCTGGGTGCCTCAATACACGGGTGAATTCAGCGGAACCAACTGGACGGCGCCATCTGGTTTCAAACACCGCGTCAACGCGGCTTTGCTCAGGAGCATGGAGTACGACTCGGACAACGATGGGGTTGTTAATGGGCTAGATTCCACACCCTTTATACTCGATGAAACCGTCAAATTGGAGATGGTCGTAAAGGACAGCGAAACGGAAAACCGGACGCTATCCTTCACTTGGAGTGCATTGGCCTTTGGCAAAAGCACATTGGAATACACGCGGGATCTCAGTCTCAATGATTGGACGACGTTTACTAACATTATTCAGGGTCCCGTTCCCGGGCCTGTGTCCGTTGATGTACCGGCGCCGGCCGATAAAGTGACGGTGTATCGGGTTCGCGTCACAGCCGAATAAGCGGGGGAGAACGAACAGGGGAACTTCAAAACTGGATTGATTATGTGTATGCGCAGAGCTGTTGAAATGATGGGAGGTTACATGCTGAAGGGTGGTCTTTTGGCGACGTGCATGGCCCTGTTGCTCGCCCTGGTGGCGCCTGAAGCAAAGGCGCAGGCAACGAACGCGACCGCTGGGGTGTTCCAATTCGTGTCGGCCAAGTTTATCGCGACCGAGGGAGAGTCGAACGTGGGAGGACAAACTCTCAACGTGCCTGGCGCATACATCACAGTCATGAGAACTGGAGGTTTGACCGGTCGCATTTTGGTTGATTATTCAACCACAAACGCCGTTAAGACCAACGAATCGGCAAAGGCAGGCACGGATTACACAGAAACCAAAGGGACGTTGACTTTTGATGATTTTCAGAACAGCGCAACCTTCTTTGTTCCAATCCAGGAAAATACTGCAACCAACACCAATAAATTCGATCTGAGTTTTCAGGTGATCCTAAGCAACCCGCGTCCCTCTCCCGATGATGATCAATCGCTGGTCGCGGTATTAGGAAAACAAACTAATGCAGTCGTTTCGATTTACGACAACGATTTTAGCTACAACATGGAACGGGCCTATTACCGGGCCTCAAGTCGAAGCGGACGGGCAACCGTGACTGTTCTTTATACAGCAGGAGCCAAGAATGATTTTTCGGTGGATTATGCCACGGCTCCGGTGAACGGCGGATCGGGCCAGCCTGGCAGTGAGAATGCTGTCGAAGGGGAGGATTATGAACAAACCAGCGGCACGTTGACTTTTTCGGAAGGGGATACATCCAAAACAATTGAGATACCGCTGTTACTCAATGCGGCAAACACGTTTAACAGGGATTTCCAAGTAGTACTTTCAAATCCGAAGGCAAGCGTTACAGGTACTGTCACGAACATTACAACGGAGACTAATGAGTCGGGAGTCATCACCACCAACATCACCACGGAGGAGAAGGATGTGGCTCTGCCATTGGGAAAGGTGACGTCGTGCATAGTTACCATTTTACCTAGTGCTCCTGATAATGGAGAGGTTGGCGGTGCCTTGGCAGCAGGCGCCATCGATCCTAAATTCAATCCCGAGCGGAATCCAGATACCGAACCGGCCTACAATCCAGTTCCAGGTGCCAACAATACAGTGAATGCAATCGCCGTGCAGGGGGATGGGAAAATAATTCTCGGTGGTGATTTCACTGCCTACAACGCCAACAGTCGTGTACGCGTGGCGCGTGTTGATGAAAATGGAATGAACGATGATACGTTTAGTACGGGGACTGGCGCTGATGGATCAGTAAATGTGATCAAGATTGCGGGCAATGGGGACGTCCTGCTTGGGGGTACTTTCAAGTCCATCAATGGTGTGCCTCGGTATTCATTGGGACGTCTCAATTCAGATGGAACGGTCGATACCGCGTTTAATCCGGGTGCAAGCATCAATGGCGCGGTACGTGCAATTGAACTCAATGGAAACCGTGTGTTGATTGGTGGGGATTTCAACATTGTCCAGGGGCGGAATCGAAGTTCCATTGCGCAGGTTCTTGCCGATGGTTCGATTGATGAATCATTTGACCCTGGCTTGGGGGCCAATGGTCCAGTGTATGCCATGCTGCGGCAGCAAGACGGTCGCATTGTCATCGGTGGTGACTTCACCGCTGTTGGCGGTGTCTCCTGTGGTTCGGTGGCGCGCCTGAATTCGAATGGTTCATTGGACACAACCTTTTCTGCTGGCGGTGGGGCCGATGGCCCGGTGTACGCATTGGGTATTATAGAGGCACCGGTGGTATCCTTTGCGGCCACGCGCCAACCCGATGGCGGACCTCATACAAACACAGTGGTCCTTGGACGGAATCAAGGGTCAGTGATCGTCAACTATCTTTTTAATTCGAATGGCAGCAGCGAATTGACAAATACCTTAAGCATTTATTACGAGACGAAAAGGGTGGCCACAACCACCGTGGTGGTGGCGGCAACGAATAATGCACTTGGGAATTTGACTGCCAACTTTGGTCCCGGCACAGCGAACAGTTTTCGAGTGGTGGTAAATGAAGGGTACGAAACGAATGAAAATCGCTGGTCCTACGCGGGGGTTGCCACGGCATTGGACACAAACGTTGGCAAAATACTCATTGCGGGTGCGTTCACAACCGTAGATCTGCGAAATCGAGCGGGAGTGGCGCAGTTGAACAGTGATGGCAGTCTTGATGAAACCTACGAGGTCGGCGCAGGAGCCGATGGTCCAGTCTATGATTTGAAGGTCGATCGCATGGGCAATGCCTATATTGGCGGGGCTTTTACTTCATTCAATGGTGCGCGGCGAGTTGGTCTTGCGCGTCTGTACGCCAGCGGTGAGTTGGATACAACTTTCATGGATACAGCGTTCAATCAGTATGCTGGCTTGAGCGTATTGCGGTCCATCGATCCAAGACCATTCATCAACTCAATTGAGATTCTCGAGGATGGAAATCTCATAGTGGGTGGATATTTTAATTACATGGGCGGATTGTTGTCCGCTGCGACCTACAATGATCCTTCTACAAAGGATCCTGCAATCAATGATTATGAGTATGCTGCAGGGCGTGCGAGCCGAGCTACTCGATATAACTTTGCGAAAGTCATGGGGGGTGCGTCACCAGGTCCTGGAAATATGTTATTCGCTTCCAAACAGTATAGTGTGGATGAGAATGGTGGGAGCATTACTCTATCGATTAAACGTGAAAATGGCAGTTTGGGTGGTTCAACACTTGCGGTAAGCACAGCGGATGGTTCAGCGCTTAATGGGGACGATTATACGGCGGTGAGCAATAAGGTCGTTCGGTGGAATAATCGTGATGCGGCTGCCAAAAATATTTCAATAGCCATCAAGAACGATGGCAAAGCCGAAGGCGATCAGTCCTTCTACGTAACGGCTTCTGTCGCTGATAATAGTTTTCTGCTGAATGGACTTCCGATTCCAGCCTATCCATCGCTGGGGCGCCGCGAAGCCACTGTGACAGTGTTGGATTCTGCAACGCCTCCATCCTATGTATCTTTTTCAGATGCAGGATTCAATGTGGATGAAAATACCGCCAACGCGGTGATCTCGATCGTGCGCACGGGCAATTTGAGCGGACGCATCAGTGTCGACTATTCAACCAAAGTGCTGACTAATCTGCCTGCTGCCAGCACGGCGCAGCCCAACGTAAATTATCTCTCACGTCAGGGCACTGTGACCTTCGAATCCGGGCAAACCAACAAAATCGTCAACGTACCTGTTATTGATAATACGATCGTTGATCCGGACAAAATGTTCGGCATGGTCTTGGTAAATCCGCGCGGCAATAATGTATGGTTAAGTGGAGCCACCAATGCAGTTGTCACCATTGTCGACAATGATTATGCACCAGGCAAGCTGACTTTTGTGTCCACAAACTATGACGCGATGGAGAATGGCGGCATGGTCACGGTGGCAGTCAAGCGACAAGGTGGCAATCTTGGTGTTGTGTCGGTGGATTATACCACCGAGAACATAACCGCCATTGATGGTGTCAATTACCAGGGTGGTGTTGGAAAATTAAGTTGGTCCAGTGGGGAATCAGGCGAGAAGCGATTCTCAATTCCTCTTTTGGATGACGCTCTGGCCGAGAGCAACAAGACATTCAAAGTGGTCTTGAATAACTTTGTTAATGCGTTGCCAGGCTTGTGGACAAACACAATTGTCAAGATTGCTGATGATGATTCCTTCGGAAAAATCTCGTTTGTAACGACCAATTATCTTGTTGGTGAGAATGAAGGACATGTAACCCTTATCGTGCGCCGCGTGGGTGGAGTAGCCGGCGATGTGTCCGGCAGCTATCGGACCCAAAGCGGAAGTGCCAAGGATGGTGTCGATTATGTTTCGGTTACGAACAGTTTCTCACTGGCTTCGGGGCAGCTTAGTACCAACATCGATATTCAGATACTCGATGACGGTGTGGCTTCAACCAATAAGACCTTCAGTGTCGTCTTGTTCGGTGCAGTCAATGCAACATTGGGAGCCAATGTGAATGCCACAGTGACTGTCATTGACCGTGAATCGTACAATCTGCCACCTGGCCAGCTCGATACAGCATTCACAGCAACGGGTGCGGATAACTTTGTGTATGCCTTAGGTCCTCAAGCAGACGGGAAATTAATCGTGGCTGGTAACTTTACTACCTTTAACAAAGTGACCCGCAAATTAATTACCCGCTTGAAGACGGATGGGCAGTTGGACGAGAAGTTCGATGTTGGGCAGGGGCCCAATGACTCCGTGCGGGTGGTTCAGGTGATGAATGATGGGCGGATTCTGTTGGGTGGTTTATTTACCATGTTCAATGGAGTTAACCGCAACCATATCGTGCGTATCAATAGTGATGGCACCATGGACAGCAAGTTTAATCCGGGTGCTGGTGCGGACAATCCCGTGTATGCGATTGTTGTACAACCGGATGGCAAGATCATTGTCGGAGGTGATTTTGCGACATTCAATGGGGTGAGTCGTGGTCGTATTGTTCGTTTGTACTCTGACGGTTCTGTGGATCCTTCCTTTGATCCAGGAGCTGGCATCAATGGCCCTGTGTACGCATTAGCCCTGCAGGATGATGGGAAATTGCTGGTTGGCGGGCGTTTCTCGACTGCGAACAATGTGGTCCAGAATTCACTCGTGCGATTGAATGCAGATGGATCAGTAGATGCAAGTTTCTACATTGGGGCCGGTCCCGATGCTCCGGTTCATGCACTGGCGGTTCAATATGATGGGCGGATTCTCGTGGGCGGCCAATTTCGCACGTACGATGGTGCATCCGTGGGGGGGATTGTGCGTGTTGGTCAAGATGGTGCCGTAGACGTCACATTTAATAGCGGCACTGGGGCGGATGATGCCATTTATGCAATTGCTCTGCAGAATGATGGAAGGATTATGGTGGGCGGTGATTTTACACACTTCAACGATGTTACGCGTAATCGTGTGACCCGGTTGCGTGTGGATGGCACTGTGGATCCAACCATCAATTTTGGCACAGGGGCGAACAGTTTTATCGCGGCAATTGCGATCCAGCCTGATCGAGATATCGTGCTTGGCGGAGGATTTACTGAATTCAATAGCGAATCAAAGCGATATGTTGCCCGCATACATGGTGGTGTTGCATTGGATGCCGGCAAGCTGGAGTTCAACGTTGCGCGCTACAGTGTAAGCGAAAAAGACACGAATGCGGTGGTGCGTATCATTCGGTCGGGTGGAACTACAGGTACAATCACGGCAGACTTTGCAACAGTCGATGCAACAGCCCAGGCAGGACTGGACTATTTCGGCCTGAGCAAGACGCTTACCTTTGCCGAGGGTGAGACAATTCAAACGGTTCTGGTTCCGATTCTTGATGATACGCTCGCGGAGGAGGAGGAATATGTTGATCTTGTGCTGACCAACCTGACGGGGGGTGCTGTGCTGGGGCCTCAACCCACAGCTCAGATTGTGATCATCAGCGATGACACAAGCATCGGATTTAGCTCAACAAGTTTCGCGGTTAACGAAAATGTTGGCTCGGGACAGGCGACGATAGCTGTGACGAGGAGTGGTGGTACCAATACCACTGTCTCTGTTGATTATTATACCAGCGACGGAACAGCATACCAAAACACAGATTATCTGCCGGGATATGGCACAATAGTATTCCTGCCGGGCGAGACAATGAAGACTTTCCCTGTCGGAATCATTGATGACACGACGGTGCAAGGAAACCATACGGTGAACCTGCATTTGTACAACGCGACTGGAGCGGCGGTGATATCGGTGGATAGTGCAGTGTTGACAATCGTCGATAACGACTTCGCACCTGGACAATTGCAGTTCAGCAAAGCCACCTACCAAATCGGGGAATCCGGCACAAATGCTGTTATCACTGTGCAGCGTGTGAATGGGTTCACTGGGGTGGTTTCTGTGAAATTTGCCACCAGTGATGGTACGGCAAGAGCGGGCGTGAAGTATGTTGCCGCTGCTCAGACATTGGCATTCGCGGACGGCGAAACGTCAAAAACCATTCTGATTGGGATTATAAACAATGAAATCGTCGAAGGAGATCAGTCGGTTAACCTGACTCTTTCGAATCCCTCAGGTGGTGCGACTTTGGGCTCGCGTTCCACAGCGATCATTTCCATTGCTGATGATGATTTCGGCCCGGGAAGCATTGATAACACCTTCAGCATTGGCAGCGGTGCCAATGGGGCAGTACGGGCTATTGAACAGCAGTACGATGGCCAGATTGTGATTGGCGGATCCTTTACCACGTTCAACGGCGTGTCGCGCTCTCGGGTCGCCCGTTTGGGCACCAATGGCGCAGTTGACAGCGCCTTTGCTCCCGTGGTGGATGGCAAGGTCTCAGCAGTCAATACCCTCAAGGATGGGCGCGTGGTTATCGGCGGTGAGTTCCGCAATGTAAACAGCGCCTCGCGCAGTTGGGTTGCACGGCTTAGCAGCAACGGCCAATCGGACCCTGCCTTCTTTGGCGTTTCCGGTGTGAACGGCGCGGTGGTTGCGATGTTTACGCAGCCTGACAATCGTGTTGTGGTGGGTGGTGACTTCGTGATGCCCACCGCAGACTGTCTGCGTCTGAATGACAACGGTTCGTTGGATATCACCTTTAATCCCGACGGCGGAACGGATGGGATTGTCAATGCCATCGCTCGTCAGGCTGACGGCAGTTACATCATTGGTGGTCAATTTACCAAGGTTGGCGGCATCGCACGCGGTTCCCTGGCCAGGGTCAATGCCCTGGGATTGCTCGATTCCACATTCGCCAGCGGGACTGGTGTGAATGGCACCGTGTACGCGATTGCCGTGCAAGCCGATGGAAAGGTGATTGTCGGCGGCAGTTTCTCCCAGATCAATGGCATCGCCTGTAATAACATTGCACGTTTCTATGCGGATGGTGCGGTCGATCTGGCTTTTGCGGCAAATGTCACTGTGGATGGCCCGGTGTACGCGCTCTATATGCAGAACGATGGGCGATTCTTCGTTGGCGGTAATTTCAGCACGGTCAATGGAGAAAGCCGCGCATGCCTGGCGCGTATCAATCGGGATGGCACTTTGGACAATGTCTTCATGCCGGGCTCAGGAGCCAATGGACCGGTATATGCCATATCGATGCAAATGGATGGCAAAGTCTTGGTGGCCGGCAACTTTTCCTTGATGAACGGAGCTCAGCTCAATGGTGTAGCGCGCCTCCTGGGTGATGATGGTTCCAAGGGGCTTGTGGGCGTTGTTGGAGGCTCCAAGGGAGTCATCAATCTTGCCCTTGCCGTTCAAGTTGGAGGAGTCTACCAGCTTCAGACCTCGGGCGATTTGACCAACTGGACCTCGATTGGGACCAATTATCTGGCCACCAATAGCCCGATGTTGTTCAGTGAGTCTATTACGCCTACAAACCTGTTCTTCCGAGCTGTGCGATATGATGGTTATCGTCTCACAACGGAAAACATGACGAATGGAAACCTTGTCACGTTTAGCGTGCTGGCTGGCAAACCGTATCTGATTCAAGCCTCAGACAATGAGGTGGATTGGGCGGTGCTCGCGACAAATTCTTCTGTGACGACCACCCTGAAACATTTGGACCGTACGGCGGTGGGGTTGACCAACCGGTCCTATCGTGCGGTGCGATTTGTACAACCGTAAGGATACCGAACCGGACAAGTACGTTTTGGACATTACAAACTTTTTTCTATGCGAACTGTGGAAATGAACGCTGTGGGTAAGGCCGGAGGATTCCGGTGGATCGGATTCTTTGCAGCACTCGTGGTGCTCCTCTGGGGTGCCGTTGGTCTGCGTGCGCAGGATACCACCAACGTCCTGGCTACGAATTTTCTGGAATTCAGCGCCACGGCCTATGTCGTAAATGAATCCACGCCCGGTTATGCGGTCGTCATTGTGAAAAGAACGGGCGATCTTTCCGGCACGGCAACGGTCGATTATTCCACCACGGATGGTACTGCGGTGGCGGGCATCGATTATATGGGCGTCAAAGGCACGTTTGATTTTGAGGCAAATGTAAGTTTCTACAGTTTCTTCATTCGAATATTTGACAATTTCACCCAGGATGGGAACAAGACCATCAATTTGACTTTGGGTAATGTCAAGGGGGACGGAGCATTCTTGGGGACTAATAGAGTGGCCACTTTGACCATTGTAGATGATGAAAGCGAAATGGCCTATGAGGCCGCTGGCGAAGTCGAAGTGGCGCCGGGAAATGCCGTCATTGGCACTGAGGGGGATTACGCTGTAACTCAGGAGGAATGGAGGCAGGACTACAGCGCCAACGGATATCCAGGAGCAATGGTGACCATCGTCCGTAAAGGCGGTTCCAAGGGGCGCATCCTGGTGGATTTTACCACCACCACAAACATCATACCCAGCTATCCGGTGTATGGTTATATCGGTGGCTTTTTTGATTTCGGTGGGGGAGGTGGTTTGGCTGAACCGGGCGTGGACTTTATCGCGACGAACGGGACGGTAACGTTGGATGACTTTCAGATGAGCACCAATGTGTTGATCAAACTACCCAATGTTCCCACTTCAACATACTGGTACGGGAGCAGCGAAGAGCTTACCAACGTTTACGAACTATTCCCTCGCCCGAAGTCCTTTGGTTTTCAAGTATCGAATGTGCGCCCGGCGCCTGAGGAGGATCCCAGTCTGATCAAACCCACTTTGGGGGTAAATAGTGTTCGAAATGTTGATATTGTTGATAACGGCATGGGATTTGCCTTCTTGCGACTGAATCATCGTGTCAGTGAAGGAGCGGGGATTGTTAATATTTGGGTTCGCCGTTCATTTCCGTTTAACGAGGGGGTTACGGTTCGTGCTTGGGTAAATGACCTTATCTCGGGGGGAAGCGAAGGAGATCACATGTATAATAGCTTTTCCTTGATTCCTTCCTCTGATTATGCCGCTGCCTTTGCCGACTACTTGCCTCCAGGGTCATCCGCATGGTGGACGGCTCTTGGAAAGCCAGAACAAAGTGGAGATTGTGAATTGACGTGGGGTGCAAATGAAGGTGGGCTGAAAGCCATTCAAATACCCATTGTTCAAGACCGCGAAGTCGAATTTGATGAAGACATGCAGGTTCAGCTCTATCAGAGAGATGGAGACGGAGGCTACATTAATCCTTTCTCTGAAACATGTACTGTGACCATCGAATACGACGATGAACCGGCGGGTGCTGCTGATCGCACTTTCAATGTGCAGGATGACCCGATGACTAATCCGCCGTATAACATGATTCCTGGTGCGAATAATCAAGTGCAGGCCGTTGCATTGCAGCCTGATGGCAAACAGATCATCGCCGGTGATTTCACAGCCTATAATACATATCCTCGCAACCGCATTACGCGTGTTTTGACTGATGGACAGATCGATCCTTCCTTTGTGGTCGGGACTGGCGCTGACAATTATATCAAGACTGTTGCGATCCAGGAGGATGGAAAGATCATCATTGGTGGTGGGTTCACTTCATTCAATGGAACCTTGCGTTATTCCATAGCGCGTTTGCTGCCCAGTGGTGCGGTTGATCCCAGTTTCAATCCTGGAATTGGCGCCGATGGTCCGATCAATACGGCAGTGATACAGCCCGATGGGAAGATTCTCATTGGTGGTGAATTCAACTACTTTGATGGCACCAACCGTAATTATATTGCCCGACTCAATACGAACGGAACATTGGATGTGACATTTGACCCGGGTGAAGGTCCCAACGGGCCTGTGAATTCCATTGCCATGACTGCGGGCACATTGGACATTGATCGCCAGGCAGCAGGCGGGCAGGCCGAGGATCGGTTTACCGTGGACACGGGAGCCAACCAGGGTACGGTGGTTATCCGTTTCGACTTCCTGACCATTCCCGACACCATGAAGGTCTACAGTGGCGACGTGCTGCTGTATGACTCGGGTTTGGTGAATGGTGAGCGAACCGTGACCCTCAATTACTCCAACGATCTCAGCACGGATATCACCGTGATCGTGAATGAAGGCAACAATTCCAATGAGGGGACCATTTGGGAATATGGAATGGGGATCATTCCGATTGTTGATACAAAGCCTGTCATTGGTGGCAATTTCACCACATATGATGGAACCAACCGCAACTACATTGCCCGCTTGAATCTCGACGGAACACTCGACACCACGTTCGATCCCGGTACAGGCGCTGATGATGTGGTTTATGCAGTGGCCAAACAGGGTAATAAAGTGGTGCTGGGAGGCGCGTTCACCGAGGTGGATTTGCGCAAGAGGAGCGGTATCGCACGTTTGAACGAGAATGGACATTTGGACACGGGCTTCGATACCGGTACTGGCACGGATGATACTGTCCTGTCTCTCGCTGTTCAGCCTGATGGAAAGACCCTGGCGGGAGGTCTGTTCACGTCCTTTAACAGCACACGTCGTGTTGGTCTGTTGCGCTTGAATCTGGATGGCACGCTGGATACGTCATTCATGGATACGGCCTATAACCAGTTTGCTGGTATTCCAGCCCCGCTGATGAAGCTCAACCCACTCAATCAGGAGAACTTCATACAAGCGCTTGCGGCATACCGCCAGACAAATGCCAGCATCCTTGTGATAACCAACGTCACCGAAGCTGGTGAAACCAATTACACCCAGGTCACCAATTATTATAAGACGGATTACGTCTATATTGGTGGTAATTTCAAGAGGGTCGGTGGTGGCTTCCGTCGTGTTGATACACGTTCGCGTTACAATTTTGCGCGCTTGGTTGGCGGTGCAACACCGGGTCCAGGCAATATCGAATTCAAACTCGATAACTACAACATTGATGAGGATGGAAACAAAAAGTTCATCACCATGCAGCGCGTCAATGGCAGTCTTGCCGTGGGCCGTGTGACTGTTGCAACAGCCGATGCTCCTGTGGGTGCGGGTGTTGCAGTGGCCGGACAGGATTATTACGCAACCAATCGCGTGGTAGGTTGGGCCAGTACCTATGGTCAGAATTGCGGTGATTCCCGTGAGGTACATGCTTCGCGCTTTGGTCCCAACAACCAAACCTACACAACCAATCGCGCCCTGTGCGATTTCACGATGGACTATGAAGGGTTCCCACCATCGTCACGGTTTAGTAATCCAGATTCAGATGACCTGTTCATCACATTGAAGGATGATACAGACATTGAAGGCGACGAAGTGTTTAACCTCGTCATGTCCAATCCCGTCAGCAGTTTAACCTTGGGAGGTGTGCCCATCCCGGTTGGCCTGGCGCTTGGCAAGGTTCAGGCCACGATGACCATCGTGGACAATGATTACAAACCTGGAACACTCGGTTTCAGTGCGCTGAATTATTATATCACCGAAAATGGCAAGAAAGGTGTGGTAACGGTCACGCGTTTGGATGGCAGCAGTGGCGACCTTTCCATTGATTATGCCACCAGCGATGGAACAGCTCAGGCACGCAAGGATTACACGGCGACCAAGGGGCGGCTATCATTCGCCACGGGTCAGACAACCAACTATATCTACATTCCCATCATCGATAACACGGTGGCGGAATTGGATCGTACAATTAAAATTACATTGTCCAATCCTGCTGGATTCCCTGCCGATGTTCCCGTGGAAAAACGCCTGGATCCAGCTCGCGCCACGGCAACTCTGACAATTGTGGACGATGACTTTGCGCCTGGACGCATGAGTTTCGACCAGCCGAACTTTAATGTGAGCGTGGGAGATGGGCTTGCAACAGTTATCGTGCGTCGCAATGGCGGCAGCCTGGGAGATCTGAAGGTTTCCTATACCACAAGCGATGGATCCGCCTTGGCCGGCACCCACTATCAGGCAGTAGCTGGAACATTGCAATGGGTGGATGGTGATATCACGCCGCGGACGATTACCATTCCCATCTACAACGTCAATGAGGTGGGGACTAATCGCATCTTCTCATTGCATTTGACCGACGCTTATGTGAACAACCAGCCCAACACGAATGCATTGGGTCAGGCCGTTGCAACGGTCACCATGCTCAATGCCAATTCGTATGGTGTTTTGGCCTTTAGCCAAAGCGCTTACAATGTCGACGAGAAGGGGGCACAGGCTAACATTACCGTGGTGCGCAAGGGAGGCCTGGCGGGTGCAATAACCGTCGATTATTCAGCGACCGCTCTGAATGCAGTGGAAGGCGTCAACTTCAGGGCTGTGAGGGGAACCTTGAGTTTCGCTGCCGGAGAATCCGCCAAGTCCTTTGGGGTGCCCATCCTTGATGACGGTCAGCTTACGGGTGACCGTGTTATTACGTTGAGGCTGACCAATGCGGTCGTCACAGCTCTGGGTACGAATTCCCCAAGTGTTTTGGGTTCGATCTCACAAGCTGCACTGACGATTATTGATCGGGAACTGTCGAACATCCCCGCTGGTTCCATTGATAAGACCTTCGACAATGCCCAGGGTACCGATAAGTTCATTTATGCCGCGGCATTGCAGCCTGATGGCAGCATTGTTTTGGGCGGCGACTTCTCCACGATCAACCAGGTCAGTCGCAACCGTCTGGCTCGTTTGACCACGGATGGGACACTCGACACGCTCTTCGACCCTGCGGTGGGTCCGAATGATTCCATTCGCGCCATCGCCCTGCAATCCGATAGCCGCATCCTGATCGGTGGGTTATTCACCACATATGGTAACACCAATCGGAATTACATCGCTCGATTGAGCGTCAATGGTGCGGTTGATGCCACATTCAATCCTGGCGCGGGCGCCGACAATCCGATCTACGGCATCACGTTGCAGGATGACAATCGCATTCTGGCAGTTGGCGACTTTGCCACATTCAACGGCATCAGCCGTCGGCACATTGTTCGTCTCAATACCAATGGTGTTGTTGACCTGTCCTTTAACCCAGGAAATGGGGCTAATGGTCCCATATTTGCAGTCGTTCAACAGACCGATGGGCGCATCGTTATTGGTGGTGATTTTACCACGTTCGATGGCGTCGACTGCAGTCGGGTCGCACGGCTCAATCGGAATGGCTCGCTGGATACGTCCTTTAATTCCGGCACGGGTGCCAATGCAGCCGTGCGTGCGTTGGCGCTTCAACCGGATGGTCAGATCATTATCGGTGGTTTGTTCACCAATTATAACGGAGTTGCCCTGAACTCAGTGGCCCGCTTGAACCAGGATGGGTCGGTGGATTCCACCTTCAAGCCGGGAGTCGGAGCAGACAATGCCGTGTACACGATTGCGCTGCAAATTGACGGCAAGATCGTGCTGGGTGGTGATTTCACACACTTCGACGGCATCAATCGTTCCCGCCTGGTGCGGTTGAACAGTGATGGAACGCCTGATCCAAGCATGAACGTTGGCTCCGGAGCCAACGGCTTCGTGTCCGGTTTGTTGATACAGCCTGATCGCAAGATCGTGCTCGTCGGTGGCTTTACCGAATACGATGGCCAGGTAAAACGCTATCTTGCCCGCGTTCATGGCGGGGCCATGGCGGATTCTGGCAGTTTGGAATTCGCGGCCTCAACCTATGAGGTCTCCGAATCGGCTACCAATGCCACCGTGGTGGTTCGTAGAAAGGGAGGCACCTATGGCTCGGTCTCTGTCGACTATAAGACCATTGCAGGTGGCACGGCGACCTCTGGCGCCGATTATACCGATGTGAGCGGAACCCTCACTTTCAGGGAGGGTGAAACATTCCAATCGTTTGTGGTTCCCATCGTCAATGACACCCTGGTTGAAAACGACGAGACGGCATTTGTCGTACTGACAAACTTTGTTGGAGCGCTTGTGGGCAACCAACCTTCAACCACGATCAAAATCAAGAGCGATGACAGCGTGATCAGCTTCAGTTCGCCCGTTTATACGGTCAATGAAAACGCAGAGTCTGGCACGGCAGTTATCACGGTCAACAGGTCAGGTGCGCTGGATACCAAGGTCACGGTAAACTTCCAGACAGCATCGGGGACTGCGGTGACCAATGTGAATTATCTTCCGACCGAAGGTACCATCACCTTTGGCCAAGGGGAGTTCATCAAGACATTTGCCGTGTCGATCATCAACAACACGTTGGTCGAAGGCAATAAGACGGTGTCACTGTTGCTGTCGAGTGCAAGCGAGGGGGCGATTCTTGATCAGGCCACCGCTACATTGAACATTGCGGATGACGATTATGCACCAGGCATCCTGGCGCTGGCCTCGGCCAATTATTATGTCGATGAAAACGGCGGTTCCCTGGTTGTCACGGTTCTCCGTACCAACGGAAGCAGCGGTATCGTGCTGGCCAATTATGCCACTCGCGATGGCTCTGCCACAGTCCAGGATTACTATCCGACCAACGGCCTGCTGGCCTTTGCGGATGGCGAAACCAGCAAGTCCTTTGAGATTCGGGTGAAGGACGATCTCCTAATGGAAGACGATGAGACCTTCGATGTATACCTGTACAATCCCACGGGTGGAGCCACACTGGGATCCATTACCAATGCCATCATCAGCATTGTGAACAACAACTACATCTATGGTAATATCGTCCTCTCGACAAACCGTTATGTAGTTCAGGAAAGCTCCTCGAATGCAGTGGTGACTGTGCTGCGTCGTAATGGCACCGCAGGTGTTGTTCAGGTTGATTATCAAACCTCGGACGGTGGTGCGGTAGCAGGCGTTGATTACACGGCTTCACGCGGAACCCTGACCTTTACAAATGGGGAGGCTTCCAAGACCTTCATCGTGCCCATCATTAATGATAGTGCGGTGGAGGGCAGTGAGGCCATCAACATCACGCTCACCAATCCCAAGGACGGGGCCACGCTGGGCCGTCCTCGTAACGGGGTAATCCTCGTTGAGGATGACGATTTGTTGGTGAACATCCAGACTCAGAATGCCTACGTCAAGGAGGACGAAGACAGTGTGTCGCTTACGATCACTCGCACCCAGGGTGGACCTGCGAGCATGTCCGTGGATTACGCCACAGTGGGTGGAACCGCGGTCGAGGGTGTCAACTATGCGGGCGTGAAGGCTAAGTTGACATTCGGCCCGGGTGAATATGAGCGGACTGTGACGATCCCCATCCTCAATAACGACCTGATTGAGGGCAACAAGACGATTTTGGTTGCCCTGTCGAACCCCAGCGATGGCGCCAAGGTTGGTACCAATGGGGTGAGCACAATAACGGTCCTTGATGACGATGGAAGCCTCGTTGTCGCTGCGGGCTCAGCGCTCATCGCTGAATCCGCCGAGCCGTCCAATGGTGTCATCGATACCAATGAGACCGTCACGGTCAACTTCGGATTCCGTAACATTGGCAAGCGTGACACGACCAATCTGGTTGTGACGCTGCTGGCCACCAATGGCGTTGTGAAACCCAGCAAGGCTCAGACCATAGGTGTGTTGAAAGCGGGTGGCTCTCTGGTGGCGACGCCGTTTGAGTTCACTGCCATGGGTACAAACGGTGGCACAGTGACTGCCACGTTCGATATGTCGGATGGGGCCACCCCATTGGGCAAGGTGACCTTTACCTTCATCCTTGGAAGTTCAACCACGACATTCGTCAATCAGGACAGTGTGACGATTCTCGATAAATCACCCGCGGCCACCTATCCATCTACGATCAATGTGTCAGGCATGCAGGGACGCGTGAGTCGGGTCAGCGTCTCATTGATTGGACTGGCTCATGGCTATCCCAAGGACCTGGATATCCTTCTTGTCAGCCCTACGGGTGAATCGGTGCTCTTGCTCTCGGATGCAGGTGGCGATTCCGGGGTGACCAACATCAACCTCACCTTCAATGAATCGGCGACCAACAGCATCTCCGAAACCAACCGATTGGTGAGTGGATTGTATATTCCGACCAATTATCGGCTGGGTGACACCTTCGCCACCCCTGCGCCGCAAGGACCCTACTCGGACACCCTGGCTGCCTTCAGGGGCATCAACCCCAACGGAACCTGGTCGCTTTTCATCATGGATGATGATCTTCTGGACTCCGGTAAGTTGGTCGGTGGCTGGACCCTCAGCATTACCACGGTCAAGGACTTGAACACAACCGCTGACCTGGCGGTTGGCATGACGGCATTGCCGGATAGTGTGATTGCTGGAAGCAACATCAGTTACACGATCAGCGTGACGAACTTCGGCCCGACCACGGCAACAGGTGTGACGGTCACCAACGAACTGCCTGCTGGCTTCAAGTTGGTATCGGCAACTGTCAGCCAGGGTAGCTATACCCAGTTTAACAACCAGGTCATCTTCAACTTCCTGTTGCTGACCAATGGCTTTGGCGCACAGGCTGATCTCGTGGTAACACCTGCCGGTGCCGGTGCAAAACAGATCGTAAGCCGGGTGGGTGCAGTCCAGGTGGACCTCAATCCTTCCAACGACTCTGCCATCGGTTCCATCAATGTGATCAGTGTGGAACCTCCGAAGATCACATCGGTTGGCAAGGATGTGAATGGTCAATTCCAGGTCGTGTTGGGCGGCTACGAAGGCCAGTCGGTCGTGGTGGAGACATCAACCAACTTGATTAACTGGACGGTCCTGAGCACGAATAGCATCTCGAGTGGCGTGTTCATCTTCACGGATCCCAACACGTCCACGACACCGTACAAGTTCTTCCGGTTCCGTTAAAAGACCGGTTGAGAGACTGTAAAATTGAAAGGCGCCCGAAAGGGCGCCTTTTTTAATACGTTGGCGGGGCTGTGAAAAGGACTTGCGCGGACAGGGGCTAAAACCTATGCCCCCGAGGCTGTAAACAGTCTCGTCATGGTTCTCTGGTGCAATAAATGTCCCAAAGGTGTGGCTGCATGAGCATGCAAAGTGCGATGCAATACCGATTCCTTGCCGGGGCCGCTGATCAAAACCCATACTTCGCGGGCCTGGGCCAGCACGGGCATGGTGATGGTGATCCGGTGTAAAGGTGGTTTGGGGCCCGTAACAGGGTGATATAAGGCTGGTCCATCAAGAACCGCAGAGGGGGTTCCCGGAAAGATGGATGCGATGTGACCGTCTTCTCCCATGCCCAAAAACACAAGATCCAATACAGGTATCCCGTGCGGCGTGCGCTGGGTCAAATGAGCCAGATCTGCGGCAGCGAGATTCGCGGCCATCTGGGGATCATGCTCTCCGTGAATGCGGTGGATTTGCTCTGGAAGCAAATCCAGCGGATGGAAGAGGTGTGCTCGGGCCAAACCGTAGTTGCTTTCCGGATCCTCCGGTGGAACACAGCGTTCATCGGCAAATAAAAAATGCACCGGTCGAAGCAGGGCAGGACGACCTGAACCCAGCCGTGCAATCGATTCAAACAGCCGCCCGGCAACTCGTCCGCCCGAAAGTGCCACCGCATATGACCCTCGAGGATTGGTGGATAAACGTTGTATCCATTGACGCGCGACCTCCTCCGCCAGCAAGGCAGATGAGCCAAAAGTTGTGATGTCGTAGTTCGGCACGGACGGACTTGAGATTTCAAAACATCGGGTTACGCCAGACGTGTCCTGCACGTGATAGCAACTCGTCGGCTGTGGGGGGGCCCCAGGTCCCCGCCGGATACAACTCGCGCTCTGTCAATGGCGTCTCTGCCCATGATTGGCGAATGGGATCAATGATCCCCCATGCGGTTTCGACAACGTCGCTACGCAGAAAGAGTGTTGTATCCCCCGCAATCGCATCGAGCAACAATCGTTCATAGGCTTCAGGGGTGTAGGCGCAGAACTCGGCATCGTAACTGAAATGCATGCGCACGGGCCTCAACTGCATTGTTGTGCCGGGTATCTTTCCATTAAATCGCAGCGTGATCCCCTCGTTGGGCTGCAACCTCATGGTGATTGAGTTGGCATCCAGACTGGGACCGCATTGGGCTGCAAAAAGCACATTGGGTGTTTGACGAAATTGCACCCGGATTTCGCTGGCGCTCAGAGGCATGTTTTTGCCCGTCCGCACATAAAAGGGAACGCCTGACCATCGCCAGTTGTCGATGAATAGCTTGAGCGCCACATAGGTCTCCACGTTCGAATCCGGTTTGACCTTGGCTTCTTGACGGTAGGCCGGTCGCATTTCCCCCTGCACGGTGCCAGCCTTGTACTGGCCACGTACCACCATGGCCGGTACTTGAATGGGATCCATCACGCGGATTGACTTGAGGAGTTTGATCTTTTCATCACGGATCGCCTCGGCCTCCAATGAAACGGGCGGTTCCATGGCGGCAAGAGCGAGGACCTGCAGCAGGTGATTCTGCACCATGTCCCGCAGGGCGCCCGATTCCTCATAGTATCCGGCCCGGCTGCCAACGCCGAGCTTCTCACTGACGGTGAGTTGTACATGGTCGATGAACTGGCGATTCCACAACGGTTCAAAGATCGAGTTCGAAAATCGAAACATCAGGATGTTCTGAACGGTCTCCTTCCCCAGGTAATGGTCGATCCGGAAAATCTGCCGTTCATGCGCATGACGCGTCAGTTCCTCATTGAGTTGGCGGGCTGAGGAAAGGTCGCGGCCAAATGGTTTCTCAATGACCAGGCGGCGCCAGGTGTCGGCGGGCTCCTCCTTGACCAATAGTCCTGCGGCATCGAGTTGACGTGCCACCTCTCCAAACTGGCTGGGCGATATCGCCAGGTAAAACAGCACATGGCGTCGCAGCACTTCCGGTTCAAACGAACGGATTATTTCTGCGAGCTTCTTATAGGATGCGCCATCGCCCAGATCGCCCTGGCAATAGTGGAGACACGGCCCAAAGGTGCCCCACACATCAGCGTTGTAGGACTTGGAATTCTGCTGAAGGGCCTCCTGCATCTCGGTGCGCCATGATTCGCTGTTTTTTTCGCGTCGCGCAAAACCAATGATTCGCGTGGGGGATGGCAAGTGCCCCTGGGCATGCAAATGGTATAAGGCCGGTATCAGCTTTCGGGCCGTCAAATCGCCACTTGCGCCGAAAATCACCACGGTGCATGGCTCGGCTTCCCGATGACTTGTGTCAAGTCGGCAGACCAGCAGTTCTTCCAATTGACTCAATGGTTCCATATCCAATGCCAATGCCCGGCTGGCAAACGCCTTCATATTGTCTTCACGAGGCTTGTGTCAGCAACGGCTTTCGCAATACAGCGATTAATATCCTCATCTTGAGCCTGAATGCAAATCCATCATCGTGTTTTGTGGCGTGATTCACCTCTTGCGACGCCACCAAAACATCCGTTCCCGTCCGGCCCTGTTGGGATACGAACGCGGCTCCCACTCTTCCAAAAGATCAAATCCAGGCTCGAAACGGTTCAGTAATTCTTCCCTTGTGACAGGGTATGGCGGCCCCCCTTCCGGGGTGATCATGTAATGAATGGAGAGGAAATACCCTTCGGGCTTGAGCCATCGTTGTACGGCCAGGGTGTAGGCATCGCGGAAGCAGGGTTGGATTGCGCAGAACAGGGTGTGTTCAAACAGCCAGTCAAAGGGCAGGGTGGGGCTGTCGTTGAGAAAGTCCTTCACCTCGAAAGACGCTTGAGTCAGGTTTTCCGGTGTCTTTTCCCGCGCCATGGCAATGCCGGTGGGGGCAATGTCCACCCCCATCGCCTTCCAGCCGGCGTTGGCCCATGCTCGCACATCGTGGCCCAAGCCACACCCCGGTACGCATACACGGCCATGGTGCCAATCGGAATGACTGGCCAGGAAATCAACCAGTCCGGGGGCTGGTTCGCCCTTGTCCCATCGCATCTGCCTGGACTGATATTGTGCTTCCCAGTTCATTGTTTCGAGCAAGTCTTCATGGAGCCATCCATTACTGGAGGCACTCCGTGGTATAACGATGAACACGCATGGTGGGACTCCAGTCCTGGGGACGCAACCCGGCTTTCAATTTCAGCCGGCGCACAAACTCGCGGGGGGCAGGTATGTCTTCCCATACCGCAGGCAACAGGGTCCCGCGATGCAGTCCATCCTCGATCAACAAGCCATCCACCCCCGGCCGGATCTTCTGGAGCAATTCCTCCTCAGAGGTGCAGGGTACTGGCTCCATCGCACTTAGGAGGGAGATGGTGATGTGCACTCCTTCTAATTCACCTCGTGTCAGGGGGGGGAAACGCGAGTCGTTGAATGCAGCGGCGTAAGCGTACTGTGCCACATTCACCACCAGGGCTTGCGCCGACTCCATGACACCCACACAGCCCCGAAGGTCTTCTCCTGCCATCAAGGTCACAAACACTGCCTGCGGCCGCCTCAGTTCAAGGGGAAATTGTTCGGGATCCACCGGCAAGGCCCGGTGGTGATCCAAGCCATGGATTATCGAATCGCGGGCCACCTTGAGAAGCATGGTTCGCAATTCCTCACTGAATGACGATTGCGTGGTCATGCCTTAATCTATCGCGAGAACGCGGGGGACACAACGTCTGGGCTGACCTCGTGTCCAGATTTTATCGCCCGGGGGCTCGAATGGCTTGTTGGCTCGATATCAGCCAAGTATTAACCCCAGCAACGCCTCGATATCCCGGTAATCAGGAATGACAACATCTGCTCCCACACCCATGAGCCGCTGGCGCTTCCATTCATCCATGTTTCCCGATCCATTATGGGCTTCGTCGCTGGCCACTGCCACCGCCAATCCCCCAACTTCTTTTGTATTGAGGATTTCCACGTAGCCATCTCCAAAGGAGAGCAGTCGGGCGCCTTCGATCTTGTTTTCGGCCAGAATGCGGTCGATCACCATCTTTTTGCTGAAATTCTTGAAATCATCGAGCGCACCATAGATGTGGCGGCCAAAATAGCGGCTGATATCCAGCAGGTTTGCCTCCCGTTGCACATAAGCGACATCCGTGCCGCTGGCCAGATACATGGGCAGTCCCCGGGCCTGAAGCAGCTCAAGCAAATGGCGGGTGCCATGGACAAGCACGTCGTCCGGCTTGATGCGCCCTTCTTCCAGCCCCTTCACACGGTGTTCGATGCGCTCATCCAGCCGTCTCAAATACTCGTGCTTGTACCACAATGGCTCACGCGGCGCCCCCCCCCGTTCGCTGACACGGTCGGCAAACTGGATCATCTGATAAATCGTCTGCTTCCCATTCAGACGCATGATGTCCTCATAGAGCAGCGTCCGAACGGATTCCTCGGTGTCACCCGCCACCCGGGGCAGCATTTCAAGGAACATGGGCAGCATGACCTCCGGCCACCCCTGGCGGATGAGCGAAAGGGTGCCGTCAAAATCAAATAACACATGGCTGATGCCAGCGCGGGGCGCAAAAGCCTCACTGAACTCAACCCGGCCGATAAACCGTGGCATTTCGAGCATCTGACTTTGATAAGCTGGACACCGGGAATGGCAAGTGCGGAATTGGGGCATTTGCATTTTGATGGTCCACGTGTATGGTGTTGAACACCCGCGATCGAGGTGCCCGCACACCCCGCCTTCGCGGCTGAGGATATTATATCTATGTCCAAAACGTTCACACCCGCGCTCAAACCCGGCGATCCTGCGCCACTCTTTGATGCTGCCACCAGTCATGGGGGGCATGTTGCCCTCCAGGATTTGAAGGGTAAAACCGTCGTGCTCTATTTCTATCCCAGGGATTCCACGCCGGGCTGTACCCGGGAAGCTTGTGGCTTTCGTGACCAGTTCGAGGCCTTCGAGAAGAAGAATGCCGTCGTTTTGGGCGTCAGTGTCGATTCCTTGTCCTCCCATGACCGCTTTACCCGCAAAAACAGCCTCCCGTTTGCCCTGGTGTCGGATGAAGACAAGTCGCTTGTCTCGGCCTATGGCGTCTGGGGCCCTAAAACCTTCATGGGACGGAACTTTATGGGGACTCATCGCGTGACCTTCCTGATCGGGCCTGATGGCATCATTAAAAAGGTATGGACCGAGGTAAAGCCCGATGGACATGCCGGGGAGGTCCTGCAGGAAATTTGACAATACGCAACTCCTTGGTTATAATAACGCCGTCGTTTGATCGACTTACACGGATGCGTCCGGTGGGGCACCAGTCGCCACGCCTTGTGCATCAATGAACAGAATTATTATATCAAATCACTATGGCAATTCCAACAGGTTCAAAAGCGCCCGACTTCACACTCAAAACCAAAAATGCGAATGGATTGGCGGATGTCAAATTGAGCAGCAATTTCGGCAAAAAGAATACCGTCGTCCTGTTCTTCCCCCTGGCGTTCACCGGCGTGTGTACCCAGGAGATGTGCGAGATTTCCGCCGGCTTGGGCCAATATGCCTCCCTGGACGCTGAGGTTATCGGCATCAGCGTGGATAGCCCGTTTTCACAAGAGGTGTGGGCTGAAAAGGAGCGCATCAAAATCACCCTGGCCAGCGATCTCAATAAACAGACTGCCAAGGATTACGGTGTTTTATTGCCTGACCTTGCGGGCATTGGTTCTACAAGTGGTCGCGCCGCATTTGTCATCGATAAAAACGGCATCATCCGCTACAGTGAACTGACCCCCACCGTCAAGGACCTGCCCAATTTCAAAGCGGTCAAAGCAACCCTCGAACAGTTGAAATAGAGGTCACTTATTATTCCGTGACAGGGCTCAGCGGCCGAAAGACATTTTCGGCCGCTTTCGCATTGCATGGGGATGAACACCTTGAACAACAACGGATGCTTTACCGTGGAGGAAAAGCGTGGTCCTGGTGATGTGCCAGGCGCCCAGGTACAATTAGCGGGTTGCGTAATTGCGCATTTGAGCTATTGTAATTCGAATGGATTGGCAGCAAGTTGCATCGCTCGTTGTTGTGGGTTTTACCGCTTTTTTGATGATCCGGCGGAACTTGCGGACTCATTGGATTGAGGCCGGTTGTTCCGCAGTGTGCGAAGGCGCTCCCTGCCACATATCTCATGAAAACGCCACCATGGTTCGCGACAGTGTGGACCAACCACCTGGCCCCAGGGTGACGCCAGTCTGATATGAAGACGCTTGCGTTCGTATCCCCCATCACTTAATCTGCCCTCTGTTCTATGGCCATTTGCAAAACTAAATCGACCTTGCATATGGAACAACGACTGGCGCCAGCCGCCAGCCGTCCGGCGTCCTCGGAGACCTATTGGGTCCCCAATACGGATGTCTATCTCACTGACGAAGGTTTGGTCATAAAGGTCGAGATCGCCGGCATCCGCCGTGAGGAGCTGGAACTGACTGCTGAAGGCAACCGCCTCAAAATCAGCGGTTTCAGACCTGATGGATGCCGTGCATCCAAATGCAAATTCCTGGTCATGGAAATCAACTATGGCGCCTTTGAGAGCGTGATTGAGATTCCTCCAGGATACGATCTGAGCCAGGCGCGTGCCATGTATCAAAATGGCTTCTTGCGCGTGGATGTCCCCATTCAGGAACCGAGTTCCTCCGGCACACAGGTTGTGCCCATTGCGGACAACGAATCCTGATCTTTTTTCTCAACATTCTGTCGCTCGGCGCCATCAAATAGCTCAATGAAGCTGATGATGTCACAGCCGGATAGCGAGTTCATCGATATAATGAGCGCGGGTGGAGAAGGCGAGGAAGCCTTTACCCCCCGCATGGCTCCCCAGGCCTTGCCGGAAGTTCTTCCTGTGCTCGGCCTGGCTGATATTGTCATTTTCCCGGGCATGACCGTTCCGCTCATGGTCGAGTCTTCTCAAAGCATCCGCCTTATCGACGATGTTGTTGCAGGAGATCGCTTCCTTGGTTTATGCCTTCAGCACAAGCCGGAAATCGATAACCCCCGCCCCCAGGACCTCCATTTGGATGGCTGTGCCGCCCGCGTCCTGAAGATGCTCAAATTTCCGGATGGCACAGTCCGTGTCCTGGTGGAAGGATTGCGCCGCATTCGCATTCTCGATTTCGAAACCCAGGAACCCTATTTGCGCGCCCGCGTGGAGACGATCAGGGACATTGTTGAGGAATCCATCGAAATCCAGGCCCTGGCTCGCAATGCCCACCAGCAATTCGAGTCCATTGTCCAGCTTTCCCCAGCCCTTGCGGATCAGATCAAGGTGGCGGCCTTCAACACCGATGATCCTTCCCGATTGTCCGACCTCATTGCGGCCAACCTCAACCTCAGTTTGGAGGAACGCCAGACCCTGCTCAGCATGGCCAACGTCAAGGAACGCCTGGCCCGCTTGGGCCCCCTGATGATCCGCGAGCTGGAGGTGCTGAACCTCAGTTCCAAGATCCAAAAGGAGGTCTCGGACTCCATGTCCAAGAACCAGCGCGATTTTTATCTGCGCGAACAGATGCGCGCCATTCAGCGCGAGTTGGGCGAAGGCGATCCCGTCAGTGTTGAGATCAACACCCTGCGCGACCAGATCGACAACAACGTCATGCCCGATGAGGTGAGGGCTGTTGCCTTGCGCGAACTCGAGCGCATGCAGAGCATTCCCCCCTCGGTTGCCGAATACACTGTCAGCCGTAATTATCTCGACTGGCTGGTGAACCTTCCCTGGTCCAAATCCTCGCCGGACAAGGTGGACATAGCCACGGCCACGCGGGTGCTCGAGGAGCAGCATTTTGGTCTCAACAAGGTCAAGGATCGCCTCCTGGAGTTCATTGCCGTCATCCAGCTCAAGCACAAAATCAAGGGCCCCATTCTATGCCTCGCGGGTCCTCCTGGGGTTGGCAAAACCTCGCTCGGCAAGAGTGTGGCGGATGCCTTGGGACGGAAGTTTGCGCGTATCGCCCTGGGTGGCATGCGCGATGAGGCTGAAATCCGCGGCCACCGTCGCACTTATGTGGGCGCGCTTCCGGGGCGCATCATCCAATGCCTCCGGCGCGTGGAGACCAATAATCCGGTCATTCTCCTGGATGAAATCGACAAGGTGGGCTCCGATTTCCGGGGGGACCCCGCCTCGGCGCTTCTCGAGGTGCTTGATCCCCAGCAGAACCACACCTTTACCGATCATTATCTCGATTTGCCCTTTGACCTCTCCCGGGTGTTGTTTATCACCACGGCCAATTGGCTTGATCCCATCAATCCCGCCTTGCGCGACCGCCTTGAGGTCATCGAGCTGCCCAGTTACACCCTGGAGGAAAAGCTCCAGATCGCGCGTCGCTACCTGATTCCTCGCCAGATCGAAGAACACGGTTTGAAGCCCAAATTGCTCAAGTTCCAGGATGCCGCCCTGCGCCTGCTTATTGGGAATTACACCCATGAAGCGGGCGTGCGCCAGCTCGAGCGCGAGGTTGCCAGCCTCACCCGCAAGGCCGCCCGCCAAATCGCGGCCCAAGGCATTTCCGCGGCCACGCCCGTGCTGATATCGCCCAAAATTCTCGAGGATTTTCTGGGCCCGCCCAGGTTCCTTACAGAATATACCGAACGCATAACCGAATTCGGCATTGCCGTGGGGCTGGCCTGGACCCCCGTGGGTGGGGATATTCTGTTCATTGAGGCCACCCGCATGCCGGGCAAGGGCGGTTTGATACTCACGGGTTCACTCGGCGAGGTCATGAAGGAAAGTGCGCAAACCGCGCTCAGTTACCTTCGCAGTCAGGCTGCCTCCCTGTCCATCGACCTTAAGGACTATGACCAGCATGATATCCATATTCATGTGCCTGCTGGTGCCACCCCCAAGGATGGTCCCAGCGCTGGCCTGACCATCACTATCGCCCTGGCATCCCTGCTGACCCGTCGCCTGGTTCGTTCCGGTCTGGCCATGACCGGTGAAATCAGCCTCCGTGGTCGCATCCTGCCCGTGGGGGGCATCAAGGAGAAGGTCCTGGCGGCCTCCCGTTCCGGAATCAAGCAACTCCTGCTTCCGGATCAAAATCAAAAAGATTGGACCGAGGTGCCCCTCGAGGTGCGCGAGAAAATGACCGTTCATTTTATCAAACACATCTCGGAGGCCATCCCCTTGGCGCTCAAGCCCGTATCGACGAAAAAAGGCGCCAGATAATGCCAGCCATGCCGGGGGTTCGGGTGGACGCCTTCCTGGGGATGGCAGGTTTTCGACGCACTTTGTGTGAATGAAACAGCCTGCCAGGCCATCCAACCATCAGTATGTATATGGGCGAATTCCTTTGCGTTTTGGCCACCTTTTTGAGGCAATAAAGGTTGTATGACGATCTTGCCGCGATGCGCTTCGTTTCTCCGGGCTGTTGTATTGGCCATGGGGCTTTGCACGATTTCCCTTGTTGCTGCTGAACCGGCCGGGGCTTCTTCAAAAGCCGAGAGGGAGGGCCAAACCCTCGCTGCCAGCCTGCGTGAGCAGCGCCCAACCTCCGAGTTTGCCACAACGGGCACCCTGTCCATTCGGCATCCCAATGGCGAGCGGACCACCCTTTTTCTGCGCATGCATGTTGAGGTGGGAGATCCTGCCTGGAAAAACATTTATGAGGCAGGCCCCAACTCCAATCGCATCACTCACCAGCTCACCATTGTTCATACCAATGGGGCGTCTCCACAATATCTTCTTGCTCAGGCGGATGCTGCGGGTGCTCTCGCGCCTTCCCAGACGCTCGATTCCGCTCACGTCGCTGATTCCTTTGCGGGTACGGATTTTGGAATGTGTGATTTGGGGCTCGATTTTTTCCATTGGCCGCATCAGCGTATTGTGAAGACCGAAATGCGCAAGGGGCGTTCCTGCAAGGTGTTGGAAAGTTCCAGAGATCAACCGGCTGGCACTGGCTATAAACGAGTTCTTTCCTGGATTGACATTGAAACCAGTGGTTTGATTCGAGCTGAGGCCTATGATGCCTCCAATCAAATGGCCAAAGTCTTCAGTTTGAAGGGCTTTTCAAAGGTCGACGGGCGCTGGCAGCTCAAGGAATTGGAAATCCGCAATCCCAAGACCGATTCGGTAACACGTCTTGAATTCGACCTCGAAATCAACGATTAATGTGTTGGTGACTTTGGCAAGGCTGATCCCCTCCCATGGAGGGTGACCTTGCGGTGAATCCCCACGCAGGGTCCTCATGGAATGGCAAATGCTTCATTCGGATGGGCATCGCGGGTGAAAACGCGCAAGATAACGTTAGGCAATTATGTTAATGAATTTACGGCAATCCTGGCAACGGTGGATGACTTTCCAGTCTGGCATCCTGGCAATGGCCCTGTGGCTGAGTCTTTGTCCCATGGTGCAGACGGCGCAGGAGGAGGCTTCTCCGACCACCAATGCCCCCGCCGCCAAGGCCTCCAGCAAGGCCGAGCCTGATCCTTTTGCCACCAAGGGGCCCAAGCCCGCCAACCTGGCGCCTTCCTCGGATGATCCAGCCATCACCCGCCTGGTTACGCGCATCCTGACCCGTTCCCATTACGCGCGCAAACCCTTCGATGACACCGTTTCCTCCCGGTTCCTCGATCAATATCTTGATACGCTCGATCCCACGCACCTGATCTTTTTCCAATCGGACCTTCAGGAGTTTGAACGTTACCGCAACACGCTCGACGATTTGACCTACAAGGATGGCGACACCACGCCTGCCTACGTCATTTTCAAACGGTTTCTTGAACGGTTCGACCAGGAGGTCGAGTTTGCCAATCAGTGTCTTACCAACGTGTCCTGGGAGTTTAAAGGCAATGAAACCTACAAATTCGATCGCAAGAACGCCCAGCGCCCTCGCGACCTGCAGGATGCCAAGCCTCTCTGGCTGGAACGCCTGCGCTATGAGTACCTCCAGGAAAAGCTTAATCAGGACAAGCCTGAGGAGGTTGCCAAAATCATCAAACGCCGCTATTCACGCATCAGCCGTTTCCTCCACGAGTATGACAGCGAAGAGGTGCTCCAGATCTATCTGACCGCCTTGAGCCACGTCTATGATCCCCATTCCGATTACATGGGCAAAAACCAGTTGGATAATTTCTCCATCGGCATGAAGCTCTCTCTCTTTGGCATTGGCGCCTTGCTTCGATCCGAGGATGGTTACTGCAAGATCCAGGAGCTCATGCCCGGGGGGCCTGCTGCGGCCAGCAAGAAGATCAAACCCAACGACCGCATCATTGCGGTGGCGCAGGGAGATGAAGAGCCAGTGGATGTGGTGGACATGAAGCTGACCAAGGTTGTCGATTTGATACGTGGGGCCAAGGGGACCAAGGTGCGCCTGACCATCATCCCGGCAGATGCCCCGGATCCATCCGTGCGCAACGTGGTGACGTTGGTTCGGGATGAAATCAAGCTCGAGGAACGCGAGGCCAAGGCCAAGGTGATTGAGCTGGGTGGGCCCGACAACCTGCGCATCGGAGTCATTGATCTTCCTTCGTTTTACGCTGAACTGCCCACCGCGGGCAAAACGGGTGACCTCAAAAGCACGACTGCCGATGTGGCCCGCCTGGTCAAAAAACTGAAGGCGGAAAAAGTCGCCGGCATCATTCTCGATCTCCGTCACAATGGGGGAGGGGTTCTTGAGGAATCGGTTGAATTGACCGGGCTGTTCATCAAGAAGGGGCCGGTGGTGCAGGTGCGTGATTCGGGGGGCAATATCGGGGTGCATGAATCCTCGGCGGCGGCTCCGCTTTACGATGGTCCCCTGATTGTGCTTACCAGCCGGTTCAGCGCCTCTGCATCGGAAATTCTCGCCGCCGCGCTTCAGGATTATGGCCGTGCGCTTGTTGTGGGGGATGTCTCCACACACGGGAAGGGCACCGTCCAGCAACTCCTCCAGTTGGGGCCCATCATGCAACAGTTTGGGATGGCGACCAGTCAGAACCCGGGTGCCCTTAAGATCACCATCCGCAAGTTCTATCGCATCAATGGCGAGTCCACCCAGCTTAAGGGGGTGATACCGGACATCATTCTTCCATCGGTCAATAACGTGGCTGACATTGGGGAGCAAACCAGCCCCAACGCCCTCCCCTGGGATACCATCCCGACCATGAAATACGAGGCGCTGGACCGCATCAAACCCGTCCTGGGCGAGCTGGCCAGGCGCACGGCGGCACGTGTGGCCACCAATGCTGATTTTGCTTACGTCAAGATCGAGACCGAACGTTTCAAGAAGATTCAGGACGAGAAATCCGTTTCCATGAATGAGGATGTTCGCCGCAAGGAAAAGACCGAGGCGAAGGATCGCCAGGAGGCTCGCAAAAAGGAACTGCGTGCCCGCCCGGCGGATGCCACAAAGACTTATGAGGTTACACTGAAGAATGCCGACCAGCCCGGTCTGCAGCCCTATGTGCCCAAGACCAACGACGTTGAGACCGCCAGCCTGAAAGCCAAGGATCCCGAGGATGCTGGAACAGAGGAGGAGGATGTACCTGTCGTGGACATCACCCTGGATGAGGCACAGCGGGTTCTGGTGGATCTCATCACCGTGACCAACGCCCCACGAGGTCTTTCGCAGATTTCACCGGCTAAATAATCGCAGCCCCGCTAGTGGCTGGAGGTGATCACCAGAACCTGTTCCAGGGTGGTGAGTCCCTCGCGCGCCTTGTCGAGGGCCACCATGCGCAGCGTCTTCATGCCCTGAGCCATGGCCACCTTGCCGATTTCCATGGCGCTGGCTCGCTGGATGATCAGCTTGCGAATGTCGTCTGAAATGGGCATGGCCTCGATGATGGCCAGACGGCCTGAATACCCTGTGTTCTTGCAACGTTCGCAGCCACGGCCGCGATAGAGCGTAACCCCGTCGAAAAAGTTTGGATCGATGTTCAGATCCTCGTACATCTTGCGAGGGTAGCTCACGGGCTCCTTGCAGGAGTTGCAGATGCGGCGCATCAACCGCTGGGCACAGGAGAGAATCACCGAGGACGAAATGAGGAATGGCGCGATGTTCATATCGTCCAAACGGGCGATGGCGCCGGGGGCGTCGTTACAGTGCATGGTGCTGAGCACCTGGTGACCGGTGAGGGCGGCCTCCACGGCAATTTCCGCCGTCTCCGTATCGCGGATTTCACCGATCATGACAATGTCCGGGTCCTGGCGCAGAATCGAGCGTAACGCGTTGGCGAAGGTCAGCCCGATTTCCTTGCGGACAGGCACCTGGTTGATGCCCGGAATCTGAAACTCCACCGGGTCTTCCACCGTGATGATGTTATACTCGGGATTGTTCAGCTCATTCAGTGCGGAGTAAAGCGTCGTGGTCTTGCCCGAACCCGTGGGGCCGGTGACCAGCAGAAGCCCGTGCGGCGCATCCACGGCGGCCTTGAATCGCTTGTAGGTCTCCGTGTCCATCCCCAGCTTGTCCATGCTGGCGGAAAGGTTGGACTTGTCGAGCACGCGTAGCACGCATTTTTCACCATGAACCGTGGGCAGAAAGCTTACGCGAAGATCGATGTCGCGGCCGTTCACCTTGACCCGCATGCGCCCATCCTGAGGCAGCCGGCGTTCGGCAATGTCCAGGTTGCTCATGATTTTCAGGCGCGAGGTCAGCGCCATCTGCATGCTCTTGGGGGGCGGGGTGGCATCCAGCAGGGCGCCGTCAATGCGGTAGCGCAGCCGGATGGTCTTTTCAAAGGGCTCCAGGTGAATGTCGCTCGCGCGATCCTTGATGGCCTGAACAATCAGCAGGTTGCACAGCTTGATGACGGGCGCCTCCTCCGTGGAAGCCGCCAGTTGATCGATGCTGATGTCATCCACCACCTCCTTGGTGACCTCAATGTTGGTCTCCTCCTCCTCCGCCTTCTGTTTGGCATCCTTGATGATATCCTCAATGCTGCCCTTGGCGCTGTCGAGGTTGTGGAGTTTGTCGATGATTGCCTTTTCGCTGGCAATCATGGGGGAGACTTCGAGGTGGGTGATGCGCTTGACGTCATCCAGGGCCAGGACGTTGAGCGGATCCGCCATGGCCAGGAACAGGCGGTTCTCCCAGCGCGAAACCGGGATCACCTTGTGGTTCATGGCCACATCCTTGGGCACCAGATTGGCAACATCCGGTGGGATGTTGATGCGGGCCAGGTGGATGGGGGGCGTGTTCAGCACACGGCCCATGGAGACCACCATGTCCACGTCGTTCACGCAGGCTTTGTCGGAGATGAGCTTGAGGAGGCGTGTACCCTCCTTCTTTTGGAGCTCGAGCAGTTCCTCCACCTGCTGACGGGTCATCAACCCGTCCTCGATCAGGGCGTCGGCAATGCGTTCTCCAAATGTTTTTATCGCAGCCATGGTCAAGGAGTGTTACCGGAAGACTTTCTGGACCATCTTGAGCAGCTCAACCGGTGAGGCCATATACCACAACAGTCGACTGTGGGTTGCTGATTCAAGCTCACGTGCCGCTTGCTTGTTATAGGGATTGGAGGTGGCGACCAGCACCGATTTGCTCATGCGATCAAAGGGAAGCACGCACCAGCGCCGGCATGCCTGCCGGGGGAAGGAGCGGGCCAGTTCGATATCCACATCATACCGTTCGATGGGGAGGAACCCAATGCGCGTTTTCTCGCACAGAACACGCACCGATTTTTCAATGGGCAGAATGCCCTGGTTGGCTAGTTCAAGAATAAAGGGTTCATGCAGCTTGTCCGGATCGCCGTTGGGGGAGGGGCTCTTCCATAAACGAGCGAAGTCCACTTCTCCCAGCAACTTGGCCTCAACGAAGATTTTGTGCATGGATTTGCGCCCATCGTCGATGTCTGCGGCTGGGGCGGCGGTGGTGTGTACGGCAGTCGGAGTTGCCTTGGCGGGGTCAGATCGGACCTTTTCCGGTGTCTCCACCGCATCCCCATTGGTGGGCGCCTGGGCCAGGCTGTTGGCCCGGTTTTCGATTTGAGCCAGCGCTTGTTTGACGTCCGGATCGTCAGGAAAGAGTTGGAGAACGCTTTCGTACTCAAGAATGGCCGAGGAAAGCTGACCCAGTTGAACGTAGGCCTGGGCGATGCGCTTGGCCGTGTTGACCACATCCTTCTGGCGGCTCAGTTTGAAATAGGCCTCCTTGAGGATTTCCAACGACTGATAATCCAGCGGTTGCGATTGAGTGATCACTTCGAACATCTCAATCGTCTGCATCAACTGGGCTTCTTCGTTGGCGCTTAACGTTCCAGACATATTTGATTGGCTGGTTCGGGGCATTCTCCCATCACCACGCCACACACCACCCGACAATCTGGCCCATTCTAATGAGAATATGGGTCATGCCACGGCGAGGCAATCATGCCAATTGCCGGGCAAATGCAATATCGGCAGGATCTTCCGCATCCTTTAGGGAAAAATCCTTCAGCAAATGATGCCGCTCGTTTTCGGTCCAGTCCTGTCCTGTTTTCTCTCAACAGCCTCAACAACAACAAGATCTTCCTATCATGCCCAGCCAGAAAATGGACAAAAATGACCCGTTGAGAGCATAAAGAAGGCGAATAACGTTACTGCGCCCCGGATGAGTGCATGCAAGTCTGGCTGGCGGAATGAATCTTTAACCTTCGAGTGGTTCCAAGGCGGCGATGGCTTCATTGAAATCCATAGGCCAGGGTGCCTCAAACACCATTTTCTTCCCTTGAACCGGGTGGATGAAACCCAGAACCGATGCATGGAGCAACTGACGTGGGGCGGCGTAGCCGGTGGCTTCAGCCAGACGACGGCTCGCTTTGGCACCGTAAATATCATCGCCTGCAAGGGGATACCCCAGGTGCTGAAAATGGACCCTGATCTGGTGGGTGCGTCCGGAATGAAGGGTGGCAGCCACCAAAGTGGCGTGATTCAAATACTTTACAACTTTAAAACTGGTCCAGGCCTCCCGTCCGCCTTCCTCCCTTACAGCCATTCGCTTGCGGTGGGTGGGATGACGGGCAATGGCAGCATGGATTTCACCAGACTCGCGTCTCAGAATACCGCATACCACTGCATGATAGGTCTTTTCGATCAGACGGTTTTGGAACTGTTCAGCCAGGTGGATATGGGCGGCATCGTTCTTGGCAATCAACAGGCATCCACTGGTATCCTTATCCAGACGATGGACAATGCCAGGCCGCGCCACACCGCCAATGCCACTTAATTGGCCCTGGCAGTGGTGTAGGATGGCATTGACGATGGTATGTTCCTGGTTCCCCGCAGAGGGATGGACCACCATGCCGGGCGGTTTGTTAAGGACCAGTACATCCTCATCCTCGTAGAGGATGTCCAGAGGGATGTCTTCCGGTAGGGCCTCGGCAGGCCGCGGTGGGGGCCAGGTGATTTGGAGTTCCTCTCCGCGGTGGGGTGTGTGGGATGGCTTCACTGGCTGGCCATTCACGGTGATGTTCCCTTCTTCGATCATGCGCTGGAGGGTGCCGCGCGAAGTGGAAGGGTACCGGCTGTGTAGAAAGACGTCCAACCGCTGCCCGGGTTGTGTTTGCTCCACCACAATTGCTTCGGTTCGGGAATCCATACCCCCTCAAACTGACTCAAGCAGCCTGTGCTGGCTTCTCGCCTTTTTTAATCAGGAAGGCATAAAGGACTGCGCCCAGGGCAAAAATGACAATGCTGACAAGCTGTCCCGGCGTTAAACGCCCTCCGAGGTAAAAAACGGTGTAGTCTCCGCGGAAAAACTCGATGGTGCCGCGCAGGATCGCATACGCCATGAGGTAAATGCTGAATATCTGGCCATCGAATTTCCGACGGCGAAACAACCACGCCAGGGCCAGAAAGAGAATGGCATTGGACCCGGCTTCATACAATTGCGTCGGGTGGACCCCTACGCCGGCAGTCTCATGGTCGGTGGGGAAGTGAATGGCCCATGAACACTGCGTTGGTTTTCCGTAGCAACAACCGGTCATCAGGCATCCCATGCGGCCAAAGACGTGTCCCAGGGCGATGCTGGGCGACAGGATGTCCGCCACCTGCAAAAAAGGCAGTTTCTTCCAGCGGAGGTAAAAAAGACCGCAAACACCGGCCCCAATCAGCCCTCCATAAAAGACCAATCCGGTTCTGACCTGGAAGATCTCCCAGATGGGGCGCTGTGCGAAATAATCCTGCCAGTTGCTCAGGACGTACAATGCCCGGGAGCCAACCACTGCTCCAACAATCAGCCATGGACCCAGGTCGATGATTTTTTCAGGGGCAATGTTTGCCTTGAGCGCCCGCCGGCTGGCGGTCCAGAGCCCAAGAATGAAACCCATGGCCACAAGGATTCCGTACCAGTAAATGGTAAGACTTCCTATCGTGAAGGCGACTGGTTGCATTCAGAATCAGTTTACCACGTGCCGTCCACCAGTGCGCCTGAAATCTTTTGGGCCAGGTCATCGGCCAGCAGTGGTGCTGCCTGTCGCTCTGCGCTTGCCATGTCGTTGCCCACACGGATGGTGGTGCGGCCTGAGAATGTGCGGTCAAAAAGCACCTTGCCGGTCAAACGTTCATGTGCCCTGGCCTGCACGATGATGAACACGACATAATCGCGCACGGTAATGATGTCGGAAGGTTGGAAAGCCACTGCAGAACGCTGGTAATCGATGATCGTGCCTGTCACGATAACGTCGCCCTCGTCCTTTCCCGTTTCCAGACGGTAGGTGCCGTCCTGCTGGAGCTTTTTGCGCAGCGAGGAGTTCACATACTCCGAGAGGCGCGGCTCATAGGTCTTGTTTTCGAAGAAGTTCACCTGGACCGAACGGGATTGCGCAGGCATGCCGTTGGTGGGGCCCAGTCGGTAACCGGCGCACCCGGCAAACAACACCGCAGTGAGGCAGACTGCGAGCAGCCTGGCGATCCGATGGGTGATGGTGTGCGGCGCAATCATTTCGTGGTCGCGGCTGTGCTGGGCACGTGTTTTTTGATGGCCTCAATCCGTTTCTTGGCTTCAGCGGCGTAAGTCGAATTGGGATCGCGGGCCAACACCTGGCTGTAGTAGATCAGGGCGCCATTCCAGCGATGGCGTTTTTCGTAATACCGGGCAATCTGGTAATTCCCTCGTGCCTGCTCGGTGCGCAGGGAGGCGATGATTTTCTGCGCTTCGGGAACGCGCGGATCATCCGGATAGAGGACGTTGAAATCTGAAAAGGCCGAGATGGCTTTGCCTGCGATGCTCTGGTCGTAATCCGCCCGGCGCGCCTGCTTGGTGTAGGCCATGGCCACCTTAAACTGCGCTTCCGCTGCGATCTTGGGCTGATCATGATAGCGGTCGGCGGCGGTTTCGTAGGCCTTGACGGCCTTGGGGTATTCCTTGGCAAACCGTTTCTCGTACGCGGTACCGATGGCCATCTGGGCCTGTGGCCCGATGGCGCTGAAAGGACCACTCTTGACGATCTTTTCGAACAGTTTGGCGGTCTTGTCCATCGACGGCCCTATCGGAATATATCCCCACAGTTTGAACCATTGGCCGGCCAGGTAGCGATTGGCAATCTCGTACTGGCGCTGCAGCACTTCGTTGTACACCTCCACCTTGGGGTATTTTTCCAGAAGTTTCTGATATTCCTTAAACGCCTTTTCATCCTTGCCCGTGGCCGCATAAATGCGTGCCAGCAGGTATTGGCCCTGGGGGGCATAGTCCGAGAATGGCCATCGTTTGACCACCCGACGCGCCGCCTTGCGGGCGATCGAGTACTCTTTCTTGTCGAAAGCGGTTTGAGCCACTTCGAGCTGATCCTTTGCGCGCGCCCGCTCCCACTTGCCGCCACCCACCGGTTCATACGACCACCCCTCACCCACACGATAAATCAATGGGGCAGGGCACCGTGCCGGTAACAGCATGATCACCAATACAATCAGGGCCAGGCGAATAGACCACGATGACATGAGCCCCAGCCTAAACAACCCCCCCTGCCTGAGCAAGGCAAAATACCACCCCCGTGGGACATCCAATGGCTACTCTGCAGGGATTACCTCCAGTTCGGCCAAGGAGGCCCAGGGCCCGTTGCCGTGGCCTGAGCGGGCTACAAACTTGATGCATCGGGCGTCAGTTGGCCTGGCAAAGTGGACGATTTTATGTGTATCATCATTGCTCAGAGTACCTTCGGAGGCGAGTTCCCAGGTCTGGCCATCCAGACTGGTGAAGCAGGCATAGTCCTTGATCCAGCCATTGTGATTCCTGTCCTGTCGCGGTAACAGTTTAATGCCAAGGCACTTGAGTTTATTTTTCCATTCAATGATCACTTCATGTGGAAAGGTTGGTTTGGCCGTGCTCCAAGCCGTGTGCCAGAATGTGCCCGGGTCACCATCGATGGCTCGCGTCGCTTCATAGCCCGACTCTTCACTGCTGGCGTGCAGGATGCGTGCACCCAACCGTTGCATGGTTGAGGGTGGGGCGACAAGGTCTCGCAGTTGACCCACAGAGACCTCTTCACGAGGGGCGAATTTCGGACTTTTCATGTAAGCCAGGAGGCTGCTCAACATTTGGCGGGCAACCGGCCGCTGGGCCAGGTTGGAGGTGAGGTCCATGCTGGTAAAGAGCAGCCTGCCTTTGTCCACGCAGGCTTCGGCTGCAAGACCCAGCCGACGGTTGGTCACCCAGTCGTCGATCACCTGAACGATGGGGTGCAAATCCGAGGGCATTTTGTTCATGATCATGGGGGTGGATGCGCTGACGATTTCCCACCATTGCCAATTACTATGAAATTCGGTGGGGAAATCGGCCAGGGCAGGGTGCCTGGGATCGCAGAGGATGCCCAAGGTGTGTGGGGCCTGGCGGCTGGTCCAGGCGGTGTTCCAGAAGATGCTCGAAAATCCCATCTTGACCTTGCCCAGATGATCGCCCCGGACCTGGCTTGGAGGTATGGTCCACAACACCTTGCCACCCCGGCTGAGAATGGCCAACGCGTTGTCATCCAGGTTATCTGTCACCAGGATATCGTCTGGAGCTTGTGTGTTCACCTGTGCGGGGTAAATCCACAAGTCCCAATCATTGGCAAACGATGTGCCGGCGAGGGACACGGTGAACACGAGCTTTTCGGCGCGTTCAACCGGCTGCAGTGGGATGTTTACCGTGCCCAGAACTCCATCGTTGCCCAGGGGAATGGTCTGTGATGGCAGCTTGCCGCTGGCCACTATCCGGCCTTTGGCGTTTGCCAACGACCAGCGGGGGGTGATGTGGGATTGTGGCGCGGGGCCGAAGTGGGCCACCTTGATGTCAGCACGAAAAACATCACCCCCCGTAAAAATGCGTTTGGGCATGAGGGCCAGCGGCACGGTTTCGCAACAATAGCGGTGATGTTCCTTGTCCGTCACATACCCCTTGGATTCCCAGAAGGGATCGAGGATGCCCACCAGGGCGGTGCCCTGGCCGGGAAAGTCGTGGAGATCGAGCAACTGGAATCCGCCAAATCCGGGCGTGCGCAGGGCTGATTCGATGTCCTCCTTGTAGCAAAGCGCCTGGAGCTTGCCCGAGGCGAGGAGGAAATCCTCCGCCTGATCGCCCAGGCCACGGGCGGCCAGGTCGTCTCGGAAAATCTCGAAGTTCCTGGCTCGATAGACACCGGTGTATTTTTTGATTTCCTTGAAATTTGGATAGGCGCACCACTGGCCGATTTCATGACTGACCACAGGCACGGGATATTTCGAGATGAATGAGGTGTAATCTGTCATGGTTTCGGGAGGACGTGCGTTGATGCGGCTTTTCAATCCGTCACCCCAGGCCTGGATGCGCGGGGTGGGGGTGACATGGTAGTCACTGCCAGGCAGACTGGGCCAGCCCGAGGCGGTGGTGTATTTCCGGCGTGGATCCCGTTTTTTCCAATAATCGACCCAGGCGGAAAGCCAGGCATTCTGGTTTTGGCCGGAGGGCTCGTTTCCATAGGCCATGAGGAGGAAGGATGGATGGTTGCCGTAAGCGCGAAGGACCCTTTGGCTTTCCGCATAGCTGAATTTCTGAAAATCGGTGTCATCCACGTTGGCCCAGGCGGCGATTTCCACCTGATAGTAAAAGCCCAGTTCATCGGCGGCTGCAAAAGCGGCTTCGGGGGGGCACCAGGAGTGAAAACGAATGTGGTTTAAGCCGTAGGATTGACAGACATGGATGATGTGTTTCCAGGAGTCAACATCGGTGGGGGGATGACCTGTCAGGGGAAAAATGCAGCATTCGAGCGTGCCCCTCAGGAACATCCGGCGGCCGTTGATGGTGAATTGCGTGCCATCCTGGCCCAATTCGCGCATACCAAAGCTCACCGTCTTTGAGGCGCCCTTGCCGGGGCCACCGAGGATCTCGACGGTCAAATCGTACAACGCGGGATTGAATTCATCCCACAGCTGCGCCTCCTCACCCAGGGTATAGGTGGCATCGAGGGTGGTCAGGACACCGGATATCGGAGAACTCATTTCCATGGGCGGGGGGCGATGGTTCTTGTGGCCATTTCTGCTTCGGGCCGTGATGGCGAGCCGGACATCGGCTGGACTGGATGTTTGATTGCCCAGCACGATTTTTAACTGGGCCTTGCGTTCGCGCACGTCTGGGTAAACCTGAATATCATCAATCCACACGGGGGGAGTGGTGTAGAGTTTTAGGTCGCCGATCATGCCATTCCAGTTGCCCTGGGTGTGGTCGGATACGCTGTGGGCGTTTACGCCCACATCCACTTGCATGCGGTTATCCACCATGATGGTCAGGCGGTGTTTACCGGGCACGAGCCATCGGGTCAAATCGTATTCATGCGCTACGCTCAAGCTGTCGCGGCGGCCGGCGCATTGGTCGTTGACCCAAACCGTGGTGGCCCAGTGGCAACGCTCGAGGGAGAGGAGGACGCGCTGGCCCTGCCACTTTGCCGGGATTTCGACGGTGCGTTGGTACCAGGCCCGGCCGACGTAATATTTGTTGGGCTGAAGCCAGAAGGGGATTTTGATATTGCCCGGCGTGCGATAGGGGGCATAGCGGTCTTCCTTGAACCACGACAAATCCACGATCTGGCCGGTCCATGGGGTGTTCATGGAGACGTCATCGCCGATGTTGTTTTCCATCAGTGAACCGGGCAGGCGCACCTCCTCGGGGAGATTTCGGTTAAACCAGGCTTCGGATTCGCCGGCACCCTGACGGTCGAGGGCGAATTTCCAGGTGCCACCCAGTGGCATCACGTGGCTGTTCCCGGCATGGATTTGGATGAATCCCTGGATAACCCAAAGACACAGGGCCAACGCCCACACTCCCAAGCGGCCTTGTCGTTTATGCATATGATTTTGTTGGCTAAAACATACCAGCAGTGCGCACATCCGCCAATGAATGAATCTCAAGGGCCAATGAATCCCCGCAAGGGTGGCTAGGGATCGGCAGTGATGGCGATCAGAAAAGGAGCGGCGGCGCCCATGGCGGACACGTAATCAAGCGAGATGATTTCAATATCGGGGAATGGGTTCTCCCAGGTGGATTTGAACAAGCGCACGGTATAATTGCTTTTGTTCGTGGCGCTCCACACCTGGGTGGCTCTTTTGAGCTGGCTTGATTTATCAAAGCCTGCATTCCAATCGCGCACATCCTCGCCATACACGATGGGGATGGATCGCTCCTGGCCATTGGCATAGTGGAGGACATATTGGCCCAGGAGGGCGCCATCGGAGGCACGCCATCCCGCCGCGTGAAGAAAGTGAAGTTGGCGGCAGGTTTGTCCAATCCTGATGCCGGTGATCATCAGCGGATAACGTCCCCCCGCATTCTGGAGTTCACGGCCGGAAACCTGCACAATGCCCCGCACATCGAAGACAACCCCGGACAATTGGAGCAGGCCGCTGGGAAGGATATCCAGGTTGTTCCCGCTGCTTCCAGGGTGCCATGCCTCAACCAATGAAGCATTGTAGTAAGGGGTCAGGTCAATCAGGTTGGGTGGGGTCTGAGGCAGGCGCGCCGGGATGTACCGGGCAAACTTGCGTTGTCCTGAAGCCAGCATGTTGAGATCGGGATCGGGCAGATCGAAAGATTCGACCCGCGCTGCTTCAAAGGGAGGACGAAACACAAAACGTCCCGGTGCCGACGACTCCTGCGAGATCGCGATGTTTTTGTGCGTTTCCGTGATCACCAATCCGGTTACCGCCACGCTGTCGGAGGATTCGACCAGATACTTGGCCCAGGGGGAAAGGTCCACGCGCAGCTTGACGACAACATTGCGCTTGGGATCCACCCAGACGGTGATGGGAATGCGTTCGAACCCCTGTGTTGGCGGCACGCGCAGAGATCTCAGCAAGGGAGTGGGAGGCATGTCCCAGTTCAAAACCGCTACGGGAAGGCCATCAAGCCGGGTATGTTGGAGCAACTTGACATGTTGTGCCTCACGGAGGGGACGTTCGTTGGGGGGCAACATGAGGAACAGCCGGTAAAAAGGCAGGACGCGCATGGGCCCCAGTTTTTCCGCCAGGACTTCGGGCCACTTCAGTGGACCGGGCCGTGGGCCGGTGGGGAGGGATTGGTATTGGTTCAAGGTTGGAGCCACCATCCAGGCTTCCTGACCATCGCTGAGGTACCGCACTTCTATGGCGGGGGTGGTCAGCGAGCTTTTCATGGCCAGGTCGGTCCTGGCAGGCTTTTCAAATAACAGGGAACCGCTACCCGCAACCGGTACCATGGTGCTGCCCAGGCCGATTTCCACCGTCGTTTCGAATTGATCCTGATAGGTTTGAAATTGGCGATAGGTGGTTTCGAGGCCGCGGATCGTTTGCTCGGTAAACCAGGCATCCCGGGATCGCTGGATGACGGGCCCCAGCAGGAGATAGGCAACGATCAAGGCAACTCCTATGCCCATGCCGATCACGATGCCGCGGCGTCCTGCCTTGCGCTGGCGCCGTTTCTCCGCGCCGGGCATGTTGGTCTGAATCCAGTCCAGGTCGAACACCTGGTGATAGATGCGGTTGCGCACACGCAGGCAGCCATTGATGTTGCGGGTGATGCCCGAGAGGCGCAGGATGCTGTACTGAGGATTGGTTTCGTTATCCGGCACGCGCAGTCCGCCACGAATCTTCTGATATAGATATAACAGACCCGCCACATCCCCTTCGCTACGCAGGATCCGTTCGCGCACGAAGATCAGGTTGTCATCCCGATCACGCGCCTGCCGGCTCAGGAAAAGGGTGCTGGCCAGTTGGTCCACAAGGGGCACAGTCGGGATCAGAGGGGGTTGGGCTGGTGCGGATTCCTCCCCTGGCGCGCCGGTGGCATCGGCGAAGGCCCGGCACAAACGCTGTGTCAAGTAGGGATGGCCGCCAGTCCAGAAAAGGATCCGATTCAAGACCCGGCGGGCCAGTGTCTCGTCTGCGCACAGTCCTTTTGCCAGGGGAAGGGCTTCCTCTCCGGCAAAGTCATTCAAATCGATGCGGCGGCCGATGTTGAACGGGGTCATCCGGGTGTCGCGGATCAAATCGGTGGGCGTGGCCACGCCCAACAGGGCAAAACTCAGGCGCTGAAAGGCGGGTTCGCGCGAGCGCCGATTGTAACATTCACGGATGGCTGCAAAAAATTCGTCCGAGGAGAAAGGCAGGCTGCGTACGATGTCGATTTCATCCACGAAAATGGCCACCGGTTTTTGAATCTGCTTCAACACCACTTGTTCAAGGGCGCTGAGCCATCGTTGCAGCGGCCCCCATTCCGGATGCGCCTCCCAGAAGGCCAGCAGTTCGTCTTCCAGGTTGAGTTGCTGACCCAGACGGGACATCAGGCCGTCATACCATTGTTCCACGGTCAGGTTTTGTCCAAGGGCGGTTAAATCCAAGACAGCGACGGCGTATCCCGCATGGCGCAGTCGCTGGACGGTCCTGACCATCAGGGAGGATTTGCCCATCTGGCGGGGCGTGAGCACATAGCAAAAATCCCCCCGGCTCAGGGCTTCAAAGATATCCTTGTCCGCCTGGCGTTCCACGTAACAGGGAGCGTCGAGGCGCAACGTGCCTCCGGTGACATAGAATTCCCTTCCTCCGAAATGGGAGGCAGCAATCGCTGGATCGGTGGATTCGCTCATGTCGGACGGTCTGGATGCGTTTACCCCAGGTGACGGCGCAGGTACATGGTGTAAAGACGGCAGCGTGGGCGGGCCTCTTCCGGGGTGTGGCCCGTGATAAGACCGGCGCTGCGCAGGCGATAAAAACTCTCTGGAGTGGGGCAGGGTTCTCCCGCCATGATGCCGCGCATGACATTGGCCAGGGAAGGATCCCGTGCCAGGAGCACGAGCACGCGCCGCAGATGGTCCCCATAAATCCCGCTGTCGCTGGGGGCCTGTTCTTCAAAGGCGTCGAACGACATTTTGCATGCCGCCAATTCATGGAGGCCACGGCGCACCAGATAGGGGTGCCCGCTGACCAACCGGGCGAACCGGGTCAGGTCATCCTGTGATTTAATGGCGTTCTGATAGCGGCGATTCAACTCCGCCGTCTGCATGGCGGTAAAGTCTTCCAAGGCGAGCCGGGTCCCCACGTTGAAGGGAGACTGGTTCATGTCCGATATGAACAGATGGGCTTCGGTCGCGTAGGCGATGGCCAGGGTCAGTCGTCCCCAGGGACCATCCGGGTCCAGGGCGCGCTCATTGTGCCAGGAACGGACCAGGCCGAAAAACTCGCTCCCAAAGGGCGTGGCGAAGAGGCGGTCCACCTCGTCCAGTCCCCAGGCCAATGGCTTGTCCAGGTGCGCCAGCACCTCGCGGCGGACGAACCGCTCCAGGTTGGCATTGGGTCCGCGATGCTTGTCCCAGACTTCCGCGGGCTGCGTGGGCAGGTCCAGTTGATCCACGAGGGATTCCGCAAGGGTCTGGTAGAGTTTGTCCACGGATGTGAAGCACGCTGCGTTGAATTTCTGGAAATCGGTCGAGACGGCGCGCGAACCACATTCACGGGTGTGTTGCAGCCCTCTTGCCAGAAGCGAGGTTTTGCCCATCTGTCGGGCGCCCTTGATGAGGATGATGCTGTCCCCCCGATCGATGGCAGCATGCAGTTCGCCATCCACCGGGCGGGTGACGTAATATTCCGAGTTCAATGGAACTGCGCCACCCATGGATTCCAGGGCTGGAGGACGCGAGAAGCCGGCGGATGGTTTGGGGGACGGCGGCTTGGGCGTCGGAGTGGCTTTGGCAGGGGGGGGCTCCGCTTCTGCAACTTCTTCAGGGGCATTGACCCCCTTGAGCGACTCCAGCATTTCTGTGATGAGCCCCAGGTTGTCCGATTCCTCCTCCCACAGGAAATACTGGATGGGATCCAGGATGCTGGCCAGGGGTTCAGGCAGCGGGCCTGTGTATTGGACTCGTACGGGCAACAGACGGGGATGCCCCTCATGCAATTGCCCCGCCTCGTGCGCGATCTCAATCTCGAATCCCAGCATCTCGCTGTAAATGGATGAGGATGAGAGAAGTGTGATCACCGCGTCGGCCGACCGAATTTGCTGTTCGATTTCACGTGCCCATTCCACTCCCATGTTCAGGTGGCGGTCGATGAACACCGAGTAGCCCTTCTGCGACAGGCTGTCTTCGATGAAGCGCATGAGCGATTCATCCGGTTGGCTGTCCCGCTTGTAAAGCAGAACGACTTTGGTTGGTTGGGTAGCCGTCATATGCGTTTTGTCGCAAGTGTTGTTGTCATGATTCCAAGGCACCTGCCAAGGATTGCGTTCCAGGGGGAACACGACCGCAATCGTCCCTTCTTGTGCTTGTTGTCAGTATGCCCTGTGCATGGATTGCGGTCAATGAACCTGTGTGTCACCAGGATTGCTGTTTTGCGGGCTGGATGAATACAGAAACCCCTTCATTCAGCACGCGTGTATTGAAACACGAATCATCAGTTATCCGACCGTCACTAAAGCTTACATCAAGCCGTTTCACTTACAAAGAGAGACATACCAAAGGGTTGGAAAGTTACAGGATTTGTGAATGGCATGTCGGAGGTCTTGAATCTGTTAATAATGTTTACACATTTTGTTGATAAGGATCCTTTGTAATGAACAACGATGAAAATAAGTTGATTCATTACCATTTTATAATAAGCAGGATGCATTGTTTGGAGAGCATGGAATTCAGCCTGTGGAACGGCACGTGCTCACCATATCCTGCCCTAATCCCTTCGGATTGGAGCGCTAAAACCAATACCAACAAGGAGATGAAAATGAAGAGTATGAAAGGAGCAGTTGTTCTCACATCGCTTACCACGATGGCCAGTGCGCTTACCGCCCAAGCGATCATCTATCCTTTGCCTGGAACGGATGATCAACAATGGTATGCAAATGGAGATGTCACAGTCATGAAAATTTCCGTTTCGGCGGACTATGCGCCAGGAACGATATTTGGCATTTATGACATTAGCGGATCAGGTTCCATGATCGAAATATTCGGGAGTAATACGCTAGAACCTTTTCCTCGAACTGTTGATGTTACATTCCAGAGCAATGGGGACATTTCGATCAATGGAACAGTGAGAGGAAATTTTGGTGCCTACACAACCACACCGCCCGAAGCCTATTTCGGCTTCTATCTGGACACCAAGGCATACAACAATAATATTTGGTATTCAGAATCCGACAAGAATTCGGACAAATTTGACCACATGCATACCACAGTAAATCCCGAACAGTACATTAATTATGAACTGGGTTGGGAAGACATTGTTGGGGGTGGGGATAAGGATTTCAATGACATAGTCATCCAATTGAGTAGTTCCCAATCCGAGCCTCAAGCTCCCGATGGCGGATCGACGGCGGCGTTGTTGGGTGGAGCGATGCTGGTGTTGGGAGGGTATCGCCGGCTGCGTCGTTAGGCTTCGTTAGGATACTGTTCTTTCCAGAGAAGCAGAATGCCCAGGAAAAAGGCATTCTGCTTTCTTTTTAAAACCCATGCCGTGAGAAATACGGTTCACCCTCCCTGCTCGAAAAGGTATTTCTGAGGTGGGGACGATGAAGACTGGAAACATGTTTTTCCTTCTATTCAGCCAACAGATCCGTTGACTTGCGGCGGAAGCTTCGAGCGGCAGGTTAGATGGCTTTCCTAAACAAAATCGCGCTGCAACCCATAGACTGACTTGATGTTCCGCATTCTTCTTTTCACAGGGAACGCACATTTGTGTGAGTAGGCACCATTATTCATGAGTGCAGGCCAATCCGATGTGGCCAGGAATCTGATGGAGGATTGGCCGATTAGCGAATGTTCTTTGCCACCCCCGACTTCTCCTGAAAAAGGACCATGGCACACCCCATGCTTTGGGCTCTGGCAGTTTGCAGAAAACAATCTGCCTGCCATCAGATTGGACGGAATATGGTGAAGAAAATGCAGTTCAGCGGGGGGCATGAACCACTCTCCAACGGTTTTAAATGGTTCAATTGTAACTGGTTAAGTGTCGGTCATCACGAGTGCTCCGCCAAGGGTCACGCGTTCCATAACGCCGGCCTTTCTTCATCGGCCAGACCATCCCACATCCACAGCCGCAGTGTCTCGTCTTGGGCCATGCATGCCTTTGCATGGACGATCCTGTTGGCGCTATGGATGGTTCAATCTGTCCAGGCAGCGCCGTTTTCCCAAAAGATCCAATTCAAACAGCCCAATGGTCTTGAGATCTTCCTCCTGGGCCAGGGAGATGATTTCCATGCGGTGTTTGAAACCCTGGATGGCTACACCGTGGTGTTTGATGAAGCGCGAAAGGGATATTGCTACGCCGCACCGACCGCCGATGGACAGGATTTGGTTTCGACCGGCGTGCTTGTGGGCAAGGTGTTGCCGAGCAAGATCAAGTTGGCCAAGCATTTGCGTGTGAGCCAAAAGGTGGCAACACAACGCGCCCAACTCAAGCGCCAGGAATGGGAAACCACGATGAAGATCAAGGAGCGCTGGAAGGCACTCAAAACCAGTTCACCGTTGATGGGTGCAGGCAGTGGCGAGACCGCTCTTTCTGATTATGCGCTCATGGCCCCACCTTCCAAGACGACAACGGGAACCAAAGTCGGATTAACCCTCCTGATTGATTTTGATGACGATCCCGCCACGATTCCTCAGGCTGAGATCGTTAACTTTTGCAACGGAGACAGTTACAGCAATTACGGGAACAATGGTTCCGTAAAACAATATTTCAAGGATGTGTCCAACAACACCCTGACTTACTCCAATGTCGTGACGGTCTATATCCGGATACCGAACACGTTGCATCCGAAGAGTTACTATAATGATACCACCAAGAGCTGCGGAACCCAGGGCAACCTGTTGATCAAGGACGCCATAGCGATCCTCAAAGCCCTGCCTAATTATACAACCGAAATCCTGCCGGCTTTCAGTGCCTTGACAACCGATTCAAGCAAACGCGTCGTGGCCTGCAACGTCTTCTATGCCGGTGGCAATGGCGGGGTCTGGTCCAAAGGACTTTGGCCGCATTCCTATGCGATGGTGTCGGCGGGGGCTCAGGAACTGTCCTCCGGTGGCATGCTTGTGTGGAATTACCAGCTTACCAACATTGGTTCTTCCCTGACGCTCGGAACCTTCTGCCATGAAAACGGGCACATGCTCTGCGGTTACCCCGACTTGTACGATTATGGTTACGACAGCAAGGGTGTGGGGTATTACTGCCTGATGGGCTATGGTGGTAGTGGCGGTAACCCTGGTCAGATCTGTGCCTATCTCAAGATCGCTTCAGGATGGGGGAGTGTGACGGACCTTACCTCCAATTCTGTGGTTAATGCCACCCTTTCGTCCACCGGGACTGGATTCAATAAGTTTTACCGGTATCGCAAGCCGGGTTCGACCATTGAGTATTTCCTGCTGGAAAATCGCAATAAGTCCGGACGGGACACGATCCTGCCGGGCAGTGGTGTGGCGGTGTGGCACATCGATGAATACGGGAGCAACGATACCCAGAGCACGACCACCAACAGCACCCACGCCAATTATGAAGCCACGCTTGAGCAGGCGGATAATCTGGCGCATTTGCAGGCCAATTCGAACTATGGTGATGCCAAGGACTTTTATTACACAAACAATACGGCAACAGGGTTTGTGAATGAGTTCAGTGATGTCACGGGGCCTGGCGCCAGTTGGTGGGATGGCACCAAGTCGGGTTTGATGCTCTACAATTTCAGCGCGGCAGCCACGACCATGACCTTCAGTGTTGGGTTGTCTGCCCCGGTGGTGGTCAGTGAACCTGCCACTACGCCCGGTACAGAGAATACCATCGATTGGAGCGCTGGCGCCCTGGCGGGCAACTCGCTGACGGCGGCCACCTATCCGGTGCAATACTATGCCGAGTGTTCCACGAGCAGCAGTTTTACCTCGCCAGTCAATTCGGGTTGGACCACCAACCTGCAGTACACCTTCACGGGTTTGACGGCTGGCCAGACCTACTATTACCGGGTCAAGGCCCAACGTTCCTATACGTTAAGCGCCTGGTCGTCCTCCACTCAATCGGCCCAGGAATCCTCGGGTTCTCCGGCGATCACGCTCAGTCCGGCGTCGTTGAGTTATGGCCAGATCCTTCCTGGGGCGACGAAGGATTTGACTTTTACGGTGCAGAACACTGGAGCGGGCACCTTGACGGGGAGCGCCACCGCAGCTTCGCCCTTTAGTGTTGTATCGGGCGGATCGTACAGTCTGACTGCAGGACAGAGCCAGGTGGTGACCATACGATTCAGTCCCACCACTTCGGGTACTTTTAGCGGAAGCGTGGTGTTTACGGGCGGTGTGGGATCGACCAATGCGGTCCAGGGCGTTGCCAACGCGATGCCAACCATCAGCACCATTGCCAACCAGACAATCAACGAGGATGGAACCACCGGCGCCATCAGTTTCACCGTGCAGGATGCTGAGACAGCGGCTGCGAGTTTGACGGTGAATGCGACCAGTTCGAACACGAGTCTGGTGCCCAACGCCAATGTGGTGCTGGGTGGCAGCGGCACGTCGCGGACTGTAACCATAACACCTCTGGCAGACCAGAATGGTGTGACCACCATCACGTTGAGTGCGAACGATGGTGTGAATACGACAACGGCCACCTTCACGGTGACTGTCAATGCGGTGAATGACATCCCGGCGTTTACCAAGGGGGCCAATGTCATGGTGGCGCAGACAACCAGCCGATCCGTTTTTAATGGTTGGGCGAGCGGGATTTCAGCCGGAGCGGCCAATGAATCGAGCCAGACGCTGACCTTTGTAATGAGCAGCGATCACCCGGAGTATTTTTCAGCTCAACCTGCCGTCGATTTTGCGGGGAACTTGTCCTTTACCCCCAAACGCAAGGCTCGCGGTACGGCGTGCGTAAGCATCTATTTGACCGACAATGGTGGCACTTCCAACGGTGGGCAAAGCACAACGGCAACACAGACGTTCTATGTCACGATTGGAAAGAGCACCGATACCGATGGAGACGGCATACCTGATGACTATGAAGCACTGTTCGGGCTGAATCCGGCCCTGGCTGGCGATGCCGCACTGGACAGCGATGGCGATGGCTATACGAACCAGCAGGAATACCTGGCGGCCACGGATCCCCTTGATGGGAAGGATGTACCGGAAGTATCCAAGTTAAAGGTGGAGGGAGAGGATATTGGAGTCTGGTTCCCCAGTTCTCCTGGAAAACATTATCGGTTGGAGAGGCAGGATGGTTTTCCATCAGGAACGACCAACATCGTGGCAGATAATGTGTTAGGCACGGGTGAAGTCCTCAAGGTGGTGGATACCAAGGGCAGCTCTCGCAAGAAGTCTGTCTATCGACTGGTGGTGCTGCCTTAGACACAGCCGGATCATGATCATGATGTGGAACGCAAATTCCAGCAAACAAAGAAAAGTTTAAGTTTACTAACAGTTTTGACGATATAGGAGATGGGTTTATGAAGAACCTTTGGCGGAAAACAGTACTGGCAGTGATCGGACTGGGATTGTGGTCTCAGATTGGAGGAGGCGTGGCTTTGGGACAAACGGTCATGTCCAATCCCTCGGGATTTCAGACGATTACCTTGCTGGGAGCGTCAGACACGCTGGTGTCGCTGCCTTTTTTGAGGCCAGCGGCGGCCTCGGCGGTGGTGTCCACCGTGAGCAGTAATGTGCTTGAGTTGACCGGTTTGCCAGCGTGGGAGACGAACCAGTTCGTCTATCAGGCGGGTGTCCAGACCAATTGTTATTTTGCGCTGTTCACAAGTGGTGGGATGGAGGGGCATTACTTCCCTGTAACCCAAAACACCACAAACCAAATCACCCTGGACGTGGGCGATTACAACCTGAGCGGTGTGACTGCTGGGGATCGGGTGTCGATTCATCCCTACTGGACGATCAATACGCTCTTTGCAGATGGGAATGGTGTTCATGGGTCAGCCAGCGCTTTCTTCCGCAATACGGAAATCATGATACCCAATTTTAATCATGCGGGCATCAATCCCAGCGCTGCCAAGACATATTATTATTTGACCAATGCCAGTGGTGGCTCATGGCGTTTGTATGGGCAGAGCGGGGATCATGGTGATGATGTTTTGCTGCCCGACGTCTATTTGATCGTCAGGCACAATGTGGATGTGGACACCACCTTGACGATTAGCGGCAAGGCCGTATGTTCCAAATGGGCGATTGGGCTATCCACCGCCGCAGGGAGCAAGGTTGATAATGTCATTGGTTTGCCAAGGCCTGATGATGTCACATTAAATGATTCCGGCTTGATATCGAGCGGGGCCTTTCAGCCCAGTACGAGCCGTTTTATACGGGCGGATGAATTGTTGGTGTTTGACAATACGGTGAAGCAGAAGAACAAATCCGCAGCGGCAACGTATTATTATTTCAATGGCATGTGGCAGAAATATCCACTCACAGCCGATGCCGGGGGGGATCAACCTTTCAAGGCGGGTAATGGTGTCATTATTCGCAAGGCCAGGGGCGGAGCTGCCACGGTGTGGGTCAATACGCCGAATTACTAGGGAACAACAAACAAAAGAGAACCATGAAAAAACTTTTAGGCTCAATGGCGATCGCGGCCGCAACATGCATGCCGGTGTTTGCCTCGGTGACGATCAATTTCGGTGCAATCGAACTGAGGGCTGATGGTGGCGCGTTGGTGAATTCTGGAGCGTTGGTTGTCATTGGAGTCAGCACGTTGAACGGCACTTTTGCTGCACCATCCCCAACATCCTTTTTTAGCGGGGATGATGTCGAGCTCTACCGTGGGTTTGTTACCCCGGCGGGCGAATTTCAGGGTACCTTAGCGGGGGCAGAACTTTCGAGCATTGCCAATTGGACGGTGGGGGATCCCCTGGCCATTTACTGGTACCCCACCTTGACAACAGCTTCGACTGCGCCTGGAGTAGGTGTGAGTTATGGAACTTTTCGCACTGACTCGGTGCAAACCGGCAGCGACATCGCCTGGGTGACACCTGCAGACGGTTTTTCAGGGGGATTAAGTTTTGTGACGGCCAGTGTCGGAGGGGATAATCCTAACGCCCTGGGATACGCCAGCAACCTGGTGGTGCCCGAGCCTTCGACGTATGCGGGGGCCTTTGGCGCGCTCTGCCTCGTGGGGGCCACGTGGTTCCGTCGTCGCAAAGCCGCGCATTCATAGTCTTCCATCCCTTTTCGAGATTAATCATTTGTTACGCGCCGGGCACACAACCCGGCGTGTTTGGTTTTTAGGGGGCATAGTTGGGGATTGAGGGGCGGGCCGGTTCACGATAGTGTGTGCTCATGATGGGAGACGGCACAACACAGCGAACGGGTTCCGATGCCTGGTTTGTGACCACACACTGGTCGGTGGTGCTCACGGCTCGGGAAGGAAACTCGACTCGCGCGGAGGATGCGCTGGAGGTGCTTTGCACGACCTATTGGTATCCGTTGTATGCCTTTGCACGTCGACAGGGGAATTCATCTCAGGATGCCCAGGATCTGACTCAGGAGTTCTTCGCCAGGCTGTTGCGCAAGGATTGGCTTGAATCCGTGGCTCAGAACAAGGGCAGGTTCCGTACTTTTCTGCTTGTAGCCTTCAAACGCTTCCTGACCAACGAGTGGAAGCGACGCAATACATTGAAACGCGGCGGTGGCGCTCTGCATCTTTCCCTGAACGCGGACACTGCCGAAACACGGTATCATGAGGAGCCGGCCACCATTCAAGATGCCGAGCAAATCTATGAACGCAGGTGGGCGTTGACGCTTCTGGATCAAACCCTGGCCCGATTGCGCAAGGAATATGAGTCAGCAGGCAAGACACTACTTTTCGAGGCATTGAAACCCTGCCTTGTGGACCTGCCGGGGGAGCAATCCAGCCAGCAGATGGCCCAAGCCGCCGGTCTGAGCGATGGAGCCGCGCGTGTGGCGGTGCATCGGCTCCGGTGCCGGTATCGGGAGATCTTTCGCGAGGAAATCGCCCAGACGGTGGCGCGTCCGGAAGAGATCGAGGACGAAATCAAACATCTCATGGCCGTGCTGGCGCGATGAGATATGGAACTATCCTGCAGGGGAATCATTTTCCTTTCTCTGTAACAGCGGCGGGGAAATCTTGATGTAGTGGGTGATGAGCGATCCAAAGACAGCGGGACAAT
>CAZIDG010000005.1:0-27885 GCA_964538065.1 uncultured Verrucomicrobiota bacterium
TTCACAAGCACGGAGTTTGTGGAGAATCCCGCCACGGTTATCGGGAAAAACGAATATTGGCTGGTCTGGCTGCCCAAGACGCATCCAGATTACTTCGTCCGAACCCTTCACCGGATGGAAGGAGGGCATGCATTCCTCATCAAGCTGCCCGAGAATGCCGCTCCCATGACCCTGTCCATCAAGGGCACACCTGCCCTGCCCACGACGGACATCGCCCCCAACACCCTCAACTTGATCGGTCTGCCGATTCGGGACGATGTGCCCCCTACTTTTGCCGAGTTTTTCCAGAGCACGCCTGAAGTCGCATCAGCACCCGGCTTGAACAGCGGCATTTTTTCGGTGGGGCCTGATGGCAAGGAAATCCAGATCCGCCAGACAGCGCGCACCCGTGTTGTGCCAGGCAACGGATACTGGGTCAAATTTGGTTCCTACGTGAAGGCCTCCATGCCTTTGGAAATGACCGGCGCATTCCAGGCCACGGGCACGCTGGATTTTGCCAGCGATCTGAAGGAGCTGTCCTTTACGCTGCGCAATCTCTCATCCTCCAATTCAATGTCGTTTTCCCTGACGCCACGTTCCTCCGAAATGGCGCCTCCGGACCAGCCCGAGGTGGCTGGCGAGGTCCCCCTCTCCATTTTTGAATCGGTGCTTGAGGAAAACCGCTTTGGATGGGTGGATTTTACATCGTCCATCCAATTCACCCTTGCGGCTGGCGAGCAACGCGAAGTCCGCCTGGCCATCCGGCGCTCAGCATTACAGCCTTACCATGCTGTGGGTTCACACGGTGCAGCGTATCAAAGCCTGCTTGAAATCGTCGAATTTAACCATGGATACCGGGTGTTTCTCCCTGTCGTCGCCGAAAGCGACTCCGTTCAGCGCCAGCGCATGTCCACTCTCGCGTCCGAGCTGCCATTGTACAATCCCTACCAGGGCCTTTGGGTCGGAGAAGCCACCATCAACAAAGTCAGCCGTACCGCCTCGGGCACCAATGTCACCTGGGATCCCAAGGCACCATTGCCGGTGGCCAGTGCCATGGAATATCGGTTGATGGTTCATGTCGACGCCCAGGGACAGGGGCGGTTGCTCCAAAAGGTGGTATTGGCATCGGATGCAAGCGACACCAATCAACCCACCAAACTGTACAGGAGTGAAAAAAATGTGCCCGGCACCTCCAGAATCCTCTCGCGTGTCAGCACGGTGGCCTTTCCAACCATGGATCCCGTCGCGCTCAGCGGTGTTTTTGGCAACGGGCTCACAGCCAGGGTCCATCTGGATTATGACGATCCCGTGAATCCCTTTAAGCACGCGTTTCATCCCGACCACAACAATCTGGATGAAGAATATGCCCAGAAGCTGGCGGCGGGAATCGAGTCCTTCACGGTGGACCGGGATGTCTTGTTTGATTTCGCGGTCGTGCAACAATCGGATGATGGCAAGTATCTGCCTCCCGGACCCGTCATGGAATTCGCGGGCGCCAGCCCGTCCATGACGATGGATGCCATGACCTTCGGCGGCGATTGTGGGCTCATGGCCTGGTTGCGTGTCGAGAACCCCTGTCAAACCAACATACCGATCTTTGAACTGGGCAATACGGGCCAAAAGGACACCGTATCGCTCTATTTCGACGGAACCTCCGGCCAGATGGCATTCCAGGTTGTGCGGGATGGAGTGATCAGCAAAATCATCACCACCAACACATTCCCATCCAACACGTGGATACATGTGAGCGCGATGAATAATGGCCAGGGCAAGGGAATGATTTACTGGAACGGGGTGCTCCAGGCCTCAGGCGCGATGGATCCCCCGGCCACCCTCGCACGCACGAACAACTATGTGGGGCGCAACAGCGCCACACCTCCCGCCTATCTGCGCGGGCGGATCTATGACATCGTGGTATGGGACGATCTCAGGACCGAATCCGAAATTCAGGCCGACATGGTTCTCTCCATCGGCGACGACGATGATTGGATGGTGGCCTATTTCAAGGGTAACGATGGCCAGGGCAACGCCCTGAGCGACGTCAGTGGCAACAAACACACGGCGGTGCTCACAGGGGTGCAGTGGGATCGCTCCGAAATGGCCCCAACCCCCTTCTGGGGCATTGGCGAATGCTCGGGCCGATATCGTGAAACCATCTCAGGATTGCGCCCTCAACCGCTGATCATCGAGGGCTCCTTCAAACTTGAACGCATCAATCGGGATGCCGTCATTTACTAACCACCATCGATTTGGACAACCTAATGAGACATTTCATCATGACCGCAACAATCTCCACCATTTACCAAAACACGATGAAGATCACCAAGTTATTCCCAGTGTTGCTGCTGGCTCTGAGCGCCCTTTGGTGCCAGGCTCAGGACGCGGTTCCAGCCCTCATCAATTATCAGGGCAAACTCCTCGACGGCGCCGGCAAAACGGTCCCCAATGGCAATTATGAAATTGAGTTCCGCATCTGGTCGGCAGGCACAGGCGGATCGTTGATCTGGGGCCGTTCCTTCCCAGTCAATGTCATGGATGGTGTGTTTAACGTGGTCCTGGGCGACAGCGGTTCCGCCCTCAATGGAACGACGCAGGTGGCCGAAATTCGCCAGGCCTTCAAGGACCGCGAACGTTATTTGGGCATTACGATTACGAAGGATAATACCGGGGCGCCAGTCGCCAATCCCCAGGAAATCGTCCCACGGCAGCAGTTCCTCAGTGCTCCGTTTGCCTTGACGGCCAAGGACGCCTCCTCCCTTGGCGGTGTCGCCCCCGCCGAATACGCCCGCGTCGGCGCCAATTCCACTCTGACGGCGGATACCGTGACGGTGAGGACCAACCTTAACGTGACCGGGACTTTTTCAGCCAGCAACACCGTGGGCGGTGGCATGGTGCCCGTGGGCGGCATCATCATGTGGTCCGGTTCCATCACGGCCGTGCCCAAGGGCTGGGCCCTGTGCAATGGGCAAAACGGCACCCCCGACCTGCGCAACCGGTTCATCATGGGCTGGGGCGACAAAGGTGTGGGCACCACGGGCGGACAAGCCATGCAGACCCTCAACGTGGATAACATGCCGCCACACGCACACGACTATACAGATGCATACTATGCCGAAGTCGATGGCAACGACACGTCGCATCCCAATGTTGCGGGCAGCGATGAAGGCCATGACAACGACAATCGCCCCTTCACCATGGGCCGCACCACAGCCAAAACCGGCGGCGGGCAGGCTTTTTCGGTCGTGCCGCCATTTTACACCCTGGCATTCATCCAGCGGATTCAATAACACGGCGATTCTGCCGCGTGGGATGGATATTGAACAGGCTCCAACTGCCACTCATTACCAGGGATTATGAATCGAACCAGAATAATGACCTGCCTCGTCATGCTGATGGCAGCCATGACGAGTGCCCTCCGGGCGACCGATTATGAGGTGCGGGCGGAGTATGAAAACCGCTGGATGCGACCGCCGTTATCGGCCGGCTACACGAACGCGGGTGCCGGAGCCATCTACGGCGGTCACGCCGGAACCTACCGTCTGCCGGGCACCACCGGCACGGCCGTTGTGCCTGCCACCCCCAATGGCGCCTTCCAATTGGCGCAATCCTCCTTTGGCCAACCCTTTGAAGGCAGGAAACCCGATTTTCAGCTGGGCCAGATCGTCGAGGCGCCCCCGGGCGTCAACACCAACGTGGCGCCCTCCATCTCGCCTGCCACAACCGCCTTTTATGTCCCGTCCCGGCAGATTGTGATCGCTGCAGATGGCGGGCTGGTCCGTGTGGGGTGGAAAATGCTGGATGGCACAACCCAGGAACGGGTTTATCTTATTTCGGCGGTGCCGTACAAGCGACCTGCCCGCATCTTCTGGACCGAGGAGCCATACAACGCACCAACGGTGAGCCTGCGTGACAAACATGTCCTCCTCCACTACAACACGGTCATTGGTCCGCCTGAAGTGGATCCCGCAAGCACGAACCAGATTCTTCAGGAATACTCCCGTGGGGTGTGGGTGGATGATCAGCATATCCTTCATGCCAAGCAAATCACCGGCATGGTGATCATGGAATTTTTCGAAACCGGAAGCACCAACAAGCAGGTGGGTTGGGAAATTGTCGAGGCAACACAGCCCCAGGTGATTCAACAAAACGCGGCGATTGGCTCGCGCCTGATGCCGCTGGAAACCTACTATGGTGAAAGCGGTTTGATTGCAGACATCCGCAAGGGCATGTCCACGCTTGTCTACCAGCATGCGACCTCGACTCCCGATGGTCCCAAAAACGGGTGGATCTTTGCCATCGGCAAATCATCCGACGCGCCTTACCAGTTGGAGATTTACTGGAAACACAAGGGCATCATGGACGTGGAGTGGCCCTTTGAACTGGATTGGTATTCCACGGACTGGCCCGCGGATGAATTGACGCAACTCTATGTGCGGGGTGGCAGCACCACGACCAACGCACAGGTTACCATTCCTGTGGATCTGTCCGCGCAGCTTGAGAATTTCCAGGAGCCAGCCCAGCACGCTATCCTAGCCAACAACGATCAAGGTCAGCGATTGTTCTATACCAAGGGGCCAGGCCGCTCATTGTTGCGCTACACCGCCAATGATAACGTCTGGTTCCAGGTCATTCGTTCAGTGGACCACGCAGATGCCAATTTATTCAATCAGACACCCCTGCCCTGGACCATCGGTCGTGAAATTCGTCCTGCCCGTGTGGTGACAGCATTGCCGTGTGATGGGGTCAACACCGCCTTTGCCCTGACGGCCCCCAGCGCCACGGCACTATCGCTCGAAGCGTGGATCCAGCCGCAAACCAACAAGGCGGTGAACCTGGCCCTCAAGCATGCGACGGGAAATCCCAGCCAGCGGCACATGCAATTGTGCATCAACACCAACAGCCATTTTGAAGTCACCGTCTGGAACGGTTCCACTCCCACAAGGCTTGTTGGCAAGTCCTATATCGGCACCGGCCTTTGGTATCACGTCGCCGTCACCATATCCGCCAACGGTCCCATGCGCCTGTTTGTCAACGGGGTGGAAGATGCCGATGCCGTCGCGACCACCTGCACCATGGGCGGGCAGTTCCTCTTTGCGGGAGCAGTTCAAGGGGACAATGGCAGAGCCTGCAAGGGCATGCTCACAGATCTGCGGATCTGGTCTCGACTCCTTCCCCCATCAGACATTGTCGCCAACATCAACTCGCGTTTGCTGGGATATCCCACCGGCCTGTACGCTTACTTCAATTTTGAAGCCGGCGATGCGTCAACGGTGGTCAACAAAATCACCGGCACACCTGCAACCGTCACCGGTGGATGGTCTCCTGCCCCCATCCAATGGAGCATGGACATGAGCCAGTGGGGTCAACAACCGGCCTACATCCATGCAGATGAAGGCAACCGATACAATTACCAGTTCTATACATACCCCCAGACCAACTCGACGGTTTTCCCCGTCAATACGGGGATATTGGAAACATGGTGGTCCGTGCGGTACCAGCAGACTGGCATGCCTGTGGGGGTGTTTTGGCCCGCCTTGGTGGTCCGCTACACGAACACTTGGGATCTGGCATCCACGGAATTAGTCATTGCAGGACAAAACAGCGACCCTGCAGGTCAATTGTCCGAAGACATGGTCAATCCCTCCATCTATCTCCAAAATGACGCTGGCTCCCCGGGGTTTAACCCAAACGAGGAACACGCCCTGATCCTGGCCGACAAGGTCTATGCGTTGCGGGATGATCTGAATTCCGCAACCACATCCTCGCCATACGTGTTGGTGCAGTACACCCAGTCTGGCACGGGCATCCCGGGCATGAAGACGTATCATGTCGTGGAAACCAATGCCACCTATGGTTTCTCGCAGGCCATTACAGCCGGAACCCTGCTGCAACCCCCCATGCCTTTGACGATGCTGCCACTGTGCGACCAATCGGCCGTTGTCACCGGTCCGGTGTGGCGTGACCGCAAGCTTGGTTTTTGGGCCATGGCAGCAGGTGCAGACGGTGTAAGCCCCACGAACATCGTCCTTCGTTACTTTTACCCCGTGCAAAACGGCTTCTATTTCCCAGGCGAGGAAATCCAACCTGCGCCGGGCACTGAGGTGCCCTGGCTGAGCCGCAATGGTTCCCATGGGACGCCCATCGATTATGTGTATAAAGTGACCTGGCCACAGGGTATCCCCACGCTGCACATTGGCGAAACGCTCGTGGACGCAAAACGCTACATGCCTGCCATCCGTGGTCAAAAGAGCGTCAAGATCATCTACCAGCAGACAAGCCTGAACAAGGCGGATTCCGTGAGCGTCACCCTCCTGGATCCCACGCGGGAACGATCCGTCAGCCTGAGTTACCTCCCCTCGAGCATTCCGACCGAAACGGTGCGAGGCAAAATGTATTTCCCCACTCTTCCGCCCCACCTGCGCAATCGTCTCTATTATGATTCGGATGCCAAATTGTTGAAACTCGTGGGCCAATATATCGTGCCCGCTGCGGGTGAAGCATATTTGGAATTGAATGTTCTGAACGATTCAGACCGGACCCAGGTATCCGCCTTGAGCACGGATCAAAACTGGCAATCCGCCATAGCCAAGCTCGCCAATACCGTCCTGGCCATCACTGAAGACAACATGGCCTTCGATTCCCTGGCATTGTCAGCCGCCCTGGCCAGCGGGACGGGCTACGTGACCATCGCGTTTAACAGCAGCACCAACCTTTGTGAGGAAGCCGACCCGATCAGTCTGGCCATCATCAAGGTCGATGCCTCCCTGTACCGGGGCGAGATCAAGGTGATCGAATCGGACAACCCCCTGGATGAGTACCTGACCCTTCAGCACAGCAGTGATTTTGCAGGACACCCTGAAAGCTACGAGTTCGAATGGCGCACGCTCCCTCCCGACGTGAGCGGCATGCCCCCTGAAAGCGATCCACTGACGTGGACGCTCTATGCGTCCGGCATCAATCTCCCCCGGGTCGTTTTGGGAGGTCCCGGTCTCATGACATTGTCAGACAACTATTTCATCTGCCGCTACAGGCCCCTGACCACCAACGGCCCCACAGGCACCACCTGGAGCGAGTGGACCGATCCCATGCTGGCTGAAGGATGGATCAAGCGCGCCCTCAATGGCATTAATCCCTTTGAACAGCGCATCTCCAACCTCCAGGACAACGAGGTCAACACGGTGGTCAGCATGATCAGCCAGGCCGGTCCTCGATGGGTGGGCGATATCGCCTTGAATCTGAATAACATCAATGAGCATGGCCTGATCGAGATTTACGAAACCATTCTCAAGCGTGGCAAGATGCTCAGCATCAATTCGGGCTACAATTACAGCCCTGCCAACGATGCCCTGCTGCTGGCTGCCGGCCGCATTCATGACCTTTACATGATCCTGGGCAACGAGGCCTACGCGGATGCCAGCGATCCCACGATCTCCTTCAGCACGGCCGATTGCGAGATCTACGGGTCGGAATGGACCTCAATCTTTTGCTTCATGAACCAGGTGCCCACGTTGCTGGAAGAGGAACTGGCCCTTTTGCGTGGTCGCGACGATTCCCTCCTTCCCAGCATCCACACCTACCCGGTCTACAACCGGCTCATCTGGAATTTCACCCACGGCATGAACGGTGGTGAGTCCGCCTATGCGCTGAACTACTCCGTTCGCAATGAAAATGGGGATGCCGATGGAGTCATCAACGAAGAAGATGCCAAGAAACTCTATCCGCAGGGCCATGGTGATGCCTGGGGTCATTACCTCACGGCCATCAAGGGTTACTACGATCTTCTTGCCAACACCAACTTCACCTGGATCCCGCGCATCGAGAGCACCCTCGTGGGCGGTGTCCCTGTAAGTGTCGATTATTACGACGAGCGCAAATTCGCCGAAGCCGCAGCCGCCCGTGCCCGCACCGGCGTCGAAATCGTCGGTCTGACTCATCGCAGTGTCTATACCGAATCCACTCAGAACACCAGCGACAGTTTCCAGGATGCGCGCACCGACCGCGCCTGGGGTGTGGCAGACTGGGGATCGCGCGTGGGCCAGGCCGCGCTCTTTGACTGGGTTGTCGCCAATTCCCTGTTGCCGGACAAGGATACCAACTCCGAGCATGTTGGCATCCAGATCATCGATCGCACGACCGTCACCGAGTTGAAGGAGGTCGTCACTTCCATGACGGATCTGCAGACACGCATGGACCATGCCGACAAAGGCTTTAACCCCCTCGGTTTGGACAAGAACGCTGTGCCGTTCGACCTGGATCCCCTGCAGCTTGACGCGGGCAAAACGCATTTTGAGCAATTGTATGACAGGGCCATGGTCATGCTGAACAACGCCGTCCAGGTCTTTGAACGGGCCCAGAACAGCTCGCAGTTGATTCGTCGGCAAAACGACTCGCTGGAGGAGCTCCAGACCGCTGTTGCGGACAGCGAAAGCGATTACAACAACCAGTTGATTGAAATCTTTGGGTATCCCTATTCAGACGATATTGGGGCGGGCAAAACCTACCCTCAGGACTACGATGGCCCCGATCTATACCACTTCCAATACGTGGATGTGTATAATCTCCTGGGATTGGCAGTGCCCAAGCAGGGAACCAACCTGTCGCTGACTGTCTATAACTACAGGTACTCGGAAACCAACATGACCTTTGGCAGCGATACGACCGGCACCATCAGCACCAATACGGTGATCGATCTGGATTTCTATGTTGCCGCCAACGGCCTCATGGTCAAGCCTCCCACCTGGACAGGAGCCCGGCGTGCGCAGGGCGAGGTCCAACTTGCCTACTCCGACTTCGTCCTCGCCTGGTATGACTTGAACAAGGCCCTGGTCGAACACAATGCCATCCTGGGCAGCATCAGTTCGGACTACAAGCGCCTGGATGCCCGCATGGATGCCTACAAGGACGGAAATGATATCCGCAGCAACTACGGCTACGTCATCGCGGGAGCCGAAGTAACCAGCAAGCTGGCCACCGCAGCGAAGGGTTACCTCGAAGATTCCCGCGATCTGCTCCTTGCCGCGTTGTCGATTCCCAAGGAATCCATTCCTCAAAGCATCATCGCAGGTCTCGCAGCCGGGGGTGATACATTGGCCCCTGCCCGCGGTGCGATCAAGGCTGCCGAACAGGGGGTGGTCGCCAGCTTCGGCACATTGACCAAAATTGCCACCGGCGTGGCAGTGGCGGCCGAAATCACCAAGGCGGTTGCTGAAAGCACGCGGGATGGGAAGCTGCGCCATCTGGAGCAGGACGTGGACATCCTCAATCTGCGACTGGCGTTGGACAACTCCCTGCGCGCGCAGGAAAGCAAGCAAATCGAGGTGCAGAGCCTCATCGAGCGCCTCTCCCAGGCTCAGGAGCGCTATCGCATGGCCCTGGCAAAAGGTGAACGCCTGATCGCTGAACGGACCTCCTTCCGCGCGCAGACCGCCACCGCCATCCAGGCCGATCGCTATGCCGACATGACCTTCCGAATCTTCCGCAACGACGCCCTGGGCAAGTACAAAACGTCCTTTGATCTGGCTGCGCGTTACGTGTACCTGGCTGCCAAGGCCTATGCGTATGAAACGGGCCAGTGGGGCATGGCCACCAATTCCAGCTCCTCGTTCCTGGCCGACATTGTGCACACTCGCAGCCTGGGGCGCATCCAGGACGGCGTGCCCCTTACCGGTGGCGTAACCGGTGATCCCGGTCTGGCGGACGTCATGGCCCGCATGAAAGCCAATTGGGATGTCTTGAAAGGCCGGTTGGGCTTCAACAACCCGGCCCGGGAGACCAGCCGGTTCTCCCTGCGCTCCGAGCTGTTCCGCATCGGCAGTCCGGAAGACGCCGCTGCCCGGGCCGCAAGCGATGAGACCTGGAGACACACCCTGTGGAGTTACAAGGTGGATGACCTGTCGGAGCTGTCCGAGTTCCGCCGGTATTGTCTGCCGTTCAGTTCAATGAACACTCGTGAGCCCGCTTTGGTCATTCCTTTCTCGACCACCATCGAAACGCGCAAGAACTTCTTTGGCTGGGACCTTGCCGGGGGCGATCACGCCTATGATTCCACCCATTTCGCCACCAAGATCCGATCTGTGGGCGTGTGGTTCAGCAATTTCAACACGGCATTCGGAGGCGGCTTGGGCTTCACCCCCCGCGTGTTCCTGATTCCGGCTGGCAACGACATCCAGCGCGAACCGGGTGACGACACCGGGTCCGCGCGCGTCTGGCGTGTTGTGGACCAGGCATTGCCCGTGCCTTATAACATTGAGACGGGCCAGCTCAACGATCCGGATTGGCAGCCGATCATCGATGGCCTGAGCGAGGGTTTTGCCACCATCCGCAAATACCCCTCCCTGCGCGCCTATCATGACAGTGGCGAGTTTTCAGCCAGCGAAATGTGCTCGGACTCGCGCCTCATCGGGCGTTCGGTTTGGAACACACGGTGGGTGCTTATCATCCCGGCAAGCACTTTGCACAGCGACACCGAACACGCTCTCGAGTGGTTCATCAACGGCGTCGCTGGTGATGGAAATGGAGTGAAGGACATCAAAATCCTGTTCCAGACGTATTCCTATTCTGGCAACTAACAATTGGCTATCCCATTGGACATGAAAATACATCCGTTGTTGAAGGCTTCGCTCATCTCGGCTTTGCTCTGGCCGGGTGCTGTCGCCCCCCAGGCCGGCACGCCCCTGCCCCACTGGATCCTCTATGGGCAGGCCGTGGATGAATTCGGCTGGCCCTATTGCAGGGATGCCTCAGTCGAGCTGCACGTGAATGGGAGGTTGTTCAAGAGCTACACGATCAATGGCTCCATCAACCCGGGCATGAATTTCATCTTCCGGCTTCCCATGGATAGCGGATCGGGCAACCGATACGACACGTCAGCAGGACGTCCGGGCGACACCTATCAAGTCGTCCTTGTGGCCAACGGTGAAACGCGTTCCACGCTTCAGTCCAATGTGTTGCCCTCAGTGGGCCAGTCTGGCGATGTCCAGCGCCTGAATGTGACCGCCGGCACGGACTCCGATCAGGATGGACTTCCTGACGAATGGGAGCGCTGGATTCTGGATCACTCGCTGGATCCGTCAATCACCACCCTGCTCGACGTCAAACCCCAGGATGACTTTGATGGTGATGGTGTCTCCAACCTTGATGAATACCGGGCTGGTACCGATCCGGCCTGGGAAAATGATTATTTCTTCATCGAGCAATTCCAGTTGGCTGCGAATGGCCGCCTGGCGATGAGCTTTCTTACCGTTCCCGGCAAAACCTATCGTTTGCAGACCGCTCAAACGCCGTTGTCCGAAGGCCAGCCGGTCTGGAAGAGTTGCGCTTTCGCCAAGTCCCCCACAGGCACCCTGCAGTCGGACTCCTTTGAGGGCTCGGGCTTTTACGTCACCATCTACGTGGAGCCCTCGGCCGACATGGAAATTTTCCGCATCGCCGTCGAGTAAAAAGAATCCACCGATGCAGACGAGCCAGTCCAGCCCCTTTGCTATGGGATAGGAAGGAGTTCGCCGTCAAGCAGCAGCGCGCCCGCATACCATCGAAGCGGTTCGTAGCGTGCTGCATCGTCCATGGTGTTCCCGTTCCGTTTGAGTATCTCGGCCTTGTCGAACCGTTTGCCCGTCAATCGCACGGTCACTTCGTGGTCCTTGGATTCAGACTCCGAAACCAGTTGGGTCAACCCCAGGCGATGGTAGGTGCAATAGGCATCAAACCGGCGCGTCGTGAACGCTGGCTGGCCATCAACAGTTATCTCCAGTTCACCGCCATCGGGTCCCAAAAGGTCGTACACGAACGCAGCCCGGCCACGGAATTTGAAGTGGAGCGTGGCCCCGGGCGTCTCCGCCATCCATAGGATTGGGAGCCTGTCTGCAAAGTTCCGGCCAATCGGGTCCTTCTTCAAATCGACCACATTCCACCCATCCTTCAACAAGGTCGCATCCAGAGAAATCATTTTCGCATTCTCGTGTTGATCGGCAGCAAAGGGAGCCGGCAGCGCATGCACCCCCGCCTTGCCTGTGCGTTCCATGGCCGCAAACGACCGCTTGATGGCCTCGGTGTACATGTAGTGACCCGTGTCCGCAAAGGGGTGACATCCATCAGGGGCAAACGCCTTGCGGGCGGGTGTCCCCTTGGCTTCGTCCGCCGGAATTTCGGATTTGGGCGCCGTGAACACCCACTGGCCGGATTGGATCAAACGCGCCGACTCCAGCGCCATTTCAATGCTGGGAATGCCATAATGATCGGCAATCCATTCCATCGCCGATGCGGATTGCGGCAGGCGCCCTGCCCCCATTTCGCCCATCATCCCTTCGTGCAGCGTATAGACAAAACAGATGTCAGTGAGCGGGTCCGCCTTCCAGATCTGGCGCACAATGCCTTCCATGCAGGCGTATATCTGGACAGGCGCAGCGCCGCCGTCATTCACGGCGAATTCCACAAACACAAGGTCCGGATGGCAATCCAACACATCCCTCTGCAAGCGATAGACCCCCAAATCGGAACCCGTGCCCCCAATCGCCGCATTGATCTCGCTCCATTCCGTCTCCGGATACCGTTTTTTGAACCAGTCCATGGTCTGAGGACGCCAGCCCTCAGCCGCAGTGATGCTGCCTCCGAAGTAGGCCACCTTCAATTTTGCGCCTGGTTTTGCCTTGGCGAAGAAATTCGGCAAACCGTCCCGACTGGTCAGCTCCACTGCTTTTCGTGACGGATGATTTCGATCCTCTGTTTTTGACGGTTCCGCTTCAGCTTTACCCAGGCTGGACAATAAGCAAAGGACCAGCACCCCCACCGCACAAGGCACCATCGCCATGAGTCGTCGTGAAATAGCCATAATTTAGTGCCAAGAGAATACCGTTCAGCGGCCCGGCGAAAAGCAAATATCCATTGGTGCCACCCCAGCATCCTTGCGGAGTAAACCAGGCGGTTGACCCTGACGTCTGGTTTATTCTAGGGTGGACTCGATGATGACGGCATTGGCATCCGGAGCGCTTCTTGGCCTCTCCTGTGGTCTCACCCCAGGCCCGCTGCTGGCGCTGGTGTTGGCACAAACGCTGCGACACGGCCCTCTTGAAGGCTGCAAAATCGCCCTGTCTCCATTGGTCACCGATGCCCTGGTCATCTTTGTTTCATTTGTATTGGCTTCAAAGCTCTCAGAATTCCGTCCGCTCCTTGGCATGGTCTCCATGGCTGGGGGGTGTTTCGTCCTGTATCTGGCATACACAAGTTTTCGTCCAGGACCATGGAACACGGAGGTCTCCCCTGAACGCCCCCGATCATGGTTCAAAGGGATCATGACGAATGTGCTCAGCCCGCATCCGTGGCTGTTCTGGCTCACAGCCGGCGCCGCAATCCTGGCAAAGGCAATCGCCCAAAGCTGGCTGGTCGCCATGGCCTTCCTGTGCGGCTTTTACCTTCTCCTGGTCGGTTCGAAGGTCCTGCTTGCCTTGCTGGCAGGCCAATCACGCAACCTGCTGACGGGTCGTCCTTATCGGGTGGTCATGCGCGTCCTGGCCCTGTTGCTGGTGGTTTTCGCTTTCTTCCTGTTCCTGGAGGGACTGAAACATCTGGCCATCATGTGACGCTTTTTCAGCCGTTCATTCCATCGGGCACGCGGTCGGCCATGCGTGCCCCCCCTCCGTTCCTTGCCTGCCTCCTCCGGGATCCAAATGGCTTGTCGATACCTGATGGGGATATTATCCTCGAGGCGTGAAATTAGCACACATGCCACGCTTGTTCCTGGTTTTATGGTTTGCTTCCCATGTCTATCTGAATGCCTCGGATGATCCCATCGCCCCCCTGCTCCAGCCGTATGTGGAGAAGCATCAGCTTGCCGGGGCGGTCTTGTGCGTCGCAGACAAGGACAAAATCCTGGATGTCGAAACCGTTGGTTTTGCTGATGTCGAAGCTGGCAAACCGATGGCGTCCAACGCCGTTTTCTGGATTGCATCCCAGACAAAAGCCATCACGGCCGCGGCGGTCATGATGCTCGTCGATGAAGGCAAGCTCACCCTGGACGATCCCGTGGAAAAGTATCTGCCGGAATTCAAAGGACAGATGGTTGTTGCCGAGAAAGACGAAAACCACGTTCTCCTCAAGAAACCTTCGCACCCGATCACCCTCCGCGAGGTATTGAGTCACACCAGCGGCCTGCCTTTCTCCTCCCCCATGGAGCAGCCGACACTTGATCTACTCCCCTTGCGCGACGCCGTCCGCAGTTACGCCATGGGACCGCTCCAGTTCGAGCCTGGTGGCAAATTTCAATATAGCAACGCAGGCATCAACACCGCTGCCCGCGTCCTGGAAGTCATCACCGGCATGGACTACGAGGAGTTCCTTCAACAACGCCTCCTCGGTCCGCTTGGCATGAAGGACACCACATTCCGTCCCAACAAGGAACAGATCAGCCGCCTGGCTAAGTCGTACAAACCCAACCCCTCCAAAGATGGACTTGAAGCAACCATCGTAACGCAACTTTTTTATCCCTTGGACGATCCCCGCCGACAGCCGATGCCCGCCGGCGGCCTTTTTTCGACCATCTCAGACGTGGCGCGCTTCTGTCAAATGCTCGCAAACGATGGCTCCTTTGAAGGAAAACGTTATCTTTCTGCATCGTCTGTGAAGCTGATGACCACCAAACAAACCGGCCCGAATGTCCAGGATGGATACGGACTGGGCTTGTTCGTGGGAGACACCTGGTTTGAGCATGGCGGGGCCTATTCAACGAACATGCACATTGAACGGCAGCGCGGCATCATCGTCATTTGGATGGTCCAGCATGCCGGTTTCCCGGGCGATGGCGACAAAGCCAGGGAGGTCTTTAAAAACGCAGCTCTGGAACGCTTCGGAAAGCACTAAGCCTGGCCGATGGTGTCTTCGCCAAAGCACCGTTTTTCCTGGATCGGTCATTCCATGAGGGGCGGTGTGCGGGAAGTTATCGTCTGGCTTCATCACCGTGGTCTGGGCAGGCCAAAGCGACGGGGGTTGTGGTATTTGCTGCCGTATTAAGGCTATGTGAACTCTTGATTGTGAGACTCTTAGAGAGGAAATGGCGACCCTACCGGGAATCGAACCCGGGCTACCACCGTGAAAGGGTGGTGTCCTAACCGCTAGACCATAGGGTCCCTAAGAGGCCGCCAAATATACGTCTTGTTCCCCGCATGTCACGCGCAAAAATCACTTTTTTTCTCGAGTGACATCCCTCTACGGCAGAGTGGAAATTGCCCGGAATCGGCATTCCAGCATCCGCCCCATCCATCAGGATTCACACAAATTCCTGCGGATCAGTTTTTTACGTAACATCCTTGGGCTCAGTCAATTTATCAGTCGCCACCTCTGACGTTTCAGGCGCCTTTACTGCCAGCCGATCAGAGCCATTACCCGAGGCATGGCCATTGCCATTACCGTGACCATTCCCACCGGCAACCGGCTCCGACACTTGAATGATCGGAGCCATAACAGTCTGGCTTCCAGCGGCCTTGGGACCGGCATTGTCAAAACTGGCGGATGGCCGTCCACTGCCCACCAAATCCGCCGTCGGCATCGAGTGGCTGGGTGGCGCCAGAGGAACTGAAGCCGCCGGTGCTTCGGAGAGGGTTCCGGTGCTTTTGTGGAACTTCATGCTCACCATCTTGCTCACGCCCTGCTCCTGCATGGTTACGCCATAGATCACGTCCGCCATGCCAATGGTACGCTTATTATGCGTGATCATGACGAATTGCGAATACTCCTGGAACCGTTTGAGAACGCCAATGAAACGATTGACGTTCGATTCGTCGAGAGGAGCGTCCAATTCATCCAGCACGCAGAATGGACTGGGCTTGACCTGGTAAATGGCAAACAACAACGCCACAGCCGTCATGGTCTGTTCACCACCTGACAGCAGTGATATGTTCTTGAGCTGCTTCCCTGGCGGACGGGCCAAAATATCGATACCGCTGTCGAGCACATCGGCTTCATTAATGAGCAACAGATCGGCCTTGCCGCCACCGAAGATCTCGGTGAACAGGACGCTGAAATTCTCGCGCACCTTGGCGAAGGTCTCCAGGAACATCTCCTTCGTCTGGGTGTTGATGCGATTGATCACCTCCAGGAGCTGCTCCTTGGCCTTGACCAGGTCATCATGCTGGGTGCTGAGGAATTGGAACCGCTGCTCGGTTTCCTCGTATTCCTCAATAGCCACCAGATTGACCGGTCCCATTTCGTCAATGCGCTGCTGGAGGGCTTCAACCTGGCTGGCCACCTGGTCCCAGTCTGTGGCGAGACCGCGCTCAGCCATCTCGGTGGGCGTCACCGTCTCAACCTTCGGCGGACCTTCCTCAACAATGGTGATCGTGATGCATTCGCCGCGGATATCCTCCAGCTTGATCTGGTATTTTTGCTGGATCTTCTCGCAAAGATTCTGGACCGCCATGCTCTTCTGAGCCAGCTCAACCTCCAGCGTCCCCTTCTGCTGCTGAACTTCCGTCAACCGGCGGCGGCGATCCCGCATGCCTTCGTCCCGCTGGGTAATGTCTGTCTCAAGGACTTTCTTTTGCTCGAGGAGTTCGGCTGTATGAACGCTCGCCTGTTCACGCTCATGACGGAGTGAATCGATCTTCAAACGCGATTCCTCGATCTCGGCCTGGAACTGGGCACGGCGATCGATGATGTTCTGGATCTCCTGGCGTCGGACATCCACCACATAGGCAAGCTCGCGTATGCGCTGCTCGTGAGTCTGCTGCTGCTGTTTGAAGGAGTTGGCCAGTTGCTCTTCAGTGGCGAGCGAGACTTTCGTTTCCGAAAGGGCGTTCTGGGCCACATCGCGCTCCGTACGAAGGGTTTCAATCCGGGTGTTGGTGTCTGCCAATTGCTGCTGCAGATCACGATCGCGCTGCTCGGATCCGGCCATCTGCTCGGCCAGGGCGTTGCGCTTCTGAACCCCCTCATCGGCCAGCTCGGCCAGGCTTTGAATTTCAAACACCACCGTGTCGATCTTCTGGTGGAGGAGGCGCGCGGCATTTTCAAGAGCCTTGAATTCGCCCTGGTGGGTGGCGATGGCCACCTCCTGCGCCCGCAATTCCGTCTGAGCCTGCTGCAGACTCGCCTGCAAGGTGGTCTGCTCACTCTGCAAGGCCCCTTTCTTGCGGCTGCTTTCGTTGACCCGTTCCTGCAACTGGGTTAATTGCGTCTCCAACTCGGCGATCTGGTTTTTGCGTCCAAGGATCGAAGCGGCCGTTTTCTCGGTTCCATTGCCGGAACCGCCGGAATAAACACCGTGACGGCTCAGGAATTCACCGTTCATGGTCACGATGTCCCATTCGCCCTCGCGCTCGCGCCAGGCCTTCGTTGCGGTGTCGAGATCGGCCACGATCAGGATGCGTCCCAACAACCGTTCAAGCAACGGACGCACAGCCTCATCCACCTCAATCACCGAAAGCGCGCTCACACCAGCCAGACCGGCCCCCAGGTTCATTTCCGTCTGGGCAACGCCGGCTGCGCCAGTCTGAACCTCGGCAGCAGCCCCCTCATTCACCGCGGGGCCCGCAACCTGGGCCACTGGATCCACGCCAGGTGTCGGTGTGACGGTCACCACGGGATCTGATGCTCCCGTTGCCGGTGTCTCGGCAATGGCAGGCGCAGCAGGAGTGCTCTGGGACGCTGCTTCAGGAGTGGAAACCGTGGCTGCAACGGTCGGCGCCTCTTCGTATGTCTTCTGGAGTGCCAAGGCCGCAATGCTCGCCCGGCCCCTGCGATTGGCCCTCAAATCGGCCAGAATCTGTTGAGCAGTCTCGGGCTGATCGGTCAGGACGAGCTGAAGGTGGTGTCCCAGGGCCGCTTCCACCGGCACGATATATGCATCCGGCACGCGGATCTTGTCCACCAGCGCCCCAAGCATGTGCGGGGCTTGTTTCAAGGCCGCGAGGGTGCCCGCGCTGAATCCTTCATGGGAGGCCTGCAACTGCTCCAACACGTTGAGCTTCGAACGCAAGCCCGCCTGCTGGCGCAACGATTCGTCCAGCTCGCGCGTGATCTGGTTGAGCTCGGGTTGGAGTTGACGCAGCCGGGCCTGTTGTTCCTCCACAGAACCCCGCTGAGTCTGAAGGGTCATCCGCTCCGCCTCGACGCTCATGGCGAATTCCGACAACCGCGCCTCCAGGCGCCCGCGTTCCTCCTCGAGTTGAATCTTCTCCGAAGAGAGCTTTTCCAGGCGAACCACATTCCCCTGTTTCTGGAGATCAAGGGCGTTGATCTCGTTGCGAAGGCGTGTCAATTGCTGGGCCACACCAAAGGCCTCGGATTGGACCCGGCGCAGGGTTTCCTGCTGCAATTTTACATCATTCTCCACCTGCTGGAGAGCCTCGCGCTTGGTCTGCAGGACGACTCGAAGTTGTTCAATTCCCTGGGTGGCGGCCGCAAGTTGTCCCTTGACCGTTTCCAACTCCTGCTCCGCGGCGAGTTTTCTCTCCTCGCTTTGCGCGATATCCGCCAGCGCCTTGGAGTTGGCCTGGTCCTGTTCCGCCAACCGCTGCTCGTCGAAATGGATGCGGCTTTCGTGGTGGTCCATCTGGCTCTTCAACTCCATGCCCCGTTGTTGCGACTGGCTGACCTGCTGTTCCAGCACAGTCATGCGCTCGCGCAATTGGGACACTTCACTCTCATCGCGCAGGAGCGCCTCTGAGCAGACTTCCATCTCGATCCGCAGTTTTTCGGCCGCCTCCCGTCGTTGCCCGATCTGTTCCTGCAACAAATCATACTGATGCCGTGAAAGTTGGGTCTCCAGATGCTGCAACTCCACCATGTACTGCTTGTAGCGGCGAGCCTTGCCCGCCTGGCGCTGCAGTGAGCCGATCTGGCGTTTGACTTCGCGGATCAGGTCCGACACGCGCAACAAATTCTGATCGGTGCTTTCCAGCTTGCGCAGGGCCTCTTTTTTCTGGGACTTGAACCGGGTGATGCCCGCCGCCTCTTCAAACACCAAACGACGGTCATCGGGCCGGCTCGAAAGCAATTGGGTAATATGCCCCTGGGCCATGATGCTGTAACTGGTCCGGCCCACGCCCGTCCCCATGAACAGTTGCTGGATATCCCTCAACCGGCAGGGGGTTTTATTGATGAAATACTCGCTTGTCCCATCCCGAAACACCCGGCGCGTCAACGTGATCTCGTTATAGGCCAGTTCCACTCCAGCAGCGCGTAAATTCTCCTCGTCAACGTCCCCAATGGTCATGGATACCTCAGCCATGGACAACGGCTTGCGGGTATCCGTGCCGTTGAAAATGACATCAGACATCTCGCCACCGCGCAGGGCCTTGGCCGATTGCTCACCCAACACCCAGCGGATCGAGTCCGCCACGTTGGACTTGCCGCAACCGTTGGGCCCCACAATTGCCGTGATGCCAGGCATGAAATTCAAATGCGTCTTATCAGCGAACGATTTGAATCCCAGGACCGTTAGACTTTTCAGGTACATGTCGCCTGATATTTTTGCCCACCCCCTACCCAAGTAAAGTGAAAAGCCCCAACATATAGTGGAAAGTTATTCACAAACACACCACTAAATGTGGATAACTCATCCCACTTAAATGTTGTGCATTTTCATCCCACCACTCTTCTCAGTTCGTTCTGGTAGGAAGCCAGGGTTTCAGGTCCAAAACAGACGAATATGACCTTGGTCATCGCCGGATGGCTTTCCAAATATCGCACCGTCTCTGCAACTGCAATAGCCACAGCACGTTCGAGCGGAAAACCATAAGCGCCGGTACTGATGGCCGGGAAGGCAACGGTTTTGAGAGCGTTCTGGTCCGCGATTTCCAGGCAGCGACGATAGCAACTGGCCAACAACTCATCCTCACGGTGGCGTCCTCCCCTCCAAACCGGTCCGACCGTATGGATCACCCACCGGGCTGGCAGGCGATAACCCTGGGTTATTTTGGCGTCACCGGTTTCACATCCGTTGAGAGTGCGGCATTCTGCCAGGAGTTGGGGCCCGGCCGCCCGGTGAATGGCGCCATCCACACCGCCGCCCCCCAGTAGCGTCGTATTTGCCGCATTCACAATGGCATCCACCGCCAGACGAGTGATGTCACCTGATTCCAGAGCCAGTCGTTCTTTGATCAACATACCCCCTCCGCTGTTAAAATTGCCTGCGAACATGTCACTTGCGCGATCCATGGTATCACCGCTAAACTGCCGCGCTTAGAACCGTTTGTTTCAGAATCAAGCATAACATGCAACATGGCAACCCTGGTTTTTGACATCGAAACCTCCGCCCTGCCCTGGGAGAGCTTTGACGAAGCCCAGCAGGAATACCTGCTGCGCGACGCCGAGAAAATTCCCGACGAAACGGAAAAGGAAAAGCGCCGGGCCGAAATTCGCCGACAGTTCAACCTGTGGCCCTTTACAGCCCAGGTGGTATGCGTGGCCATGCTCAACGCAGAGTCGTTGCGCGGGCAGGTGCTGTTCATTTCGGATGACTACGAACCCGATGAAATCGAGGCCGGTCCTGTTGAATTTGTGCCCTGCATGGACGAAACCGAGCTATTGACCGCGTTCTGGGATGTGGCCAGGCATTACGACAACATTGTCACCTTCAACGGCCGCGGATTCGATGTGCCGTTCATCTACCTGCGATCGGCCCTGCTCAACGTCCCCATCAGCCGGAAAAACTGGCTCGGTTACCGGTATCAGACCGATCCGCATTGCGATCTGGCCGAGCAATTCACCTTTTACAACGTCAGCGGCCGGGAAGGCGCGGCACGGCGATTCAATCTGGATTTTTATTGCAAGGCCTTTGGCATCGATTCACCCAAAAGCCACGGAGTCACTGGGATGGATGTCAACGACCTGATGAACGAAGGACGCTATCGTGAAATCGCTGAATACTGTGTGCGCGATGTCCATGCGACCGTCCTTCTGTATCGCGTCTGGAAAGAACGGTTGTCTGGTATTAAATAGCCTGAGGGCCTGGAAGGGCAGGCGCTTTTGTTCTTCCGCCGTGGCCCGGGCTTGGATACAAAGGGTGCTGAGATGAACTGGTTGTACCGCACAATGATCCGGCCGGTGCTTTTTGCCCAGGATCCGGAGGAGATTCATGAGTTTACCATGCGCATGCTCGGCTTCGCCAGCCAAAGGAAACTCACGATTGACGCCGTGGCATCCTTTTGTGGCGCCCCGGAACTGCCAGTAACGGCCTTCGGTCTTCGTTTCCCCAACCCCATTGGACTGGCCGCTGGCATGGACAAGATGGGGGTGGCGGTGCCCATCTGGCCCTCGATGGGATTTGGCCATGCCGAATTGGGTGCGGTCACCTGGCTGGCTCAACCGGGAAATCCCAAACCGCGCATCTTCCGAGCTGTGGCGGATGAAGCTGTGGTCAACCGCATGGGATTCAACAACGAGGGAGCCGAAGTCATGGCGGCTCATCTGGCACAATGGCGCACCCGCGGTCTCTGGCCCAAACACCCCGTGGGCATCAACCTGGGCAAAAACAAGGTCACCCCGTTGGACCAGGCGCCCGCCGATTATGCGCGATCCTTCCGCGTCCTGTGGCCGCACGCCGATTTCTTTGTGGTGAATGTGAGTTCACCGAACACACCCAACCTGCGCCAATTGCAGGACAAGGCCGCGCTCGACCAAATTCTCTCCGCCCTGCAGGAGACGCAGCAGTCCCTCCTGGCCGCTGCCACTCCCACCGCCACGAATGCTCATCATGCAGCACCATTGACCCCCAAGCCCATCCTGGTCAAAGTGGCGCCTGATCTCACTTTTGAAGCCTTGGATGACATTCTTGAATTGTGCGAAAGCCGCAAAATCTCGGGCATCATCGCCACCAATACCACCATTGAACGCCCCAAGGCAACTTCACCCGACCTGGCGCGCGTATATGCCGAGGCTGGTGGCTTGAGCGGCAAACCGCTTCGTGCCCGCAGCACCGAAGTCATCCGCCACCTCTACCAACGCAGCCAGGGCCGCATGCCCATCGTCGGTGTGGGAGGCATCTTTGATGCCCGGGATGCCTGGGAGAAGATCACCGCAGGTGCATGCCTGCTCCAAATATACACCGGCATGATCTTTGAAGGGCCTGGCGCCGCGCGAACCATCGTTCAAGGCCTGCAAGCCAAGCTCGGCCGGTTTGGTCTGACAGATTTGAGCCAGGCCGTGGGACGCACCGATCTGGTGTCGCCGCCGCGTGATGAAGCACGTCGTAACACCAACGTCTGAGCAGAGGCGCTAATCCGCGTCTCCGGCACGTCTGGCGCCATCCAGTTCAATGGCCCCGATGGCCTGCATGATTTCGTCCGCCACCTGCTGGTATATGGCCTTCAAGCGTTGCCTGTCGCAGGTCCTGGCCTCGGCCCGCAGGGCTGCAAAATCCAACGGAGCCCCGTATTTCACGGCAATGGGACGCGGACGCGGCAGACGATGCCGGCGTCCATAGGCCTCGTAAGTGCCAAACACCCGCACGGGCACAACCACCGCATTCGACTTGATCACTGTCAATCCAATGCCCGATCGGGCGGGCGAGAGGTGGCCATCGCGGCTGCGGGTGCCTTCGGGAAAGAGCAAAATCGCCCCTCCCCGCTGGAGCCGGTCGAGAATGGCCTTCAACCCCGCTCCGCCACCACCATCACGGTCCACGGGCACGCAATTGATGTTCCGCAACAACGCCCCAAAAACAGGGAAACGGAAGAGGGTTTCACGCGCCAGGTAATTGACAGGTCTCCGTATGCCTGCCCCCACCAGCGGTGGATCCAGAAAACTGGCGTGATTGGAAGCCAGGATGACCGGATCCTGCATCGGCACATGTTCGGGAGAGAAAACGCGCCAGCGGCAATACACCGCAAAAAAGGCGCGGCACACATTCCATCCCAACCAGTACAGCAAATGCATCCCGTGCATCAGGCCTTCTCCTTTGCCGCCAGACGCCGCCTGACCTCATCGATGATGATCTGGCTGGTTTGCGCAGGCGTCATGCCCGAGTTATTGATCACCATGGCCCCCAGGGGAATCATGAGCGGAGCCGCCGCGCGCTGGCTGTCACGCTTGTCGCGCTCCGCGAGATTCTCCTCCACGCCTTCGGCGGCGCGGCGGCGCGAACGCTCGGCAAGCGTGGCATCGAGGTAAAACTTGTACTCGGTTTCCGGAAACACGTTGCTGCCGATGTCGCGCCCCTCCATGACCAGGTTCCCAAACTGGATGCATTCCCGCTGTTTCTTCTTCATCCAGTCCCGCACATACGGCACTGCGGCCACACGGGCCACCACGGCGCTGGTTTCCGCCGTGCGGATTTCCTGCGCCGGATAATATTCATCCACCAGGAGCCGCACGTGTTGATCCACGCAGATAAGGTGCGTTTTCCATCGGCGGCAGGCCTGAGCCACCGCCTTGACATCATCCACATCGACCTGGTGCTTCAAACAATACCAGGCCAGCGTGCGATACATGGCGCCGGTATCCACATACGTAAACCCCAGTGACTTGGCCACAAGTTTTGCATTGGTGCTCTTGCCGCTGGCACTGGTGCCATCCATGGCAATGACTATTGATTTTTGCATGTTCATTCAGCTAACAAAGCGTTCCCCTCCAGACGCGCCCCGGTGCCTGCATCCTTGATGACCACCCCCAGTCCATCCGGCGGCGGCGCGGCGAGCTTCTGGAAAAAATTCGGAAAAGTCTTTTTAACGCAGGCGGGATTTTTAATGCGAATGCCCTCAACCGCGGTCCCAGCCACGGCAAAACACATGGCCATCCGATGGTCGCCATACGTTTCAATATCCGCCCCATGCAGTGCAGACGGGTGGATGACGAGGGTGTCACCGTCTTCCTCAACCTTTGCACCGCAGCGTGTCAATTCCGTGCGCATGGCGGCCACCCGCTCGCATTCCTGGACACGCAGCCGGCCCAGATCCTTGAAAACCACCGGATGGTCGCTCCAGGGTGCCAGGATCATGGCGGTCATGATGCTGTCTCCCAAATCGGTGTTGCGGGACACGACGGAAGGCAAGGGCCAATACCTGGGAAAGGCGGCATCCACCTGCCAGCCGGATTGTGGCCAGTGTGAGACCTCGACGGTGCGAATCTGCCGGTTCAAAAATCCAGCCGCCCAGAAATAACTCCCGCTGGAGGCATCAGGCTCAATCCCAAAGCCACCGCCTTCATGCGGAAATGACCGAATGAGGTGCCTCGTCATGGCCACGTATTGGGATTCCTCGCCATTGTCACCCGCCACATCCACCGTCCATCCCCCCCGGGAGGCCGAGAGATAAAGGGCGGACGCAAACTGCGAACTCTCAGAAAGGCTGACGGTACAACGCCCGGACCTGGGGCCACCTCCCTCCACAACCACAGGTAATTTGTTGCTGGGAGTGTCTATTCGATAGCCCAACTGGCGCAACGCATCGAACAAGGCCGCCTGGGGACGCTCATGCATGCGAGGCACGCCATGCAGGCGATACGTGCCGGATCCGAGACAAACCATGGCCGTCAGGAATCGAGCCGCGGTGCCAGCGTTGCCCACAAACAACTGTTTGGGTTGCTCGTGAGTGCCACCTGGAGGAACCTGCCCCCCCCTGCCACGAACAGTGATGGTACGATTAGCCGTTTCGTGGGGATCTTGAGCCACTTTGACATCATACCCCAGATCGGACAATGCACTGGCCATCACCTGCGTGTCCTCGCTCCAGAGAGCGCCACGGAGCACCGTCTCCCCCGAGCTGAGGGCGGCCAGAATCATGGCACGGTTGGTGATGCTTTTGGAACCCGGCACAGTGACACAAGCCTGGACAGGTGTGCGCAGGGGGGCCAATTCGATGAGATTGGGCAACGCCATGGCAGGTCTATTCCGGTGAGCCGCCCTGCTCCAACCACTGGTCGCGGCGTTGCTTGGCCTTCTCAAAAAATTCGTCGATCATCGCCTGGTTGCCGCTGTCGAGTGCCAGGCGAAACTCCTGAAGATCTTCAATAAACACCCCCAGAATCCGCGAAAGATGGGCGCGATTGGCCAGGGCGATGTCACGCCACATCTCCGGCGATCCGGAGGCAATGCGCGTGGCATCCCGAAAACCAGTGGCACACAGAAGGGCCTGCTCCCGGGGATGCATGGGGCTGAGGACATAATTGGCCAGCTCGGCGGCGACGACATGGGGCAGGTGGCTGGAACGGCACACCAGCTCATCATGGAGATCCACGCTCATTTTGAGCACACGGGCGCCGACGCCGGCCCAGAAATTTTTGAGCTTTTCGAAGACCTCCACGGGTGTCTCCTGCAAGGGGGTCAACACACACCAACAGTCTTCAAACAACCCTTCACGGGCGGCCGCAACCCCCATTTTCTCGGAGCCAGCCATGGGATGCGCTCCCAAAAACACCGCTCCAGCCTCCGCCACCATCGGGGTCAACTCCCTCACCACCGAACCTTTGACACTTCCCACATCGGTAACCACCGCGCCCTTTTTGAAGGCGGGCTTCATTTGCTCGACCAGCCCGGCCATTTGTGAAAGGGGGGTGCATATCACCACCAAATCAGCCCCCTCGACCACACGGCACAGATCACGGCTGACGTGGTCAGCCACGCCACGGTCGAGGCATTCCTGAATGCTGGCCGAACGTCTGACATAGCCATCGACCTTGGAAGCCAGCCGCTTTTGCTTCACGGCAAGCCCAAGGGAGCCCCCCAGGAGGCCCATTCCAATGATGGCAATTTTATCAAACACCATGATTTGACTCTAACCATTCCCCCTGGCCATGTCATTTCCAAATCCTGACCTCACCGTTTCAAAATGAATCAGGCCGCCATGGGTGTTGGCGGCCTGAATTCGATGATCAAATGGAACCAGCGTCAGGGCAACTGGCTGGAACCCATCAGGTAACGATCGCACTCACGCGCGGCGCCACGTCCTTCATTGATGGCCCACACCACCAGGCTCTGGCCCCGGCGCATGTCTCCGGCGGCAAACACGCCCTGGATATTGGTCGCAAACTTGCCATACGTGGCTTTGACGTTCGAGCGTTCATCCCGAATGACACCCAGGTCCTTGAGCATGGCATCTTCGGGCCCGAGGAAGCCCATGGCCAGCAACACCAGTTGCGCCGGTATCACCTTTTCTGTGCCCGGTATGTCCTTGGGAATGAAACGGCCCTTCTCGTCCTTCTGCCACTGGACCAGGACGGTATGCACCGCCTTGACCGTGCCGTGTGCATCGCCTTCAAATTTCTTGGCCGTGATGCAATACTGGCGGGGATCAGCGCCAAACAAGACTGCCGCCTCCTCCTGGCCATAGTCCATCTTATAAACCTTCGGCCACTGCGGCCACGGATTATCGGGCGTGCGCTGCATGGGCGGCTTGGGCAGGATTTCCAGTTGCACCAGGCCGCGGCAACCGTGGCGAATGGATGTCCCCACGCAATCCGTGCCGGTATCACCACCACCGATGACCACGACATCCTTGTCATGGGCGCATATGGGCGCCCCTCCCTTGCCTCCATCCAGCAGATGACGCGTGTTCCCTGCAAGGAATTCAATGGCAAAATGGACACCCTTCAACTGCCGTCCTTCGATGGGCAGATCCCTCGGCTTGGTGGCCCCGCCGCACAACACGACTGCGTCAAATTCCTTCAAAAGCTTCTGCGCGGGATATTGGACACCGACCTCGGTGCTGACAACAAATTCCACGCCCGCCTTGGCCATCAGATCCACCCGGCGTTGGACCACGGACTTGTCCAGCTTCATGTTGGGAATGCCATACATGAGCAATCCGCCCACACGGTCCGCACGTTCAAACACGGTTACTGTATGCCCTGCCTTGTTGAGCTGTGTCGCGCAGGCCAGGCCCGCAGGTCCCGAACCCACCACCGCCACCTTCTTGCCGGTGCGGTGCGTCGGCGCATCGGGTTTGACCCATCCTTCGGCAAAACCCCGATCGATGATCGTGCACTCGATGTTCTTGATCGTGACAGGCTTTTCAATCAGGCCAAGATTACAGGAGCCTTCACACGGCGCGGGGCACACCCGGCCGGTGAATTCCGGGAAATTATTGGTCCTCTGCAAACGCTCGAGCGCCTCGTGCCAGAGCCCCCGATACACCAGATCATTCCATTCGGGAATGAGGTTGTTGATCGGACAGCCTGCAGCCATGCCGGCCAGGAGCATGCCCGTGTGACAGTTCGGGGTGCCGCAATCCATGCATCGCGCCCCTTGCTTGCGCAGTTGTTCCTCCGGCATGTGGAGGTGGTATTCCTTCCAGTCGCGAATCCGCTCCAGAGGAGTCCGATCAGCCGGCAGTTCACGCAAATATTCCAAAAATCCAGTCGGTTTGCCCATGTCTTGTCTCGTGGTTGAACGTTTCTCGGTTAAGTGGTCTAGCCTCCGCCCACGCGCGCCGTGTCGAGCGAGTTTTCCTTGAAGGCAGCCATGACGGCTTCCTCGCCGCTGAGCCCGGATTTGGTGACCCGGTCCATGGCCTGCAACATGCGCTTGTAATCCTTGGGCATCACCTTGACGAATTTCGTCACATAATGATCCCACAAGGCCAGTACCTTCCAAGCCTTCTGGCTCTTCGTGTATTCGGCGTGGCGCTTGATCATCTGACGCACCTTCTCCGCTTCCTCGGCACCTTCGATGCGTTCCAGATTGACCATCTGCATATTGCAGCGGCCTTTGAAGTCTCCCGCCTCATCCAGCACATAGGCAACACCGCCGGACATGCCGGCCGCAAAATTGCGACCAGTCTGCCCCAGAACCACCACGGAACCGCCTGTCATGTATTCACAGCCATGGTCACCCACCGATTCCACCACGGCATTCACACCGCTGTTACGCACGCAGAACCGTTCGCCCGCCATGCCCCGGATGTAAGCCTCACCGCTGGTGGCGCCATAGAGTGCCACGTTGCCAATGATGATGTTTTCCTCTGCCACAAAGGTCGAGCCTTCCGG
>CAZIDG010000005.1:27985-84252 GCA_964538065.1 uncultured Verrucomicrobiota bacterium
GTGCCACGTTGCCAATGATGATGTTTTCCTCTGCCACAAAGGTCGAGCCTTCCGGCGGATACACGATGAGCTTGCCTCCCGATAATCCCTTGCCGACATAGTCGTTGCTGTCACCCTCGAGAATGAGGGTAACGCCCTTGGGCACAAAGGCGCCGAAGCTCTGGCCTGCGGAACCCTTGAAATGAAGTTGAATTGTGTCTTCGGGCAAGCCTTCCACCCCGTACCGGCGCGTGACCTCGCTACCGAGCATCGTGCCCACAACACGGTTGCGGTTGCGGATGGGCAGCACGGCCCGCACCTTTTCCTTGCGCTCCAGCGCTGGCTGGCACAGCCGGATCAGGTACTGCTTGTCGATCGACAGGTTCAATCCGTGATCCTGCGGCATCTGGCAGTAGGCCCCCACCGATGCAGCCACCTTCGGCTGGTAGAGGATGTTGGAGAAATCCAATCCCCGGGCTTTCCAATGATCCACCGCCTTTTTGACCTCCAGGCGGTCGATGTGTCCCACCATCTCGTTCAACGTGCGGAAACCCAACTGCGCCATCAATTCGCGGACTTCCTGGGCAATAAACCGCATGAAGTTGACCACGTAATCCGGCTTGCCGGAGAAATTCTTGCGCAACTGCGGATCCTGCGTCGCCACGCCCACCGGGCAGGTGTTGAGATGGCAGACGCGCATCATGATGCAGCCCAAAACCACCAGCGGCGCCGTGGCGAAACCAAATTCCTCCGCCCCCAGCAGCGCGGCGATCACCACATCGCGCCCCGTCTTCAACTGGCCGTCGGTCTCCACAACGATGCGGCTTCGCAGGTTGTTGAGCAGGAGCGTTTGATGCGTTTCCGCCAACCCCAGTTCCCAGGGAATGCCCGCGTGCTTGATGCTCGACAGGGGCGATGCGCCCGTGCCGCCATCATAGCCGCTGATCAGCACCACATCGGCATGGGCCTTGGCCACACCCGCAGCCACGGTGCCCACACCCACTTCGGACACCAGTTTGACGCTGATCCGCGCCCGGTCATTGGCGTTCTTAAGGTCGTGAATCAATTCCGCCAGGTCTTCAATCGAGTAAATGTCGTGATGCGGCGGCGGCGATATGAGCCCCACCCCCGGCGTTGAATGGCGGACCTTGGCGATCCAGGGATACACCTTGGTACCGGGCAACTGCCCGCCTTCGCCCGGCTTGGCGCCCTGGGCCATTTTGATCTGCAATTCCCGGGCGTTCACCAGGTACAGGCTGGTCACCCCAAACCGCCCTGAGGCCACCTGCTTGATCGCGCTGTTCTTGGAATCCCCGTTGGACTCGAGCGTGTAACGGGCCGGGTCCTCACCGCCTTCCCCGGTGTTGCTCTTGCCCCCAATCCGGTTCATGGCAATCGCCAGGGCCTCATGAGCCTCCTTGCTGATCGATCCATAGGACATCGCACCGGTCTTGAACCGTTTCATGATGCTCTCCACGGATTCGACTTCTTCCAGGGGCACCGGCTCGGACGCGAACTTGAAGTTGAGCAACCCCCTCAATGTGGCCAGGTTTTTCGCCTGGTTGTTCACCGCCGCTGTGTAGTCCTTGAACAGCTCGTATCGGTTCGTGCGCGTCGCCAATTGCAGCTTGTAAATGGTTTCAGGATTGAACAGATGGAATTCCCCATCGTTGCGCCATTGATACAAACCGCCGGTCTCCAGCACCACACCCTCCGGCATCCGGGCCGGATACGCTGTTTCATGCCGGATCAGCGCTTCGCGCGCAATGGTGGCAACGTCGATCCCCTCGATCCGCGACGGTGTCCAGGTGAAATATTTGTCCACCACCGCCTTGTTCAACCCCACCGCTTCAAATATCTGGGCGCCACGATAGCTCTGGATGGTCGATATGCCCATCTTCGAGATCGTCTTCACCACGCCCTTGACTGCTGCCTTGATGTAGTTTTTGACGGCCTGCTCATGCGTGATGTTTTCGAGCATCCCTTCATGGATCATGTCGTCCAGCGTTTCAAACGCCAGGTAGGGATTGATCGCTCCGGCACCGTAGCCAATAAGGAGGGCAAAATGATGGACTTCGCGAGGCTCGCCCGACTCAAGCACCAGCCCCACACGCGTCCGGCTTCCATTGCGGATAAGATGATGGTGCATGCCCGACACCGCAAGCAACGCCGGGATCGGCGCCTGTTCCGCGCTCACGCCGCGATCGGACAGGATCAGGATGTTCACACCCTGTGCAATCGCCTCGTCGGCCTTTTTGTATAACTGAGCCATCGCCCGTTCCATCCCTTCGCCACCCTCGGAGGCCTTAAAGAGAATGGGCAGCGTGATCGATTTGAAGTCGGGCAGGTTGACATGCGTCAGCTTCGCAAATTCCTCGTTGCTCAGAATGGGATAGTGCAGCTTGATCAGCCGGCAGCTTTCCGGCTCCGGATTCACCAGATTACGCTCAGAACCAATGGTCGTGATCGTGGAGGTGATGATCTCCTCACGAATCGAATCGATCGGAGGGTTGGTCACCTGGGCAAATAGCTGTTTGAAATAACTATAGAGAGGCTGGGGCTTGTTGGACAACACCGCCAGCGGGGTGTCGTTACCCATCGATCCCACCGGCTCGACGCCCAGGCGCGCCATGGGAGCCATGACAATACGCAGGTCTTCGTATGTATATCCAAAGGCCTGCTGTCGCTGCAACACGGTGTCGTGATCGGGTTCGGGAATATGAGGAGCATCCGGAAGCTCCTCCAAATCAACCTGATATTTGTCCAGCCACTGTCGATAGGGCTTCTCCACCGCCATGTGCTCCTTGAGTTCCTCATCGGCAATGATGCGTCCCTGCTCTGTGTCGATCAGGAACATGCGGCCCGGCTGAAGACGCCCCTTCTGCTGGATCCGGTCTGCCGGGATATCCAAAACCCCGACTTCGGAGGCCATCACCACAAGGTCGTCCTTGGTGACATAGTAACGCGAAGGCCGTAATCCGTTTCGATCCAGCACCGCACCAATGGTTGTGCCATCCGTGAAGGCGATCGAAGCCGGACCATCCCAAGGCTCCATCAGGCAACTGTGATATTCGTAAAACGCCTTTTTGCCATCGCTCATGGCTTCATGATTCGACCATGGCTCGGGAATCATCATCATGATGGCATGCGGCAGGGAACGTCCCGACAAGACCAGAAATTCCAGACAGTTGTCGAACATGGCCGAATCGCTGCCATCCGTGCAGACGATGGGCATGATCTTCGCCAGATCCTCCCCGAAGAGCTCCGACTTCAACATGGCCTGCCGGGCATGCATCCAGTTGATGTTGCCCCGCAAGGTGTTGATTTCCCCGTTATGCGCGCAATAACGATAGGGATGCGCACGCGCCCAACTGGGGAACGTGTTGGTGCTGAAGCGCGAATGCACCAACGCCAGACCCGATTCCATGGCGGGATCCATCAACTCGGGATAGTATTCCTCCAACTGCTCCGCCATGAGCATCCCCTTGTACACCAACGTCCTGTACGAGAGGCTTGGAATGTAGAAATCCTCGCACCCCTTGATGCCGCCATAACGAATGGCGTTCTCCACCCGGCGGCGGATCACGTAGAGTTTCCGCTCAAAGGCCAGGTCATCCTCAAGGGCGGGGTTGCGACCGATAAACACCTGCCACATCGAAGGTTCGCACCGCAATGCCGTTTCACCCAGGGGGCTGTTGTTCGTGGGTACCCGCCTCCACCCCAACACTTTCTGGCCCTCTTCCTTGATGATCTGTTCAAATATGTTGCGGCACTTCTCCAACTCGCGGGTGTTCACCGGCATGAACACAAATCCCGTGCCGTATTGACCAAAGGCAGGCAGGGCAAGACCGATCTGTGCACAAGCCATCTTGAGGAAGCTGTGCGGCATCTGCATCAGAATGCCCGCTCCATCCCCTGTGTTGCTTTCGCATCCACAGGCCCCGCGATGGCGAAGATTGGTGAGAATATTCAGGGCCTGAGTGACAATATCGTGGGATTTTCGTCCTCGGATGTTCACCACGAAACCCACTCCGCAGGCTTCATGTTCAAATTGGGGATCGTAGAGACCCTGCTTACCAGGAGCTCTGAGTTGGCCACACTGTTCCGGTTCCATCGAATGCGTGTTACTCATCATTAACCTGACTACTTGCGCTTGCAGTATAACCTATGGTTAAGGTTTTCGCTACTCTCTACGGCCAATTCCGGGAGCAGGCAACACATATTTCGCTATTTTACCTGCCTTTAATTAAGAAATAAGTTTCTTTATTTCCGCGCCTCAACAGCATTAGCAAAAGACACACAAGGGTTTAAACCATTCCCAAAAAACGCGCCCTAATGTCAAGATAAGCATTCATAAGATATGATTATAATTTTTTGATAACATTCAACATCATGTATCTTGTTAATATTCTAAGCCTTGATCCCCCACCCACTTCCCCTTTCCTGCCCCACCACCGCCCCCTTGGCGGGCCATCCTTAGCCATGGTTCTTTTTATTGACTTATTTCTACGGCACAACCATCACACGATAAAACCGGCACCCCACGGGTTTTTCAAGGACGATCCTCTTTTGCGCAGTCAGGGCGGTGACCACGGTATCGATACTCCATGCCGCCCCCAAGGATTCGGTGCTCTCAACCACATAGGTTGCCCCAGGTACACTCTGGAAATACAAGGCGTGCTGGAAGGTCTCGATGGGGCCCTTATCCTCTTCGCAAAGCAGGTCTGTTGAGATACTTTCGAATTTCAAGACGGATTCCCTATTCAATGGATCCGTGCCCGCCATCATCTCCGATTTGTTGTCCATCCCATCCTCATCCGGATCATCCTCTTCCCCGCAGGCATTCGGATGGCTGTATTCCAAGCCTGTTGCGCAAACCCACTCGAGGTAAGCACTTTGTGGCATCCAGAGGGCAGTCGGACACCCTGCAAACGTTGTTTCCCACCCCTGGTTTTCATTGCAATAATACACGATCACCTGGGCATCGGATTCGAACACACCATTCCCGACATTCACCGGCGCATTCCCTTTGAAAACCACACTTTCCAAGCTATAGCATTGAGCGAATGTCCCACTGGCAACGGTGGTGACATCTCCCTCAATCGTCACATTGGTAAGTCCAATGCAGCCTTGAAACATCTTCCAGCCAAGACTCGTGATGTTTTTGGGGATCACGATGCGTTCCAGGCCCACACAGTAATGAAAAGCCAGGTCATCGATCTGCATCACCGAATTGGGGATCACCCAGATTCCCTGCTTGCCTGAGGGATACTGAAGAAGCCTGGTTTTTCTCTTGTCGAGTAATACCCCATCCACACTGGCATACGCCGGGTTGTGGGAATCAACCTGGATGCAGGCCAGTGAAAGGCAGGAATGAAATGCCCCCTGCCCAATCTGAGTCACTGTCTCCGGCACTGATACCCCCTTGACTCCTCCACAGTTGGCAAAGGCATAGGCTTCAATCGAAGCCACGCTGATGGGAATCGTAAACCAACCGTTTCGTCCCGCCGGATGGCATATTAGCCTGCTTTGCCCCTTGTTGTAGAGAACCCCACCCACACTGCTGTATACCGGATTGAACGGTGCGACTGTTATGGACGCCAGGTTGACACAGCCGGCAAACGCTTCGGGAGCAATGTTCAACACGCTCTCCGGTATGGATACGGTGATGAGTCCAAAGCAGTTGTTGAAGGCCTTGTCTGCTATCTGGTTCACGGTTTCAGGAATCATGCACCGGCCATATTTTCCTCCGGGGAATTGTATGAGAACGCTTTGTTTCTTATCATACAAAACGCCATCCACACTTTGATAGGTGGGATTGAGCGAATCCACCGTGATGGCCATCATGCTTGCACAGCCACCAAAAGCCCCCTTTCCAAGCGTGACGACACTGCCGGGAATAGTCACCTCCCCAAGAGAGGTGCAACCCGCAAATGCCGAACAACCAATGTTCGTCACACCATTGGGGATGACGACCCTCTGCAGACTCTGGCATCCTAAAAAGGCCTCGTCGCCAATTCGAACGACACTGGAAGGTATCTCCACGTTTTGAAGCCGGACACAGTCACAGAACGTATCCTCGCCAATGACGGTCAACTGGCCTGGCAGGATGAGTTCGACCATGTTGCTGCAACCCGCAAACGCCGAGTAACCTATTGCGGTAACCGATTTGGGCAAGCCTACTTGCATTAAACCACTGCACTCCGAAAAGGCCAGGCATCCAACAATTGCAAGACTGCTGGGCAATTCCACCTCGGTGAGTTGACTGCACCCCTCAAAAGCTGAATCGCAAATGCGAGTCACCCCATCGGGAACCCTGAAGTATCCCTGTTTGGCGACGGGACACCGCAGGAGGCTTCGGCGTTGTTTATCGAATAGAACACCGTCTACATCGCTATAACTCAGGTTGGCTTCATCAACCGTAATGGCCACGAGGTTGATGCATTGCTCAAACGCACCCTTCCCAATGCTGGAGAGATTGCTGGGTAATGCCAGGTTCACAAAGCCAGAACAGCCTCGGAATGCCCCATACCCAACAATCGTCAACTGGCTGGGAATCAATGGATCAGAAAGAACAACACATTGTGCAAACGCCTCATCTCCAATAGAGATCACACCCTCTGGCATCGTGATGCGTTCCAGATTCTGGCAACCATAAAAGGCGGCATTTCCAATGGCCACAACACTGTCGGGAACCTTGTATTCTCCTGGTCTGCCCGCTGGACATTGTAGGAGTGTAGAGACCTTTTTGTCGAATAAGACGCCCTCCACACTGGCATAGACTGGATTCTCCCCTGTGACAGTAATGTTCTGAAGACGGGCACACCCCCGAAAAATGCCTTCTCGAATCGAGACGACCCCATTGGGTATTGCAATACTCACAAGTCGTTCAGCCCCAGTAAACAGACCTCCCCCAATTCCTGTCACTGCTGTTCCATCGATGACATCAGGAATGACGACTTGCCCATCGCTGCCCGTATACCCAGTGATGGTTACAGTGCCACCCGCACGCTGGTACACGAAATCTCCATACACCGCCGCGTCAGTCTTTGGGGCACTGAGCCCTAATGTAAAAAGAAATATCCACCATCCAGATGGATGGAGGGACCAATAACGCTGGCATCTCCGCAAAAAACACTGAAAGCTTTTCATGAAATCCTCCTCTTCGTTTGGGGTGATGCTCAACGCCACGCGTTTTGGACCAATCCACGTCACCTCCCCCTTCCCCACCCAAGCCTTGGGCTCAAAGGGTGTCGGTTTCATAACCGAGCGCACCGACACATCTACTGTCCTATGACACTATGACAGTCTAAAGCCTTTTGTCAATGCGGTGCGCTTGTTTGTTTGTAAAATTCCTCCGGGTTGACCTCTTAATGTACCATCGCAACGTTCACCGTTTGAACCAATTACATCCCTTTGATATCCTACTACGTGTTGTTTGTTGTCACACCAGGATGCTTTGTTCCTTTCATCTCAACGGTGGGACCAGCACCACCAATGACGACCATTGGTGCGCCCCGGCTCAAGAAGAGACCTTTGCCCTAAGAGCGGAACCAGCCAGCCACTGTCTTGAAAATAAAAAGTGTTCGTTTCACCCAAGGAGTTGGACAGATGGACCGGGAAGACGACTCAAAGAAACCAGAATTTTTTAATCGGCATCAAAGAACGGTACACGACCTTTTGGATATTCATTAGTCCTTCATAATTTGTTGGTTACGTTAATATGGACAACTTGTATCTCCCTCCCTCCCTAAAATCCCCTCTTGCACTTCCGCCCTGCGTCTTTAAGCTCCCCTCCCCTGATTGTGGATATTCGAGCTGAAATAGAAAAACGTCGCACTTTCGCCATCATCTCCCACCCCGACGCGGGTAAGACGACGATGACTGAGAAGTTGCTTCTTTATGGTGGTGCCGTGCAACTGGCTGGGTCGGTCACTGCCCGAAAACAGGAACGGGCCACCACGTCCGACTGGATGGAACTGGAGCGTAAACGCGGCATATCCATCAGTTCCACCGCACTTCAATTCGATTACGCGGGTTATCGGATCAATTTGCTCGACACTCCCGGCCATAAGGATTTCTCCGAGGATACGTACCGTGTTCTCACTGCTGTCGATGCCGTGGTCATGCTCATTGATGCCGGCAAGGGCATTGAAAGCCAGACGCTGAAACTTTTTGAGGTCTGCCGCCAGCGCAAGGTGCCCATCTTCACCTTCATGAACAAGTGCGACCGCCCGACGCGTGAACCCATCGACCTGCTCGATGAATTGGAGAAAGTCCTGCAACTGAAGACGTTCCCCATGAACTGGCCCATGGGAACAGGGGTGGACTTCAAGGGTGTTTACGACCGTCTCAACCGCCAGGCCCACCTGTTCGAACGCACGGTTGGAGGCGCCTATCGGGCCCCTGTATCCGTGGCCCGCCTCGACGATCCAGTCATCAAGGATCGCCTGGATGAGGCCAGTTTTCGCAAAATCTCCGAGGAACTCGAAATGCTGGACCTGGCGGGTGCGGAGTTCGATCGCGAAGCCGTTCTTGCCGGTACGCTCACGCCGGTTTTCTTTGGCAGCGCCATGAACAACTTTGGCGTGCAGCTGCTGCTGGACCATTTTCTGAAACATTCTGCGAGCCCGCGCCCTCGCGCCACCCCCAACGGCATCATCCGTCCGGAACACCCGGAGTTCTCGGGTTTCATTTTCAAGATCCAGGCCAACATGGATCCCAAACACCGGGATCGCATCGCCTTTGTGCGGGTCTGTTCGGGAAAATTTGAACGCGATATGGTGGTGACGCATTCCCGGACGGGTAAAAAGATCCGGCTCTCCAATTCCCACAAGCTCTTTGCTCGCGAACGTGAAACCGTGGACGAGGCCTGGCCCGGGGATATCGTTGGTCTGGTGGGCCACTCTGAGTTTGGCATTGGAGACACACTTACCTCCAATCCGTCCATTCGTTATCACGAAATCCCGCGTTTCACACCGGAGAGTTTTGCCTATCTGCACAATCCCAACACTGGCAAATACAAACAGTTTCGCCAGGGTTTGGAACAACTGCTTCAAGAGGGCGTCATCCAGGTGTTGCACCTGCACGACAGCATTATCAAGGTGCCTCTTCTGGCTGCAGTAGGACCTCTCCAGTTTGAAGTGGTCCAATATCGTCTGATGTCCGAATACGGCGCAGAAAGTCGTCTGGAAAGCACCCCATGGAACGTCATTCGCTGGTTGCCTCAAGGGTTTACCCAGGAACAATGCGCCCAACTGCAACTGCCTACAGGAGCCAGACTGGCCTGGGATTCAGACCGTAATAATGTCATCCTTTTTGCCAATGATTGGTCTGCCAACTATTTCCTCCAGACCAATAAGGTGGAGTTGACCGCCTTGCCGCCCCAAAGCATGCCTCTGGATGCCATGCAGCCTCTGGCCGGTCTTGAGGATGAGAATGGTCAAAATTAAGGGCTGATCCCCACCGGACGGGTTGACCCTGCGACTGCCTTGATGGTTCTGAGATGACGCTGGACAAGCAGGGCCCAAACGTTACAGTCCTTCTTCAAGATGAAGAACAACCCGCTCATAGGGCTGATGATGGCGATCGTATTTTTGAACGCGGCCTTTACCGCGTGGCTCGCCTATAAGTATTCACAATCGATGCGCACATTGCAGACCATGCAGGCACAAAGCGTGGTCATGAACCGGGAAATGAACATGTTCCGTGCCATGGTCAACGATTCCTTCGAGTATAGCCGGAAGAATCCCGCCATGGACAATGTGCTGCAGACCATTGGCATCACCAAAACGAACAAGGCAACGGCAATGCCCGGCGCCCCCATCCAGGGAAAGAAGTAAGCCATGAATCCTGAATCCACCCCCCCGTCGGCCCCAACGCCCAATCCTGCCAATTCCACAGGGCTTTCATCGGATCTTTCGACCAAGGTCAATCAACTCGAACAAGGGTTCTATGGCCTGCGCAACCAGTTCCTGATTTTGCTCATCATCATTGCCGTGCTGAATTGCAGTCTTAACGTGTTCATCCTGAAACAGGTTTCGATCCTGCATAAACAGATCGTGGATAATGCGAGCCTGATTGAAACCTATCAGCAAAAGGACGCACCCAAGATGAACCAATTCGTGGAACAGCTGAAGGCCTTTGCACAAAACAACCCGGACTTTGCACCTGTTTTGATGAAATACTTGGGAACCAACGGGATGCAGCCCGCTCCTGTCACCAACAAACCTGCCCTGCCATAAGTCGGCACGGCCGTTTACCCCTTTTCATTAAACCCGTAGTATCAACAGATGCTACGGGTTTGTCTTTGTGAGACTGTGGCCGCATTCCATGCAGAAGTGCGCACGGGGCGGGCACTTGGCGCCGCAGTTGGAGCAGGACTGACGGGTCGCCTTGTGCCGGTAATGAATCACCAGATTCCGGATATAGGGAACCCAGGTGAACGCATAGCCAAAGATGAAAACGGAATCCTTCTGGTACAACGCGTAGGCAAAAAGCGTCAGTGCCCCCACAAGACTCAGCCACCAAAACGCCACAGGCACGACCACCTGTTTTTGCTTCTCAGTGGCATACCACTGGACCATGAAACGCGAGAAAAAGGTCAGGTTGCCCAACCAACCAATGACCTTCCACGTGCTCCACTCGATCCCCAAGAATTTGCCGTCATAGAATAGAATGCCCAAGATCGCGTCCATACAATGCCTCAATTAAGGTGGTCCTGCGCCTCCATGGCAATTCAAAACAGCATGTGCAGAGCGTGCCCGGCGCAGGCATCCTGACTTACTTGGCTGCCTTGCGTGAAATCTGTTCGGCTATCATTTGCTCAACTTTGTATGCCAGCTGATCCCGGCCGTTCAAATCCCGGATCTGACCGCTCTTGTCCACCAACCACATGGCTGGGATGGAGTTGATGCCGAATTCCTGACTAATGGCGTTTTCCCATCCCTTGCCGTCAAAATACTGGGGCCAGGCCATCTTTTCCTTGGCGATAAACTGGGTCAAGGCATCCTTGTCCTTATCCAGGCTGATGCCGACAATTTCAAAACCCTTGGAATGAAATTTGTCATAGACCTCCTTAACATTGGGTAATTCCGCCACGCAGGGACCGCACCATGTGGCCCAGAAATCAATCAAAACCACCTTGCCCATCAATTTCTCCATATCGACTTCCCGGCCATCGATTGCCGTGAATTTGATCGCAGGTTTCCTGCCCACCATGTCCATGCGCTTCAACATGGCCTTCGCCTGGCGTTTGATCTCCTCAGGGGCCTGGCCAGCCACGATATCTTCAGCCAGACTGCGGCTTTTATCCATGCTCGATTTGGATGCCAGACCCAGCAACATCTGGTAAACCTCCCGTCGATTGGGGTATTCCTTCATCAACTGCCGAATGCCATCTTCATACTCCTGGAGTGCCTGCCCACGGTTGGTGGCCATTTTGGCCCTGACGGACCGATCCAAGGCCTGAGCCTTCAGATTGAACCTCTCCTCCTCGGGAAGATTGGGGTTCTTCAACTTCTCAGCTTCCAATTCCATCAGGCGCGCCATCACATTGGTGTTTCCAAAGCGATAGGCTGTGGTGAGCATATCCCACTCCTTGGTCCTGGCCTTTTCCGCGTTTGGCGAATCCGGATATTGACGTAAAAAATCCCTGACCTTTGCAGCCGCCTCGGCCGCGAGTTCGCCTTGCTTCTTCTGAAATTGTGCCAGAGCCTCCGGGGATGGACGATTCGTGCGCCACTCAGCCGGAAAATCAGGTGGCCGCAGAGCCTTCTGCACCTCCGCCCAGGCAGTCTCGGCTGTGGCCCCGGCTGTCTTGGCGTCTGTCTGGGCATGCGCAACACATTGCATTGCAAGCACCAACGAAACAAGAAGTGTCAAGCTCCTCAGTCTGGCGTCAATCGTATGAAACATGTTTTTTTTCTATCATTCATCGCCTTTGATTGCAACCAAAGCCGCATCTCTTTTGTCATCTACAAGTGGTTGGACTGTGCCGCCAGACGCACATCTGGCCAAGTAGATTACTCTTTGACACCAGCGTTTTGTAGCTTTAGAGATGAGTTAGCTACTTTTTCAATACATTGTCTTGTGTGCCTCACGGCATCACAATGCGATGTGGTAAAATGAGTGAAGCCTATGGTTGCTTGTAACGGATTCATGGATAGGGAGAAACTCCAGGTTTTATCTGGGGAGCGCGAGAGGACGAAATCCGACGTAAAGTCATTCCTCGTGAACGCTACAGCTATTTCTTTTGACAACCACTTTGCGAGATCGTAAACATTTAAACCAAGCCTAGTTCACATTCAAAACAGTCATCATATGCATATGCTGATCGTACCTCAACGAGGTTCCTCCAACCGTCAAACCACCAGAGGGTTTACCCTCATTGAACTTCTGGTCGTCATCGCCATCATCGCCATTCTGGCTGGCATGATGCTTCCGGCTCTGGCCAAGGCCAAAACCAAGGCACAGGGCATTCAATGCATGAATAACGGAAAACAGCTGATCCTGGCCGTGCAGCTCTACGCGGGCGACTACATGGAACTGATGCCCCCCAATCCGGATGACTCCAATACCACGGTGGGTCACAACTGGTGCGCCGCTTCGATGGCTGATGCTCAACAAGCCACCAACCTGTTGTATTTGAGGGACTCCCGATATAATGCCCTGGCCAAATATACGGCCAGGAATGTCCAAATTTACAAATGCGTCGCCGACAAACGAATGGTCACCATCGGCGGACGGCAATACCCCACTGTCCGCAGCTTTTCCATGAGCCAGGCCGTGGGCACCATCTGTCCAGGATTTGATAAAGGCTCCGGCCACAGTGGCGTGCCCACGATGTCTGTCAACGGCCCCTGGTTGGACAACTCCCATAACCACAAACGTAATACACCCTACAGGACCTTTGGCAAAAACTCTGATTTTGTGAATCCTGCCAAGACATGGGTCTTCATCGACGAGGATCAATACAGCATCAACGATGGTGGTTTCGCGGTGGGATGCAGCACTCCCGAGTGGATCGACTTCCCTGGAACCTACCATAACATGGCTTGCGGCGTTGGTTTTGCCGATGGCCACTCGGAAATTCACAAGTGGGTGTGTGCCACCACCAAGGTCAAAAGCGCGAACGAGGTTGCCCGTCGTAGTGTGTCCAGTGACCGACGCGACTGGCAGTGGCTTGCCGAACGCACCACCTCGCGTCTCAGGTAACATTATTGATTTCCAAATCGAAATCTCCAATCCCCCCTGTTCAACCAGGGGGGATTTTTTATGGCCACCACCGGTCCCCATGCAATGCGGCCATCTTTGACATTCCTGATGGCCCTCCTTAACGTAGGGGCGTGTTTAAGTTGTGTTCCCCATTTCCACCCCAGGGCGACCAACCCCAGGCCATCGAAAAGCTGGTGGCAGGGGTTGAACAAGGTGTGCCCCACCAAACCCTGCTGGGAGTAACGGGTTCCGGCAAAACCTTCACCATCGCCAATGTGGTGGAACGCATCCAGCGCCCCACCCTGGTCATCTCACACAACAAAACCCTGGCGGCACAACTATACTCCGAATTCAAGGGGTTCTTCCCCAACAATGCGGTGGAATACTTTGTCAGCTACTTCGATTTCTACCAACCCGAGGCCTACATCCCCACGACTGACACCTTTATCGAGAAAGACTCCAGCATCAACGAGGAGATCGAACGCCTGAGACTTTCCACCATGAGCTCGCTCTTCGCACGGCGGGATGTGTTGGTGGTGGCAAGCGTATCCTGCATTTACGGGATCGGCAGCAAGGAGGATTATGAGGCGATGGTGATCCCGTTGCACGTGGGCCAGGAGATCACCCGGGAGCAATTCCTGGAACGCTTGGTGGATCTTCAATATGCCCGCAACGACATTGAATTCACCCGTGGGTTGTTTCGTGTCCGGGGCGATACGGTTGAACTGTGTCCGGCCTACACGGAGGATGCCCTGCGGATTGAGTTTTTCGGTGATCAGATCGATCGCATCACGAGATTTGAACCGCTGACGGGGAAAAAAATCGAGGTCCTCGATGCCATCACGATTTACCCCGGCAAACAGTTCGTCACGCCCCTGGAAAAGATCAAGAGGGCCTCCCTGAGCATACGGCAGGAATTGACGGAACGGATTGCATGGTTTGAAGCACAAAACAAACTGATCGAGGCCCAACGCATCAAAATGCGCACGGAATATGACCTCGAAATGATGCTGGAAATGGGGTTCTGCTCAGGCATTGAGAATTATTCCCGGCATCTGAGCGGGCGCCCCCCCGGCTCCCGCCCCTGCACCTTGATCGATTTTTTTCCCAAGGATTATCTGTTGGTCATCGATGAATCGCACGCCACGGTGCCGCAACTGGGCGGCATGTATGCGGGCGATCGCTCGCGCAAAACCACGCTTGTGGAGTATGGTTTCCGCCTTCCCAGCGCCCTGGACAACCGCCCGCTCAATTTTGAGGAGTTCCAACAGACACAGGGCCAGACCATCTATTTGAGCGCCACTCCGGCTGAAAGGGAACTCGCCTGGTGCAAAGGCCGCGTGGTCGAACAAATCGTCCGTCCCACCGGCCTGGTGGACCCTCCGGTAACCGTCAAACCGCTTGAAGGCCAGATCGATGACCTGATCGAGGAATCGCGCAAACGCGTGGAATCCCATGAACGGGTTCTGGTGACCACCCTGACCAAGCGCACCGCCGAGGAACTGACGGATTACCTGCGCGACATCGGCATCAATGTGCGCTATCTGCACAGCGAGATTGACGCCATCGAGCGTGTGGAAATCCTGCGTGCCTTGCGAAAGGGCGATTTTGACGTCCTGGTCGGAATCAACCTCCTGCGCGAGGGCCTGGACATTCCGGAAGTCTCCCTGGTGGCCATCCTGGACGCGGACAAGGAAGGATATCTGCGTTCGACCACAAGCCTGATTCAGACTGCGGGGCGCGCGGCCCGGCATCTCCATGGATCGGTCATTTTGTATGCCGACGAGATGACTCAGAGCATTAAAAAGTTCCTTGCCATCACCGACTACCGTCGCAACAAACAGTTGGAATACAACAAGATCCACAACATCACCCCTCAGAGCGTCAGTCGGCCGGTGGAGGAAAGCCTCGGACTTTCCGAGTCCGGAGGCCAGATGGCAGCCTCCGTCATCAATGATGCTGGCGGAAACTTTGACGTGACCGAAACGGTACGCGAGTTGGAGGAGGAAATGCTCGAAGCTTCAGGCAATCTGGAATTTGAAAAAGCAGCCCTGCTCAGGGATCAGATTCGCGAGTTGCAGCGTGGCACAGGAATTGCCGTATCCGGTTTGAAAACGGGTGTGGCAACCTATCGAAAGGCCCGCAAGACAGGACGGCGTCGATCCTGAGCCAGACGCGGCTGATATATTCAGACGGTAAACATGGCATGCTCGAGTGCCTGCCAGAAGTATTTGTTTTTTTGGGGAAAAACGTGTCCCAAGGCTTGACTAATCGCTAGGGCCACAGGATGATAGATAATCGTCGGGCAGGAGAATCACCTTAACTGTGCAAACCTATGGCAAAAGCGAAGGCTGTGATCCGGACGAAACGTAAGTCTGAGCTGCCGAAGCCCAAAACCAGGAAAAGAACTAAACAGGCCACGAGGAGCCGCCCACGTCATCCCAACGGAGCACGGATGTCTGTCAAGGCGAAGCCAGTGGTTGCTCCCATCCATGATCCAGGGGGAAATGGCAAATCCCACAACCTCGAAACGGTATTCCCCTCCCCCCCAGGCATCGATGTCAAAAGCCTTGTAAAAGACCTGCTGCGCCAGGCACAGGACCAGGGTTATCTCACCTTCTCAGACATCTCCGAATCCATTCCCGCCCGCTTCATCACCCCCGAAATTCTGGACGAAGTTTTTAACAGCCTCCGCAATCTTGAAATCGAAATCGTGGACCAGGCTGAAGTGGACCGCATCAAGGGAGCCGAGGGTGATGATGATGACCATGCCAAGATCGACGCCTTGGATGATCCGGTGCGGATGTATTTGAAGCAAATGGGTTTGGTTCCCCTGCTCACCCATGAGCAGGAAGTCGCCATCTCCAAACGCATCGAGCACGCGGAGGAATGCATGAAGAACACCATCTACGGGATGGGGTTTGCAGCGAAGGAACACGTTGCCATTGCAGAGAAACTGACCGCCGAGCCTCCCAAGGAACGGTTTGACCGGGTGGTGCTGGACCAAAAAATCGAAACCCGCGAGAACCATCTCAAAGCCCTGCGCCGGCTTGGCCGCGAGGTGCGCGCATTGGATCAAATCGTGGATGACGCATATGCCGCATGGGACTGCGCTGAATCCGCATCCAGGAAGGAATCCCGGTGGGCAGCCTTTAAAAAGTGGGATCAGAAGCTCCAGAAAACTTTCCCCCGTTTCTATTATAAACAGAAGGTGATCGAAGAGATGGCCATGGTGTCAGACAACATCCATGACAAGCTGCTGGCATGCATCCAGACCATTGAGGTCTGCAAAAGAAACGGCCACCAGGACACCCAGCAGATTCTCAACACCGAAAAAAGCAAGCTGGAAGTCCTGGAGGCTTTCATCCGAATGCCTGCACAACAGTACTTTGAGCTTCATCGTCAACTGCGCAAAGCCACCGCTGAAGCCGCACGAGCCAAGACTGAGATGGTCGAGGCGAATCTGAGGCTGGTAATCTCGATCGCCAAGAAATACACCAACCGCGGCTTGAGCTTTCTGGATTTGATTCAGGAAGGCAACATGGGCCTCATGAAAGCCGTGGAGAAATTCGAATACCGCCGGGGGTACAAGTTCTCGACCTACGCCACCTGGTGGATTCGCCAGGCCATCACAAGGGCCATTGCAGACCAGGCTCGCACCATTCGCATCCCCGTCCACATGATTGAAACCATCAACCGTGTCATGCGGGTCCAGAAACAGCTCTTCCAGGATTTTGGCCGCGAGGCAACCTGCGATGAGATCGCCGACGAAATGCAGATGCCCGTGGACCGGATTCGCGCCATCCTGAAGATGGCGCAACAACCCATCTCACTGCATTCACCTGTTGGCGACGGTGAGGACTCCAATTTTGGCGATTTCATTGAGGACAAATCCGCGGAAAGTCCATCTGACACCACCAGCTTCAGCATACTCAAGGACCGTCTGGGCAATGTCCTGACCAGTCTGAACGAGCGGGAGCGAAAGGTGCTTGAATTGCGCTTTGGGCTCGGAGATGGTTATGCCCGCACGCTGGACGAGGTGGGCAAGCAATTCAAGGTCACCCGGGAACGAATCCGGCAGATTGAAGCGAAGGCCTTGCGTAAAATGCGCCATCCCACCCGCATCCGGCAGTTGCAGGGTTTTCTGGAGCAACATACTGAAAAATGACTGTCTCTAACAAATTGCGGATCGGTGTGCTGGGATCAGGCAAGGGTTCGAACATGGTGTCCATCGCAGAGGCTTGTGCCGCGAACGCCATTCCCGTCGAGATTGCACTGGTGATCAGTGACGTTGAAAACGCAGGCATACTCGATCATGCCCGTCGTTTTGGCATTCCTGCGCGGTATATGCCTCCCGGCAAATTCCGGACCAAACTTGATGAAGAGGCTGAGAAGGCCTACGTGGGGGCTTTGAAGGATGCGGGTGTTGAGTTCGTTGCGCTGGCCGGTTTCATGCGCATCATCAAAAGCGCCTTCCTGAGCGCCTTTCCGATGCGGGTCATCAACATCCATCCCTCCCTCCTCCCCTCCTTCCCTGGATTGGAGGCCTGGAAGCAAGCGCTTGAGTACGGCGTCAAGCACGCTGGTTGTACGGTCCATTTCGTGGATGCCGGAGTGGACGCCGGCCCCATCATCGCCCAGGAAACCGTGCCTGTCATGGACGACGACACCCCTGCCACGTTGCATGCGCGGATTCAGGTGGCCGAACGCCGCATTTACCCTGCGGCCTTGGGAGCTCTGGCCCGCCGCGAACTCGTTGTTGAGGGCCGGCGCGTGCGTCACATTTGAACGACCATAAACACACGCCGGGGGCAGTGGTATGGCCCGTTACACCGTTTTCCTCGTTGTCTCGATACATTCCTGCTGGCATCGGCCCATGAATGGTTTATAATTTACTTTCTTTTATGAGTGCAAAAGACGTTCTCAGGATGGGCTTGCCCAAAGGCAGCCTGCAGGATGCCACGATTGAAAAGATGGCCAAGGCCGGATTCAACATCCAGGTCAGCAGTCGCTCGTATGTGCCGTATGTGGATGATCCAGAACTCGAAATACGCCTGATCCGGGCTCAAGAGATCAGTCGATATGTCGATCATGGCTACCTGGATTGTGGCATCACCGGCCATGATTGGATCTGTGAGAACAACTCGGATGTGCATGAAGTCGGTGAATTTCTGTTTAGCAAGGCAACACGCCAACCGGCTCGCTGGGTTCTGGCAGTTCCCGAAAAGTCCCCGATCAAGTCCGTCAAGGATCTGGCCGGCAAGAGAATCGCCACCGAGGTGGTCAACATCACCAAGCAATACCTGAAAAAGAACGGCGTAAAGGCCGAAGTCGAGTTTTCATGGGGGGCCACAGAGTTCAAGGCCCATGAATTGGTGGATGCCATCGTGGAGATCACAGAAACAGGCAGTAGTCTGCGTGCCAACAATTTACGAATAGTTGAGAACATCCTCGTATCCACGCCCAGGCTCATTGTAAACCATCAAACCTGGAAGAACGAGTGGAAGCGCAGCAAGATCGAACAGATCGCCTTGTTGCTCAAAGGCGCCCTCGAAGCCGAAGCCAAGGTGGGTCTGAAAATGAACGTTTCGAAAAATAATTTAGCAAATTTGTTGAAATGTTTGCCCGCTTTGCGTAATCCAACTATTTCAGGTTTGAGTCAGTCGGACTGGGTTGCGGTGGAGACCATCATTGACGAGCATATCGTACGTGAATTAATCCCCCGGATGAAGGCCGCTGGCGCAGAAGGAATTATTGAATATCCACTAAACAAAGTGGTATATTAAATAATAAAGACGCAAATAAAAATATGGGTTCACTAAAGAAACGCCGTAAGGCGAAAATTAACAAACATAAGCGGCGCAAGAAGATGCGTGCCAATCGCCATAAGAAGCGCACTTGGCAGCAGTAAAAGCCGCTGCCTGCGCCTTTTGGTATCTGTCCGTTTTCAGAAACGCACCCCGCTTGTGTCGGGGTGCGCTTTTCTTATTATAAACTCATGTTCTCATCTCTGAGCTTAAAGCCCATCGTGGGTTTGGTAGTGGTGTTGTTGCTCTTGGTAGCAGGTCAGGGGTGTTCCTCTGCCGCTAAAAAGGGCCATGCCACGCCGCAAAAGCAACCCACCACATCATCCTCATTACCAGATACTTTCAACAAAGACATGAGTCCTGCCGCTGAAGAGCGCGCTCAGGCCTACGCACATTTCGCCATGGGCTTGATCCTCGATCTCCAGCAGGAATCGAACGAGGCCCTGGAGGAATATCAAAAATCCGTCCAACTGGATCCCTCCAACGAATCGCTTGTCCTGGATCTGGCCCGGCAATATCTCCAACGCAAGAAACCTGATAAGGCTGCCGAAGTCCTCACCGTTCCCGCGACCTCACCGGATGCATCGGCCGATATATTGGCCTGGCTGGGTGTGGCCAACCATCAACTGAACAAGATCGACAAGGCCACCGATCTGGCGCGGCGGGCCCTCAAGAAGGATCCCCAGCAACTGCTCGCTCTTCAGACGCTGGTTCAAATCCACTTTCAGAACAATCAGAACCAGCAGGCTCTGCAACTCCTGGAGGATGCCGCCCGTCAAACCTCGGACAATCCCAGTTATTACCTCGATCTGGCTGAGGTGCTGAATCATTTTAGTTCGCTGGCAGGCAAGGATGGCACCGAGCTGAGAAAACGTGCGAACGAACTGTTGACCAAAGCCGAATCCCTCAAGCCGGAGGAACCAGGCGTCCAGCAACGCATCGCCGACCTCTACATCACCAACGGAGCGCCCGAAAAAGCGGTGTCGATCTATGTTGAATTGCTCAAGCAATATCCGAATCTGCCCACCATTCGGGAACGGTTGGCGGATCTGTATCTGCGTGGGAATGACATGGACAAGGCGCGTGAGATTCTCGAATCCATGCTGAAGCAAAACGGAGCCAATCCCCAGGCCAATTATCTGTTGGGTGTGATCGCCTCGGATGCAAAGGATTACAAAAAGGCTGCCGGATATTTCGAGAAAACGATCCTGCTGAACCCCACCTTCGAGCCCGCATGGTATGACCTTGCAGGCATGCAAATTGCCTCGGATCAGGCCCAATCGGCTCTCGCCACGCTGGAACGGCTGCGCGCTGCAACCCCTCAAAGCTTCCTGCTGGAGTTCTATTCTGCGCTGGCTTACAGCCGGTTAAAGAACTACGGAGAAGCCTTGAAGTACCTGGTACGCGCCGAAATCATTGCCAATGCGACGGAAACCAACCGTCTTAATCACGTTCTCTATTTTCAATTGGGGGCGGTCTATGAGCGGAACAAGGACTATGCACAGGCAGAGAAGTACTTCGGCAAATGCCTGGAGGAGAATCCTGACGATACGGAAACCTTGAATTACCTTGGATATATGTGGGCTGACCGTGGCGTCAACCTCGATGAATCGCTGCGCATGATCGAAAAGGCCGTCAAACTTGAGCCCGACAATGCCGCCTTTCTGGACAGCCTGGCATGGGTGCTTTACAAGCTCAACCGCCCTGGTGAGGCGTTGCCGCACGTCCTCAAGGCTCTTGAACAATCCAAGGAACCCGATGCCACGCTCTACGATCATCTGGGTGACATTCACCACGCCTTGGGACATACCTCGGAGGCGCATGACGCCTGGAAAAAATCCCTGGAGATAGAATCCAACGAGGAAATCCGTCATAAGTTGGAAGCCAAGTGACGGCAAGGGACCCTATTCCTGGGGACATAGGGGAAGAGACGTCCCACGCAACGTATTGATTGGGAATGCAATAAAAACAGAATGCGGGGCGGAACAGGTCTGGAATCGGATATGACAAAAGCCACGCCGAAGCGTGGCTTTTCTTCAAGTCTTTTGAGTTAACCTTTATTTGGACATCCATTCACCCACGCGAATGAATTCTCTCACTTTACGTCTTTCATACCGGTTCTTGTGGGGTTTATCCGGACGGTCTGCAACCTGCCGGAATGGATGTTTAGGATTACGAATTACTTCGTCTATTTGATCCAATGGCTTTGTCATAGGTTCTCCGATTTGTACAAGACGGCCGAGCAGCGTAAATCGTGCCAACGGCCTAGGCAGGCTTTGTTCCGTTCGCAGTAACGGCGGTCGTCTAGCATTTCGTTTATTCGACAAACACCCGCGAGCAATGTTCAACAAAATGTACGAAAAGGAACACCTGGTGGTGTGATTTTGTGGCCGGGAAGGACCCAAAACAGCACCGGCAGCGCCCAGTCGTGCAACGGCGCAGTACAACGTGCTTGTTATGAAGTTTTTACAGATTCAGGATTGGCCGGCAATCCTGTAGGCACTGCCCACCCCGAGGAACAGCCATAGCAAGGTGAACAAGCCCACGCTGGCCTTCATCAAATCCCATGGGGACACCAGGGCATTCATGATTCCACGGAACTCTTTTTCAAACTCAGCACGGGATTTTTTGCCGTTGGCAAAATCCTTCATCCTGGGCAGGGATTTGGCTTTGAATTCTGCCAGGTCCTTATCGCTTACCTTGCCATCAGAAAAGTTATCATTGTATTTGGCCATGATGATTTTGAGCTCATCATCGTTTTGAGCCTGAGCAACTTCCTTGGCGTATTTGAGCTGATTATCGTAGGCGATCTTCATGCCCTTTTCCATTTCCAACTTATACATCTGGCTCACTGTAAGATATTGTCCTCCAACAATGGCCAGCAGGGCGCAGGCGCCAGCCATCAAGCCAAACACCTGGGTTTGGGCCTTGCCCAGCAACCTGGTGCCGACCCCCACCAGCGCACCTATCCCCCATGCCACAATGCCCAACTCGTAACCGGTGGCCATGGCGATGCCATACCAAATGAACATGCCCAAAAGCCCCGCCCCCACTGCCCCCACCAATGCCATGGAGGTGTTCGGCTCCGGGTCGTCCAAAAGGGCTTTTCCTGCTGGCCGGGCAGGCATGGCGGGCTGAGAGGTTGGAATAGGAGCCGGTGTCGGCGGGAGGGATGCTGGAGGCGGAGTGGCCACGAGCCCCGCCATGCGCAGCGCAGGTTGTGCCGGAGCAGCGACAGCAGGTGTGGCTTGGGCGATGACTTGATTGGCGGCAGGGGTTCCATCAGCACCGCAATCAGGACAAAAGACCTGGGCGGGCATCCGGCCGTCCACGGGCTCTATATCAAACTTATAATGAGTACCGCATGGGCACTCGACCTTGATTTCCATAATGTCAGGGGTTCGAGGTTAACGGGCTGATCGGTCGGTTATGGAAATATCCTATTCGATGGTGGCATAACAGCAAATCTTTTGTTGGGGTTTCGATTCAACCTTGGCAAATATGGCTTAACATGGTTAGTATGCCTCCGCCATGAGACGTTTTCTTATTGCCCTGGTTATGTTGGCGCTGTCTTCCGGCATCGCAGTGCGTGGCGATGGCCCGGATTCACAGTACGTGAAGGTGTATAACGCCATTCGCGAATCGGATAACCTGCTGCAGAGCGGCCAGACCAAGGCGGCTTACGACAAGCTGCTGGAGGCGCAGACCGGTCTGATCAACCTGCGCAAGGCGTTTCCGGATTGGAAGGAAAAGCTGGTGCAGTTCCGGCTCGATTTCGTAAACGAGAAGCTGGCCACCCTGCCTGCCCCTGCAAAACCTGCGGCCCCCTCGAGCGCACCTGCGACCCAGCCTGCCGAAAAGGCAACGGAAGCGCCCGCCACCCCTGCTGCACCCGCGGCGGATGGCCAACTCAAGGCCCTCTCAGACGAGAACCGGGCGCTAAAATCTGAAAAAGGCCTGCTGGAAGCCAAATTGCGCGAGGCGCTGGCCGCCCAACCCGCGACCGTGGATCCGCAGGAACTCAAACGGGCCGAAAATCGAATTCAGGCCCTGGAGAAGGAAAAGGAACTGCTTCAAGTCAGCCTCAAACAGGAGCAGGACAATGCGTCAAAACTTGTCAAACCCGGGCAAGCCGATGAGTTTCGCAAGGCCCTTGGGGAAGCCAACCGCAAGGTTGAGGAACAATCACGCACCATCAAGCTGCTCACCGAGGAAAAGCAAGTGCTGGCGGCCCGCGTGGAAAGCGCCAAGGCGGGATCGGAAGTGAAGGATTTGCGTTCGGAGAACGACCGTCTGCGCAAGCAACTGGCAGAAGCCAAGACCAGGCGCGAGTCGGGCAAAACAGAGGCCACCTCATCCAAGGAACTGGTCCTTCTGCAAACGGAGAACTCCGCGGTGAAAAAGGAGCTGGCCGCCCTGAAAAGCCAGATGGCAGACAAATCATCGTCTGCCACGTCGGCGCAATCGACCATTGCCTCCCTCAAGTCGAAAAATGAGGAACTGAAGAAACAAGTGGCGAGTCTGCGCCAGCAAACCTCAGGTGCCGAGGGCAGGAAGGCTGCGGAGGATCAGGCACGCGCACTCAAAAAATTGCAGGAGGAACGGGACGATTTGCAGGCCAAGCTGGCCAAGGCTGAACAAAAACTGACCGATGCCAAGAAACGCAAGACCTCTGCAAAGACAAGCGATCTGGAGAAGGAAATCGAAGGGCTCAAGGCCAAACTGGCCGCCTACGAGGCAAAAAAGACGCCCTATACCGCCGAGGAACTGGCCATGTTCCAGGCGCCGGAGCCGGCCAAAATGGCTTCCGCCGCGGCTGCAGCAGGGACCAATGCCCCCGCCGCAACCCAGGCCGCATCGAAACCGGCGCGACGCACGTTAAGTGATCTGCCTGCCGGCGCCTCCGCCCTGGTGGCTGAAGCCCGGCGCGACTTCAGCGCTGGACGCTTCGACGATGCCGAGCAGAAGTACAAACAGATCCTCAAGCTCGATGATAAAAACGTGTTCACGCTGGGCAATCTGGCGGCGATCCAACTCGAACGCAGCCGATTTGACGAAGCCGAAAAGAATCTCAACCAGGCCTTATCCCTGGAACCGGATGACGCATTCAACCTCTCCCTGTATGGCATTCTGAAGTTCCGCCAGGAGAAGTACGACGAGGCGCTGACCGCCTTGAGCAAGTCGGCCAAACTCGATCCGCAGAATGCTGAAACTCAGAACTACCTGGGCATCACCTTCAGCCAAAAAGGGATGCGTGAACAGGCGGAATCGGCGTTGCGCAAGTCGATCCAGATCTCGCCGAACTATGCGAGCGCTCACCACAATCTGGCCATTGTCTATGCCACGCAGAAACCTCCCTTCCTGGCGCTGGCCAAGTTCCATTACCAGAAGGCGGTGTCCCTGGGGCAACCCAAGAACCCCGAACTGGAAAAGATACTGGAAGCCAAGTAATCAGGTTTCATTCATCCAATTAAGATCACAAAAGCGGCTAACAGCCGCTTTTTTATTTGTACGATAAGTGGCAACGTCCGCGTCCCATGAAGGAGTGCACACTCATGGCATCCCATCGCAACTCGATTGCACAGTGGTTGCATGACGACAAAGGACACGCTATATAGCTGTCTGCAAAACATGTACCGCAACCTGGAACCTCAACTCATCATCGACACCATGGAACGGCTTGAGCGCCGCATCCAGGAGCGGTTTCCTGTCTCCAACCTGCGCCAGGTCGCCAGGGAAATGGTCACCCTGAGTCATGAGGCGGCTGATATCTCCCTGTGGCTGGGCCGGCCCAATCTTTGGGTTCGCGGTGCAGTGGGATTGTGCGCCCTGCTTTTGCTGGTGATATTCGTGGCGGTGTTGTTTTCTGTTGATTGGAAGATCGCCTTTTTCTCGAGCCTTGCGGAGCTATTTCAAGGGTTGGATGCCGCAATCAATGATGTGGTCTTCCTGGGGGCTGCCATATACTTTCTTTCGCAGTGGGAATGCCGGATCAAACGCCGCCGGGCACTCAAGGCCCTGCACCAGTTGCGATCCGTGGCCCACATCATCGACATGCATCAACTGCCCAAGGACCCCGAGCAATATTTCTCCGGCAAGGTGTCCACCCCTTCCTCCCCCGCCCGGACACTAACTCCCTATGAGCTTTCCAGATATCTTGATTACTGCAGCGAGATGCTGGCTGTGCTCAGCAAACTGGCAGCCGTCTATGTCCAAAACTTCAACGATCCCCCCACGTTGAGCGCGGTCAACGACCTGGAAGACCTGACCAACGGGCTGTCGCGGAAAATCTGGCAAAAAATCAGCATCATCGACCGTTTGGAACGTCCCCCCGTGTCGAACACACCGTCCTTAAACACGGCAGCAGGTGAGCCCTCCACTCCCCATCACTCGGGAGGAGAGACCTTTTCCTGACGCCCAACAGCAATCCCTTGGGAACTGCCGGGGGAAGGGTCACATTCAGAACCAAAAGTTGGGCGTTCCCGTGGTGCGAATCGACATCTTCTGGAACTTGCGCCACTCAGTGTGACCATCGAGGAATACAATGTTCCCCCCTGCCGGACGTGTTCCGTTAAGATGGCTGGTGCGGTGGTATTCAGCCCACCCACCCTTGACCCTGACAAAATTGTTTGTGCCTTCGGACAAGGTGGCATCGGCCAGGAGCTCGCGGGTGGTTGGGTTCGGCAAGTAGGTGTAGCCTTTATACGTGATCGGCGTGGGGGTCATTTTCACATTAACATTTGTATAATGCAAATTGGCCGTGTTAGTGAAGGTCATCACATACCCAAGCACACGATAGTCTGTGGTGAAATTCCACAACACATCCGTATCCTGGAATTGAAATGAGGGACAGTAAAAGATATGGCGTTGGGACCCATTTTTCAGGAGCAGATCACAGGTCTTTTTATCGATGTCCCAGGGCCAGTAACAGCCCGCCCCCAGCACCGGCAACCGGTCATTGTTTTCATCCGCATAGAAACGGCAGGCCAGTCCAAACTGTCGCAGATTACTTCCGCATTTCGCACGTTTGGCGGTCTCCTTGGATCGCGCCAGGGCTGGAAGCAGCATGGCCGCCAGAATGGCAATGATGGCGATGACCACCAATAATTCGATCAAGGTAAATCCAAGCCTGTCCCATGGCTTGACCGTCAACTCCCTGACATTGGTCTTTTCCGTATACATGGTTTGAAGCTTGTTTTTCGAGGGCAGCAAAAAGGGGCCGGTGACTGTCCCGGCCCCAGTTGCCCTTCCAGTTAGTTCACGTATGCCATGAACAAATCTATTTCTTCAGGCGATAGAAGCTCGCATCGCCAGTGGTGGACAGCGTCACTTTCTTGACGCCACCCTCTACCACTGCACTGGTGTTCACCTTTTGCCACACGGCACCTGTGCCCAAGGAGGTGGTGTATTCGAGCTCGTAACCCGTCGCGTCAGCAGGCCAGCTAATCGTGATGGTGGTGCCGGAACGAACAGCGCCGAGTTGAGGCATCACGTTTGCCGACGGCAGGGCGTCAGGTCCCGCGGCATAGGTGGCTGCGATCTGGCTGTCCACCAGGGCGCCCTCGTAAATACGGAATTCATCGAACTGGCCGGTGAAATATGGATCAGGCCAATTGGAACGACCCAGCCAGTTGTTGATGTCATTCAGACCAGACAAGGGAATGCTCGCAATGCCTGTGGAGACTTTCTTGCCGTTGACATAGAGGCGAGCAAAGCCCGCGGTGATGTCATAGCTGAGGGCCACATGCGACCAGACATTGCGCGGCAGGGCCCCTGTGTCCTCAAGAATCGGCGTCTCACTGCCCGCCGAATTGGAGGTGATGGTGATCGTGGCCCGGACCCGGCCAGAGCCAGCTCGCGGCGAAAGCAACAGGTAGGTATCACCGGTTCCCTGGACATCCTCTCCCCCGGCATTGCTGCCGAAGTCAAAAATGCGTTCCCAATCACGATTGCCTGTCCAGTAAACCCACGCTTCGAACGTGGCATTGCTGAGAACGGAAATCATGCCATTGGGCAGATTCACATAGGCATCCGATCCGTTCAGGGTCAGTTTACCATCACCTGAAAAGACCGCACCACCCACCACATTACCGTCAGAACCACCCACAGAATCAGCGGTCGTGGCACTGCCCACAGCTTCACTGAAGCTATAGCGATGGAGCAATTGCAGTTGGGCAGGCGAACCAGCCGACCGTACCACGGAGAGGTTCACCATGGCTTCCTTGCCTTGATAGGTGGCCTTGAGCACGGTGGTGCCCTCCGCCAGGGATTCGATGACGCCCTTGGCGCTGATAGTGGCCACATTGGGATTACTGGACTCGAAGGCAACGCCCTGGAAGCCAGTGATGTTCACATTCGTCAGATACTGGTAGTTGCCAATGAACGTTGCCTGCAAAGGCAAGCCGTTCAGCACCAGATTAGTCGAAGGAACTTTGAACTCAACCGTCTGGAGGCTGCCGGAACTGCCACTGAGCACCTTGTCGGGTCCCGCCGCTCCACTTAAGGCCACATCAACATCAGTCAGGATCCCATCGTAGATGCGGAACTCATTGAACGAGCCATTGAAGAATGGATCAGGCCAATTGGAGCGCCCAAGCCAGTTATTGATGTCTTCAATATCATTCAGCGACACCGTCAGGGCATTGGTGGCCACCAGGAGGCCATCGACGTACAATTTGGCCATGCGTGCCGAGTAGTTATATGTCACCACGATGTGGCACTCCTTATTGGTCGGCATTGCGGTGGTATTCAACAAATCCGAGCCATTGCCGAGCGTGGCTTCAAACCGCATTCCGGCGCCACTGGCCTGAGGAGTCAGCATGATATAGGTGGTGCCATTACCCTGCTGGTCCTCGCCACTGGCATTGCTGCCGAAGTCGAAAACGCGTTGCCACACCGAACCACCATTCCAGGTCGCCCATGTCTCGAACGTGGCGTTGGTGAGCACAGATATGATGCCATTAGGCAGGTCAACATAGCCGCTGGCACCATCCAGGGTCACCTGCCCACTGCCTGTAAGGGCAGCCCCTCCAGCCACTGTAGCCTTTGCAGTCCCCACAAGGTCAGCCACTTCGACTGAACCGGCAGCTTCGCTGAAACTGTAGCGATGTTTCAAGGTGACTGAGAAGGTCTCCACCACCTCCACCTGGGCGCTGGCGACATAGCCACTATAGGATGCAATGACCTCAGCCTTGCCCACACCCACACCACGAATCAGGCCATTGGTTTCCACCAGGATAACGTTGGTGTCGCTGCTCGAATACACCGCAAAGGTGCTGACATCCACGTTGGTCTTGACGGTGAAATTGGCAAATGCCTTCGCTTGCGAATATCCGTTCAGGAGCACCTTGGCATCTGCGCGCGTCACAATGCCAGCCAGCGTTCCGGGACTCTGATTCTTCGGCCCATAGAGGAAGTTATTGAACACATCATCGTCGCTCAGCAATCCTCCATGAAAACGCACAGCAGCGATATAGCCCGAGAAGGCCTGACCAAAATCCAAGGATGTACCGTCGGTGCCAGTCTGGGCACCCAGCTTGATCGGTTCTCCTGGATATGTACTCAGCGAGGCGGCAAGCACCTTGCGTGTCTTGAGAATGCCATCCGCATAGACCTTGGCCACACCGGCGCCATCATAGGTGAACACAATATGATGCCAGGCGCCGGCCACGGGGGCAGGACCACTCCAGCCCAGATCATCAGCCCACAGACCCGCCGCCCCATAGGAACCATTCGAACCGTAATTCACCGAGAAATTCCTGTGGTCAGAACCGCGATGAGAAGTCGCCACCAGGGTTTCCTCGCTGGCAATGGAGGGATTCAACGCCCAGATTTCGACCGAGCGATCACTGTTACCGTCAATGTCATCGGTGGTATTGGGGCCCACATAGGCATCAGTGGTGCCGTTAAAAAGCACGCCTGAAACCCCCGTGCCCGCCACGTCGGCCTCCATCACGGGATCTCCCACTTCGGTGAAATTGCCGGCAGGCGCCAGGTTCACCCATTCCAATGTCCCGGCGCTGGAGTCATCAGCCTTCAAGTCCACATACAGGGTGCCGGCAATGACCAATGCCTCGCGCCGATTCACTGTGATCACCTTGCTTGTGCTCTTGCCTCCGTAACTTGCGGTAATGGTGGAGGATCCGGTTGTCAGCGCCTGGAGCTTGCCCTCCTGCGATACGGTGAGGACACTGGGGTTGCTGGACTCATAGGTCACTCCAGCCATCCGGAACAAGCGAACCCCCTGGACCCCGGCGAAGTCGGCAGTCAAGGTCGTTCCCTGGGAATTCCCCACGATCATAACTGTCTCGGCGGCAAGGTTTAGATTCTGAACAGCGCCCGGATCCGTGCTGAGGGTCGAAGTACCCGCCGCATAGCTGCCGGCAACTTCCACGGCATTCAGTGCCTTGTCATAAATACGAAACTCATCGATCGTTCCGTTGTACGGGGCATCGCCTGTATAGGTGGATTTACCCAAAAACGAATAGACGTTGCTGATGGAAGACAAGGGGAAGGTCAAGTCCGTCCGGTAATTGGCCAGAACACCATTCGTATAGAGTGCCATCAAGCCAGTGGGAGGGTCATACACGCAGGCGAAATGCGTCGGTCCCGTATTATCGAGAATACCAGGCCCAGTTACCACAAGTTCATGATTATAACCTGGATCGGCATCCGCATAGCTCATGCGGTAATCCCCTGCTCCAGAATGGGGGCAAAACATCACGTAATAACGCCCCACTGTGCCATTGGTATCGCCAAAATCGAACACCCGCGACCAATCCTGCATCGTGCCAAAAGAAGCCCAGAACTCAACGGTCAGATTGGTCTGCCCGGTGATCAGGCCGGGCGGGAGATTGATAAACGTTTCAGCAGCCCCATCGAAGGTTGCCGCACCATCCACGATGGCGGCATTACCCTGGAGGGTTCCATGAGCCGAACCCACCGAATCGGTGACATCGCTGGTGAAACTATATCGGTGGGTGACAGAGGCATCAACGCTGGCCGCCATCATCAAGCCAGTCAGGACGGTGAGGACATCAAGTCCCTTGCGATATTTCATAAGTGTTTGTGGGGATGAATGTTATTAAATTAGGATCACTAACTAATCCAACAAATAATAATCCAACGGGTAAAACTACGGCGTCGCTGTGTTCGGTTGTATATAAGGAAAGATAAATAATTAATAGGCAGAGTCAAGTACAATCCATATTTTTTTGCTTTTCATATCCCGCTCACGGCAAACAGATTACGTCACCATCAAGCCTTCACTGATGACTCATGACCCAAAGAAATGAATATTTTCTGCACTTGGGGCGTCTGAATATGAATCTCGCAAAAGCTGGTCTGGAATACCCAGATATACCGGTCATGTTGTTTCCATAACATGAGGGGTATCTGTGCGTTCCATTGCGGGGCATATTGAAACTCGAATAAGAGCCTTATGTCATTTGATAAAAAAACATCCCCTGATCGGGTCGCATCAGCCCCAGTTCACGTTGCCGCCCTTCCCCAGGAAACCCCATCCATGAATCGACGACAGTTTCTCAAACGAACCGCCCTGGCGAGTGCCGCGGTGGCCGCTCCCATGATTATCCCGGGCTCAGCCCTGGGCAAAAACGGTGCAGTTCCCCCCAGCGAGCGCATCGTCATGGCAGGTCTGGGCATTGGAGGACGCGGCTCAGGCGTGCTCCAATGGATGCTGCCGGAAAAGGATGTTCAATTTGTTGCCATATGCGATGCCAAGAAATCCCAGCGGGAAGCTGTTAAGCGCATCATCGACAACCGCTACGGGAATCAGGACTGCAAGATGTACCGGGACATCCGGGAATTTCTCGCCGAGCGCACCGACATCGATGGCGTGCTGATTGCCACGGGTGACCGCTGGCATGCGCTGGCCTCCGTGATGGCCATGCGCTCGGGCAAGGATGTTTATAGCGAAAAGCCCTCCTCCATGACCATAGCGGAGGGCCAGATGGTGGTGGAGACTGCACGCCGCTACGGCCGGGTGTATCAGACCGGCACCCAGCGCCTGAGCGAGGCCAATTTCGCCTTCGCCATTGAACTGGCCAAGAGTGGCCGGTTGGGCAAGGTGCATACCGCCCGGGCCCATATCGCCCCCTGGGATGCTGCAGAAATGAACCACGACTGGCTGCCCGCCGAACCCGAACCCAACAAGGACGAAGTGGATTGGGATCAATGGTTGGGACCGTGTCCCTGGCGTCCCTATAACTCCAACTACGTGCGCGGAGGGTGGCGTGGCTACTACGACTTCCACACCAGTTGCATTGGAGAATGGGGCGCGCACACATTTGTGCAGGCTCAGGCGGGGCTCGATTTACTCGACACCTGTCCGTCCCATTACGAGTACGTCAACAACCCGACAGGCGATGGCATGGTGACCACCTATGCCAACGGGGCCAAAATGATACTCCATCGTGAAGGCTGGTGGCATGGCTCCTGCGGAATGCGCTTTGAAGGTCCCGAAGGTTGGGTCTCAGTGGCAGATGGTTATTCCAAACCTGATGTCTCCTCCCCTGCCCTGCTGGCGGATTTCAAACAAATCGTGCAGGATTACATCGCCCGCACCCAACGGCCCATGAGCCATGTGCGGGACTTCTTCAACTGCATCAAGACCCGGCGTCTCACGGTGGCCAATCCCGTGGTCATGCATCGCGGCATGTCCGCAGTCCACGCGGCCAACATCTGCATGTGGCTCAAGCGCAACGTGAACTACGATCCGGTGAAGGAGGAATTCATCAACGATGTGGACGCGAACCGGCTGCGTTCCCGCGCCATGCGTGCACCATGGACGTTTTAATCATCAACGCCAAACCATAACGAATTATTGAATATGCATCCCTTTAGTATTGTTCAAACCGTGGTCCTGGCGCTGGTCGCAAGCGCCTCAATGGCTTTTGCCCAAAACACCCCCACTCTGGCACCAGCGAATGAGACTGCCTTGGTGTCGATCTTGAAATCTGACGCATCCGAGAAAGCTAAAATGGATGCCTGTCGTCAACTGGCTGTCATTGGCGGCAAGGAAGCCGTGGCCCCCCTGGCCGCGCTGCTGACGGACGAAAAGCTCTCGCACATGGCCCGGTATGGTCTGGAAACCATACCCGATCCCTCTGTGGATAAGGCATTTCGCGATGCGCTGGCACAAACTCAAGGGCGTCTGCTCGTGGGCGTGATCAGCAGCATCGGCGTACGGCGTGACATCAAGGCCATTGAACCGTTAAGCGGCCTGTTGACTCATGCCGATGCTGATGTGGCGCAGGCTGCAGCTCGAGCACTGGGCAAAATTGGCACGGCCAGTGCGGCCAAGGCGATTGCCCAGGCCGTCAAAACGACCCCGACACGCAATCAACTGGCGTTCTACGAAGGCATGTTCCGATGTGCAGAGCAACTGGCCGCCAAGGGCAAGGAAAGTCAGGCCGCCACATTGTACCAGGAAATGATGAATGCCCAGGGACTTCACCAGGTCCGGGCAGGAGCGCTCCGGGGGACACTCCTGTTGAAACAGGAGAAAGGTCTGGCACTCCTTAAGCAATCGCTGCACAGCGATGATTATATCCTCACGGCAGCGGCCATCCGGACCTCGCTGGAAATGAAAAACGGCAAGGTGACCCAGGCATTGGTCGATGAACTGGCCCGGCTTGAGGGTGACCGGCTGGTCATGGTCATCCAGGCATTGGGCAAGCGCGGCGATGTGGCAGCCCTCCCCGCCCTGGCATCCCTTGCGACAAAGGGTTCCAAGGATATCCGCCTGGCAGCCGTCCATTCCATGGCTGAATTCAGCACTCCCCAGGCCATCCCCACATTCCTTGGCATGGTGAATGACAACGACAAGGAAATCGCTGAATTGGCGCAGGAATGCCTGGCCTCCGTGCCCGGCAAGGAAGCAGATGCCGCCGTCAACGCGATGCTGGCCAGTGCCGATCCCGCCCAGAAAAACCTGGGCATGGAACTGGCGGCCCGGCGCCGGATGGCCTCCAGCGTGCCCACCTTGCTGCAATTTGCTGATGGCGCGGACGCTCCATTGCGGCTCGCGGCCCTGAAACGCCTGGCCGAACTGGCCCGGACGTCCGATACCCCGGCCCTGCTGGCCTTGCTCGCCAAGTACCAGGATGGCCAGGACATCAACGCTGCCGGGCAGGCCTTGAGCCAGGTGGGTATGCGCGCCGCCAAGCCTGAGGAACCCGTCCAACAAATCGCAGAAGCGATGAAAACAACCAAGCCCGCCCAGAAAAAGGCCCTGCTGGCCGCCTTGAGCGCGATTGGTGAATCCTCCGCCCTGCAAGCGGTTGTGGCCGCCAGCAAGGACGCTGACCTGCGGGACGCGGCCATCCAATCCCTTACCACCTGGAAAACGACAGACGCGGCCAAGGCGCTGCTCACGCTGGCGCAAAACGCCGGCAATGCCGGTGACAAACTGGCCTTCCTCCACGGCTACTTTGGCTGGTCGGATAATCCAGATGTCTCGGAAGCAGATCGGCTGGCCCTGTGCAATAACGCATCAGGCCTCCTTCAGCAGGCCGAGGAAAAGAAGCTATACGCCCAGGCACTTGGAAACATCAAAAACATGGATTCCTTGAAGGCCCTCATGCCCTGCCTCGATGACGCTGCTCTCAAGGATGCGGCAGCTGCTTCCGTCGTTTCCATCGCAGAAGCCGTTCTGCGTGAAAAAGAAGCCGCCAAGCACGCTCCCGTTCTCATAGCAGCCCTGGAAAAAGCGGGCACCTCCTCCAACGCCGAGGTGGCCAAAAAGGCTCAGGAGAAGCTCCAACAAGCCAGGGAAAAGGCCGCTCAGAAATAGCTTTTGAGAAGCCATGACGCGGTGCGGCAGGTCTCCGGACCTGCCGCACTTTTTATTTTCAGTCCTAAACTCATCAAGAACCTGGGAAAAGGCGGCACATTTGCTTTTCGGCTTTATTTCCACCCTTAATTCAGGTGTGATGATGGTGTGAAACTCAATGAATTGCATATCGGCATGAGCGTGCGGCATCCGCAATATGGCACGGGAGTCGTCAAGACTCTCGGCGAGCATACGGCGGAAGTGCAGTTTCTGGAGGGTCTGCGCACCGTGGCACCCGAATCAAGCGGCTTGCAACCTGCTGCCGCCCAAGCCAGCCTCAGCGGCCTGGAAATCCCACTGGATTCACTCCTGGAAAAGATGGCGGGCGTGCTGTTGGACAAGATGGGCGTGGAAAATCCAAGAGCCGAAGTGGATCAACTGGCTCCCCGCTGGCACCAGGGCAAACTCATCCTGACATCGGCTGACCCCAGCCTGCAACCGAAGGAGGTTCCTCTGGAGGTGTTTTTCCACAAAATCGTCATGATGCGCAACAATCTCCGCGTGCTTGAACAAAAGGTGAACAGCCACGAAAAACTCAGCGATGCGGAGAAGGTCGAGATGCAGCAATACATCACCCGCTGCTACGGCTCAATGACGACATTCAATGTGCTGTTCAAATCGAAGGACGACCAGTTCAGCGGGACAGCCATTTAACCGGCAACACGGCATCAAGGCTTCAGCCACAGGCCTCGGAACGTGCGCTGCTCCAGGGGCAGTTCCTTGTTGACCATTTTGTTGATGTGCCGCGTGCCATCATCGCTGAGAAGAAGCATCTCGTTCGTCCCCTTGTCTGGGAACAAAACGAGCGCCTCCGCTGAGAATCCCTTTTCCTGAATCCTGGACATCAACCGGGGACTGGCATTGGTACCATCCCATTCATACAGTCTGAAGTCCCCTCCCGGTCCCGGGGAGCCCGCCACGATGAAATAGCGGTCATTCCACCGGGTCATATCCCGAACACCCAGTCCTTCGAGGTCCAGCAGGATGGGATCACCCAGCCTGGCCCGTTCCCCCTCGATGACACGACGAGGATTGAGCAAAGGCACCAGCAACGTATTGCCATCGGGAACGGGATTCCGGAAGCCGATCAACAACCGGCCATCCGGGGTGGAACACAGCCCTTCAATGTTCAAGGCGCCATCCGATTTAGGCGCGAGGCGAGCCGCGTCACCCAAATGATACTTCGCCAACTGGGGGGCCCGTTCCAAATCTTCAACCAGTGACTGATACGGTTTGCCGACCACCTCCAATCCCGGCACCCCGCCAACCTCAATGATTTTTGTGGCAAACAAGCGATGGCGATCAGGGCGGTATTTGCCATCCTTGTTGGCGCCATGAGACGAAATCCAATACACAAGGTCATCCAGAATGGTCCCGGCTTCAAAATCCGATTCCCCGGTCTTGGATGTTGTTCCCATGACTTGATCCAGCGAAATGGTCGCCACAGGCGCCCCCCCCACATCACGCCGATAGACCCGTATGGGATTGGTCTCATCATCCACCACCGCGAAATGATTCGTGCCAAGAGGCACTGCTCCCGAGGCATCACTCATGCCTTTGAAGACCAGGATCGAGGCCTTGTCATGCTTTACCGCCCAGGTAATGAGCGATAATGACCATAAAACCACAATGATAACCAGCCGGTTTCGCATAAATTGCGGATTGTGACCAACGTATAATCGGTTAGACTCATTTCATGCCAACACATTCATTCTTTTGCACATGCCTTGTGCTGCTGTCATTAGGCATAAACCTCCTGGGGGCCTCAGCGCCAGATACGCATCCACTTTGGGACCTGGCACAATCCAAGGCTCGCATCCACCGTTTTTCCACCCTGTTCACCGCGCAGGACATGCGCTCGAGCCTTTCTTCAGCCGAGGGGCTCCAAAAAGCCATCAACTGGTGCAAGGCCACCGGAGTCACCCACGTCTATCTGGAAACATTCCGTGACGGCTACCAGGCACCCCGCGAAGTCATGCTTAAAGCGAAGGAGGCCTTCAAGGAGGCTGGTTTCGTCGTCTCAGGATGCGTCACAACCACAGGTGTGGGCAAAGCCTCGACGGGCTGGAAAGAGACCATCAGTTGCTATACCGACCAACCCACCCAGGAAAAGATCCAGGCGATTTTTGAATACACCGCCAGCATGTTCGATGAAATCATGATCGACGACTTCTGGTTTACCGACTGCTCCTGTGCAGCCTGTGAAAAAGCCCGGCAGGACAGGACGGTGACGGTTGGCACACAATCCTTTCCAGTGCCCGGCAACTCGTGGGAAGACTACCGATGTGCCTTGATGACACAAGTATCGCGCCACCGTGTTTTGGCCCCTGCACGCAAGACCAATCCGAAATGCCGCATCATCATCAAATATCCCCAGTGGTATGATAATTTCCATGAACGGGGGTACGAAGTCCTGGGCCAGACCAGGGATTTCGACAAGATCTGGGTTGGCACAGAAACCCGCGACTATGGGGACAAACATTGGGGCGGCACCGTGCAGTACGAAGCCTGCTTTATCATGCGCTGGCTGGGCGGAATCGGTGGCGCCAAGTGCGGGGGAGGATGGTATGACTGGTTGGGCACTACAGAACAAACCTACATTGAACAGGCCCGGCAAACCATCCTGGGTGGCGCCCGGGAATCGCTTCTTTTCTGTTATGGAGGCCTGCAGGGAACAACCGGCCCCAAGAATATCGAAACTCTAAGAAGCCAGCTTCCCGAGCTTTTGGACGTGGCAAAGCAGGTTGCCAGGCGCAAACCCATGGGACTTGCAGCCTATAAGCCAGCCAATAGCCACCCTGAAAAAGAAGCCCGGGTCTTTGATTTTGTGGGCATGATGGGTTTGCCCCTGGTGCCCTGCCATGAGTTTCCCTCCAGGGCGCCCGCGGCTTTCTTTTCCATCCACGCGATGAAAGACCCCCAGTTACCCCAGCGCCTGGAAAAGTATATCCAGTCGGGTCGGCCGGTTCTGATTACCGATGGACTGGCAAAGCGATTGGCAGATCCGGCCGATCACCCCCTGGTTGCCAAAGCAACGCTTGAGGCTGCCAACGTTCACATTCTAAAAGTCAATGGTGACCCCAAATCGCTACTGACACTGGGAGAAGCGGATCTGAACGCCCTGCGTGAATCCGTACTGCACCAACTTGGCATCACCTTCCAGGCCCCCGGCAAGGTGGGGTTCTACTGGTTCAAGGATGGCAGTTGGGTCGTTGAGAACTTCAATGACACCGCCATCACAGCGAACCTGAATGGACAGAGCCTGGAAATCGCCCCGCGCGCCTGGAAATACCATTGGAAATAGTAGCGAGGGCCAAAACCCCCGTTTGAACTTCCCCAGTGAACGCGCTATTGGCTTACCCGACCTGATTGGGTAATGTAGCCACATGGCCGATTCATTGGTCGTCAACGAGATCTTTGCCAGCCTGCAGGGTGAAAGCACCCTGGCAGGTCTGCCATGCATTTTTGTCCGACTCACGGCCTGTAATTTACGGTGTTCCTATTGCGATACTGCCTACGCTTTTTCCGAAGGGCACCGCATGATCCTGGAGGAAGTCATCCGCCAGGTGGAGATTCTCGCGGTTCCCTACAAGACTCCTGGCGCGAACAGCCAGGCCCGACTTCCCCTGGTGGAGTTGACTGGAGGCGAACCCCTGCTGCAACCCGCCGCGTTGGATCTGATGCGTCTCCTGTGTGACCGAGGTTTTCAGGTGTTGCTGGAAACCAATGGCGCAGTGGATATTGGGCTCGTGGACACCAGGGTTCGCCGCATCATGGACCTTAAATGTCCTGGCAGTGGTGAATGCGATCAAAACCGATGGGAAAACCTGTCCCACTTGCGCTCGAGCGATGAAGTCAAGTTCGTCATCGGCTCATGGGAAGATTTCAACTGGAGCAGGAAGGTCATTGAAGAACATCATCTGGCGGGGATCTGTCCTCTGCTGTTCTCCTGGGTGCATCCCCAGGCAGAATCGCAATCCCAACTCAAGCGCCCACCAGCAGACCATCACCCCATGACCCAGCGCGAACTCGCCGAAGCCATTGTACGCGAGGCCCTTCCGGTGAGGTTTCAGCTTCAAATGCACAAGATCATCTGGCCTCAGGCGGCCAGGGGTGTTTAACCATCACCATGTCAACCACCCAAACCATCCTGGATCTGTTGCGGCGCTTCGAATCGCGAAATGTCACGTTCATGGACCCGGCGGGTGATTGGCCCATTGTCTGGCAACGCGCGCGTGGCAATTACGTCTGGGATGTAGAAGGCCGCAAATATCTGGACCTGACGGCCGCCTTTGGCGTTGCCAACGCGGGCCACACCAATCCCGTTGTGGTTCGCGCAGCCCAGAAACAATTGGCCACCCTTGTGCATGCCATGGGCGATGTGCATCCACATCCCTTAAAAGCCCAATTGGCCCGTGAACTGAGCCGGCTTACCTTTGAACGATGGTCTCAAAAGAACCGTTGCAAGAATGAGGCGTTGCGCACGGGAAAAACCATTTTCTGCAATAGTGGCTTCGAGGCGGTTGAAGCGGCGCTTAAAACCGCCCTCCTGGCCACTGGTCACAAGGATGTGATCGCCTTTGAAAAGGCATATCACGGCCTGGGCTATGGGGCGTTGAACACAACCCATCGCGACTTGTTCCGCCGCCCTTTCCGCACTCAATTGGCCCGATTCGGTCATTTTGTACCATTCCCGACCGATGCGAAAATATTGCGCCTCACGCAAAGCGCGCTGGAAAATGCCGTCAAAAAACATGCCGTAGGCGCTGTGCTGATCGAGCCTGTCCAGGGACGCGGCGGCGTCAATATTCCAACGCCGGAATTTCTGCCCTGGTTGCGCAAGTTCTGTGATCGCCACGGCATCCTGTTGGTCGTGGATGAGATTTACACCGGTTTTGGGCGGACCGGTCGCTGGTTTGCCTGCGAGCACTGGAATGTCATTCCTGATCTGATTTGCCTGGGAAAGGCCCTCACCGGGGGATTTCCTTTATCCGCATGCGTGGGACGTGCAGACATCATGGACGCCGCCTGGCCACTCTCTCAAGGGGAAGCACTGCATACCAGCACGTTTCTGGGCCACCCTGTGGGCTGTGCCATGGCATTGGCACAAATCGGAGAGATCACAAAACGACAACTTCCAAAACACAGCGAAGTGCTCGGCGCCAAATTACTGGAAGGCCTGTCGCGCCTCAAATCCCCCCCTGGCCTGCAATTGCATGCAAGGGGGGTGGGTTTGATGGCCGCCCTGGAAATCCAGCAAGCCAACGGCGCGCCTGCCCCAATGGCATCCATGCATGTCGTCAAGGATATGCTTCATCGTGGATTCGTGCTGCTGCCCGAAGGTGAACATGGGCATATTTTGAGCATTACGCCTCCCCTGACATGGACGCCGTCCAACGTGGTCCAGTCTCTCAAGGCCCTCCAGGCCTCCCTCAATTCTGTACCGACCGCCACCATCGCATCATGAAACTGAGCGACATCAAGCAACTGCTGGCTGATCACCAGATCCAACTGACCAAATCCCTGGGCCAGAATTTCATGCATGATGGCAACCAACTGCGCCGGATTGCCGATGTTGCCGAACTCTCCAGTGAGGATTCCGTGTTGGAAATCGGCCCCGGCCTGGGGCCACTCACCGAACTCCTCCTGGCGAAGGCGGGCCGGGTCCTGGCCATAGAAAAAGACCATCGTCTTTGCCCCATCCTCCAGGAGCGCTTTGGGACGTTGCCCCATTTCACCCTGGTCAATGATGACGCCCTGGAGTTCCTTGAAAGGGAGAAAAGGGATTGGAGTCGCTGGAAACTGGTGTCGAATCTCCCCTACTCTGTGGGCTCCCGGATCCTTGTTGACCTGGCCGTATCCCCTCAAGGCCCCACACAGATGGTGGTGACACTGCAACGAGAAGTGGTGGACCGCCTGCTGGCCAGGGCTGGTGAACCCACCTATGGGCTTCTGACATTGCTGGTGGGACTGCACTACGAACCCAAAGCCCATTTCAAGGTGCCGGCGGGTTGTTTTTTTCCTGCTCCCGATATTGATTCTGCATGCATTTCCCTTGTCAGGCGGTCTCAAACCCTGCTGGATGCCGCCCAAAGCGAATGCTACCGCAAACTCGTAAAACTTTGCTTTTCCCAGCGCCGGAAAACCGCGGCCAAGTTGCTCAAAGACGCTACGGGGACACAGGACCTCCCGCATTGCTTTGCCCAGGCCAGGATCCCGATCCAGGCGCGCGCTGAGTCCATATCGATCGAGCAATTTGCCATTCTGGCCAGAATCCTTTCCCTATGAACATGCCCGCACACCAGGAGATATTTGATATTGTCAATGAACACGACGAGGTCGTGGGCCAGTGTCCCCGCCGTGATGTGCACCGTCTCGGATTAAAACACCGGGCTGTGCATATCCTGATCTTCAACAAGCGGGGCGAACTATTCCTCCAAAAGCGCTCCCAAACCAAGGACACCTATCCCGGCACATGGGATTCCTCGGCTGCAGGCCATCTTGACACGGGTGAATCCTACGATGCCTGCGCCTTGCGCGAAGTGCGCGAAGAATTGGGCATCAAGCTTCCGGCCATCCCGAGACGGTTGTTCAAAATCGATGCCTGTGCCGACACAGGCCAGGAATTTGTCTGGGTGTATCAAACCGAACATGAGGGTCCTTTTGTCCTGCAACCGGAGGAAATTGAAACCGGCGAATGGTTCACATGCGATCGGCTGACCACCCTGCTCCAGGAACGCCCGAAGGATTTTGCCCGCTCCTTCTCCTTCATCTGGCAGCGTTACCTGCGCACAAAATCCTGACGCTATTCCGGCTGGTTTGACTGCACCTGTAGAAGATCGAAGGTGGTTCTACGTCGCCCATTTGACTTCGACCGGGGCGCGCTCAAACTCGTTGGCCGCCATGAGGGGCTGAGGACACAAGCCTCCCAGGGAGGCCACAAAACGATCAGGGACCACCTCCAATCGCGTGTTATAGAAGGTGGCAATATCGTTGAAAAAAGACCGTGCCAGGGCGATGCGCTGCTCGGTTTCCGACAGGTTCTTCTGCAATAACATGAATGACTCCTGTGCTTTCAGTTCCGGATACCGTTCCTGTATGGTAACCAACAGAGGTCCGCATGCCGCAAAATCGGGACCGTCCACGCCCGGTGGTGTGGCCTCCATTTGAGTGCGAAGCGCGGCCAGTTGTGTTTGAAGCGCTTGTTCGTATTCGCGCAACCCCTTGACCGTTTCGACCAGGTTGGGGATCAGGTCATGTCGTCGCTTGATCTGAACATCCACCTGTGCCCAGGCCTGTCGTACCCGCTGGCGCAAATCAACCAGGCTGTTAAAAACCATCCACAGCCAAGCGGCAAGCCATAGGAGGAGATAGCCCAAAAAGAGCGCTGCATAGAGCCCGTAACTGGGCTCGTAGACATTTAAAAAGCGATCGCGTCCAAACACACCCAACCCGCAGAGCAACGCTCCCAGGAACCCCCATCCCCAATAACCCCATTTGTAACCTGAACTCACCTGCTCCTCACTCCGCGTGGAGATGAGGAACATGGGAGCCTGATCGTCACAGGCAATTTCAGGAGCCACCACATCCTGGCGTTCTCGTGCCTGTCCCATGACATATAACGGTGCGTGGAGGGGAATGCCCTGTTCATAAAAATGGCGTCGATGATCCGAGTTACCAATCGCGGTTGCCGGGCCCTTGGCATAATATAATGGATCCATGCGGCCACAGGTCTGATCGAACATCGCGGCAGGCTCAATCTCCGCACCCTCAGGCACCACGCGCACGGCACCTTGGTCATCACGGAGATAGAACGGCATCATTTCCCCGCCCGAGGCGACCCTGGTCCATCCACTTTCATGACGGGTGCGGGTTTGTGTTTTCCCCTGGCTGTCGGTGTAGGTTTCCGTCACCGTACGGGACCAATGCTCCTCCACAGCATAGGCATAATGAACACAGGACTGCGCGCTCAGATAGGAGGTTAATGGTTGCTCAGCCTCGGCCGTGCCCTTGACCTCGACCAATCCAATGTACACGCCGGTGGTTTTGGAGGTGGGCAGATTATCCACCAACCGCTGTCGTTTGCCGGAGCGCATTGCAGCCAGCAAACACAGAAAGCCCAGGAATAGCCCAAGCCATGGCAGGAATGGGACCATGGGTGACGGTGACGGCATGGAAGGGTCTTACACAAATGTGCTGCAAACGTCCAGCGCAGGTTGTGCAGCCCTATAAAAAGAAGAGGCTGGCCCAAAGGCCAGCCTCCTGTGATCTCACGTAATTGAATTGGAGGGAGATGGACTTAGTAGTCCATGCCGCCGCCCATACCGCCCATGCCGCCGTGTCCGCCTGCGGCCGGTGCCGGTTTTTCCTTTTCAGGAACTTCGGTGATCAGGCATTCGGTGGTCAGCAACAGACCAGCAATCGAGGACGCATTGAGCAGGGCCGTGCGGGTGACCTTCTTGGGATCCACGACGCCAGCCTTGACGAGGTCCACGTACTCCAACGTCGCGACGTTGAAGCCTTCGTTGCCCTTGCGCTTCTTGACTTCCTGAACCACGATCGAGCCTTCGACGCCGGCGTTGTCCGTCAACGCGCGGAGAGGTTCCTCGATGGCGCGTTTGACAATGTCAGCACCAATGGCTTCGTCGCCTTCGAGCTTGAGGGCTTCGATGGCAGGCAGGCAGCGAATGAGGGCCACGCCACCGCCAGGGACGATGCCTTCTTCAACCGCAGCGCGGGTCGCATGCAGGGCGTCTTCCACGCGGGCCTTCTTCTCCTTCATCTCCGTCTCGGTCGCGGCGCCGACATTGATGACGGCCACGCCACCCGCCAGCTTGGCGAGGCGTTCCTGCAGTTTTTCGCGATCGTAGTCCGAGGTGGTTTCCTCGATCTGGCGGCGAATCTGGTTCACGCGGCCCTGGATATCGCTGGACTTGCCACTGCCTTCAACGATGGTGGTGTTTTCCTTCTCCACCACGACGCTCTTGGCGCGGCCGAGGTCTTCGAGACCCACGGATTCCAGCTTGATGCCCAGGTCCTCGGTGATGCAACGTCCACCCGTGAGGATGGCGATATCCTCGAGCATCGCTTTGCGGCGATCGCCAAAGCCAGGGGCCTTGACGGCGCACACATTGAGCGTGCCACGAAGTTTGTTCACCACGAGGGTGGCGAGCGCTTCGCCTTCGACTTCCTCGGCGATGATCAACAGCGGCTTGCCAACCTTGGCCACCTTTTCAAGCAGCGGGAGCATGTCCTTGAGGCTGCTGATCTTCTTTTCGTAAATCAGGATGTAGGCATCCTCCAGGCGGGCTTCCATGGTCTCCGCATTGGTGACGAAATAGGGGGAGAGATAGCCCTTGTCGAACTGCATGCCTTCGACAACGTCGAGCGAGGTCTCGATGGACTTGGCTTCCTCCACCGTGATGGTGCCGTCCTTGCCGACCTTGTCCATCGCGTCAGCGATGATTTCGCCGATGGTGGTGTCCCAGTTGGCGGAAACGGTGGCAACCTGCTTGATTTCCTCCTTGTCCTTGACCTTCTTGGCGATCTTGGCCAGGTGCTCCACAGCGGCGTCAACAGCCTTCTGGATGCCGCGCTGGAGGCTGATCGGGTTGGCGCCCGCAGTGACGTTCTTCAAACCGGCGCGGAAAACCGCCTCGGCAAGCACGGTGGCCGTGGTGGTACCATCACCGGCCGCATCGCTGGTCTTGCTGGCGACTTCGCGCACCATCTGGGCGCCCATGTTTTCATAGGGATCTTCCAGCTCGATTTCCTTGGCCACGGTCACGCCGTCCTTGGTGACGGTCGGGGAGCCGAATTTTTTATCGAGGACCACATTGCGGCCCTTGGGACCGAGGGTGGCCTTGACCGCGCGGGCCAATTTCTGCGTGCCCTGCAAGAGAGCCTTGCGGGCGGCTTCGTCGAAAAGTAATTGTTTTGCTGCCATATCTGTAGTTTATCCTTCCTGTCTGGTTGTTATTCGATCACGGCCAGAATGTCGTCCGAGCTCAGGATCTTGTATTCCTTGCCTTCGACCTTCACTTCTGTGCCGCCATATTTGCTGATCAGAATCCGATCGCCCTTCTTGACTTCAAAGGGGACTTTGTTGCCCTTGTCATCGGTTTTGCCAGTGCCCAGCGCGATGACAATCGCTTCGGTTGGTTTTTCCTTCGCGCTGTCAGGAATGATAATCCCACCCTTCTTGACTTCCTTCTCTTCGGCCGCTTCCACGAGGATGCGGTCGCCGAGGGGTTTCAGGTTAATAGCCATAGATGTTGGTTTCTACCTTTGTTTTTGTTTGATTAACCAAGAGTTGCGTCCGGTCAACACCCGTTGCCGTGCGCGATTATTTATGTTTCTGGTTAAAGCGTTTTAGTTTAAATCATCAGGGCTGCCACGGGGCGCGCCCATCCCTTACTTTTTGTCATCCACCACTTCGGCGTCGATGATCGGGCCTTCATCCGACTTGCCCTTCTTGCCCGATTGTTCCGAAGCGCCCGCGCCACCAGCACCGGCCTCCGGCCCGGGTTGAGCCTTGCCGGCCTGGGCCTTTTCAGCCGCCGCCTTGTACAACTCGGCGGAAACGGCCTGCCAGGCCTCGGTCAACTTGTCGTTGGCGGATTTTATGGCCGCCACATCGGTGCCCTTGAGGGCCTCCTTGACCGCCGCCAAAGCCTTCTCGATCTTCTCCTTGTCGCCCGAGGAAATCTTGTCGGCATTGTCCTTGAGCATCTTCTCGGAGCGATAGACCGCGTTATCCGCTTCGTTGCGCGTCTCGATCGATTCGCGCTGCTGCTTATCCTCTTCAGCATGGGATTCGGCTTCCCGGCGCATGCGCTCGATCTCGTCCTTGTTCAAGCCACTGCTGGCCGTGATGGTGATCTTTTGCTCGCGTCCGGTGCCCAGATCCTTTGCGCTCACGTGCAGGATGCCGTTGGCATCGATATCGAAAGTGACCTCAATCTGAGGCACGCCACGAGGAGCAGGAGGGATCTCGGTCAATTGGAAATTACCGATCTTCTTGTTGTCGCGGGACATCGGGCGCTCGCCCTGGAGGACGTGAATTTCCACGCCGGGCTGGTTGTCCGAGGCCGTTGAAAAGATCTCCGACTTGCGCGTGGGAATCGTGGTGTTGCGCTCAATCAACTTGGTGAACACGCCACCCAGGGTTTCAATGCCCAGAGACAGTGGGGTCACATCCAGCAGGAGCACGTCCTTGACTTCACCCTTGAGGACGCCGCCCTGAATCGCCGCACCAACCGCCACCACCTCGTCGGGGTTCACGCCCTGATGCGGGGGTTTGTTGACCATGGCATGCGCGGTTTCGACAACGTGCGGCATGCGGGTCATGCCACCCACGAGCACCAGCTCGTTGATCTGGTCTGTGCTCATGCCGGCATCCTTCAAACAGTTGCGGACCGGCGTCACCGTTCTCTCGAACAGGTCATCGCACATCTGCTCCATCTTGGAGCGGGTGATTTTGGTCGAAATATGTTTGGGGCCGCTGGCATCGGCCGTCACAAACGGCAGATTGATCTCGTATTGCTGCGCGCTGGACAGTGCAATCTTCGCCTTTTCGGCCTCTTCCTTGATGCGCTGCAGGGCATCGGGCTGCTTGCGCAGGTCAATCCCCTGATCGCGTTTGAATTCGTCGAGAATCCAATCCATGATGCGGTTATCCCAGTCATCGCCGCCCAGGTGCGTATCACCATTGGTGGCCTTGACCTCAAAGACCCCGTCACCAATCTCCAGCACGGAAATATCGAAGGTGCCGCCACCCAGGTCATAGACGGCGATCTTCTCGTCCTTCTTCTTGTCCAGACCGTAGGCGAGCGAAGCTGCCGTCGGCTCATTGATAATGCGCAGCACTTCCAAACCGGCAATACGCCCGGCATCCTTGGTGGCCTGGCGTTGCGAATCGTTGAAGTAGGCGGGCACGGTAATAACCGCCTGCGTGATGGTTTCTCCCAAGCGCACTTCCGCATCGGCCTTCAACTTGGCCAGAATCATCGCCGAGATCTCCGGCGGGCTGAATGCCTTGCGCTGGCCCTCGACTTCCACCTCCACGGCGGCGTCACCGTTGGCGGCACGCACCACCTTGTAGGGCACGCGCTTGATCTCCTCCTGCACTTCGTCAAACTTGCGTCCCATGAACCGTTTGATCGAATAAACGGTGTTGCGGGCATTCGTCACCGCCTGACGCTTGGCCGCTTCACCCACCAACCGTTCACCCGATTTGGTAAACGCCACGACTGACGGCGTTGTCCGCTTGCCCTCGGAATTCTCCAAGACTACCGGATCGCCACCTTCCATGACGGCCATACACGAATTGGTTGTCCCCAAATCAATGCCAAGTACCTTTGCCATATATCTTCTACTCTAAAAATGTTGAGAATGTTGAAGCAACCCCCTTGCCAAACCCACCATATTTACATAACACATTCATTACGTAGGTATTACATCATTTATCACGTGCAAAACCAGTGTGACACAAACCCATCAGTGCGCCACAGTGTCACACCACATCTTTCCTAATGGCACACCAAGGTGTCACACTCCCCCACCAGATTCACGCTGAAGCTTGATTCCGATTTCAGGTTGCCCTTGGCCCGATTTAGGGGCGTTTCCAATGGATCTTGCTCCCGGAAAGATAGATGGGCTCGTCAGAAACGGTTATTTTGGTGTTGGGATCGAGTGGGGCGCCCATGATGTCATGCATTTGGAGGGTCTCCCCCTTAATATTGAGGTTTTCTTTCCCCCCTGTCTTCCAAAGGATCACCACTTCCTGGCCATTGGCACGGCGATAATTCACGGCATGCAATTGATTATCGTCAACGTGTCCAGCACATGTGGCCCCGGCGGTCATCCGAACGAAGACGCTCATGGCCACCACCGCAGGCTTGGGCGCACAGTCGAAGGTCTGATGCAAAACCACCCCAAAATTATGCTCGTTATATTCCCTCTGGAGTCCATCGTTCTTGAAATCATACCAATGCAGTTTCTCGACAGCGCCTGATCCCTGTGCCAAGGCGAGGGTTCGCACTGCAAACCGGGCCTGCGTGGCTTCATCGACTCCATTTTTGGCAAGATGGGTCGGGTAACCGATCTCGGTCAACCACATGCGGCGATGGGCGCCCAACTTTGCCACTCCATCGACCATTCGACACATTTCCTCTGTAAAATCCGACGCTTCGGGCGAGGTGGGATAGCGGTAGGGGTGAATGGAAAAAGCATCCATATTGGTCGCTCCGGCCACCTGGAGGCTTTGGGCGATGTTTTGCGCACACTGCGTCCCATATTCCCCGCCTATACCCACAAGGGTGGCGTCAGGCCGGGCTTCCTTGACTGCGGGATACACCCTCCCCATCAGTTTCCCATAGGCTTTGGAATCGTGCTCCCCTGGACGCCCTTCCATGCCACACCCGCCCACCCATTCGTTCCAAATCTCAAATTCACTCACTGTACCTCGGGTCAACTCCGCCAGTGCCTTTGCATAGCTGGCAAAGCCCTGAATGGCCTCATCGGAATTGGGATAGCCGTGCTTGTCATACGCCGGATGGGCGTAATCGAATATAATGAGCGGTTCCATGCCCAGGGCACGGGAATGCTCCAAGTACCTTGCGGCAAAGGCAGGCAGGGCGTATTTGTTCTTTTCATGCTCCACGGCCGGCCACGCGATCTCGTCTCTATACCGGCGAAAACCATAGCGTTTCATCAAATCCATGGTTTCAAGCGGATAGGACTCGTGGCCAAAATGAGTGCAGAAACCGACAAAGGCATTCGTGGGTGGCTCGGCCATCTCAGGAATGACGGCACAACGGTATTCCCTTGTTTCCACCACCTTTCCACCTATCCCTCTCTCAAACACAAAGGCATAATAACCAGGCCTGGTAGGCGCATATTCGATCTGCACCTCCGGCTTCACATCCGTGCCACGCACCAGGATGTTCCCCTGATAATCAACCACCTTCCAGCCAACACCATTGGTGGCCCCACTGGCCTGCACACGGATGGTCTCCCCGGGGCTGTAAACATGACCAAAACGTTTCTCCGTAACTGCAATATGAAGTTGTTGGGGGGGCGGTGCCGTTGGCTGCACTGTCTGGACCTCATCGATCCACAGTGTGCCACTGCCCTTAAAGCCAGTCCGCGGACGGTCAAAGACGAGTGAATGCAGTGTCAGCGGGGGATCCATCTTCTTGTTATTGTCCCCACCCCAACTGATCCCATGCTCAAACCGGCCCGCCACAAAATGCCAATCTGCATCCTGGGACGCCTCCTCGAGTGTGAACTGATGCACCTCGCCACTGGCATCCGCGAGCCGCACTGCAAGCGTGAGAGGGGAGGAACCGTGTTTAATCCAATAACCCAGCCCGACCGCACCGTCAGGAAGGCGCAAGGGCCGTTCCACAGCCACGTACTCCAGATTCGTCTTACCGCCAAAGGTGTACTCCACCTCTAAAGCATGCTGTCCCTGGTGTTTTTCACCCTGGGTGAGCACTGTCGCGGCCCGGGCATTCTGCTCCCCTGCTTCAGCCTTCCATGACGATGAACTGCTTTCGAAATCCTCCAGCATGGCACTCATTCCATACCGCTCCTGCAAAGAACGTGGTGTCTCGGGACACTCCACCTCCGTCCAGCCAATAGCCTCCACCGAGGCGAGCAGTCCCCCCAGGTAAAGTGCCCCAATCAGGCAGCCAAACCCCGATTTAAATATTCTGTGCATACATGTCCTCATTGTGCCGAAGCAAGCCGACTCGGTCATATAAAACGACGGTCTTGCCATGCTGGCTCCTGCGAAGACTCCATCCTCTTTGGCACCTCTTCAACTTCAATTTTGTGTCGCTCCCACCCCATTCAAAAGATGCAGCATTGAGTAAACCAACCGGCTTCAATAATCGATAAAAAGGCGGGCTACAGAGCCCGCCTTTTGAATTCTGAATTGGAAACCAGGAATGGTTAACCAATGATCTTTTTCAAGCCCTTCAGTGACAATTCCGTACACTCCATGGGAGATTTGCCATCCGGGTAGGTTTCCTGCTCGATCGTAACCCATTCGGTACCGCCGAACTCGCAGCATGCCGCATACACGGCTGCCCAATTGACAGAGTCCTGACCGAGAATGGCCTTCTTGCTCTTGTCGTCGCCGACAACAGTGGGCTTGAAGTGGGTCGACTTCATGCGGCCAGCATACCGCTTCATCATCTCGACCGGGTCGAGACCGGCAGCCGCGGTCCATCCGCAGTCCTGCTGCAACACGACGTCCTTGGTTGTGCGTTCGGCAAACAGATCCCAGTAGGTTTTGTCGCCATCTTTTTTGAATTCGCCTGTATGATTGTGATAACCGCAGGCCATTTTCAAAGGCTTGAGAATCTGCGCAGCCTTGTTAAAGGTCTCCGCCAGCGCCTTGCTCTTTTCCGGATGAGTAAAGTCGCCATCGCCAGGGACAATCAAGAATTTGCAGCCAATGATCTGGTGAAACTCGATGGTTTGTTTCAACTGCTCGTCCCGCAAGCTGCCTGTGCCAATGTGAGTGGCGGCCACTTTCAGGTTCAGATCATCCAGCCTCTGACGCAATTCCCTGGCCTTGCCGCCGTACTTGTGGTAGCCGGCGAATTCAACACCATCAAAGCCCATCTTGGCGACCTGGGCCAAAGCGGCATCGTAGTCCTTCGCGCAATCATCCCGAACCGAGTAAAGCTGGACGGCGATCGGAAGTTTTTTATTGGCGGCGAGGACAAAGTTGCACATTCCAGCGGCAGTGGCCGCTAGAATCGAAGTTTTCACAAACTGACGACGTGATAGTTGCATATCGTTACTCAAATATTTTCTACTCCACCTGGTTTGATTTCGTTGTTCAATGGCTGGCAGTTTAACGCCAATTCACATCCCCTGTCCAGCGTCACGAAACCCAGGGCTCGCCGCCCCTTTGCACTCCAGGAAGATCAATTCCGCTGGCTGGGTGCCAGCGTGCCTCCTCCGGTAAGGGCGATGGTTTTGCCTCCGAGCCATTGGTTCACGGCCAGACTTGAGTCATACCACACCTTATGACCATTGCTCTGGATGTTGGCGATCCCGGCCTCGCCACCATCACAGGCAAGCCCCTTCACCGTGGAGTCAGCACTGACGATCCACTTGCTTGTGGCGTCGAGTGAAAGGGAGGCGTTCCGGATCACACCTGTGAGGGTTGATTTATTATGGAGGGCGATGCTGGCAGAACTGATTTGGTCGGCTGAGATGTCACCCGACAGCACCTGTTTGTCAGCAGTCAATACCGCGTGGCCTCCATTGGAGCCCGTGTGTCCCCACCGGGAGGCGCTGGCGCTCAAGAGCACACCTGAATCGGCCGAGAGCGCCACATTGGTGAGTTGGATAATGCCCCGGGTATTGGAGACAAAGAACAGCGGTCCTTGTGCGGCCAGGAATGTGCCACCCGTCATGGTAAAAGTCCCCTCGCGCCCTTCGGCATCGCCGGAGAAACTTTGATAAATCATGGCACCGCATTTTTCGGCACCTGATATTTTGCAATTCTCCAGCATGACGGAATTTCTCCCCTCTATGACCACCGCCTCGGATGCCGTGGCGGTAAAGGTGGCGTCCTGAGCTGTGATTTTGCCTGTGGAATAAATGCCGGGGGAGGTCGTACCGTGCGTCGTGTATGTGCCACCCGACACATAAACAGTCCCGCTGCCACGATCCGTGGCCACCGCCGCCGACCGGGCACTCGAGGTTGAAATGGTGACGTTTGTCAATGCCAGCGCTCCCCCAGCACTGGCCATGACACCGTGAGCAGCATTGCCATCGGCAATGATTGTGCCATCCGTCATGGAGGCCATGGCCCCCTCCCCCGTGGCAAACAAACCATTTGCACCCAACCCATTGGCAGTAATCGAACCTCCGACGATGGTTACTCTGCTGCCCCGGGCAACCAACACGCCAGCGTTCTGACCATGAAAACTGCTATTCTCCTCGTTGGAACTGTTCCCGCTTTTAATCACCTTTGGCTGGTTCAACGTCAAGTTGCCACCGTTCATTACGAAGACGCTGGAGACGTCGTTGCTCGCCGATTTATAGGTTTGCCCGGTTGTTTGTTCCGTGGCGCCATTGACTGTGAAGACACCGCTCTGTTTAGCGGCCGTGCGCGCACCACTGCCGGGAGGTTTTCCTGGCGGCCCACCTGTGCCGCCACCGGGCTTCATGGGACGGCCATTGGAATCATCAGGCGGCGGACCACCGCCCATCCTATCGCCAGGTGGATCGCCCGGAGGAAGATCGTCCGCCAGTGGCCCATCCTGCGGATAGACAGCCACTGCGATAGAGGTCATCACAAGAACAAACATCACACCCATGCCCAACCGCGCGAATCGGGAAGCTTTCATTTGATTCAACATAATGTGCACACCGGTTTCTTAAACATACCATCGGCATGCTACTTTGTGGCACATTAAGGCGACGTTAAGAACCTCTCTGTCCTGGGATCCCATTCACGACGTGATCATTGAACACGCTCACAAAAACATTCCCCAGGAGATGGAATTTTCATAAACTCACGGTGTGAACACAAAATCGCAATCTGCCCGTCGCCCCTGTTCAGCCCTGTTTTTTGCCGCAAGCCTGCTCATGGGCTTTCTCCTCATGCCTCCGTCAGGACATGCCAAAGACCCGGTGTTCAAGGGACCGTTCTACTGCGGTTCAGGAGATGTCGAATATGTGAGATTACTCGATACCGCCCGGCAAATGTTTGCCCCAAATGCCCAACTGCAAAACCTCCCCATGCTTTACATGCCAGGCTGGAATGGCCTGGTGGAGGGGCCAACATGGGATGCATGGTGGATCCAAAACAGCTATGGAACCACCTACTCGGTCCTTCCCTTCCTGACCGAACCCTTTACCACTTTTCTGCAGAATTCGCACGACCTATGGTTCGACCAGATGGGCGATGGGCAGCGGGTCGGTGCCGCCCCACCCTTCAATTGGGTTGCCCCCGATGGGTGTCTCTGCGACACAGCGCGTCCCGGCTGGATTGTCTATCGCCAGGGTGATGGCCGTCCGCAGATGCATGACTGGGGCATGGAATTCACCGCCGCCGGACTCCTGATGCAGTCGGAACTGCTGCTGATTGGCCGGGATTCGGCTGCCATTGAGCAATACTTGCCCAAACTTGAACGTTGCGCAAAGTTCATCGAAACCCGCCGCGATCCCACGAACAACCTCTTTCTCGCAGGGCCCGCCGGGAATTTGCTCGCCCCAAGCTTTGCCGGCTGGAAACGACCGGATGGCACGTATGGAAAATCCTACCTCACGGGATTATCCATCACCTACATCGCCGCACTCGACCGGCTGATCGAGTTGGAAAAGCTCGCCGGGCGAACCCAGATGGCCCAATGGTGCCAACAACACCGCAATACTGCGCGACAAGCCCTGTCACAACTCACGACGGAAGAAGGTTATTTCATCAACTCATTGGATCCGGATGGAGTACGTCACGGGGTTTATGGAGCGACTCTTCATGGTTATTTTGAAAGCTCGCCCAACCATGATGCCATCGCCTTCCGTGTGGTGGATGATCATCAGGCGAACCAAATATACTCCAAAATCGCCTCCATTCCTGGCCTTCGTCCGCATCAGTTCATCCTACCCAACTATCCCTCCTACGACGATATGTATGAAAAGCCGGAGGGTCTATGGGCATACGGCACCTGGGTCAATGGCGGACATTGGTCAACATGCGAAGCGCGCATGATGCTTGGCTACTACCGTTTGGGCCAATTCGACGATGCCCGCCGTTCGATGCTCGCCCTGCTGACCTTCGCGGAACGATTTCGCATGGATAACCCTCTCGTCAAGTTTGGGAGCGAGGTCTATCAGCCTGCCCAGCCCATTAACCTGACGTACGACGCCTTCGGACCACCCGCCGCTTTTGTACGCGGCGTGTTCGAGTACCTGTATAGCGCGGAGGGAGTAACCCTGATTCCACATATCCCCCCGACGATCACCCGTCTGGAACAGCGCTTCCCGATTCGCCTTGGCAACAAACGTCTCTATCTGTCCACGGTCGGATCGGGCCCCATATCCGCAGTCAGAGTCAACGGCAAACGATGGGATGCGTTCGATGCGGAATCCATCCATCTGAACGAGGCCAAGATGCCCCACCGGGCAGCTATTGAAATCGTCCTGGGCCAGGCGAAATCGGTTGGATTCAAAGTGCCACGAATCAGCCATACCCTGCCGCCCGCACCTCCGCGCGACGCGTTGTGGCTGCGTCTCACCCAGACCAACCTCACGGCGAACGCGCTCACCGACCGCTCCAGCGCAGGCGATGAACATGGGATAGTTCTTCCCGACGAGATCGACTCACTGCTTGGAAATGATGCCCGTCTTCGACGTTTCCATCGTATTCTTGGCAAAAACAAGCTTGAAGACAGTTACGAGGCGGAACATGCCCGTTTGATCATCCACTGTCTTGCCATCACACACGAACGTCTGACATTGCTCGACCAAGGCAAGCTTCGCCCGCTGGATCAAAGGGAGTCACAGGCAGCCGCCGACCGGTTATACCTTGAAACCACGCGCAAACTGACGGAAGGCCTAGTGAAGGTGCTCATGGGCTACGCACAATCCAGTGACCCCGAAAAACAAACCATCGCCCGCTTGTGGACTGAAAGCGCAGTCAAAACCAAGTAATCCGTCAGAAACCATGGAAAAGTCCGTGAGACCGGAGGTTGTGGATCACGACTGAGGAATACAACAACTTGGTTTACTCCCTAAAAAAACAACACCCCCTGCCGTGTCTGACAGGGGGTGTGGAACTTAAAACAAGGAACGACTAGATCTTCTTGACCCGAATATTCTTGAACGACACAGGGTCATTGTGACCCGCAAAGCCGAAGTAACCCGAGGTGCGGGTCCTGCCAGGATGCGGGCTCCCAGCCATGAATTCCTTCACAGTGGCCACATCGCCATCGAGGATGACGGTGCCATTGAGCTCAACCCGGATTTTGGAACCGTTAACGGTGACTTCCTGGAAATTCCACTCATTATTGGGATGCTGATAACCGCGGGCGGCGGCAATCATGCCATAAGCGGAACCGTGAGCCTGACGGGCATCAATCTTATCACCCGTTACTTTTTCATAATTATCATCCAGCACCTGGCACTCCATCATGCCATCGTAGGCGGTGTTGCCTTCGCCAGGATAGCGGATGGCCAGACCATTATTGCCACCAGGAGGCAGCTTGAATTCGAGACGAACCACGAAGTTGGCGTACTCTTCCTTGGCATAGATGGTCCCGCCTTTTTGGGGCTTGCACACAATGGCGCCATCCTTCACCTCGTAATTGTCCACGGGGCCGGCCCAGCCTTCAAAATCCTTGCCGTTGAAGATGGACTTAAAGCCTGCATCCTCTCCATGGCTGGCAAGAATCTTGTTGGCCTCATCGCTCCCGATTTCACGGATGAAGATATTCCGCCAGCGGATTTCGCCACCATGGGTCTGGAGTTCAATCGGTCCCTTGGCCGGAATTGGGGTCTTGCGATCGTAGTAATTCTCCATCAGGGCATGATCAACAACCTGCTTGTCATTGAGCCAGACGCTCACACGGGCGCCAACCATCATGATGCGGAACTTATTCCATTCGCCAAACGGTTTGTCGGCCTTGACCAGGGGATCCTTGCCCGGAGCGCCCGGGGAGTTATTCCAGAGTCCACCAGAACCTTTATCGGCACCGATGCTAAACTTGGCTTCTTCTGTGTAGTCCCAGATTTGGACCTGGGGGCATCCACGAAGATAAATGCCTGAGTCGGCCTTCGGAACCGTCTTGTACTCAACGTAAAGCTCGAAATCGCCGTAATCTTTGATCGTGGTGGCATACTTGCCGTTGCCATCGTTGACCAATTCGTCTCCCTCCACCTTCCAATGCTTCTGCATATCCGCAGTCCATTCTGCATCGGTGGCTTTGCGTTTTTCCTCCGGCATGGCAAGCCATTGGCGATGATCAAAAGTGTCGCCTCCCCGCCATCCCGTCAGGTCTTTGCCATTAAAAAGGGCCTTAAAGCCCTCAGGTGGGGTTGTTTCGCCGTAAGCATTCATCAGTGCCGCGGTGGTGGCGAGAGCCACACCCAATAACGCGGCGCGTAAGGGCATTCGTATGTGGAACATGTTTTGTATCGTATTGTCGTTGTTAATACTGCCTACACCCCCTGTCGTTCCCCATCAAGCACTAACTTAAGGTAAAGATAACCCCATAAATGAAAGGGCTTACATCGTTTTTCCTCAATACCTCCCACTCTCTGGGGTTCATGATCTGACAGGATCAAAAGAGGGCCTTAATTCGAGTTTATGGCTGACCACATCAGAATGGCACTGGCGGTGCCATCCATGGTCGGTTCATTGGACGAGTAATCATGCAGGTCATCGTGATAGACAGCACGGGGATCCTGGAATTCCGCCAATGGATCCGATTCAGTCAGGGTGACACCCTTAAGCGATTGAAAGATGCGTTCGTAAACCGGACCATCCACAAGCCCGCCACGCACACTTCGCCCCGTCAACCGGGCGGTCATCAAGTGGACATTCCTGGGGGCATTCACCCCCACCCCGGTGAACATCGTCATCCCCCAAGGGTTCCTGCCGAGCAACCAGTCCCGGTGACGCGCCGCAAACTCATGATAACGTGTATCCCCGCTCATCCGCTCGTAAAACAGCGATTGGGTGACCAGGGCAGCCAGAAGGTTGTTTGAGCACCAAATGAACGGCACACCGATGCCAAAGGGGTTCTGCTCAGACGCAACCCGGCATCGCTCGATGCCTTCCCGATACCACCCCTCCAGATCCTTCTGCATTGGGCTGTCCACAAGGTCATGCAAGCGAAAATGGCCCGCATTGAAGAAAGGATAATACTGGTAATGGCCGGTTTCCTTACGCCCCATCCAGGACTCCGCCCCCGCCAGACGCGCATACCGTTTGGCATCCGTGAGATATTTTTTCCTGCCGGTGGCACGATACAGCTCCGCCGCTCCCCATTCCATATCGTCCGCCCAGGTGGTTTCAGCATATCGATACGGCGCACTGTAGGAATTGCCCTGCTGAACACCTTCCCTCGCGCGTCCCAGCCGATAGACCTCCTCTCCGGCGGTCAGGCACTGTCGTGCAAACGCCACCTGCTGCGGATCGTCCTTCCAAATCTGGTATGCCAGAGCCATGGCGGCAGCGTAACGACCGGTAAGGTTCGCCACGCCGGAGGATTCGCTCTTGTATCGTCCCAGGCCCTGAGGTTTGCCAGTGGCAAAATAAACCACTCTATTACTGCCCTTGCCCCAGCCATAGTCCGCACGTTCGTTTTGCGGAAGACGCCATCCGCAGTGGTCCCGATCATCCGCCACCTGGTGATACAATTGATCCTTGGCAGGATGTA
>CAZIDG010000005.1:84352-91130 GCA_964538065.1 uncultured Verrucomicrobiota bacterium
CAGTGGTCCCGATCATCCGCCACCTGGTGATACAATTGATCCTTGGCAGGATGTAATTTGAGCATCCACCGCAACCCCCAGCGCGCCTCATCCAGGATGTCCGGCACGCCGTTGGTTCCAGGCAGACCCAAATCATTGACACGGTCAGAAAAGAGAGTTCCCGTTCGAGCCTGAGACTGGCCGCGGTCGAGTTGCCAGGCCAGCAACATTTGCGCTGTGGCGTTGCCTGAAGTCAGCAAATACTTCAGCAAATCGGCCGCATCGTGCCAACCGCCGCATGCATCCAACGGAGATCCATAGGGCAAGGGCCCCTCGGCTGTGCGGCCATCGAATCCATGGCAATTCGTATTGAGCCAGGGATTAAAACCACAGCGCTGCTGCCGCATGAATTCCAATAACGTGTCAGGCAATGATCCCAAAGCGTCTTCCCCCACCGTAAAGGAGAGGGATTCCCCATTGTTCATCCGTATAAAATAGCGACCGGGCTTCTGCAACGCCGTGAAATCGAGTTCCGCAAAGCGGGTAAACCGTGCCCATGTTCCCTCCTGCTGCAACCGCGTTCGTCCGGCAAAGACCTGCCGTCCCGATTCCGCGGAAACCACCTCAAACTGCTCAGGCATCGGTCCAGTGCCAAAAGCCAGACCCAATTTGAGATCCCGGGAGCGATATCCCACTTCATTGACACGCAGATGAACAGAAGGAGCGGATGGCAACAACTCATCCACACGCGCAAAGGAATAGCCACGCTTCTGGAGTTCATCGAGCAGCGCTGCAAAGCGATGATGCATCTTGTCCGTTCGGCCCGGACCGGCACCGACGTGCAACAGCAAAAGAAAACCATTCAGCCCCACAGGATCGCTCGTTTCGCGCTTGAGAATGCTCTCCAAAATGGTCGCGGAGGACACAAAATTGGACTCCGACTCAAGGGTGTAGTCTGCCGCGGACCGGGTTCCCGGGGTGAGATTGACCAGCGTGAAACCAAGACTGTGCGTCCACTCAACAATCTCGCGATTGTGGTGTTCGAAAGCAGGCAGAAAGAAACGCATTTGTCTGCGCGCCACCCCGAAACGGGCGAGTTCCAGGCAGTTATTCTCCACATCGGCTATGAATTCACCCTGTGACACCAGCGTTGCCCGGGGAGCACCCCATGAACAATAGAGCACATGCTTATCCGAATGAGGTCCTACATAATGCCCATCAGCAACCATCCGGCGCACCAGGGAACTGAATTCAGGATTGCGCAGGAAATCGCCGGTCAAAAAGAATGAGGCCTTCAGATGGCGTGCAGCCAGAGCGTCAAGGATCACCGTGCCACCTTCGGCAAATTCATGCCCCGTGAAAACCAGGGCAAGCCGCCTATCCGTGGTGGGGCCCCGGACCTGGGCACCCTCGCGATATTCGATCCTTTGGGAATTTAGAATTTGCACCTGCGGTGAGGATGCGGGTTGAGGCTCCTGTCCGAGAGCCGCCATGCAGAGGTCTCCCAGCAGGAGGATCAGAATCATCCGGCACACGATGAGGTGAAACGATGTCATGTTGTGGGACAGTCTAGTCGCTTCGATCCCGTTGAAAAGGGGTATTTCCCGGGGGTAATGGAATGTCAGACCATTCCGGGGGCGCATTTGCGCTTGCGGGCACACCCATCTTGACGGCACCATGCTACTTCGCGTGCTTAACGTACATTTGCCATGAAACAATTTGCCACCATCACCGTCATCGGACGCGACAGGACTGGCGTGGTTGCCGACGTCACGAGCTTTCTCTTTACCCAGAAGGCCAACATTGAAGGTCTGGAGGAGCAAGTGACGCGTGGTCAATTCAGCATGACGCTCCAGGCATCCTGGAAACCGTCACATCTGAATGAGGAATCCATCAAGGCAGGTCTGAACGTCCTGGGGCGCAAATTGGGCATGGAAATATCCTTCCGCCCCTTTAACCCGAAACGCAAGCAGCGCGCCGCCATTTTTGTCACCAAGGAATCCCATTGTTTTGAGGGATTGATGAAGGCCTTCCGCAAGGGCATGCTCAAGGCCGAACCAGCCCTGGTTCTTTCCAATCGCAGTGACCTGGCCGCCATGGCCGCCCAATACAAAATCCCTTTCATCTGCATTCCGACACCGGATCGCGCCCAAGCCGAGCTTCAGGCGCTGGAGGAACTGGACAGACATGAGATTGACTTCGTCATCCTGGCCCGGTTCATGAAGATTTTGTCGCCCAACTTCGTGTGGCATTACAAAAACAAGATCATCAACATCCACCCCTCCCTGCTCCCCAGTTTCCCAGGCGCCCAGGCCTACCGCCAGGCTTACGAACGAGGGGTGAAAATCATTGGGGTCACAGCCCATTTTGTGACGATGCATCTGGATGAAGGTCCCATCATTGCCCAGGATTCCTTCCATGTTCGGCCGAACATGGCTTTAAAAGACATCATCGCCTGTGGCCAGACCTTGGAAACCAAGGTGCTGGTGCGGGCAGTCCAACTGTATCTTACCAAACGACTGGATGTCTATTGGGGGGTGGTCAAACAGGTTTAAGAAGGATTTTGGCTGTCCGACCTGGATTCGAACCAGGACAATAGCCTCCAAAGGGCTGTGTGCTACCGTTACACCATCGGACAACCTTGGGAGACAATAAAGCAAAGCCACCGGCGAATGCAAAGCCAAAAATAGGCCTGATTTGATGTCAGTTTTTAGCGACGCCGATCGAGTTCATTTACCATGATTCGTACTATTCAAATGTTGTTCACGCCGTTTGCGGTGTGGGAGAAAATCAATGCTCGCAATGAGGGTGTCCTGCGCATCCTCGCACTGGAGTGGCTGCCGCTTCTGGCCCTGACAGCCCTGGTGGATGGCTATGCCCTGCTGCACTTTGGGTTGCGCCTGGGCGCGGACAATCCCCAGCACTATCTCCTTCCTCAAGTGGTTCACTATGAAATGGCCCTGGTGCTGGGCAGTCTGGTGGCCCTCTTTTTGGGGGCTAAACTCCTGCAAATGATCAGCGAAAACTTTCAATTACAGTCGTTTTTTGTGCGGGGTTTTCGGGTGGCGGCGTTTGGCCTGGCCCCCTTTTTATTGGCTCGCTGTCTAAATGCCATACCCGCTTTCAACCTCTGGGTGGGTATCGGTATCGGCACCGTGGGCTGCATTTATGTGCTCTACCATGGGATCTCGATGACCTTTCTGCCCGAACCCACCAAGGCGTTTGGCATGTATTTGGTCAGCGTCCTGATACTGGTCATTTTGAGCGTCCTGGTCCAATTGGTGGGGCTCATGGTAATCCAGGGGCGGTTTTCGTCAGCGACGTGAGTAACTGCCGCAACTCCCGATCCTGCAGCCATAGCCGCTGATTCATCGAACTCAGCACGCCCAACTCACCCCGGGACCGGACACGGCTCGCGTAAGTCGTGAACAAGGCCTCCAACGGGGCCTTGTTCAGGGCTTCACGGGCCTTGAGGGCTTCCTGAGACAAGGATTCACCTGATATTCTGCCCGCCAGCCACTGTTCCTTGAGCCGATAGGCTGGCTCCAGACATTGCCCGGCTTCATCAAGAAGAAGCGTAAAACGAACGTTGGCCGCGAGCCATTTGAGGTTGGCTTTGTGTTTTACATCCTTCGCTCCATCAACGCATTGCAACACAAGAGCGAGATCTCTGGTCAATTGCTCACGCAAGGACGCGTTCAACCGTCCCCAGCTTGGATCATAGGCGTAGTACTCCGGTGAATCGGTGACAATAGCCTGCTGGCGATCCCAGCGGCAGAGCATCGGAGACAATACGTGAGCAGCCTGATCACCATACTGGCGGATACAATCCTGCTCGTAAAATGCTTCCACCGTAGGCGCTTGTGCAGGATTTCGTGCAAAGGTCGCAAAGGCATCCAGGTTCGCCCTCACATCCTCAGTGCGCCAGTGAATCGCAAGCACACCCTCGAGTTTCTGCTGTTCCGCCAGCACGACCTGGTCATGCAACAGCGAGACCCGTGGCTGTGGATGCCATAGCCGTGCATCACCCTCAAGCCAGGGAATGGCCCACACAGGGCGATCATGGGCAATTTCGGCCAGGACGGGCAATTGAGGATCCCAGCCCTGGTTTGGATTCAAACAGGTGAACACAACATCACGGGGCACAATGCGGTTCAAACCACGCAGGATGCCCGGCAGTTGCGCCCCCCCGCCCCATCCGCTGATCGCCAACTTCACCTTGGGCGCCTTGCGGGCTAGATATTCATGTGCCGCACGAATATAGGCCAGCGACCATACCCCGGTAAAACGAGCATCTTCACCACCGGCATCGTCAAAGAGGCGTCCTTCCTCTTCCATGAGTTTACGGAAGCCCGCGCTGGGGCTGGCCTTCCCCACATACATCGTATGCTCATGGAGCCAGAGCCAGATCCAATCCACATCAGGATAGGCCTCCAAAAGGTTGTCCAGGGTGTTTCGAAGGATCTCCATCGATGCCGGGTGTGTGGGATCGGGCAGCATCGTCCCGCGAATCATCGATTGGGGTGGCACAATGGATGCGAGTTCCGGCGGATGGATGCCAAATTCAAATCCAATCCCCACCTGGATGCCCCTCTTATGCGCATGGGCAATCACCTTGCGCATCAATCCCTGTGTGAACGCGTACTGTTCCTCATTGTTACGAGCCAGCAAGGCGCAATCCGCCCCGAAAGCAGAAGCTCCCTTGGGCAACTTGAACAAGCGATCGGTCCCAAAGGCGAAGTCCCTGACCTTCAACGGACGATATCCCCAACGAGCCGTCAGGGACGTATCCAGGGTTGCCAGTGGCAGGACATCCCGGTATGTCACCGCAACCAAGGGTTCCACATAGGATGCATACCGTTCCGCGCCCCCCGTATAGCAGTGGAAGGTGACATAATTCAGATCCAGGGCCTTGAGCCGGTCGAGGTAGACCACATAATCCGACTCATTCCAGGCCGTCGGGCCACAGAGGAAATTATGCCAGGGCAGAGTGCCGCGAATCTTGAAAGGTGACTCCGCGGCTTCGACCGCGACTGTCGCCCATAGACATGCCAGTATCAGCCCTTGAATCATCGCTCGCATGGCCACGATCATAGCCCACGACGGCCGATGATTCAATCACCGTTACTGGCATCGACCCTGGTGTGGGATGGGATGGCCAAGGCAGGCCCTCCTCTCCCTCATGTCCGTTATTCAGGCTGGATGATTAGTGTGTGGGTGACGGGTACAAAGGCGGCCTGGACATTGCGGACCAGCGGCTCGCGTTCGGCCTCTGTTCTGGCAACCACAGCAGCCATGTTGGTGCGGGCTTCGTTGCCATGGAAGAATTCTTTGATCTGACGGGTCTCAAAGGCCTGCTTGGCGGCGATGGCTTCATCGACCTTTTTAAACGCCTCGGAGAAGGGATTGGTTTCAAAATCAGCGGCCAGATTCACCCCCCTGGACAACTCTGCGGCGGAGTAAGACCTGGACGCTCCGCCCCAGGTGACCCGATACCGATCCGCCGACATGCCCTTCACCCGGAGTGTCAGCCGATTGAGCTCCTGATTGAAAGGCACCAGGGCCATGCCAGATCGCAGGGAATTGTCATCATCGAGTTTGCCCGTGGCACAGAAGGGATAGCGCCGACTCGTCACCGTCAACATGCCCTCGGCGAAGCGATCCACCACATGCCCTTCTGTCGCACGTGCCCGGGCACTCTTGAGATTCACCTGCAGCGTCCCCAAATCGCCATCCAGCCCCATGGCCCGAAGATACCCATAGGCCATGATCAAGTGCCCGGCCCAGCCGGGATGCACACCATCCTTGCCATTCACCGCGTATTCGGCTCCATAGCGCGAACGGGCCTCGAAACCACCGGAAAACAACGGCCAGAACATATCAGCAAAACGAACCCGTTCCTTGCTGGCAATATCCACATCGATATTGCGCAGGGCGCACAGGTGCAGATTGTGTTCCTCCAGCGTTCCGGAAGCCGACTTGACCCAACTGGCCACCTTCCCAACGCTTCCCGGCGATCCCAGGACGACTCGTGTGCCAGCCTCCTTGAAGGACCGAACCACCGCCGTGTAGTTGCTGCGGTACCAAAGCGCATTCGCCTCGTCATAGGGACGATAGCGATAGTCATTCATGCCGTAGCTCGTCGTGGCAACCGTCGGATGGAACCGCAGGCAATCGTTCGTCATGCGATGCAGAAAACCCTCCGCAGTCTCACCGCTCCAGCCATATTGGCGCGTGGTTATATTCAACTGGGGCACACACACGGTGAGGTAGGTCTCGATAAGCCGTGAGTACATTTTCTGCTCGGTGATCGAGTCCCCCACAATCGCGAGGCGATCCCCCGGCTTGAGCATCAATCGGCCCGGTTTCGGGGCCTTCACGATCGTGAAATTCTCAAAATACGGATCCTGGGGCTTGGACTCCAAATCCACCGCGTGCGTGCCAGGCTGTGAAATGAACAGGCCGACCGTCAAGCTGGCCCCCATCAAGACAAGACGGCCAGAAAGACCCGAAAACGCTTTTGCAACAAGGTTCATGGAAGTAATTTGTTATTGCCGGAGTGGAGTTTAGGTCACCATTTGAGTCATTCAAGAGGAAACCCTTGAATGGCTTACTGTATATTCCTCGATCTATATGACCCTAATTTTGTATGGCCGCGTTCATCGCCTTTTTTCAATTTCACGCTCAGTAAAAATCGAAAAGGGAATTACCGACCTAAGAAAAACATTGTTTTTTTAAAATGGAGGGAATGTCAGCTTCATCTCGTCTGGGTTCCTGATTTTTGTATGTTATTGCGAAC
>CAZIDG010000006.1:0-9295 GCA_964538065.1 uncultured Verrucomicrobiota bacterium
CCGAATCCGTGGATGGTGTTGCCCTTTATCGCGTTGCTGGGGGCGATCGCCTTGGGACCGCTATTTTTCGGTGATTGGTGGGGAAAAAATTATCCCAAAGTGGCGCTTTCCCTGGGGGCCGTTACACTGGCCTATTACCTCGGCAGCTTGAGAGCGTGGGTGCGGGTGGAGGATACGGGGCTTGAATATCTAAGTTTCATTGCGCTCATTGGATCTCTTTACGTGGTGGCGGGCGGCATTTTAATCCAGGTTAAAGGTGAAGCCACTCCCTTGGAGAACGTGCGCCTGCTATTTATTGGCGCTGTGATTGCCAACCTGCTGGGTACAACCGGTGCATCCATGTTGTTGATCCGGCCCTGGTTGAGGATGAATAAATATCGAATCACCGCCCACCATGTGGTGTTTTTTATTTTCATCGTTTCCAATGTTGGCGGATGCCTGACGCCCATCGGGGATCCCCCGCTTTTTCTGGGGTATTTGCAGGGGATTCCCTTCTGGTGGGTTGCAGAACATTGCTGGGCTGTGTGGCTGGTCGGATTGGCCATTCTGCTTTCCATGTTTTATGTGGTGGATCTTCGTAATTACCGCAAGGCTCCCAAAACAGTGCGCACCGAGTTGGCTGAAACCCGTGATGTCTTTAAATTTGAGGGCTTACACAATGTTTTCTTCCTGGGCATCATTCTCGCCGCCGTTTTCGTGCAAAAACCTCTCTTGTTACGCGAGGCACTTATGATTGGTGCAGCAGTGGGCTCCTATCTCACCACGCGAAAGGCCATCCATCATGCCAATGAATTCAACTTTCACCCCATTCAGGAAGTTGCCATCCTTTTCATTGGCATTTTCGCCACAATGATGCCAGCGCTGGACTGGCTTGAACTCCATGCGGGAGAATTGATCAAGCCGACAGCCGGCCTGTTTTTCTGGGCCAGCGGGTCGCTTTCCAGCGTGTTGGATAATGCGCCCACATACCTGAGTTTCCTAAGCGCTGTCTTCGGTGTCTTCATCAAGCCGGAGGTGATTGATCAAGTGCAGTCCCTCATTCATTCAGGAGGAGCGGCGGCTCTGGGAAATCTCTCAGGACCTGAAGCCGAACAAATCCGGCAGACGATTCTGGCTTTGCAGAAATACCATCCTGCCGAGTTGGCGAGTGGTCATGTGACGGTGTCCCAGATAGAAACCGCTTTTCTGGTGGGCAATGCCTGTTACAACAACTTGATCGTGGCGATCAGCATTGGTTCTGTGTTTTTCGGCGCCTGCACTTATATTGGCAACGGCCCCAATTTCATGGTCAAAGCCATCGCCGAGCAGGCGCGTGTGCCGCATGTGCCCACCTTTTTGGGGTATATCTGGCGATTCACTTTGCCCTTCATGCTGCCAATGCTCGTGATTGTTTGGATGGTGTTTCTCCGGTAAACAGCAGCGTGCCAGGCAGGTCTTTTGCTGTTGCTGGGCCATGGACGCTGGATCACGCCTTCAGTCAACTTTGACATGAGGGGGGGCATGCGATTGTCTTGACCCGCCAAGATCGTCTTTGATAGGAACTCCTGCATGTTCAAAGTCATTAAGCATTTGATCCTGTCGTGTCTTGTCGTCATGGTTTTGACGACGCTCCTTGTGGGGTGTGCCACCTCCAAAACACCGAAGACGAGTTCAGAGCCGGTAAAAGGGCGCTTCACCCTCTGGCAATTGCCCAACCAAACCTCAAGCCAGATCATGTCGTATGTCATTCGGACATCCGGCGGCAAACTCATTGTGATTGATGGCGGTGTCACGGGTGATGCCGCCTACCTCAAAGGATTCCTGGCGGCCATGGGTAACGAGGTCGAGGCCTGGATCATTTCCCACGCGCATGACGATCATTTTGGCGCCCTGATACCACTACTGGGACAGCCTGATGCACCGCACATCAAGACGCTCTATGGATCGTTGCCGGATTGGGATTGGATCAAGAAGTACGGCTATGGTGATCAGGACATCAATCCGTACGCGGAGTTCCTGGAGGCCTTGCGCAAGGCCAATTTGCACATCACCGAACTTGCGCCGGGAGCTGATTTTCAGATCGATGGTGTTCGCATGGAGGTGTTCGGTGTCAGGAATTTGGAGATCACCCAAAACGCCATCAATAACTCCAGCCTTGTCTGGCGCATGTCCGATGGCGGGAAATCGATTCTGTTCCTGGCCGATCTGGGCGTGGAAGGTGGTCAGAAGCTTTTGAAATCACCTTATGCCAGCCGCCTGCATGCGGATTACCTGCAGATGGCGCATCATGGCCAGAATGGCGTGGACGAAGCATTTTACCGCGCGGTCAATCCCTCCTATTGCATCTGGCCAACGCCTCTCTGGCTTTGGGACAACGATTCGGGTAAGGGAAAAGGATCCGGGCCATGGCAGACCCTTGAAGTTCGTGCCTGGATGGACAAGCTCCACATCAAACGACATTTTGTGATGACGGACGGCCTGCTGGTCATTCAATAACGGCCAGGGTTTGGCTTCAAACAAGAGGTGTGCCCGTCATGACGAAATGGCCGGTGCAGCTTTTTGAAAATGCAGGCAGGAATAAAATCCACCCCTGGGCGGCGTGGGTGCACCGTCCTTTGGCCGCGCATCGCCTTGGGGGGCGGTGGCGCGATGGGCTGCCTATCCGTTAATCAGTGCCGTGAACAACTCACTCCAGGGGCCTTTGACACCATCCTGGCCAACCCAGCGCAGTTGATAATACACCATCTGTCCCGCAGCAGCAGATTCATAATGCACTGTATGCGGAGTGTTGGTGTCCAACGCCAGAATCGTCAGTTCTTCCGGTCCAGCCGGAGGAAAACCACCCAGTTTTATCCAGATCTCCACACCTTTGATGCCTGCAGGCTTTCCAGCGTGTTTCGGGGTTTCCTCATCCACGAAGTGAATGACATGGCGCAATGACTCGCGCTCGTCAATCAAGGCAACAGGACGCGTGGTGGGCGCGTCCATCAGCGGCCACGCTTTCATGTGCGGGGGCTGATCATACCCGGAAACCTCAACTTCAGTTTCGAAGGCGTGGTCCAGCCAGGAACTGGCGGCCACATCAGGACGGCATAGTGTGTTGACCATCATACGACCTGTTCGTGTGGAGGGTTTGGGTGTTAACGACGATCCAATGCGGGAGCGAATGGCATGGACCTCATGTGCCTGTGCCTTTGCGCATTGGGTTCTGGGCGCCAAAACACAGTTAAATCCCCAGCCGATGGTTCGGCGGCAGCCTACTGACCGGGAGAATTTCACAAGTTCATAAAGGAGCCGAAAAATTCAAAGGCGTCAACCCTATAGTGACAATTTTCTGACAAATATTTTTTCAGGACTTGAAGAGTCGTTTGAGGGTTTTCCTTTTCCTTCATCATCAAGTGCTTACTCATCGAATACGACCCATTCGATCATCCTTCTTCGATGGCCATTTTTGCCCCACACTTCCCTGGCCGTGCAGGGCTCCTATGGTTATGGACCATGGCGGCGTCCAAAACGGTGGCATTTGTGGGGATGCAGGGAGACATTTTTATTGATATTAGGCCGGGCATTTGCCAGAAAAGCCGTGATAAACAGAAATATTAAATCATGAAAAAGATTTTTACCATCGCGTTACTGGCGGTCGTGACCGTTTGGGCTGTTCATGCCGAGGATAAACCTCAGGCGACGTCCGCCAGCCCATTCCAGAACACCAAGGAAAAAAACAGCTACAGCATTGGCATGAGCCTGGGGAGTATTTGGAAGAACCAGGAACTGGATGTCGATTTTGAGATGTTGCGAAAGGGCATTGCCGACGCCACGGGTGGAGGCAAAACCCTTATCACGGAACAGGAGGCGCGGGAGACGTTGATGGCCATGCAACGTGAGATACGCACCCGCCAGGAGGAAAAACGGAAGGTCCAGGGAGAGAAAAACAAGGCTGAGGGCGAAGCCTTCCTGGCTCAGAACAAGACCAATGCTGGAGTTGTCACCCTGCCCAGTGGTTTGCAGTACAAGATTGTCACCGAAGGCACCGGTGAAATCCCCAAGAGCAATGATACCGTGACTGTGAATTATCGCGGCAAGCTCCTTGATGGCACCGAATTTGACAGTTCTTACTCCCGGAATCAGCCTGCCACCTTCCCCGTGAACCGCGTCATCAAGGGGTGGACGGAGGCGCTCCAGTTGATGAAGACGGGTTCGAAGTGGGAACTCTTTATTCCTGCCAACCTGGCATATGGTGAAATGGGCTCGGGCATGAAGATCGCCCCTAATGCGACGCTCCAGTTTGAAGTGGAGTTGCTGAGCATTAAGCCCCCGGTGGTGGCCACCAACCAGCCTGTGACCAGCGACATCATTAAAGTTCCCTCTTCAGATGAAATGAAGAAAGGCGCCCAGATTGAGGTTATCAAGAAGGATGATCCCCGTCTGAAGGAAAACAAATAGACCAGGCTCGTTTTGTATCTGGCGCCCGGGAATTGTTCCGGGCGCTTTTTTTTGCCCCATCGGCTCCTGTGCCTCAATATTCGGAATTGCACTGGTGCTGGAATCCTCCTAACCTTGGCCTGTTACCTGGAAAGTAAGTGTTATCGCAGTTCATGAACGATATGAAACACCAAGCTCCTTTTTTGGTTTTGAAGTCATTGGTATCGCGGGGTCCCGGTTTGGCCGCGCACCGCGCCACTTTGGGGTGGCGTGCCGGGTGTGTTTTACTGGCCCTCCTGCTTTCTGCGGGATTGGGCCTTGCGGCCGCCAAGCCGGCATCCAAGGTCAGCTCTGCCAGGGTCGATCAGTTGCGGTGTGAGTATGCCCGGCAACCCTTGGGCATCGATCTGACCGCTCCCCGCTTGAACTGGATCATGCAGGCGGAGGGACGTGGCCAGCTTCAAACCGCGTATCAAATTCTCGTGGCCAGCAGCCGGGCGAGTCTGGATGCCAACCGGGCGGATTTGTGGGACAGTGGCAAGGTCGTCTCCGACCAATCGATCCAGATCCAATACCAGGGGCGTCCCCTGGTCTCGCGCCAGCAGTGCTTCTGGAAGGTGCGCATTTGGGACCGCGACAACCTCCCAACTGCCTATAGCGAACCTGCTTCCTGGGAAATGGGACTTCTGGATCCTGCCGACTTTAAGGGCCAATGGATTGGGTTCACGACTTCCACCCCCTACCTGCGTAAATCCGCCAGCCTTTGGAAACCAATCAAACAGGCGCGTTTGTATGCCAGCGCCCTGGGTTTGTACCAATTCCGCATCAATGGCGAGCGCATTGGTAACGATGTGTTTACCCCAGGATGGACCGACTATAACAAGCGCGTGCAATATCAGACCTACGACATCACCCCATACCTGCGGGTGGGCGTCAATGCCTTTGGCATCGTTTTAGGCGATGGGTGGTATTGCGGTAATGTGGGACTCACCAAGGGCAAGGTGTATGGAACCCAGCCCTGGGCTTTTGCGCAAATCGAAGTCGTTCATAATGATGGCAGTGTGACAACCATTGTCACCGATGCGTCCTGGAAGGCTGCTGCGGGTCCCATCGAGCAGTCGGATATGCTCATGGGGGAGACCTATGATGCCCGCAAGGAAATACCCGGTTGGGATACTGCCGGATTTGCCGATTCTGCATGGGCCTCGGCGGTGGTGGGTTCAGTCAAGCCGCATCTTGTTGCTCCTTGTGATGAGCCGGTGCGAGCCACTCAGGAGTTGAAACCCATTAAAATGACCGAACCCAAGGTGGGTCACTTCATTTTCGATCTGGGACAGAACATGGTGGGTTGGGCGCGCCTGAAGGTGAAAGGGATGCGCGGCACCAAGGTGACATTGCGCTTTGCCGAGATGCTTAATCCCGACGGCACGGTTTATACCACCAATTTGCGGGGTGCCAAGGCCACCGACTATTACACACTCAAGGGTGGTGAAGAAGAGGTCTTTGAACCCACTTTCACCTTCCACGGCTTCCGCTATGTGGAATTGACCGATTTCCCGGGAGTGCCGACGCTGGATGCCGTAACGGGCGTGGTTGTTCATAGTGACACGACCCCCAGTGGTGTATTTGCCTGTTCGAGCCCGCTCCTGAACAAGCTTCAGCACAACATTGTCTGGGGGCAGAGGGGTAATTTCCTGAGTGTACCCACAGATTGTCCGCAGCGCGATGAACGTCTGGGATGGATGGGCGATGCCCAGATTTTTGTGAAAACGGCTACGTTCAACATGGATGTATCCCGTTTCTTCACCAAATGGATGATCGATGTGGAAGATGCCCAGCGTCCGGATGGTTCCTTCACGGATGTTTCTCCTTTTGTGGCCTGTGGTTCTGGAACGGCCGCCTGGGGTGATGCGGGTGTGATTGTTCCCTGGACAATCTATCTGGCATACGGCGACAAGAGCATCCTCGCTGCCCATTATGCCGCGGGGGCAAAATGGGTCGATTATCTCAAGGCCAACAGCAAGGATCTTTTGCGGCCTGATGCCGGGTATGGTGACTGGCTGTCGATCAAGGCCGAAACGCCCAAGGATGTGCTGGGCACTGCGTATTTCGCCCTGAGCACGCGTTTGATGGCCAACTACGCCCGGGTGCTGGGCAAGACCGACGACGCTCGCAAATATGAGGACCTCTTCCAGCAGATCAAGGCCGCCTTTAATAAGGCCTATGTCGCCGAGGATGGCCGCATCAAGGGCAATACCCAGACATGCTACGTGCTGGCCCTTCAGTTCGATCTCCTGCCAGCCGAAAAACGGACCGTGGCAGCCAAATACTTGGTGGACGACATCGCCTCCAAGGAAGGCCATCTCTCGACCGGTTTTGTGGGCGTCGGGCATCTCATGCCGGTTTTGTCTGAAAATGGTTACCTGGGAGTGGCTTACCGTTTGTTGAACAATCAAACCTTCCCTTCCTGGCTCTATTCCGTGCTCCAGGGTGCAACCACCATCTGGGAACGCTGGGATGGCTGGACCAAGGAACGAGGTTTCCAGGATCCTGGCATGAATTCCTTCAACCACTACTCCTTTGGGTCGGTGGGTGGCTGGATGTATGAAAACGTGGCGGGTATTGGTTTGGATCCGGCTCAACCGGCCTTCAAGCACATTGTCATTCGTCCGCAGCCGGGTGGTGGTATCACCTCCGCCAATGCTGACTACCGCTCCATTCACGGCCGTATTGTGAGTGATTGGAAGCTCGCCGAGGGCATGATGACCCTCAAGATTAAGATTCCGGCCAACACCACGGCCCGGGTTTATATACCGACCACGGAACGTCGGAAGGTCATGGAAGGCTCAGGGCCAGCTGACAATTCAACGGGGGTTAAATACCTTGAGTTGAGCGATGGTTGCTGCGTGTATTCCGTGGAATCTGGCGAATACGAGTTCAAGGCGCCGGTCTGGTATTAGACTGACGTGATGGACAGTTCATCCGTTTGAAGCAAGGCGGCCAGTGGGCCGCCTTGCTGCTTTAAGGCTGATTATCAATAAATCGCGCTTGTAAACCAGGGGCGCTGGAAGATAGTTATATCTCGTACAGCAGAACAGTGTGGTTTTACGAAGACCATTGGCGGGGTGTTCTGTGTTTTCGTTTTGGATGGGGTGCTAAGCATTGGATCAAATGGTGAAGCAAGTTACCAGCAGGGTATGGTCTTGTGTTTTGTTGGGCATTATTGCCTGGTGGTGTGGAACACAGGGGGCATACGGACTGGATGCAGGCCGCCCCTTGATGCGGCACAATGTTCGCCGCTGGGATACCTCGCACGGCCTTTTGCATAATAGCATGCGCGCGGTTTGCCAAACCCGCGATTCCTATCTTTGGGTGGCTACTGAAAGCGGTTTGGCGCGCTTCAATGGCGATACCTTCCTCCCCTTTCTTTCCATCACCGATGAGATGCAGGAATTACATCCCGTGCCATCCTGTTTTCTGGAGGATCGCCAGGGTGTTCTTTGGATTGGTACTGAGACCAGCGGGGTGTTGAGATATTACGCGGGAATGTTCGACCGTTTAGCCCAACAGAATGGGGTGCCTGGCGGGAAAATTCGCGGCTTATATGAGGATCGAAGGGGGCGGATTTGGATCGGGGCCTCAACCGGCGTAAGTGTTTGGGATGGAAACACCATGATCCCCTTGAATAAGGGGCAGTTTCCCGAAAACCTCGAAATCTTCGGCTTCCTTGAGGACAAGGCCGGTGGAATGTGGTTTGCGACCTACCGCGGACTCTATGGGCCGCTCACATCCTTGGATGGTCCGGTGCCAAGTGTTGAGGGTGTGCCTACCTCTCCGATGTATGCCATTTGCAGTGATGGCGATGACGGCATGTGGCTGGGAGGTAATGCAGGCTTGGTCCATCGCGGCAGTGAGGGGGAACTGGCCTACTATGGGACCTCGCAGAATCTTTGTGATGCCCGAATCTACGCGTTATACCTGGATCGTCAAAAGGTGCTTTGGGTGGGGACTGCGACTGGCCTGAACCGTCTGGTCGATCACACGGTGTTGAAGGAAAAATCCCCATCGGCTTTGGACAATGTCTCCATTCGCGGTTTCCTTGATGATCATGAAGGTAATCTCTGGCTGGCCACCAGCGATGGCCTGGTATGCCTCCAGGGTACAAGTTTTGACACGTACTCCTCCCGGGACGGGCTCACCTATGAGGAGGTGATTGCCGTGTATGAGGAGAAGCCTGGGGACATATGGCTGGGGGCCATGCGGGGTGGATTGGCCTCCCTCCAACAGGGTCGATATGTCACTCATAACGATCATTGGTCCTTGATCGATATGACGGCGGTCTTGCGGAACAAGGGAGGGGATTTATGGGTGGGGACAAGGAAGGCGGGGCTCTACCGGCTTCAGGGAGATCGATGTGATCAGTTTGGGATCACCAACGGGCTGATTGATGTCAATATTTTCGCGCTTTGCGAAGATGACAAGGGTGTGTTATGGGCTGGCACTGCGAAGGGTCTCCACCGTTTCAACGGACATGATTTCGAATATCATGATTTGCCCTGGCGAACCAATATTACCAACGTTCGTGCGTTGGTTGTCGATAAAAGGAAAACGCTTTGGGTTGGCACGGGGGATGGCGTCTTTGCCATGAGTTCAAATCGGACCAACCGATACAGCATCAATGAGGGGTTTCCGACAGGACTGGTTTACAGCATTTATTTCGACAAGGATGGGCAGGTGTGGCTTGGAACGGCCAGGGGCCTGGTCACTCGCATGCGTGACGGATGGCGCATCTGGCCCGATCACGCCATGGAGAGTCGCCACCATGTTTTTTGGGTGACCGATGACAACCTTGGCTACCTCTGGTATTCATCACCCTGGGGGATATATCGAGTGG